>NZ_SNUY01000002.1:43050-140324 GCF_004376175.1 Halalkalibacterium halodurans | reverse complement strand
GCACAGCATTTCTTCGCAGAGAACCACATATCGTTTGACGTAAAACAGGTCATCGGGCTAACAAATGAAGACGATGTCTCTAGAGAGTATCGACCTCTCAAGCAAATCATCGAGAGACTAAATCGCACGTTTAAAGGGAATTATCGATCGACGCACGGCTTTGGTTCTGAACAAGGATCTGTTTCTTTTGTGACATTGTTTGTGGCTTACTTTAACTTCTTACGTCCACATTCTTCACTCGAAGGGAAAGTGCCAGTAACAATTCCAGAATTAGAAAAGCTACCAACCATGCCAGCGAGGTGGACAGCCCTTATTGGATTAGCTCAAGACTGGATTCAACAACAGTCAGCCTAACTTTTGTTTAGCTGAGCCCTATTCAGCTATCGGCGAAGCGAACTCTTGACAAACCGAACTTGCCAATGGTTTAAAATGGAAAAAGTCAAGGGTTTATTTAGCATGCCTTCTTTTGTTCCCTTCGCCCTTGATTGACCTCTGAATAAACCATTGGTGTGTTTGTCAAGAGCGATAGCGTGGCATTTCCACCTAATAAATGGTAGGTAGTATGAACCGTGCTAGTTTTTCATAGAACTTTTGACACTACCGCTTTTACTATATTTAGTTTAGGAAAAGAAAGGATTGGTGATAACGCTCTAGAGAATGTTTTTCTCTCCGCCTTGAGTCTGAGTCTCTCGTCAGACCTATGTCCTTTTTATGAACGTTTTCCTTGCCGCAAGCCGAGGGTACAAACTTTCGATATAATAAGAAAAGATGATAGAATATGTAGTACGATTGAAACATAGCTTGGTGTTAGGCATGTCTGGAGGTGAACAAGAATGGTTGAAGTAACAATATGGCTTGCTTTTTTTGCAGGAGTGGTTTCTTTTTTATCGCCGTGTGTTTTCCCACTCGTGCCCGTTTATTTAGCTCAACTGACCGGTACGCAAATTTCGGGGAACGAGATTACGGCTGATCGCAAGCTCATTTTAATGCGTAGCCTTGGGTTTATTCTCGGCTTTACATCGATCTTTATCTTTCTAGGAGCCTCATCCACCTTTATCGGCCAACTTTTTTGGGGAAACCGGCAATTATTTGAACAAATCGGTGGAATTATCATAACCGTTTTTGGCTTACAGATGATGGGAGTTATTTCGATTCGGATGTTGCTTAGTGAAAAAAGGTTGCAAGCAAAACCACGGCAATCAGCCAGCTTTGCCAACTCCGTATTAATCGGGTTTTTATTTGCTACAGGATGGACGCCTTGTATCGGGCTTGTATTAGGTGCCATTCTTATACTAGCTGGAGACGCAAATACGATGTGGTCTGGGATGAGCATGTTGTTTGTTTACTCCATGGGGCTCGCGATTCCATTTTTTCTTGTCGCTCTTCTCTGGTCCCGTTCCTTGCATAAAGTTCGCAAGCTGAACAAATGGTTACCAACGATTCAAAAAGGGAGCGGTGTCGTTATGGTAGCGCTAGGGGTTCTCCTGTTCACAGGACAATTTTCAACAATCGCCGCGTATTTAGCACGATTCAATCCATTCGGTATATAGCTTGTGGCAAAACCTATAGTAAAAAAAGAGGCATTTCAGCCGAGGTCGTACCTCATCTGAAAAGCCTCTTTCATGTGGATAAAGTTTATTGTTTCTGTAAGGAGTGCTCATGGAGCAATCGCATTCGATAGCATTGCTTTGCGGTTTCGCCTAACAGATCTAAAAAGCGGTAATTGGCGGTCGCACCGACGATGGCACCGAACCCAGGGATCAGTTGAAGCATTTTCGGCAAATCAATATAATCCCTGTACTCAAGCTGGAACGTTTTCCAATCAACCTCTTTTAAATATTCTTTTCGATTTGGGAATTGATCAAGCGTCTCTTCCCACACTTCCACTCGCTCAAACACTAGCCGGCGCTTCTCATCCTTTGAAAAAGCTAACTGAAACACGTGAAGCAAGAACAGTCGCTCTCGGTAATCTCGAACATCGAATCCATAGTTGGAAGCGACCTCAAACAACAGATTCATTTTGATTCCGAGCAACAAAGGAAAGTCTGCAAGTCCGAGTAGAATACCACCCGCTCCAGTTCCAGCGCCTTCTGCAGCTGCCGTTTTTTTATACTTCGCAATCACTTCATCAATCCGCGTCTCTCGTTCCTCAAGCGAGCCTTCCAAAACAGGACGGTATTTTGCCGTAAAATCTGATCCAATAATCGTGGCTTGCACCATATTGCGCACACTTGTGGAGACAACCTCATGAACTTTATTCGGTACTAGTTCATTTAATTTCCCTTGTACCTTTTTGGCGTACCGACCTGTCATTGATGGGCGTTTCAGCATTTTCCGTTTCCAGCGCGACAACTCTTCTTGGATTTGTTCTTCGTAGGTCGTCAAGTCATCACCCTCTTTCCCCTATTCAATACCCATTCCATGCAGCCATCTCTCCTTTTATGCGAATTTCTTTTGTCGATGGACCAAACGATGACTGTACATGTAACTAAAACCAAGCCCAATGGTGAGGCCAAGAAGTCCATAGGAAATCGTCGTTGTCATGATTAACACGAGTCCGCTGACGAGAACATGAATGATGAGTAAGCGAAACAGGACGAAGGAAAACGCACCAGAGCGCTCATCACCGTGAACCGGATACAAATCAACCATTTGATTGGTTTTGTAATGGTTACTCAAAGTGGATAGTTGCAAAGCGACGATATAGACAAAGAGCAGATTAACCACCAGCTTCAACCATCCGCCAGGTAATCCAGCCATTAAAATCATCGCCACGATCGTAAGGCGTAGGTAGATACCGAAATAATCATTGGAACGAACAAATGAACGAGCGAACAAATATTCATACGTCCCTTTGTCATTTCCTGATAAGAAGCGAGCAAAACCTTTCGCATAACGTCTAGCCTTTACCCTCTGTTTGAGCTTCGGTACATCGGCAAACATGTTAGCGACACGATAAAATAATGTCACCATTCGTTGCTCCTCTTCCACAAGGTGATCCCATTTTAAGCTGTGCTTGCTAGCAAATCCTCTGTAATACATCCAGTATACGACGACCATTAAAATGATGATCGCTGCAACAAGAAAGAGCTGGGCTTGGACAAACAATAAAAACGTGAACACCCCGTTAATGATCATTCTAAGGCACATATGCTGAATGCGATACACACGCGCCGGTAATCGCTGTTCTTCCCAGTTCATTAACAAGTTTAGGAACTTAATAGCAAGCAATGCAAGCAAGATCGTCCAAAAGCTCCCACTTCCGAGCTGTAAATATTGAAAAATCATTGGCCCAAGAAGAAGAAACACGAGGCTCATTAAACCGGCTTGCATAAAAAACGAATAGACAATGGAGCGACGAAAATAGTCATCGAGTCTCGCTTCATATGCGAGGAGAAAGACAGTATCTCCTTCTTTAAGAAACGTACGAACGGAACCTCGGGTGAGCAGCACTGTAAACACGACAACAAACAACGGTACCGCCGGAAACGTAGGCGGGAGCCATTTCAGAAGTACGCTATAATAGTAGCTACCAATGATGAAGAGGAGATAGAGCGTAAACAAAAAACCACTGTTCGCGATTAGTCGTAAATATCGGCTCGCTTCCGTCCAATAGCCAACCGCTCGTTTTTTCCATAATTGAATGCCTTCTGTCATTGGCTCTCTTCCTTTGTCATCTCGATATAAATATCATCAAGCGTGGCATCTGGCATGTTCAATTCGGCTCTCATTGACTCCAATGTCCCTTCAAGAACGATTCGACCTCTATTTAATATAATAAATCGATCACAATACCGTTCAGCTGTCGCCAAAATATGAGTAGACATTAACACTGCTGCACCGTTTTTCTTTTTTGTTGCAAGCAATTGTAAAAATGACTGAATACCGATCGGGTCCAATCCAACAATAGGTTCATCGACAATGTACACTGGAGGATCAATTAAAAAGGCGCAAATGATCATTACCTTTTGCCGCATCCCCTTTGAAAAATGACTCGGATACCAATGTTTCATTTTTGTCATTCGGAACTCATCTAACAGCAACTTAGATCGTTCCTCAAAGGGCTTCCGCTCAATTCCGTAAGCAAGTGCAGTAAGCTCCATATGTTCCCACAACGTGAGTTCCTCATATAAAATTGGTGTTTCTGGTATGTACGCAAGAGAGCGACGATAGGTTTCACGATCTGTCGTGATTGTATTTCCATTAATCATAACAGACCCTTTATGTGGTTCCATGAGACCGAGAATATGTTTAATTGTGGTGCTCTTCCCCGCCCCATTTAATCCAATCAATCCGACAAGTTCATTAGCACGGATTTTTAAATGAAGATCGTGAAGCACTGGTTTGTTCGGGCGATACCCTCCAGTTAATCCTTCCACAACGACTCTTTCTTCCATTTCCCTTACCTCCTTCATATATCATCGTACCAAATCCTTCCTTTCGTTGACTACTTCTTTTTCTTTTTTATAGAATGTCACATCGCTTCTTTCAACACTCTAATCAAAAAAACTTAGATCATTGCTAATGTTGAGAAAGAAAAAAGACAAAACCTTCTTTAGATTTTGTCCCCTGGCATCGGTGTATCGGTAGGCGGTGCATATCCATCTTTATATTGTTCATCGATCAGGTTGCGAATGTCTTCGGGATCCTTGCCTTCGTCTAAGAGATGCATCGCAGTATTCGCTATCTCTAGACAAACACCACATTTAGCCCCGTGGTCATCCCACGTGAACGGCCCATCGTCCGAATGCTCTGCTACAAAGCAATCATAGCTGCTACGGTGGCCTACAGATTCCCCGCAGCCACAATAACAGGGCATCGTCTCGAGTAGCTCTCTGTAATAAGGGACTTCGGCATATATGGTTTGAATGACTTCAGCATACTCATCTAAAAAGACAGGTAAAACATCCTTAGAAGACGTTTCTTCCTGAATATCTCCCATCATCAAGGAATGGTCAACTTGTGAATACTCTGAATGGTCATCAGTTTGACAGCCAACAAGGGCAAAGCCTAAGCTCGCTGTTATGAATAACATCGGTAAACGTTTCATCCGTATGTCACCTCTTTTTTCTAGCATCTTTAAGCATTATAGCACGTCCCCCCCCACTCTTAACATTACAATATTGTGAATGTTACCGCTCGTCCAATCTTAGGATACTGAAGGACGACTTGAAACCTTTTCCTTCTATCGTTATTCTAAAAGAAACAAACATGGGAGGGTGTGTGCACAATGAGCCACGATCCAAATTGTATTTTTTGCAAGATCATTGCCGGAGAAATTCCTTCTGCAACCGTATATGAGGACGACCACGTCTATGCCTTTCTCGATATTAGCCAAGTTACAAAAGGTCATACGCTCGTCATTCCTAAAGTACATAAGCGGAATGTGTTTGAGCTATCTGAAGAAATAGCCAGCTCACTATTTGCAGCGGTACCAAAAATTAGCCGCGCGATTAATGATGCCTTTCAACCCATTGGAATGAATATTGTCAATAATAACGGGGAGGCGGCTGGACAAACGGTTTTCCATTATCATCTTCATCTTCTTCCACGATATGGTGAAGGAGACGGATATGGGGCTGTTTGGAAAGATCATAGTAGTCAATATTCGGGAGATGATCTACAAGTATTATCCTCATCCATACGTGAACATCTGTAATAGGAAAGACATCCTTTCCCTCCCTTTTTTATTTCATTTATCGGAATGAAAAAATTCTAGTGGGCGTAATGAATGATTCATGTTACGATATAAAACATAAAATATAATCTTTAATAGGGGAAAGAGTTAAAGGAGTGGAGAGCGTGAAGCGAGCATACAATTTCAATGCTGGTCCATCAGCTTTACCGACGGAGGTTCTTGAAAAAGCCCAAAGCGAGTTGTTGGACTTTGAAAACACGGGCATGTCGGTAATGGAGTTAAGCCATCGGAGCAAAGAGTACGAAAACGTTCATCATACAGCAGCTCATTTATTACGTGATTTATTAAACATCCCTGAAGATTATGATGTTCTGTTTTTACAAGGAGGGGCCAGCCTCCAATTTGCGATGATTCCACTGAATTTTTTAGATGAGGGAAAGGTTGCCAACTATATTCTAACCGGTTCTTGGTCTGAAAAAGCATTAAAAGAAGCGAAGTTTATCGGAAAAACTGCTATCGCTGGTTCAGCAAAGGAATCAAACTATACGTTTATCCCTGATATATCATCGCTTCAGTACAATGAGCATGACAGCTATGTTCATTTGACATCAAACAATACGATTTTCGGCACGCAATGGCACACATTTCCATCCGTTAGCCATGCACCTCTTATTGTGGATATGTCTAGTGATATTTTATCACGGCCGCTTCCAGTCAAAAATTTTGATCTGATTTACGCTGGAGCGCAAAAGAATCTCGGTCCATCTGGTGTAACAGTCGTTATTATTCGCAAGGAATTGCTAAAGCGAAACGTTGATCACGTCCCAACCATGCTCCGTTATCAAACACATGCGGAGAAACAGTCGCTATACAACACGCCACCAACCTTTGGTATTTATATGTTAAAAGAAGTACTTCAATGGTTGAAAAACATCGGTGGAACCGAGCAGATTGCTGAACGAAATCAGACAAAAGCCAACCTCATCTATGGTGCGATTGATGAAAGCGAACAGTTCTACAAAGGGCATGCGACTAAAGAGAGCCGATCTTTAATGAACGTGACCTTTACACTGCCTACCGAAGAGCTGACCCAACAGTTTTTATCAGAAGCAAAAGAAAAAGGGTTTGTCGGCTTAAATGGACATCGTTCAGTCGGTGGATGTCGCGCTTCCATTTATAATGGCGTACCAGTAGAAGCCTGTGAAGCGTTGGCTGACTTCATGCATTCGTTTTATCAAACGCACCGCTAGACCGTCTTAGGAAAATCTCAGCTGGATGAGAAAGTAGGCACACGCTCCACTCGTAAGAAAGACGAATAGTACGATCCATGCCCTTACTTTCCACTGCTCTCGTTGCTTCTTATCTTTTGCGATTAAATACAAGGTGTGTAAAAAGGCATATATAGATAAAAGCGAAACAGAAAAAAGAAATAAAATGAGCGCGTCCATGTGATTTTCCTCCTTTTTCCTATCACTTATATGTGAACATAAGGGAATTCATGACTCTAATTTAAGTGAGGTGTTGTTTCGTGAAGATTAGGCCATTTTTTTACGGCGCCCTGACAGGGGCTATCCTCGCTAGTATTGCAACGTTGTTGATTGCACCTACATCAGGTAAAGAACTGCAGAAAAAGTGTAAGGCAAAAGGTCGTTCCTTGCAGCAATCACTAGAGCAAATGAAGCATGACGGAATCCAATTAAAGGATAGAATAAACAAAACTTCCAAGATAACTTCTGAAGCGTTGAAAACCGTTGGGCCTGAAATCAAAACGTCTCTTGACCAATGGAAAGAAGACGTGGACCCTTCCTTGCAAAAGCTCAAGGATGATATTGAGCAGTTACAAAAGGCTGTTTCCGTGAGAACGGAGCAATAGCCAGAACATCACTTTGATCCTTTACATCGTCAAATAAGGTGAAGCAGCTCCTCGTAGCTGCTTTCTTTTGATCTGTATTATGCCAATGAATAGAATTTAGAATTTTTTAAAAAATTATTTAAATCCTTTTTATTTTTGCTATAATAGAAATCATAAAAGTATCCGAAAATAATTTTCTAAAATGATGAAGCTTTCCTAAAAGACAAGATAAAGAGAGAAGACAGAATTTTCGAGTATGGGAGGAGAACCATGGAGCAACAAACAGCTTACTCCTTAAAACAGTCGATCATCTTTAGTCATAAGTTTGCTCAGCTCAGCAAAGCGTTGTGGAAGTCTGTCGAGAAAGATTGGCAAACATGGATTAAACCGTTTAACTTGAACATCAATGAGCACCATATCCTTTGGATCACCTATCACCTTGATGGAGCTTCCATTTCGGACATTGCTAAATTTGGTGTCATGCATGTGTCAACAGCATTTAACTTTTCAAAAAAATTAGAGGAACGCGGCCTCTTAACGTTTTCAAAACGTGAGCATGATAAGCGAAACACGTATGTTGATTTAACAGAACAAGGTAGAGAGTTGTTTCTCGAAACTTTAGAAGCGTATAAACCGTCCACTTACAGTGTGTATGGTGGGGCATTGCCAATCAAAGACCTTTATGGAAAGTTCCCTGAATTTTCCGAGCTGTTGAGCATCGTGCGCCATGTTTATGGGCCTGATTTTATTGACATGTTCGAAACTGCGCTCACCCGACTAGAAGACGGCTTTATTGAAGAGGATGGAAAGCTTAAAGCTGTCGATAGTGAAACAAGATCAACCGTTTAGCCAATCACGTACCTGCAGAAAATGATCCGTTGGTCTTGATCATAATACATTAAACAGAAAACAGGAAACTCCTTCCTGCTTTCTGTTTTTTTTTTGCAATTGTCGAAATTACATTTTTTTTGTCATACCTATTGCATTCCATGAAAAATCGTCGTAAATTATCTAGGTAGACTGGGAGGGAGACAACAATGAATTGCTGGAAATCCATTAACATTGAACGGGACTATGGGACGTTGCGATTAGCCATGATTTCAGCAACGACGATGCTAATGACGTTTCTCGTCTACTATTTAGTGTTAAGCTCATTGATAAAAGTGCCACCATATCTAGGGTTTGGTCCCTATTTATATATTGTAGGAGCGATTGGAGTCATCGGATTACACAAGCTGCTCCACATCTTCCCGCTGTGGGTATGTGGCCAACGACTTATAATTGAACGAAATAACAAAGGCTTCTTACCTTTTCTAAACATTAAAACAAAAGACCCGTTATCAAAAAATTTATTTCTCTTTTCTTTGCTTTTCCCTGGGGTTGTCATCACGATTATCTGTTCAATAAGTGTGCTGCTGTTCCCACAAGGCTTGCATCTATTCGCCATTTTAACAGCTATCAACCTCGGACTTGCTGTTTATGATATCGTCTATGCCCTACAAGTGGTGAAAGCACCAAAGGCTTCGTTGATTGAAAACCATCGAACGGGCTTTCATATTCTCATTCGCCATGTGGGCTAACTCAATGACTGAAGAACTTGAGAAGAACCTCATGCTAAAAGCTTCTTAACGTCAAAAAAGAGGTTACCAAAAGCTAAATTGGTAACCTCTTTTTTATGGTTACGGGTGAACAATCATCTCCGCTTCGATTTGATCACTGTATAAATCAAACGTACGAAAACGAAACGATAACCGCTCATCTACCTGAAGAGTCGTTACTTCGGCTACAACAAGACGTTCCTTCGGATAAAAAACGACCCACTCTGGAATATCTTCCATTTGACTCATCCATTGCAAGATGTGCTCAATCGGCAGTTGGATCCCGCCTAACGAGAAGGAATCCACTTCTAACACGAGATCCCCATTTTGCGCGACGGTAGGTAACAGTTGAATGGTGATTGGCGCCTGGAACCCTAACAACTGCATATTTGCCTGAAATTCAACGTGCTCGTCTGTCAATACTACACGATACGGCGGCTCCCCATCTTCTATTAAGTTGGCAATTTCCACTTCCATTAAGCGGTTTAGGCGATCACGATCTGTCGTAATCGTAAAGCTCGCTTCACCTTTCATTTCTTCTGCATCCTCAAAATGATAAGGTTCACTGCTCCATGACAAACGGAACAAAAAAGCGAGCACAGTTGCAAAAATGAGTGTAAGCAGAGCTAATAGAATAAAAAAGCCCAGTTTCCAAGAAAAGGTCCCTTTAGTGCGAAACATGTATACTCCCCCTCTTCCATTCTACGATCGCCCAACTAAAAAGTACTGTTGCCTTTCCCTTCTTCTTAAGTATGATTTGCTGTCTTTCTTAGGTCAACTTATTGTTATGCCCCTAGGAAGTAGATGATAAATTCTCTCAATCTCCTATCTTTTTTCTCAATCATTTGGTACAGTATCAATATGACCCTAGGAATTGGAGGAAGAGGAATGGTCTCCTTTTTTGTGATTTTTGCATTATTTATTTTATATTTAATTAACACGTTAACAGATGCTCTTTGCAATCAAAAGGAAATTCCGGTTGAAAAACAGCCGAAAGTCTTCCGAACGATCAATATTTTAATGACCATCTTATTAACGTCTACGTATGTAAAGGTACTGTTCACATAATAGCATCCCTCGGGTAGAAACCCTTAAGAGGAAGAAAGAGGTGCATGTTTCGAAGCGACCTCCTTTTTTCCTCTCTCGACAAAGATAAAAGGGGCTGGGACAAAACCCCAGGAAATAAAAAAATAAGGCGTAGGAGCTTACACTAAAAAGTGTAGGCTTCACGCCTTTTTATTCGTATTTTGTGTAAACCAAAAGGACACCTTTTGATAAAATTAAAGTGACTAAACAATAATTTTTGGAGGTGTCCTTATGTTTAAACAGTATACCATGAATCAAATTGTTTTGCCGCTAGATTTAGAAATAAAATTACAAGAAAATGATATTGCTTTTGCGATTAATGACCTTGTAGAGAGCATACCAGAGGAAGCATTCAAAGATTTCTTACGCCAAACTGGACGTCCTGCCTATCATCCTCGTATGATGTTAAAAGTTATTTTGTGTGGGTATACACAATCTGTGTTTTCTGGTCGTAAGATAGAAGCGTTGCTCCAAGACAGTATTCGGATGATGTGGTTAGCCCAAGGAAATGAGCCGAGCTATCGGACGATTAATCGTTTCCGTTCCAATCCACTTATTGAAAAATTACTGCGCGAATGTTTTGTCCAATTCCGTAATCAACTCGTGGAAAAGGAGTTGATTGAAGAAGAAGCAATTTTTATTGATGGTACGAAGATTGAAGCGAACGCAAACAAATTTACCTTTGTATGGAGAAAATCCGTCGAACAATATAGTGAAAAATTAATAGAAAAGTCCAACCAACTGTATGATGAATTATTGGAAAAGGAAATTATCCCAGCGATAGAACGAGAAAGTAAAGAAGAACTAACCGTTAAAGAAATGGAAGAAGTGGTCAAAAAGTTAGACGAAACAGTCAGCGAATATGATAAAAAAATTGAAGCTTGTGAGGTCGGCAGTGAACGGAAGAACATTCGCGCTGAACGTAAAGCACCAAAACAAGCTCGTAAGCAGTTCATGGATTTCATTGCTCGTAAACAAAAGTATCAAAAAGATATGGAGACTTTCGGCGAACGCAATAGCTATTCAAAAACTGATCCTGATGCGACGTTTATGCGGATGAAGGACGATTACATGAAGAACGGTCAATTGAAAGCTGGTTATAATGTACAACTTGCGACAGAAGGTCAATACGCACTCGCTTACGATGTTTTTCCAAATCCAACAGATACACGCACCTTGATTCCATTTCTTCAAACGATAGAAGATTTCTTCGAATTACCAGAATATATCGTTGCAGATGCAGGATACGGAAGCGAACAGAACTATGAAGAAATCATTGAGAATCGAAATCGAACGCCACTTATTACATACAATCAGTATCGAAAGGAAAAGAAAAGGAAACACAAAGACAATGCTTTTCATGTAGACAATTGGGATTATAATGAGGAAGAGGACGCTTTCCGATGTCCAAATGGTCAAAAAGTATGGTTTAGCCATCAGTCCAAACGAACAGACAGGTACGGATTCACACGGGAATTTAAAGTGTACGAATGTGAAGATTGTTCAGGCTGTCCATTCCGCGAACTGTGCACGAAAGCAAAAGAAGGCAACAATCGAAAAGTCTACATTAATGAAAAGTGGGAATCTCAAAAAGAAAATATACGTATGAAGCTTTCAGACGAGAAAACTGGTGAAATTTACAGGAAACGAAAAGTTGAAGTAGAACCAGTGTTCGGTTTTCTGAAGGCTAATTTGGGTTTCACTCGAATGTCCGTCAGAGGCAAAGATAAAGTGAAAAATGAATTGGGGTTTGCATTTATGGCCGTGAACTTGAGAAAGTACACGGCCACGAACGGTGCCATAGGGCCAGGAAATAAGAAAAACTCCACAAAAAAGGTTCCAAGCACTTATTATTTGCTTGGAACCTTTTTACTTACTATTTTTGGCTAGTTTTGTCCCAGCCTCTTTTATCTTTTATCATTAGCACACCCATGCTGCTCCAATGATGACTAATAATATAAACAACACAACAATTAACGCAAATCCACCATGATGAGGTACACTCATTTTCAGAAGCTCCTCCTTTTATCTAGTCAACTTCAGTAAGAGGCGTGTTTGTTAGTAATACCAAGCTGCTCCGACAATTACTAAAAGGATGAACAGCACAACGATTAACGCGAATCCACCGTGGTAAGCGCCAGACATGCTAACACCTCCTCTGAGCTTTGTTACCTTATCGTATGCAGGCGAAATAGAGACGTACTGGGCAGCTGACCTAATTATGAAACAACAACCTAACCTTTCCTTTTCTCTAGAAAAGTTGCGTCAAATGAACCCTTTTTTCTTTGGGGCAATTTGTGCTATAGTTAGGTCTGTACACCTTATGAAAAAAAGGAACTTACTTCAATTTGTTTTTGATAATGAGGGAGTGGAAAACGATGAAAAAACGCCATTTATTAATTGCTGGACTAGCTTGCATGATGATTTTAGGTGCATGCAATAACGATGACGCAGGCTCTAGTGGCCAAGCCGTTGTCGAAGTCGATGGACACGAAATTTCTGATGCTGAATTCGTCGACATGTTAAAAGAACGCTATGGAGAGGCTATTCTTCAAGAACTTGTTCAAAGACATTTAATTTCCCAAGCAGCAGACTCAGTGGAAATCCCACAGGAAGAGATTGATGAAGAACTCGAAACATTCAAAAGCCAAATCGGGGTAGAAACTGACGATGAAATGCTTGATGCATTAAGCAACCAATTTGGCATCACCGTCGAAAACAAAGAGGAGTTCGTAAATGAGTATATTCTACCACCTTTAGTCCTTGAGAAACTAGCGGTTGAAGGTGTTGAAATCACAGATGAGGAAAAACAAGCATACTTTGATGAGAATCGTGACTCTTTGATCGAAGTGGAAGCGAGCCACATTTTAGTCGAAGATGAAGAGACGGCCGAGGAAGTGCTTGATCGCCTTGAAGCAGGTGATGATTTTGCAGAATTGGCAAGTGAATATTCTGTTGATCCTAGCGCTGAAGCGAACAACGGTGATCTTGGCTTCTTTGGTAAAGGAGACATGGTCCCTGAGTTTGAGGAAGCGGCCTTTAACATGGAGATCGATGAGGTTAGTGAACCAGTAGAGTCCACGTATGGATACCACATTATTTTAGTTACCGATCGCAAGGACTCTTATGAAGAACTAGAAGAAAAAATTCATGACACCCTCATGAGAGAACGTTCCCGTACCCAAGAGGAAGTGTTACGTGACTTGCTTGCCCAAGCAGATATTAACGTTCTTGATGATCAATTTGAAGGACTTTTTGACCTACCGGATGCTCCTCCTGTAGAAGATACACCTGAAATAGACGGTGAGGACGCGAGCGACGAAGCAGAAGACCAGGCAGAGGATGCTGATGAAAACGCTGAAGAGGAAGACGAATCGTAATGAACTTGAAAGGCACCTTTACAGCTAGGCTGAAGGTGCCTTTTTTTGATGGAACAATCGGTTCATTTGTGTGGAATTACCTGGAGTGCAACTCCTAAATAACACAAAAACGGATCAGACTCACTGTCCAATGCCTGATCCATCGATCGCTTTTTAGTCTTCTTTTTGTTCGACAGCTCGCTTTTCTCGAACACGTTCTAAGAACGCTTCTCCTTCCTTCTCAATCCATTCTTGATCCGTTTTGCGATCCTCAATCGTATATTTTACCGAAAGATAGCCGCTTAAAAGAATACCTGCAATCACAAAGTAGACCCACCACGGACTGCTAGCTAGAAAAGAGCCTAAAGGGGTTTGGGTGAGAAGAAAAATAACTACCATTACAGCTACAAGAAGTAAAGCTAAACGACGATTATTAGGTGGCGTGCTCATAACTTTTTCCCCTCCTTTTCATTTCTTTCACATTCTATGAAAAGGAGAGACAAGTTATGCTATGAAAGATCTAAAGGGGGTTCATGAAAATTCGGTTTGTAGAAAGAGCGATTGTCCATTGCCTTGATTCGCTCTGAAAACTCTCCTGGTTGTACCCGTTCCAAGGCACAATCCATCATGTTCATCTTGGCGTCAATGTTATCAATCATATGTAAAATTTCAGCTTCACGGATCAGCGGTGGCTTTGGACTTCCCCACTCTCCCTTGCTATGATGGGCAAGAACAAGGTGTTGAAGGATGACCACTTCCTCGCCTTCTATGCCGAGCTCATTGGCTGTCTCCCCAATCTCATTGACTAAAATGGAGATGTGCCCGAGTAATTTTCCTTCAATCGTATACGTTGTATCAATAGGCCCTGATAGCTCTTTTACTTTTCCGAGGTCATGCAAAATGATGCCAGCATAGAGCAGATCCGTATCAAGTGTCGGATAAAGCGCGGCTAAAGACTTCGCAACATTCAACATACAAACGACGTGATACGCAAGCCCTGATACAAACTCGTGATGATTGGTTGTGGCTGCTGGATACTCTAAAAAGGCTGTCTGATGCTTTTTTAAGAGGTGACGTGTCATTCGTTGAATCTTCGGGTTTTTCATTTCAAAGATGTACTGCGTAATTTGTTCCAACATATCGTCAGGCGAAAGGGGGGCAGAGCGAACAAAATCAGATACTTTCACTTGGTCCATCGCCGTCGTTGGTCGTATGCTCCCAATTTTCAGTTGCTGTCTGCCGCGGTATTCGGATAGTTGTCCACTAATATGAACGATGGCCCCACTCACAAACGTCGCCTCATCTTCAGGAGAACAGCCCCATAACTTTGCCTCAATCTCCCCCGTGTGATCACTTAGGATCAACGTCAAAAATGGCTTACCGTTGCTTGCAACCGCCTTTGTTGCCGATTTAATCAAAAAATAGCTTTCTAGCGCTTCCCCTACTTGATAATACAAAATGCCTCTGCTCAACAGTTCCTCACCTCTAATCTTCGTTTCCCTACGAGTTTATCATTATTATAGCATAGTCCTTCTTTCACAGCCTTCCCTATGCGAGCGATAAAAGTGATGAACAGCTCTACCACATATCTAGGCATTCCTAAACAAAACTCAGGGATAGCCGGATCCTTTAGCAAAGCTGTAGTAGCACTTATACTTAACTTTCGAATGATCTTCATTCTTTACTGGAAAAAAGCCGAACCTATCACGGGCTCGACTTCTCAGGGTGCTTCCCTTGACTTGCTCTTTTTGACAACCAACGAAAGGTTGCACCTAAACTAGCAAACATAACGAACGCGCCAACGGTGTAAGGGAGAAACATATTCCACTCAAATAATAAACCTGCTAGAAGGGCTCCTACGACGTTTCCTAAACTAAGAAAGGAGTTATTCAAGCCCATGATCATTCCTTGCTGATCCTCTGCCATTTTTGATAGAAAAGATTGAACGGCTGGGCGCAAAATCGAGTTTCCTAAAAAGAACAAGCACGTAGTTGCAATAACCGTCCAATAATTAAATGCTAGCATCATGATTAAAAACCCTATACCGCTCAGACTGAGAGAACCAAGGACTACTTTTTCCTCTCCATATCTTTCAGTTAATCTTCCTACTAGACTCCCTTGGGCGATCGCACCTACGATCCCTGTGAGGACCATGATGAATCCAACTTCACTCGGATTATAGTGAAAGCGATGAAGGGCATAGATGCCAAAAATCGTTTGAAAATTGGCTAGTCCAAAGCTCAACCCAAACACAAGAAAGAGCAAAAAACCGATAGGACTACGGACCGCCTGCCACATTTGCACAAATTGGTTCACAGGTTCCACTTCAGTTTTACGCTTTTCTAACGGTAACGATTCAGGAAGCCATAAGAGTGAGAATATGGCAGCGAAAGAAGCCGCAAACCCAGCGAATAAAAATGGTGTCGCTAAGCTGAATTCTGCTAGCCAACCACCGATCCCTGGGCCGACGACAATTCCGAGAGCCATAGACGCACCAAGCAGCCCCATGCCATGTCCTCGTTTTTCTTCGCTCGTCCGATCAGACACATACGCCATCGCGGCTGGCATAACCGCTGAACCAAATGCCCCTGCAAGTATTCGGGACACGAACAACATCCAGAACTGTGTGGCAAAAGCAAAAATAAATTCTGCTACAGCAAAGCCGAACATACCTACCGCAATTAACGGCTTTCGCCCCACTTTATCAGAGAGTCTTCCCCAAAAAGGGGCCAACAAAAATTGCATGAATGAAAAGATGGCAATTAACAATCCTAGTTCAACGCTCGATGCCCCGAATGCTTCAATATAATAAGGTAGAATGGGAATAACTAAGCCGATGCCCATCATGACGACAAACATATTGACCATCAGCATGAGCAACGGTTTTCGTTCAGAACGGGTCATCTAAACATCCCTACTTTAAACGTTTTTGAACTCCTTCTCCATTAGTTACTTTTCGATCTCGCCTTTTCTTCTGCTTCTTCTCTTTTTCCTCTTTCACAGCAGGAATCGAGATCGTAAATTTCACACCTTGTCCCGTATTTTCAACGATCGCTTCTCCTTGGTGGAGTTCAGCAATTTGCTTAACTATCGCAAGCCCGAGCCCAAACTTCCCTTTGTTTCCTTTATAAAACGGATTAAACAATTGTGGTAGATCTGCATCCGGAATGGGCTTGCCGTTGTTTTCAACGCTAATTTTCAACAAGTCAGCATCTTCGGTTGCTCGAATCCAAATGGTATCTTTTGCATAACGTAAGGCGTTTTCTATTAAATTTTCGAGAAGAACTTCAATTTGTTCTTCATCTCCAAATATTTTCTTATCTGCGCCTTCAACAATTATTTTTACATCTTCCCGCTGCATGCGAAAACGTTCTTCGATCGTAAACGCAACTTTACCAAAGAGAAACACCGAGTGCTCCACCCGTTCCTCTTTAATCGAATCGAGCTTTGTGTAATAGAGCATGTCAATCACTCGACGCTCCATACGATTCGCTTCTTCCGAAATGACATCCATTGTCTTCTCAATCGAATCTTTTGGTAAAATGCCATCTTTTACTGATTGGGCATAGCTTTTAATAACCATAATCGGCGTCTTTAATTCATGAGAGGCGTGCTGAATAAATGTTTTCTGTGACTGGTCATAGCGAACAAGGTTTTGCCGCATCCGTTCAAATTGATTTGATAGCTTCTGAAAATCTTCGTCGCCTTCCCACTTGAAAGGCTCTTTCCAATTTCGATCAGCTATTTGTTCGAGACGGTTTCCTAATAGAATGAGCGGCTGACGCAAATAATGCTTTAACCAAATGGCCGGCAACAAACTTAGGGCACTTGAGAGCAATAAAATATAAAGCAGTCGTTCCCATAATCGGTTGACCATCGAATCGCGATACGTGTCCCACATGTAAGAGATTAAATAGCCTTCTCGCCCAAAGCTGTTAAATTTCGTTACCACATAAAAAATCGTTGCACCATTATAGCTTAATTCGTAACGACCTCTGGACTGCTCTTGATTAAACGCCTTTTGGGCCATTTCATGTAACACCTCGGTCGGCTGTGGAACATCTCCATAGGCAGATTCACCGAGAGATGAATTAATTTGAAAGTGGTAAACGAACGTATCGGCTTCTTGGCGTTCTCGGAAATCGACATCATTTCGCGGCGGATTCATATAATCAATCAAAGGGTTCACCTGACGTGCCTGCGCTAATTCGATCATACGATAGGTCTCTTCTGTCATCGTTCCTTTAATCGAAATAGGATAAATAATAATGATTGACAGTCCCACGAGAAAGATGAGTGAGGAAAAGGCAAGCCAAATCCTTTGTGTTAAATTGACGCGAATCATGAAGAGAGAACCCTGTACCCGTACCCATATAATGTCTCTAAATGAATCCGCGGCATTTTCTTACGCACCCTCCGAACGACATCATCAACCGCACGCTCAGAGCCGAAATAATTTTCTCCCCAAACATGCTCAATGATCCGCTCTCGAGAGAATGCTTTGCCGATGTCTCCTGTCAATAGCAAGATTAAATCCATCTCTTTTGTTGTCAAATCGACAGACTCATCATTATTTTCTTGATCGATGACCGTACGTCCCACTGGATCAATGACATAATGATTAATTTCGATCTTTCGTTGCTCCTGTGACGAGGAACCGTAAACACGATTTAAAAGCTTTTTCGCTCGAATAATTAATTCTTGCGGCAGAAAAGGCTTAGCTAAATAATCGTCACTCCCCATCTCAAGTCCTAAAACCCGATCCAAGTCTTGATCCCGAGCCGAGATGAAAATGACAGGGGTATCCCCTTTTTCTTTAATTTGCTTTAATAATTGATAACCATCTGTTCCCGGAAGCATAATATCTAGTATCCATAAGTGAGGCTGTTGTTCACTAATGGCTTCTTGTGCTGCATTTCCATCAGTAAACACTCTCACACTCCATCCTTCTTTTTCAAGATACGCTTTTAATACTTCAGAAAGATTTGCTTCATCTTCTACTAAATGCACGAGATATTCCGACATCTTGCATCCTCCTTTATACCGCTTTCTAGCGATACTTATCGATTATTTTAACTGATTTTCAATCCGAGAATAAACGAATTCAAACTTTTTGATCGGTTTCCCATACTTTTCATGAAACGACCACGGCTTTTAAGTCTCATTCCATATTATTTCCTGGGAAAACACCCTTTATCTCGAAGAAAATTCACTAAAGAGAGCCCTTTATCTATCTATTATGTAGTATAGCAAATTTCAGCCATCGTCAATAGCTTGTCCATTGCATAATGGAGCTGTCCCAAAAGCACCTTAAAACATAAAATCGGGAGAACCGTTTGATGCGGTTCTCCCGATTTTTGTGTTGATTTGTATTCTTTAGTTCCTTCGAGCGACGATCCACCGTCGCTCGTTTCCTTAGGTTGTGGGCAAGAGCCACAAGCCCGAGTTCGATGTGCACGCTTTCCTTGCCACGAAGATGTAGCCTTCGGAAGCCGAGGTTTTGTTTAACATGACCAAATACGCTCTCCACATCCGTTTTTCTTTTTTGGTAGAGCGTTCGGCCTTCTTCGCTTTTCAGTTTTTGATGTTGCTTCGCTTTCAGTTCCTCATACACCGGGTTGTAGTGTACCTGTCGATTTCCCCGGGCCTTCGTACACTCCGGCTTCAACGGACATCCTTCACATGACTCACACTCATAGACTTTAAAATCCCGTGCATACCCATACGGATCGGTCCGCTTGGTGTATCGTTTAAAAGAGACTTTCCGCTGATTTGGGCACCAGTACACATCGTCCGTCTCATCATACCTCCAGTTGTAGGGATGAAAGCGTTTCTTCGCAAAGGAACGTTTCTGTTCTTGGCGGAATGTATGGGAGGGAATGAGCGTCTCAAACAGTTCGTCTGCCATCGCCACATAATTAGATTCACTCCCATAGCCCGCATCGGCAATCAATGTCTTCGGAAGAGGAAGTCCGCTCTCTTTGAGAGCCTCCACGTGGGGAAGAAGGCAGCGGGTGTCAGTAGGATTCGGATGGACCGTATAAAAAAGAATAAACTGATCCTGAGTCCCAATCTGCCAGTTGTAGCCTGCTTTTAACTGCCCATTCTTCATGTGATCGTCTTTCATCCGCATAAAGGTGGCATCTGGATCGGTTTTCGAATAGCTATTCCGCTCCCCCAAGAGGCGAAAAGACGTTTCATACTTCCGAAGCCGAGGCAAGGTGTCGGTCGTGAGTGTCCGATAGATCTTTCGGAGCGGTTTGAGCGCTTGTTTTTGTGCTTGCTTCTCTTTCTGGTCTGCCGTTTCTTTGATCTGTTCGTCTCTTTTGATGAGTTCCTGTTCCACGGATCGGGCGACGGCTTGAAGCACTTCACTGGAGATACGCTTTTCCTCTGCGTTTGTCTCCTGTTGGATCTGGATGCGATCCAGTTCCACTTGCTTCTCGATTTCTTGAAGCATTTCATCGATCTTAAGTTGAAGCTTCTCTTCATATTTTTGGACGCTCTTTTTCCAAACAAATGTATACTTATTGGCGTTCGCTTCGATTTTCGTCCCATCCAGAAAGTACGATGATCCATCGACGTAGCCTTCCTTGATCAGAAGATGCGTCAATGCCGAAAACAATGTATCCATCAACGGTTTCAATCGTTCCGAGCGAAACCGATTAATCGTCCGGAAGTCGGGTGTCTGTCTGGCGGCGAGCCACATCATCGGAAGATGTTCGGTCAAAGCCTTGGCGATCGCACGACACGAAAACCACTTTTGCGTGTACCCGTACAATAGGATTTTCGTCATCATTTTCGGGTGATATGCAGGACGACCGCCCCCTTTGTATACCTCGTCAAATAGCTGATCATCCAACGATTCGACCATGTCATTCACCACACGTGCTACATGGTTCTCTGGAATGAGATCGGAAAAATCCATAGGAAGCACGAGTTGATTCATGGTATACTGCTGATAAGTAGCCGTTTGGTTACGCAAAAAAATCGCCTTCTTTCGTTTGAATTTTGGTAGTGGTACCTTCATTTTAAACGATTGGGCGATTTTTTTGTATGTTCTTTCGCGCGTTAATGGGAGTCAAACGAGCGACAGGCGGCGACTCCTGCGGGAAAAGCAACAGCGGAAGATCGCCGAGAGTGGGGTTCTCGAGGAAGCTGGAGCGTTGCCCGCGGAAAGCGTCCGCCAAGTCGCCATTTCGAACGAATAAGCAAAGGAGCTGCCTCAAAAGATAGACTTTTGAGACAGCTCCGACCTTCTATTGTTATTCTTTCACCTTTCTTTAATACAAGGCAGCGATAGCTGTCAATGCAGCTAATGGTAAAATGAGTCGTCCCCAGCGCCTCGGGCGTGGAAAAAATGGATAAGGATATGGATAAAAATAAGGGTACGGATAATATGGGTAAAAGCGTTCTTCCCCCCTTGCTCCCATCATTTGCTGTGGTACCTGGCCATTCATTGAATAAAATAAGCTTTCATTATCCATCTCCATATAATCACCGTTATCATCAATCGGCACCAACAAAGATACATTTTCATGATCGACCTGTTCCAAAAACCCTTTATAGGTTCCGTACGGGTGAGTGTTCACTTGAACCATTTGATGCAAGTGCTGTTGACAAAGCATTTGCATATTCATGACATCATCCTCCTCTTCTTTTTCTTTCTATGCTATTCATCCTCATACCTATAGGTGAATGACTATTTCATCTAACAACCATCCGATCATTCATAAAAAAAGCTTAAGGCACAGGCCTTAAGCTTTGTTAGGTTTCGATGATTTTTGCTTGGTTTGTTCGACTTCTAACGGTGGTGCTTTAACGACGATAAAGTACGTTTGAATAATCATAAAGATGTTCCCGATCACCCAGTATAGGGAAAGAGCCGATGGAAGGGATAGCCCCGCGATGATGATCATAACCGGCATTACATAAAGCATCACTTTCATCTGCATTTGCATCATGTTCGCCATTGGGTTATCGGAATCGGACGGATTCGTCTTTTGCATCTGTTGCTGATGGCTCATCGTCATTTTAAACTGAAAATACGTTGTGATCCCAGCAACAAAAGGCAAAATGTAGTCAGGTTGTCCTAGATCAAACCATAAAAACGTATGATAACGAATCTCCTCTGTTCTCATAATCGCAAAATAGAACGCCATGAGAATTGGTAATTGGATAAAGAGAGGCAGACACCCTGCCATCGGGTTTACCCCATGCTTTTGATATAATCCAAGAAGTTCCTTTTGCATTTCTTGCTGTACTTTCGGATCTTTTGATCCCTTCTCTTTATATTTTTTCTGAATGGCTTCCATTTCAGGGCGAATCACTTGCATGGCACGCATGCTTTTTTGCTGCTTTAACGTTAAAGGTAAAAGAGCTAAACGAATCAAGATGGTGACAATGATAATGGAAAGCCCGTAGCTACCGTTTAGCAAGTTCGCCACCGTTGTAATTAGCCATGACATCGGATATACGAAAAAGTGGTTCCAAATTCCTTCCGATTCTGATGTAATTGGATCCGTTGTACTACAACCTGCTAAAGCTACCAATAGTAAAATCCCTGCGAAAAGTAATAAACGACGTTTCATATAATTCAAATATCCTCCTTCTTTTAAGCCGATGTTGTTCTTTTTTCTGTCAAGCGAGTATAAAAGAAGGAGCCTCTTCATCTGCTGACGATTTATCCTTAATCGAGTGAACCTTCGGATGATGAACAACCGATAAAGGACGAATGAACGCGGACACATCACTTGACATATGCGTCGAATCCAATTGCTTCCGCTGCCAATTTAACCGAAATGGCCGATCTACAGTGCGAAAGTAAAGTGGTGTAAAAGCCGTAATCACCATTACCGCTAGGGCAATTGTCAACGATAGTGCCACCATTTCTGAAAGGACGTCAAGCACGCTCATTCGCCTCCTTTCTATCACAAAGTATTTTCATCATACCACACTCTATGGCAGTTTCAAAAATGATTTTTGAACTTTTTCCACTAGATGCCTATCTTTCTCGTTTTGATAGAGCAAGCGCCGTTTTTATATGTTTCCACGAAGAGCTATTCCCATATAATAGCACCCCTCCTCGATAGACACGGGCAGCTAGTATTGCAAACAATCCGATCGTTCCTACTAAAAGGGCAATGGATAGGGCGACTTCCCATAACGGGACATCAAGCATTCCCACCCGCAAAAACATAATCATCGGTGTGAAAAACGGGACGAATGACGTAACCGTGACAAACGATGACTCTGGTGCATTCATACCAAACATAGCGATAAAAAACGCAACGATGACGAGGAAATTAATCGGGCCTACCGCTGAGTTTACATCTTCAATGCGACTGACGATGGAACCGAGCATGGCTGCAAGAGTAGCAAATAAAAAGTAGCTTAAAATGTAAAACAATAGTGCGTACATCATTAGTCCGACAGGTAATGCGTCTAACGATACGAAATCACTCACCACCCCTAACCCTTCTCCTGTTCCAGCTGACATCCGAAGAAGTGCATTCACTCCTCCTATGAGTACAATGAGAAAAAATTGACTGAGTGCCACAAGAGCAATACCGACAATTTTCCCGAACATATGGGTAACAGGGGATACACTTGAAATCAAAATTTCCATCACTCGGGAGGATTTTTCCGTTGCCACTTCGGTGGCGATCATACTGCAATACATGATCACTGAAAAATAGATAACGAATAATAAGATCACTACAAGGAATGAAGCCTGAGCAACCTCTTCTTCGGTTTTAACAGCACCTTCCCCTTCCTCTACAGGTTCTGTCGTAAATGAAACAGGGGCGTAGATTTGCTGGAGTTGTTCGTCAGACAGACCGAGATCAGCCGTTGCCTGTGCTTCTTTCACTGTTTGCATTCCATGCTGAAGTTCGGCCGTTACGGCTTGATTAACCGACTGATAATAATATGTTGCCTCCGGTACATCTGCCCCTTCCCTCAGCACAAGCATTCCGTCAAACTGACCAGAAGATACAGCTTCTTGCCCCTCCTTCTCGGACTCTGTAAAAGAGGTCAGCACAATAGCTGATTGTTCTCTGTCCAGCACCTCTGCAATCGCCGGATACCATTCGCCCGTTTCGTCAAGGATAGCAACATGTGCTGGCTCCTTCGACTCTCCCGCTTCAAACAGATTGATAATCAAGTCCACATTGGCAAACAAGAGCACGAAGGTGAGGGTAACCGCTGTCGAGATGACGAATACTTTTGATTTCACTTTGTTCATATAGGAATGGCCAACGACCGTCCAAAAATTATTCATATCGCGTCCCTACCTTCTCTACAAAAATGTCATGCAGGCTCGGTTCCTCTAATTCGAATTTTTGCACGAACCCTGCTGTCGCTACTGCTTGAAAAAGAAGCTTTGCTGTTTCTTCATTTGCTATCTGAAATTTTGCACCTGCACTTGTCTCTTGATGGCGTAGGACACCTGGAATGTCGACGAGGGGTTCAAGCGCAAACTCCCCTTGAATGATAACGTTTTTCTTACCAAAGCTTCTTTTGATATTCTTCAAATTTCCTTCGACGACTGGTGAACCCCGATGCAAAATGCATAGATGCTGGCACAATTCCTCCACGTGCTCCATTCGATGACTCGAGAATAAAATTGTCGTTCCTTCTTTTTTCAAGTCAATGACGGCTTTTTTCAGTAGTTCTACATTGACAGGATCCAATCCAGAGAACGGTTCATCTAAAATGAGTAACTCTGGCCGATGAAGGACAGACGCAATGAATTGAATTTTTTGTTGATTACCTTTTGAAAGCTGTTCGACTCGTTTATGTTCATATTCAGGTACTTCAAACCGCTCCAACCACATTTTCATTTCTTTTTGAATGTCTTGAGTTTTCATCCCTTTTAGCCGTCCAAGGTACTTGAGTTGCTCTTTGACGGTAAGCTTTGGATATAATCCTCGCTCTTCAGGTAAATAGCCGATGCAGTTCGTCCGTTTATAAGTTAAAGGTTGTTCTCGCCAATGAATCGTTCCTTCTGTCGGTTCAAGCAACCCAAGAATCATACGAAACGTTGTCGTCTTACCGGCACCGTTTGCTCCGAGCATTCCGAACATCTCTCCCTTTGGAACAGACACGTGTAAATTATTCACGGCCGTAAAGGTGCCAAACTTTTTGGTTACCCCATCAATTGTTAAACTCATTAGCATTCTCCTTTTTTCTTTCAATACGAACTAGGACACAGATACGTTTCTTTTTTTCAGCAAGCGAACAATTTCGTGTAGCTCGAGCGGTTGTGTCTCCACTTTCTCAAGAGCAGCAGCTGCTATTTGTTCCTCAAAACGAAGAGCATCGCTCGTTATTATTTCTATTCTCGTACCTGCTATTTTCATAGATACGACGTTTTCCTCATTTTTAATGATGCATTTCCTTCAAGCCAGAAGCGCCCCCATGAAGATAATAGCCGGTCCTTTTCATAGAAACCGAGCATTTGACCTTGATGAAGCACCAACAAGTAATCTGCTAATTCTTTCACTTCTTGCGCAGAATGAGTAGCGAAAAGCACAGTCGCTTGCTCATGTCCGGTTAAATAACGAATCAATTCATCCTTCATTTGCTCTTGTCCATCCATATCCACTCCTGCAAATGGTTCATCAAGGAGAAATAGGTTTGGCTTTCGAGCAATGGCCATACTAAATAGGGCTTTCTTTTGCATTCCGACAGAAAGGGAATGAAGCGGTTTTTTCATCAGTAAAGAAAAGCTTTCCACAAGCCGCTCAAATGTTTTCTGATCCCATTTAACATACACCCCTTCATAAAGATAAGCTAACTCCTCAAGTGTAAACGCCTCAATGCCAATTAGCTGTTGCGGGACATAAGCTGTATCCTCCTTCCAACCTTCCTTCCGCTCCCACGTTCCATGATTGGCTTTGATAAGATCCATCCACAGGCGGAAAAACGTTGATTTCCCTGAACCGTTATCGCCAACAAGCGCCGTCACCGTCCCTGGTTCAAGCGTAAAGGAAATCGGACCAAGGCTAAAAGAAGCGTCCACTTTTTTGATTAAGTGATGGCAACCCCATGTCATTCTTCCCCTCTCCCTTCTTTTTCTTTTTGTTGCTGAATGATCGTATGCACCATGTCTAACAACTGCTCGAATGAGTAATCATGACGCCTCCCCGTTTCAATTGCCATTGAAAGTGTATGATAGACAGTGGAGAACTTTGTCTGTTCTTTTATTTCATCTCCAACCTTTGCAACAAACGTCCCTTTCCCTTGAGTTGTTCGGATGTACCCTTCCTGTTCCAAGTTTTGATACGCTCGCCTTGTCGTAATGACACTACATGCCGTTTCCTTTGCCAATGCCCGGATCGACGGAAGGGGATCCCCTTCATTTAAATGACCTGAAACGATTAATGCTTTAATTTGCTCTTCGATTTGATGATAGATTGGCGACCGACTGTTTTGTTCAATTTTAATAGGAAGCTTCACTTCACTCCCCCTCTCTTCAGCGGTTTAAGTTGTTTTTCGAGCCATTCACGAACTACACATGATAATCAACTTTTCTCCCTAACCGTCTTAACTCAAGTTTCCACAATTGATGGCATAATACTACTAAGATCACAGCCCCCGTTGCCGTCACAAGCGGATAAGCTACACTCAGATGAACGATAAAGTGGATAAAGCCATTCCCATCCGTCAGCCGTGAAAACAATGTTAGAAACGCAATAGCTCCCCCGTAAATGAGAACTACATAGAGCCAGATGACGAGCTTATTTCGATAAAGAGCACCAGGCTCTGCTGCTGGAAACATGCCGCTCATGATCATCCCGAGCGCTAGAAAAGAAATAAGATAAAACGGAAATTGACCAATCGGCACCGCCTGTCTAAGCCCATCGGAAAATAGATAGATCCCGCTTAATATCAGCACCGTACCCGAAATATAGAAGAGATAGTGAAGAAAAAACCAACTTTTAATTAACACCTTTTCCGATAGAGGTGTTTGTTTAAGAAAGATAAAGAAAGGAGAAACATAGAGGTTTCCTTTCAGCTCTTGGACTTGAAATGGCCTATGTCGGAATACATATGGTGTATAGACAAGGACAAACAAAAAAATGCAATCAAAAAAGGTGACAATTCCAATTGAAACTTGACCGTCCATATAGAATGACATCATTTCAGATCCAAAATAGATCGCCAGTGCCATAAGAGCAGCAGCCATTAAATATCGACGCAGTGGTGTTGCTTTTAACTCAAACATGACCAATCGTTTAAGTACTTCACGTTCGTTCATGCCCAATCCTCCTCACTGTTTATGTGTTAATATCTATATACACAGTATAACAAAAGATTCTTTTTTGCAATCCCAAAAGTGAAAAATACGTTTTTCTTGATTATATAAGCGATTCCTTTTACACTAAAATCAAGGGAGGGCTTTCACATGAATTACTTTCTAACCGTGTATGATCCAACAGGAGAAAAACTTCTTGATGAACAACTTGAAGCTTCATCTGATGCTGAAGCAAAAGAGTTAGGTGAGCTAAAACTAAAGGAACACGGGTATGAGGAGCACACCCACCGCATGATCCGTTCCGGAAAACTATTATTGTTCCACCGCTAAAAGACCGAGCAAAAGTTTCTGTCTCGGTCTTGCTTAATCAACTGTCAAGCCCCCGCACCGTGTTACTTAACCACGTTCAAGCCGTGGAAAAAAGACTATTAGATGAGGTCGTTCTTCTTCCCCTTTATCGGCTACGCCAATATGCATACCATCCACCAACATTGCAGGATGTTCACTTAAATTCATACGGATGGCTCGACTATACGAAAGCTTGGTTTATGGGGAGGTGAAAAACCATACCAAAAATCCCACTCGCTTATTCTTTCTTTTCTTATATTGGTTACAATCACCTGTTAAAGATTTATAGTACAAAAAGGGTGCCCCATCACGGGACACCCTTACATGTCATTAACCGGCTGTACTTGCAGCACTCCTCTCTTGGTTTTGCAAATGATACATTTGCGCATAAGCACCGTCTCGCTCCATTAGTTCATCATGAGTCCCTGACTCAATGATCTTTCCTTTATCAAGAACGAGGATTTGATCCGCATTTTTGATCGTTGATAGTCGATGGGCAATGACAAATGTCGTTCTGCCGCGCTTTAGCGCCTCCAGCCCGCGCTGAATAATCGCCTCCGTCTCTGAGTCAATATTGGAAGTCGCCTCATCCAACACTAAAATGGCTGGGTCTGCCACAAGGGCACGAGCGAAGCTAATCAACTGGCGCTGACCGCTGGAGAGGGTGCTTCCTTTTTCTTTCACTTCTTCATCTAACCCTTGCTCCAAATCGGCAAATACATGCTCTCCGTCTACTAATCGTAGCGCTTCCTCCATCGCCTCTCGCGTAATAGCAGGATTGGACAACGATAGGTTCGATGCGACCGTTCCTGTAAATAAATACGGCTCTTGAAGCACAATTCCCATATGCTGACGCAAGGCCTGTGGCGAGATCTCCTTAATGTCTTGCCCATCAATCCGAATTTGCCCCTCATCGCAATCGTAAAAACGGAAGAGCAAATTCATGATCGAGCTTTTTCCTGAACCTGTATGACCGACTAAACCAATCGTTTGCCCAGGCTTGGCATGGAACGTTAAGTTTTTCAAAACCTTCTCGTTCTCTTTATACGCAAAGCTAACATTGTCGAACACGACATCTCCTTTAGGACGAGGAATCGTTTCATCGCTCACCTCTGTCCCCTCTTTATCCATTAACTCAAATACTCGCTCCCCGGCCACTCGCGCTTGCTCAAGGTTCGGCAGTTGATGGACGATTCGATTAACTGGCTCAAACAGTCGGTTCACATAATCGACAAATGCATAGAGAACACCAAGTGTTAGCGCACTACCAGCACCTAGCGACGTTCCAGCGATCGACCAAATAAGTCCAACGAATACGAGGTTTCGTAACACCCATGAAAGGTTATGACCGGTAAGGGCATTCAAGCGTAGCAGCTTCACTTGGTCACGGTAATGAGAGTCATTCAGACGATCAAACGTGTCAGCAGAATCTTTTTCCCGAACAAACGCTTGTATGATGCTCATCCCTTGAATGTTTTCGTTCATGGATGCATTGATTTCACTAATTTTCGAGCGAATTCGATGATTGATCGCCGATGCGTACTTTCGGTAAAGCACAATCCACAACACAAGAATCGGGATTAAGCCGAGACAAATGAAGGCAAGGCGAACGTCTAACAAAAACATCGCAATATAGATCCCAATCATGTAAATAATACTCGTAAAAAAATTAGCTAAAACTGCGACATAGAGCTCCCGAATGGCTTCCGTGTCATTGGTAATTCGTGAGACGACCTTCCCTGCTGGCATGTTGTCAAAAAAGCGTACAGGAAGACGCGACAAATGATTAAACAGATCGATCCGCAACCGTTGAATGATACGATTGGCGGCCTTTTGCAAGTAAAAGCGTTGACCGTATTGAAAGAAGGATGCGACAACCATCAGCCCAAAATAAAACAACAGCAACTGGACAATCGGGCGAATTTCTGGTGTAAAAAATGCCATAACCTCTTGAGTCGTAAGCGGCACTGCTTCCGTCTCATACATGTCATCTCCTACTGTTACTCGGAGCACGCCATCATTGTACGATTTCGCCCCATCCATTGGGAGCGGCTCTTCTGTAAACACGAATGTCAAGCCAACTTGCGCAATTTGCACCTCATGCTCTCTCGGTGCATCGTCTGGCATGTACGTCTCGCGAATGTACCATGTCCCATTGTATTCGACGGCTTTTGCTTGTTCGGTCGTTTCATACCATGGCTCCTCGATACCCGTAATATGACGGTCAATGATAGTCATCGCAATAAATGGACCTGTTAATCCAGCCGCCACGCTGACCGTTAACAAAGCCAACGCAAACAAAATTGTCTTTTTACTCGTTAATGCATATTGATACAATCGTTTTCCTGCGGTCATGGGCTCACCCCCTCTACTGGATCAAGCGCTTGCCTTCGCGCTTGCTCTGCGTACCAACCGTCTTTTTGGAGCAGCTGTTGGTGAGTCCCTTCTTCGATTACGCGGCCTTCGTCTAATACGAGAATTCGGTCTGCGTGCTCTACAGCAGAAATACGATGCGTCGTAATGACTGTTGTTTTACCTGCACGTTCCTTGCGAATATTGGCAATTATTTTCGCCTCTGTTTTCGCATCA
The DNA here is from genome assembly GCF_004376175.1 of Halalkalibacterium halodurans. Taxonomy (GTDB): domain Bacteria; phylum Bacillota; class Bacilli; order Bacillales; family Bacillaceae_D; genus Halalkalibacterium; species Halalkalibacterium halodurans. The sequence goes on along the minus strand of NZ_SNUY01000002.1, from coordinate 110,593 downwards.
ACCGCTGACAATGAATCATCTAAGATCAAAATGTCAGGATCAGCGATGAGGGCGCGAGCAATTGAAATTCGCTGCTTTTGTCCCCCGGAAAGAGCCACCCCTTTTTCACCGACGAGCGTCTCTAACCCGTCTGGTAGAAAGCTTAAATCTTGATCAAATGCTGAAAGACGAATCGCTTTTTGTAGCTCTTCTTCCATCGCATCCTGCTTTCCAAATAAAATGTTTTCCTTCACCGTTTTTGAGAAAAGAATATGATCTTGTGGAACGTAACCAATCCACTTGCGGACATGTTGTTTTTCCATATCACGAAGAGCTGTATCCGTTAACGACACTTCCCCTTCATGGATCGGATAATATTTTAATAGTTGTTTCACAAGTGTTGTTTTCCCGCTGCCCGTTCGGCCCACAATTCCGAGCGTCTCACCTCTATTCACTTGAAACGATACTTGCTTCAATTGCGTTCCTTTTGAGCCAGGGTACTTAAAGGACAACTGTTGAAAGCGAATATCTTGAAAATCGGTCGTGTTAGTTGGCTGCTCAGGATTCGGGACATCCTCCCGCTCTCGCAACGTTTCGTCTATTCTGTCAAGGGAAGCGCTGCCTCGCTGCATAATGTTGATTAGTTCCCCAATCGCAAACATTGGCCATATTAACATCCCAAGATAGACATTAAACGTCACCAATTGGCCGAGAGTAATTTGTTGCTGGAACACTAAGTAGGAGCCAAATCCTAACCCGATAATATAGCTCATTCCAACGATTATGTTGACGGCTGGTTCAAATAGCGCATCGGTTTTCGCTACAAGGATGTTTTTTTGATAGACATTCTCGCTCATTTCGCGAAAATGGTCTTCATCTGCTCGCTCCTTACTGAACGCACGGATGACTCGTAATCCCCCAACCGATTCAAGCACTTTATCGTTTAAAGAGCCAAACGCATCTTGTGCCATCATAAAGCGGCCATGAATTTTTTTCCCTAGCACCGTAATGATAATCGCCATTAACGGCAACGGTAGGACAGCGGCAATGGTAAGCTTCCAATCAATCAACACGCACATGGCAATCAAGATCGTAAACATAAACACACTTGAATCGATCAGTGTCAATATGCCAAACCCAGCTGTATTAGATACCGCCTTTAAATCGTTCGTTCCTCGTGCCATTAAGTCACCCGTTCGCTGCCGTTCATAGAAAGTCGGGTCCATCTTGAATAAATGACGCATGAATTTACTGCGTAGCTTCCTCTCAATGACAAAGGCACCACCAAACAGTTTGGACATCCATACAAAGGTTAGACCGTAACTGATGACCGTGATTAAAGTAAGTATTCCTCCATAATAGAGGCCTGATTGAACCGATAATTGACCCATTTGAAAGTCGTCAATGGCCAGCCCTAAAATCCATGCTGGTGCAAGATCGGTAATGCCAACAATTAATAAGAGAACAAGCGCAATCGTGTAGCGCTTCCATTCTTCTTTAAAGAACCAAGATAATTGACCAAGAACTCGTAACATGACAATTGTTCACTTCCTTTTTCTTATTCGGACACTAACCGCCTTCTAGCTCCATCATTTTAAACAACTGAATGGTTCGTTTCATTTCAAATCACCTCTGTTATTTTTTCAAAACAAGTAGATGAAACCGTGTGAATAGAGGGAAAATTCCAACTGTTTTCTTCAACAAAAAAGGCACCCACGCAGCCGTGGATGCCTTATGATTTGAAAAATCATGAGGAAACCAGTTGTATAACCGAAACAGCTGCTATGCGCAGCCAGAGATCCCGTCAAGATTCATATTTAACAGGAGGCTACGCTTTTCATGAAATTGTCGTACGTCCATCATGCCATGATCTCTTTTCATGATCAGCAACCTCCTTTCATCTACTCGTTCTATGCCTTTATATCTTAATCGAAACTTTCCTCAATTGCAACGGAAAAATGAAGATAATGGTAACTTTTTTACTTCTTACTCTCTAGACTTATTGGTAGAAGTCATCGTTTTTCTTAGACTTGAGCTTTAAAAGCGAAAAAAGCACCTAATTGGCGAAAAAATTATTTATCTGTCTACCTATTAGGAGCACTTCTCTGACTACTCTATCTAGATGGGATACATTTTTAAAACCACTGAACTCTCTTTCTAATTTGTCATCGGCAACTGAATAATCACCTTAAACAAATCCCCATCTACATCGATGTCTAAATATCCTTCATGGAGGTCGACAATCGATTTAGCAATGGCAAGTCCTAACCCAGACCCTTCCGTGTTTCGCGACTGATCTCCCCGCTTAAATCGCTCAAGCAGTTCATCCACATTGTCGCCTAACTCATACTTGGCGATATTTTTAATAATAATTTCGACGGTTTCTTTCTTTTCTTTGACCGATAGATAAACTCTCGTATGCTCCAAAGAATACTTTAAAATGTTTTGGATCAGATTATCAAACACACGCCAAATTTTTTGTCCGTCTGCTTTTATATATAAAGGCTCCTCTGGAACCGAAATTCGTAGTTGAAGGGACGACTGTTCGAGCGCTTCTCCATACTCAGCTAGCGCTTGTTGTAACAACTGCAACACATCGACTGTTTCCAGAGTTAATTCGATGTTGCCGCTTGACATTTTTGATGCCTCAAACAAGTCGTCGATTAATATTTTTAGCCTTCGCGCTTTGCGGTCAATGATCTCAATGTAATCTGCTCGTTCTTGTTCATCAGCGTCCTTTAACAGTTCTGTATACGTAATGATCGAAGTCAATGGCGTGCGCAAATCATGACTTACATTCGTAATCAATTCCGTTTTTAATCGCTCGCTTTTGGCTTGCTCTCGCTCTGATTGTTTCATCCCTTTCTTCATCGTATTAATGTTTTGGGCAAGAAGGGCGAGAGCAGAACGGCCTCTTACCGGCAAATCTTGGGGGGTATGCCCGGATTTAATGTCCCGTGTATTGGCCACAATTTGATTGATGTAGCCTGCTTGACGAAACAGATACACAAGTGTGGCCCTAAAACGAGCAGAGTGAGTGGAAAATAGATGAGCAACAGGGGCGGATGATATAATACAGCCGCAGCTCCTACTCCAAATAAACCAACAATCATCATCATCAATGCCCACTGAAACCCTGTCGATAAATCTAAAAACGCTTCGCGAATCGTGGAAATAATCAAGAACAATAAGCTATTTCGCCATTGGGCGCTATGGACGTCAGGATCTTTCACGACATCAAGTAACAAAACGAGCTGACTAAAGGTAACAAATGCAAGGAAGATGAGACATCCTATGACAATCACATGCTCTATCGTGTACGTATATGCAAACTGTCCTTCTTGCGCAAATGTGAACAGAAAAGCCAAGTCGATGAATAGCGTGATGAGGAAAGCGCTATAACGAAGATCAATCGGAAGCTTTTGATAGGCCCTCTCAAAAATCCCGCCTCTTAGTGCTCGGAAAGGTGCCTTTTTAAGACTAAACCATAAACCTGCTAATAAAAGGACAAATCCGATGCCCCCTTCATAGATCATCCGCTGCTGTTGCAACTGGTAGTATTCATAATTAGAAACGAAGCGATTGCCCTTTCGTTCACTTGCAATCGCTAATTTCCCTTCTAAAATTGGATACGAGAGGTCTCCGGTTAGAGCCTCAAGATAATAGTCCATATCTACATATTCATCATCCATTACATAATCTCCATGAAGGAAATCGTAAAAGTGATGTTCGAACCGATACGTCTCCGGCGTTACCGGATGATCATCCCCTGTCCCTTTCACAGATGTTTCATATAAAAACCTTTCGTCTTCTTTCATTTCTTCCCACGTTTGATCGCTTGACAGGTTCCAAAACGTCTTTTCCGTGTTGCGATCTTTTAACACATAATAAATGGATTGCTTGTAGTTATCATATAAAGTGCGATCTCTCTCTAACCTTTGAAATAGTTCATCGAATCGCGCCTCTTTTTCCTTAAGAATTTTCTTCTTTACATGTTCATCACTTTCAAAATTTAACGTGATGTCTTTTATTTTTTCATCTCGTTCGTTTTCATAGAACTGAGCTAAATCTTCATTCTCCTCTAGGCGGGCAAGCTGAATCTGCTCCTCGTATTGGGCGTGGATATTGGCAACTTGTTCGGCCAGTGTACCGTATCTGTACCGGTGTTCATTAATTTCATCCTCTGTCACCTCAAGGTTTGCCAACAATTCGGCCTTGTTTGTCTCTATGATTTCATATAGATAAAAATAGCCCCAAAAATCATCCATCTCTTCGGCAAACTCATTCGAATCAAAATAGTCCTTCGTATAATACGGGGCTTTTAACAATGCTGAAGCAACTAATGCAAAGCCGATGGTGATCAACACTAACCATAAGAGCAGAATTTGAATGTCTCTTCCTCGTTTCATCGATTTCCTCCGTTCATCGCTCCATCTTGTAGCCAATTCCCCAAACGACTTTTAAATGTCTCGGGTTGCTAGGATCGATTTCGATCTTTTCACGAATTTTTCGTATATGAACAGCGACTGTATTTTCTGATGATTGAAAGGACGGTTCGTTCCAAACACGTTCGTAGATTTCTGCTATCGAAAACACCCGGCCTGCATTAGTCATCAACAATTCAATAATTCGGTATTCAATCGGTGTTAGCTTGACAGGTTCGCCATAAGCTTTTACTTCTTTCGCATCAAGATCAAGCGTAATCCCGTTCAAGTTAATAAGCTGCTTTTTCTGTTCATATGTACCGAGATTCACGTATCTTCTAAGCTGAGACTTTACTCTCGCAATGAGCTCCAGCGGGTTGAACGGTTTTGTTACATAATCATCACCGCCCACTTGCAATCCCAGTACCTTATCAGCTTCTTCACTTTTCGCACTGAGAAAAATAATCGGGATGTTACGGGCTTCACGTATCTTTAACGTCGTCTGTATACCGTCAAGGCGAGGCATCATCACATCAAGAAGCATCAAGTGAATATCTTCTTCATTTAAACGTTCGAGCGCTTCAATTCCGTCTTTCGCTTGAAAGACGTTCATCCCTTCATTTTTTAAATAGATGGTGATTCCTTCACGGATTTCCTTATCATCATCGACCACAAGCACGTTATACCCCTGAGTCATTTGAACCGTCCCTTCCTTTCCCATGTCAAACTCTATTGTAATGATGAGATCTTAACAAATACTTAGTAAAAATCTGAAGAATTTCTTAAGAAATCATTGGAGAAAGATGCAATAAAATAAATCACCGCGGCTTTGCTTATGCCTTAAGGTGATTCATTTTATCCGTATCTATTTAGTTGCATATTGAAATAACTCATTTAGCTTATCAAGCTTTTCTTCTGTATACTGTTTAAACCGTTCGTTATAGGTTCGTGGGTCTTTCGGGTTTGCATGTCTCGAGATGTTCCCTGTCCCCGGTTCTACCCATTTACTCGTCGCCCCGCATCCAAGACCGATAATGGTTTGAACTTCTTCCATAATGACGATGTTGTAGAGGCTTTCTTTTTCAGGCAAGGCATACCCGACATTTTCTAAATTCCCTAAAATGTTTTTCTGCCGATACAAATAGTAGGGGGCATATTCATGGTCTTCGGTCCAGCTACTCGTCATCGCCATCATCTCGGCAATTTCATCCCGAGTTGCTACCTTGTATTTATCACGGTTTTTCGTCATTGTGGACGCTCGCTTAAAGGAAAGCGTGTGAACCGTCAACGATTCAGGCATAAGCTTCTTCGTCTCTTCTAGAGAGCGAGCCATCTCCTTTGGCCCTTCTCCAGGTAGCCCGATAATTAAATCCATGTTAATATTCTCCATCCCTAAATCGCGAGCCATTTTGTATTTTTCTATCGTCTCTTCCACCGAATGGTGACGACCGATCGCTTGCAAGGTTTCATTTTCAAACGATTGGGGATTGATGCTAATCCGATCAACGTTCCACTTTTTCAACACTTCAATTTTTTCAGGGGTAATCGTATCAGGTCGCCCCGCTTCAACGGTCAATTCGCGTACTTGATTCATTGCAGGGAACGAATCATATAACGTTTCATAAAGAGCATCCATTTGCTCAGCCGTAATGCTCGTTGGCGTCCCTCCGCCAAAATAAACCGTCGTAACGGGTATTTGATGGTCTGTTAACCACTTGCCCGTTGCTTCGATTTCATAATGAAGGCCGGCTAAAAAAGCCTCTACAGAGCCATTTTTCCCGTTAATTGCGTAAGCAGGGAACGTGCAGTAAGCGCATTTCGTCGGACAAAACGGAATACCAATGTAAACACTCACACCCCGATCGAGCTCGTCCAAGTCTGGAAGAACGGCAAGCTGACGCTCAACAATCCGTTCCAGTAAACCGACTTTTTCTTCTGAGACTCGATAAAGATCTTTCAGCTCTTTTCTTATCTGTTCACGGTTTAAGCCAGCTCTGCGCATTTGGTGCATAAGCTTTGTCGGCCTTACGCCTGTTAACACGCCCCACGGCTGCTTCAACCCAGACCATTGCTCCATCACATCAACAAACAAAAAATTTAAGACTCGCTTCATAAGCTTTTGTTCATCCGCCCGATCAAACATCGACCACTCGGGATATGAAAATAAGGTCGTGAGCGGTTGTTCTAAGCTCGCATGTCTCAGACAAGCACGTGCTTTTAGATTGGATAAAAGCTCGAAGGAAACATGAAGATCAGCTTCTTGCTCTCCCCATAAAATCTCTGGTTCTTCGATAAATAATTGTGCTAAATGAGTGATTTGCTGTTCATAATGGCGATCAAGCCCGTGTATGGAAACGTTCATTGTCACTAACTCCTCATGTCTATCCTTTTCAAAATCAAACTAAGTGTACCCAACTAGAAACAGAATATCAACTGTGATTTTACATATCTTCTCACAACAATGCCCCCCTTAAGTCTTTCTTAAGGGGGAACTGTTCAACCGTTTAAGTTTCACTTTATAATTGAACGCGTAACTGTTTGCGAAATACTTCTCGCACCATATAAGATACGCCATTTTGATCGTGGGTGCGCGTCACCCAATGGGCCGCTTCTTTTACTTCCTTTGTTCCATTGCCCATTGCGACTCCTAAGCCAACTTGGCTCACCATCTCCACATCCGCCTTTGAAGCCCCAATAGCCACTGTTTCTTCTGGACCGATGCCAAGATGCTGGGCAAGTCGAAGCAGAGCTCTCCCTTTGCTCACACTATAGTTCACAATATCGATTCGCCCTTCTTCTCCTGACGATATGGTAATCGATGGGATTGCTGCCTTCAACTCTCGCAATGCTCGCTCTTTTTCCAAGTCATCTGTAAATTCAGCTTGCACTTTCAACGGAGCAAATGGATCTTTCAGAAGCTGATCACTTACCGTATCAACGAAATGAACCGGATAGAACAAAGGATCTCCAATGCCAACAGTCATCTTTGCAATCAGATGGTTTTTCTGATTCATACGATTACCCACGGCATACGATTCATGAAATACACGAATGTGGCAATTAAATTGCTCCAATAACTCGACTAAATGGATCGCTTTTTCTTGTTGGATTCTCCGGGCAAATAACGGCTGGTCGCTCGCCTCCGCTACGAACGCCCCATTGTTTGAAATCAAGTATCCATCGAGCTTTAACGATTTGGCCACTTTTTTTGCCGCCGGAAATGGACGTTCCGTTGCTATGGTTACATATACCCCTTTGCTCTTCACATAATCGATCGCATCTTTCGTTTGTCGGCTAATTTTGCCGTTCGACCGAAGGACAGCATTGTCAATCGTCAGGGCAAGTAATCGGTATGTCATGCTGATTCCCCCTTAAAGGACTCCTACCTGTTCATGGCTTATACCTTTACCCTATGATCCACTCTATAAAAATAGAACTAGCACAGAGAGAACCGCATACTATTCATTTCTGACTGGTTCTGTCGAAATCAGTGCCTCCTCATGCTCCAATGGACCGTTCCTTATCGTGGAACAACCGTTGCAAAGCAGGGTACGACAGGTGTAATGTCATAGAACGGGCGATCGTAAAGACGATAAACGACAGCCAAAGCCCGTTGTTTCCCCATAATGGGACAAACAACCAGCAGCTTATAAGGAAAACGAGCATAGCGATGATCATCGATTGCCGAATCGGACGGGCCACGGTTGCCCCTGAAAACATCCCATGAAGCTGCAACCCCCAAAACCCAGCAATTGGAAACAGCATAATCCAACCAAACAGCTGAAGAGTTTCCGCTTGAACAGCCGGAATGCTCGTAAAAAGAGCAATGATGGGCTCCTTCATTAGCCCTAATGTACAAACGAGCCATAAGCAAATGACACTGGACCAGACTATGTCTAGACGAACGACACGTTCGAACAGCGCTCGATCTCGTGCACCGACCGAACGCCCCACGACAATACTAGCGGCATTCGCGACACCGTCAAACATATATGCCATTAAATAGTGAAGCTGCAGCAAAATTGCGTTCGCAGCAAGCGACACCTCTCCAAACCTTGCGCCTATCGACGTAAAGGTCGTTAACACAGTAAGAAGACAGATCGTGCGAATAAACAAATCACGATTAACGGTCAGCATATGGAGAATTGGCCGTTTATCGAGCACTTGCGTTAATGAAGAAAACACAGAAAATGAATAACACCGTAAAACAAATAGACACCCGGCGACAGCCCCTGTCACTTCCGCAATCAAACTTGCAGCTGCGACACCCCCGATTCCCCACTGCATCCAATAAACAAAGAGAAAATCAAGGCAACATTTAGCAAATTAGTACCGATCTGAATAGTGACTGCTCCGCGGATCCGACCAATACCCATCAGCCAACCAATCACGACATAGGAGATGAGGGCGAATGGGGCACCCCAAATGCGAATCGCCACATACTGCTCAGCAAACAGCCCGACATGTTCGGGCGGAGAGATGATCAATAGCGAGGCACTTTTTATCGGGTGTTGTAGCAAAATAAATGACAGCCCGACAAACATCGCGAGAAGAAAAGGCCGAACAAACGCCAGCATGATGTCATCTTCTTTTTTCCTCCCGAGCGCTTGCGCTGAAAAACCAGATGTACTTACTCGCAAAAAACCGAACAACCAATACATCGTATTAAAAATGAGTGCACCGACCGCAACTCCACCGATCAGAGCAGGATCTTGTAGATGTCCGACAATGGCCGTGTCAACAGCACCAATGAGTGGTGTCGTCATCGCAGAAAAGATGAGCGGAATGGCCAAAGCAAGAAAAGCCCGATGCGTCATGACGGGCGTCTTTAATGAATGTTTCTTTTTATCCACAAATCATATACTCCTTCACCATTGAGTGATTGTATGTAACGTAACAAATCCTTTATAATCGCTATCATTACGATTTAAATTGTAACGGGAAACTTCCCTCGATGACAACCTTTTTTACTGTATATACTCTTTTTAGTTAGAAAGTGCCTGCTTAAAAAAGTAGTGACTGGACCGAAGCATGAAGATAAAAGGATCAGTGTAGCCTTCAGACCTATGCTGACTTACAGAAGGATGCACTTGAAGTCGCTTCGTGTTTGGCGCTTTGCCCCCAGCTACCACCTTTACTCATAGTAAAAAGCCTCGCAATATGCGAGGCTTGACCTTATTCGTTCGGGTTCCCGTAAATTTCCTCTAGAGGCTCTGTGATAATCCGATTTAAATCTCCGATGACCACACTTAGTCGTTGCTCTTCTTCCATTAGCTTTGAAATAAGCTCATGTTGTTGAACGAGTTCAAATTGCTGCTGCGCCTTTTGTGCTTCTTCCTCGGTAATTTGAACACCTTGCATTTGCTTTTGTTGCAAGTCCAATTGAAGCTGACGGAAATTTTCCAATAACCGCTTCGCAATATCGTCCTGATCAATCTGAGTGTGAAGACTTTTAAGAGCCTTAAACTCTTCGCTTTCCGCAAGCGCTTGTTTTAACTCCTGTGCCTTATCATAAACATTTGACATAAATTCGTGAGCCTCCTAAAACCATAGTCTTCACGACTATAACATGTATGAGATTAGAATTCATCTATTCCAGTCAATTTTTTTAAATTTTGTCGAGCATTACTTGATCAACAGAATGATGAGACTTTGAACTAAACCGATCCCACCGCCAAGAAGCGCCCCTAAATATGTAATCATCTTAAACTCTTTCCGTGAGATGGAAAGAACGAGCTCTTCCAGACGCTCGACCGAAAAGGCACTTACTTGCTCGCGGACAATTTCCTCTAAGTGAAGTCGCTCTAACATATGATCCAGTTGGGAGACGAGCAATTGAATCGTCACGTGAACAAGCTTCGGAACCCACTCTTCCGCCACCTTTTCTTCATAGGGACCTGTCCAAGCATGAAGCGGCTTTCCGAGCCATTGGATTACAGGTACTTGCGTTTGGAGGGCTTGCCGTCCGATGCGGACCACTGCTTCTTTTTCAACATATTGCTGGATATCGGCTAATGGCTTTTCCTTCAAGCGCTCCCACTCGTTATCCAAAAGTTTTTGTAGCCATTTTTCTGTTTCTTGATCATTTAAAAATTTCAACAGTTCTGGGTGAAGCTTGTCTACAAGTCGCTCATTGCTAAAAAACATCGAAACCATGTTGCCTAGCGTTCCATGGGTTTCAAGAAATCGATCAATCATGACCGAAAGTTGCGCTTTTCCTTGTTCACTAGCGACGTAATCCCTCGCCTTCGTGAGCAACATTCTGCGAATAGCTGGAAGATTCCTTTCTACCTTTTCTACGATCACTTCAGGCAGCGCCATCCCGATGGTCCGACTGTTTGCCTCGCGAAACCACCTATCGTAGCTAGTTTCTAGCCAACGTTCCACTTGTTGTAAAACAAGCTTCTCACTATCCTCCACTTGAAAGTTTTGGTGCAAAATAGAAGACAGCGATTGATCAGATGATAGGAACTTACGACTTTCCCGCTTCGCCCATTCTGTCACGCTATCGGTAAAGGAAGCTTCGGTTAGCTTTTTTCCGATTCCTTCTGACGTCACTAAATAGCTGACGACCATCCTTCCTAATTGAGTCGCTAGCTCATCGTGTCGTTTCGGGATAAGGCCTGGGGTGAATGGGAGGCGAAAGCGACCGATCCGTTTTTCCGAGTAAGGACGAAACAGCATTTTGATTGCAAGTGAGTTCGTCACTCCACCGATTACTGCTCCGATCACGATCATAAATAAAATCAACCACACAGTGTTCAATCGTTTCTCTCACTCCTTTGTTGCACCAATTAGGCGCCTATCTCATAGTATACTTTACATCTATAGGCATTTGCCTTTGAATTTCCTCTCTATTTTTGTACAGATTGAATCAAAATGCAACACGTAGGTGGGGAGAGCTGCCAATGATCCTTTATCCTATCGTCGTAAAACCGTCCTCTATCCTTTTACACGAAGTGCCTGCTATCTCCTTACCTCGCCGCCTTTGTCGTCTTTGGGGGCTCGAAAGTGGAGAAAAGTATGAACTGCTTATCGGTATGGAGAAACATTCCGTAACGCTCGTGATTCATGACGAACATGACGATCATGCTTTCGCAAATGAATGCCTCGTTCAGCAGTGCCCTTACTTTAAACCATCATTAAAATGGCGTATCGCTTTTTTACCTAAATTGAACCAGCTATGGTTTGGACCAATCTTCGCAATTTTAAGCGACCATACCCGAACCGAAGGCCACTCTTTAACCGCCTTTTTAGAAGAGTTTATCGCGTATAGCAACAAACAAGGGTGCTTGACCTATGTCATACATCCGTCTGAATGGTCGATGGAAAAAGCGAATGCTACAACGTACTATAACAGCGAATGGATCGATACTTTCGTTCCTCTCCCCCATGTTGTCTATAACCGTATTGGCTCTCGGCGCCTCGAAAAAAGCGCGTTGGTTCAAGGAATGATGGCTAGTTTTCATAGCCACCACATTCCGATTTGGAACGAGCGCTTTCTTGACAAAGGGGAGGTTCATACACTGTTAGCTGATGCGCCATCGGTACGTGAGCATGTTCCTCCCTCATGGCCTACATGGGATGAAGCAACGCTCTTACAACTGCTCGCTGAGGGGAAAAATGCCTTTTTGAAACCGAAAGATGGCAAAGAGGGCAAAGGGATTTTTAAGCTTTCCTTCGATGAGGAGAGACTCATTGTACACCGTCATACTGAGCAGGTCATTCACTTTCGAACAGTTGAACACTTCCTCCGTGTATTTTTCTTTAAAAATAAACAGAACTACATGTTGCAGCAAGGAATCTCCTTAATGAGGGAAAACGAATCTGTTGTTGACTTTCGCCTTCTGTTAATCAAGACTGCGAATGGGCGTTGGAAGGTTGTCTCTGCCGTTGCTAGACAATCAAATGCAGGCCATTTTCTCACAAACATTGCCCAAGGAGGTACGTTTCGAACGGTGCAGGACGTCCTTTCTTCTTGGTACGATCAATCTCATGCCTCTAGTCAATGGACAAAAATGAAGCAGGTGGCAAAAGACGCTGCCGCTACATTAGAAACAAGCGGACAATTGATCGAACTTGGCCTTGATATGGCCATTGATGTGAATGATCACATTTGGATTATTGAAGCGAACACGAAACCTTCTAAACAGCACAGGTTGTTAACTGTAGGTGTGCGTCCATCGACGAAAAAGCTGCTCGCCTACTTTTATGAATGGACGGTAAAGAACCATCTGTTAAAGGAGACTGATTAATGTGAGCAAACTACTTTTTCCTCTAAAAAAACACGTGACCTCAAAAGGGACATTATTTGCCGCCTCGTCGCTATTTAAAAGGTGGGTAGATACTAAACGGTTCCCGAATGAAGTATCGTTTGGTCAACAGACCTGCACGATTCAAGTAGCTCCTCACCCTGATCATAAGGAAGAGCTTTTACTATCTGCCGACTTGTGGGATCGGCTCCGCCTTCCATATGAGCAGCATGTTTCATGCTCACAGCAACTGCGCACGCTCTGCCTTGCTCCACTCATTGGCATATTTACAGCCGGCTTCCATTCGTCGACCTATCATCCGCTTGGCTCTCGTTCCTCCTATTTTGCAAACCTCCTATCGGCAGCAGAGGAAGAAGGCGTTTTTGCTTTTTTATTCGGCAATCATCACGTTAATAAAGGCGCTAAGACCATTGAAGGATTGACGTTTACAGACGGAAAATGGCGGCAGGAAACATTTCCGTGGCCTAATGCTGTTTATGATCGCATCCCTGCTCGAAAAGTCGCCGCACTCCAAGACGTTCAAGAAGTAAGACACTTTTTAGAAGACGAACAACAAATTCCTTGGTTTAACGTGGACTTTTTCAACAAATGGGACCTTTATACGAAACTAAAGAACCATCGTCAGATCAATGTCTACATTCCAGAAAGCTTGCTGAACCCCTCTTTGGAAGAATTGGAAAGAATGCTGGACGACTACAAACACGTTTACTTGAAACCGGTCGAAGGAAGCTTTGGTGCAGGGATTCATCAAATCATTCGTCCTGACAATGACCCTTATGTTTACTGTCGTTTTCATGAAAATGGCGGCAATCGTCTACGACGTTATTCATCACTAAAAAGGTGTGTCGCCAATCAATTTCCTCAATCGTTACAACAGATGATCGCCCAGCAAGGAATTAAACTTTTCACCCTCAACGATCATCCGATTGACTTTCGTATTCATACGAATAAAAACAAGCGGGGTACATGGATCATTACTGCTATAGCGGCTAAGATTGCGGGAGAAGGAAGTATTACAACCCATCTAAAAACAGGCGGTGAAATTCGAACGGTTCAAGAAATTCTCGATTGGCTACCAGAGAAACATGAGTCCGTCAAACGATTAAAAAAAGCAGCTCTTCAGCTTTCTCTAGCGATCGATGAATCACTCGACGGGTTCATTGGCGAAATCGGCTTCGACCTAGGCCTTGATGAATCGGGCCGTGTCTGGCTATTAGAAGCGAACTCTAAACCAGGGCGTGCGATCTTCCGTCACCCAAACCTTCAGAAGGAAGAGCGGGAAACGTTGCGCCTTCCTTTCCATTACGGGACGTTTTTAGCTAAGCACACCCGTCTCGAGCAGCTTCGCGTGATCCAAGCATGATTCAGCTTGTATACAACGGGGAAGAAAAGCGGTGGGGAACTCTTAATGCCCATCGCACCATGTCATGGGGCCATAACAAGCAACCTGTTGCCCGGGCCAAATCAGACAATGGCCCCCAGATTACTCTCTCCTCTTATGGAGATAGGATCGGTCCGCTCATTGGGCTGTTAACGAGCGCACACAAAAGCCATCACTTTTCTGGCAACAAGCCATTGTTTTCCAAGCTGGCAAAAGAAGTTGCAAAGCGTGGAGGCTGCCTGGTCGTTTTTACCCCCGAAGATGTGAAGGAGTCAGAGATTGAAGGCTATTGTTTAAAAGAAGGCAGCGATCAATGGATACGCGCTACCTTTCCATATCCAAACATGATCTACAACAAAATCCCATCTCGTACTGAGGAAAATAAACGACAAACCATCCGCCTATTAAAACAAATTCGAACAAGAAAAATTCCTTATTTCAATCCTCATTTTTTTAATAAATGGTCCATGTTTGAAATCTTAAGCCGAGATCCTTTTCTCCGCTCTTTCCTTCCCGCCACACGTCTTTTTTCGGGTCCGTCCAACCTATTGGATATGCTAGGAAACTACAAGCGGATCTATTTGAAACCGACAAACAAGAGTCAAGGGAAAGGGGTCTTCACACTTGAAGCGATCGATGAAAAGCAGTATTTAATGACTACAAATCGAAAGCAACTACACATAACGTTCCCTAAGCTCACGGATTTACTCCTTCCGTATACGGACCAACTCATTTTGCAACAAGCGATCCGCCTTCGTACGTATCAAGACAAACCGTACGACTATCGCATCCATATGCATAAACTCAGGCACCGTTGGCATATGACGGGTATCGGTGTCCGACTTGGAAAGGCAGGGTCCATAACAACCCATGTTCCTCAAGGAGGGTCGATTCTTTCCATTGATCAGCTCCCTGCCCCCCCTGATGAGCAAGTCGTTAAGAGGATTGGAAAAAAAGCGGCGATGGCGTTAGAACGTGCGTACGGGCCTCACGGGGAATGTTCGTTGGACATTGGTGAAGATCAGGACGGTGGGCTTTGGCTGTTTGAAGTAAACGCAAAACCAATGACATTTGATGAACCGTCCATCCAACGAAACATCATTCAAGCCTTAACCGCTATCTTTTTTGAATGGAGTGGCTTTCATGACGGCAAAGGAGGATATGATGAATATCATCAAAATGACCTCAGATAATTTAATTATTTATTTAAAACCGTTACTTCGCTTCGTTCGTCGAATTGATAAGCAAAACCATACAGCTTATTATCCTTGGTTTCTAAAGCTTACGAAACACTCATTCCTTAGCAATGACACAGCGATTCACCTCGCTGCCTGGCGAGGAAAAATCATTGCCGTTGTTGCAGTGGAGTCGCTAGGAAAAGCGCATGCCTCTCTGCAAGTTGAACCTCGTTTTATTCGTACAAACGTTGCGCCGAGCTTGCTAAAATCGTTGCTCAGTGATTTGCACACGTGCTATTTCGCGTTCCCTGCCGATGCCAAACGAGAAATTCGTTGGGCCCTTGATTCTGGGTTCGTCTGTTATACGTATGAAGATCGCGGGGATTGTGAAACTATGTATTGGTTTGAAGGCGGTGAAAAAATAGCCACCGGTTCAACGGAAAAAGAGGCTTAGCTGTCCACAGAAAAGTGGTTGCTATGGTATAGTAGAAGAAACCGCTTACGATCAGGAGGCTAGCGATGATTTCTCATTTTCAGTGGAAAGAGCTGCGCAATAATTTGCTGCGCCGCGAGTGGTCTTTTTCTTTTTTTACACAAGGGACGTACTACCATGGCATTTATGATAAAGAAGGAGCCATTCACTGGGGAACGCCCGCGCCTTCAGATGCCTTAAAACAGACTCTTGAACCAAAAATTCACGACCTTATGCTTTATCACATCTACGAAGAGCACTAGGACGTGCATATTTTCTCACCTCTCGTACCATGTTAAAGGTAGGAGGGATGCAACATGGCTAAGGAAAAGCGACCATCGTCCGAGTTTGAGGGACGCGATGAATTTTTTATGGATGTGGACCGAATGATCAACGAAGGTCTTGGCGGTGGTACGGTGAATGACACACATGCGGGTACCATTGAAGAAGCACGTTCGTTAGAAAAAGAGGAACCACCCCACCACGAGAAAGAAAAAAACTAACCCTTTTGAAAACAACCGTGATTGTTTGCTCATGGTTGTTTTTTATACGTAGAAAAGCAGCAATGTCATTTCCGAAAACAAAAGTCTTCGACTCGTTCACTGAAGCGGTGCTCTTCCTTTCACATCTGCTATAATAAAAAGAGCATAATGGAATGGTAAGGAGTCGGTTATGAACCTCGAGCAATTGAAACGTCATTTTCAAGATGCCATCGTTACATTCGATCAAGAGGAGAAATCTCATGAAGACATTGATTGGTTTCGTACGGAAAACCATGACGTGATCGGGATTAAGCGCAACCTCATCACATCACGGGAACGAGTGTTGTTGAACATGCTGCTAGAGCCTTATTCCCTAGCACCACAGCCAAAAACGGTAGAAGAGGAGCAGTGGGCGGCATGGATTTTTAAAGGGCAAGGTGCCCCTCCTGCAAAAGGCCAGCTACAATTGATCCATTTTCAGCTCGATCAACCTGTTGATCAATACGAAGCTTTTCAAGAGGCTTGGACAAGCATAGGGCATGATTCTTTTATTCTTTTATGGCAATCAGAAAAAACAGGCATTGTCCTACTATTTAATCATTCGATCGACGATCCGTTAGCACTTGAAGGCTTTACCGAAGCCCTTTCATCTGATTTTTATTTTAATGTATTCTTATTAGTCGGTTTGCCTCACCAAACCGAGGCCACTCCTGCATTGTTTCGCTTTGAACAGCATGCGTTTCAAACAGCGGTCGAGCGCAAGTCGAAACAAGAGATCTGGTATGGTGTGGAAGCAATCCCCCATCTGCTCTTCTCTGAGGCAACAACTAATACGAAACGAGACTTAATCGATCATCTTCTTCCAGAGGACGTCAGGCAAGATCACGAATTATTGCAAAGCATCACCTGTTACTTCAAACATAATTTAAACATCACATCTGCAGCCCGATCCCTTCATTTGCACCGCAACAGCTTGCAATACAGGGTCGACAAGTTTATTGAAAAAACAGGGATTGACATTCGACAATTCTCTCAGGCCTCTGTCGTCTACTTGGCACTATTACTTTACGACGGTGGACAGTAATCCCTTGAAATAAAACGCTTTCATAAACATGCACAAAGGAGAAAAGAATCTTTGTGCATGTTGTCCATTTTCTGATTTTTTTGTAAGCGCTACAATAAAAACAGAAATCAGTTCAGGAGGGGACGACATGGCGGAAATTCAGTTAAAAAACGTGTACAAAATTTATGATGGAGACGTTCAAGCGGTTACAGACTTTAACCTGGACATTAAGGACAAAGAGTTCATTGTGTTTGTCGGTCCATCCGGTTGCGGAAAATCCACAACCCTACGTATGATTGCCGGTCTAGAAGATATTTCGAAAGGCGACCTTCTCATCGGAGGAAAACGGATGAACGATGTGGCGCCAAAAGATCGTGACATTGCGATGGTATTCCAAAACTATGCCCTTTACCCACATATGAATGTGTATGATAACATGGCATTCGGCTTGAAGCTACGGAAATTTAAAAAGGACGAAATTGATAAACGGGTTAAAAATGCAGCAAAGATTCTAGGTCTAGAGGAGATGCTTGATCGTAAACCTAAAGCGATGTCTGGTGGTCAGCGTCAACGTGTGGCCCTCGGTCGGGCAATTGTTCGTGACCCTCAAGTTTTCCTTATGGATGAACCGTTATCAAACCTTGATGCAAAGCTTCGTGTGCAAATGCGTGCTGAAATTACAAAGCTTCACCAACGCCTGCAAACCACGACCATTTACGTAACCCACGATCAGACCGAAGCAATGACGATGGCGACGCGAATCGTGATTATGAAAGACGGTGTCATTCAACAAGTTGGTTCGCCAAAAGAAGTGTATGACTTCCCTGAGAACGTATTTGTCGGTGGCTTCATCGGCTCACCATCTATGAATTTCTTAAACGGTCGTTTGGAAGGTTCACAACTTAAAATTGGAAATGTTTCAATCGAAGTTCCAGAAGGTAAATTAGCCGTATTGCGCGAGCATGGCTATGAAGGTAAGGAACTCATTCTCGGTATCCGTCCTGAAGATATCCATGATGAGCTTTTATTCATTGAATCATCACCTGGCTCAAAAATTACCGCTCATATTGAAGTAGCCGAGTTAACAGGTGCAGAAACAGTTCTTTATTCTCAATTGAGCGATCAAGAAATTATCGCCCGTGTGGACTCCCGCTCTGACATTCAAAGCGGTGATAAAGTAGAACTCGCTCTCGATATGAACAAATGCCATTTCTTCGATCCAGAATCAGAATTGCGAATAAAATAAGTAAACCAAACAGCCATCTTGCCCTCATATCAAGGTGGCTGTTTTACTGTTCATCGATAAGATAAACAGAGGTAATTTGACAACGGGGACAGACAAGAACATGGGCGCATCGATGGTCGCGAGCATTCTCCTTGATTCCGTCCTCTAGCTTCATCATCTCAATTTCCTCATACGGGCTATAATCATCAAAAAAATCTTGATACTTTCCTGCATCATCTAATCGTTTTCCACAAGTATCACACGTAATTTCGATCGTCGTCATCCCATTACATACAGGACAATAAGCCATTTTGCTCCTCCTACTATTAGAAAAACTTGACTTAGGCCAAGTCTTATTAGCGAAATTGAACCTTTTATTAGAAGTTAACCTATTTAAAGTGCAAAGAAGGAGCGGAATCCCGCCCCTTCATAGCCATGCTATTATTTTTGGAATCCTCCACCTAGTTGTTGCTCAGCCATAGCAACTAGACGTTTCGTAATTTCTCCACCTACAGAACCGTTAGCACGAGAAGTTGTGTCAGCACCAAGCTGAACGCCAAATTCTTGAGCAATTTCTGTTTTCATTTGATCAAGTGCTTGTTGCACTCCAGGTACTAGTAATTGGTTTGAGTTGTTGTTCGCCATGTGTATCACCTCCTTGACGATGTAATCATAGTTTGTAACGGCTTTTCACTGTTATGTACGAAATAAATCGATTTTTTATTGGTATTTTTAACTAAGCGAAGCCTACAAGGACTCGTGCATAAATGATCCTTATTGCGTACATCAAAAAAGCAATCCTCGCAGCTATGAGGATTGCTTTGTTCCTAACCTTTCGATTTCTTTTAATACATGAGCGTTTTCAAGTGAGGATAAATCTCCTGCCTCCTTTTGCAAAAAGGCCGCCCGTATCGCACGGCGCATCACCTTCGCATTTCGTGTCTTCGGTAAATCGGAAACAAAATACACTGCCTTTGGCTTCAATGCTTTTCCAAGCTTTGTCCCGACAAGCTGGATCAATTCGTGTCTTAATGTGTCACTCTCAGAAAAACTTGGGGCAATGACAACAAAACAGATTGGCACTTCACCCTTCACATCATCTGGTACCCCAATGGTTCCAGCCTCAATGACGGCACTATGACCGACTAGGACAGACTCAACTTCTGCCGGTCCAAGTCGTTTGCCAGCTACATTTAAAATATCATCTGATCGACCGGTTATCGTCCAAAATCCATCCGCGTCAAGAGTGACCCAATCTCCATGAACCCACGTATTGCTCCAGCGTGACCAGTACGTTTCGAGAAACCGTTCAGGCTCCTGCCAAAAGCCGTTAGTCATCCCGACCCAAGGCTTTGTTAGGACAAGCTCCCCCACTTCCGCGGTTACTTTTTCACCACTTTCGTTATATACAGCAGCTGCCATCCCTGGAATCGCTGAGTTAAACGTAATCGGACCAATCGGTCGAACGAGTACATTCCCTAAAATCCCACCTGATATTTCCGTCCCTCCGGAGTAATTAAAGATAGGCACCTGTTTATTTCCGACGTGTTCAAACAGCCAATGCCATGGCTCAGGGTTCCACGGCTCCCCCGTAGAGCCAATCACCTTTAAGCAAGACAAATCATGCTCAGCCATTCGTTCCGTCCCGTACTTCATCATGGCGCGAATTAATGTCGGAGAAATACCTAAATGACTTACTTGCTTTTGTTCGACAAGCTGCCAAAGTCGGTCATGATTCGGATAGTCAGGAGCACCGTCGTAAAGGACAATGGTTGCCCCATTGATCAAACCAGCAAACACAAGAAACGGGCCCATCATCCATCCCATATCTGTCAGCCAAAAAAGCGTGTCCTCTTTTCGTAAATCCATGCCAATTCCTGCATCGAACGCCGCTTTAATTGGGAAGCCACTATGCGTATGAACCGCTCCTTTTGGCCGTCCAGTTGTCCCGGAAGTATAAATAAGCATTAAGGGATCTGCCGAATTCATCGCTGCCGTTTCTTGGAGCGGAGCATAGGTCATAAGCTCAGTCCAGCGTATATCGTTGGCACCATAAGATGTTAACGTGCCGACCCGCTCCACAACGGCAATTGATTGGACATTCGGCGCGTCAGCAAGTGCTTTCTCCGCCTCTTGCCTCATATCAATCAGCTTGCCTCGCCGGTAACAGCCATCTACTGTTATGAGCCATTTCGCTCCAGAAGCGCGTAGTCTCGTAGCGATCGCCTCTGCACCATAACCAGAAAAAATCGGCGTGAAGATTGCTCCGAGCTTGGCAACAGCCAGCATGGCAATCACCGTCTCAGGAATCATCGGCATGTATAAGGCGAACACATCTCCTTTTTTGACTCCATGCTGTTTTAAGCCATGGGCTGCACGTTTCACCGCCTCATCAAGGGCTGCAAACGATAGCAAGGAAGTCTTTCCTTCTTCCCCTTCCCAGACGATCGCCGTTTTATTTGCGGTCTTTGGATCATTCGCCCATTTTTCCACGGCTGCTTCCGTCACATTTAATTTGCCACCGATAAACCATTCAGGCCAGGCAGGCCCTTTCTCCATTGCAAGGACATGATCATAAGGCTTCATCCATGGAATGTCTAGCTCCCGCTCCACTTCCCGCCAAAACCAAGCAATGTCGTCAATCGAACGTTGATAAAAATCGTCATAGGACGAATAGCCGAGCGTTTTCATCCATTGATACAATCTCGTTTGCTCTTTGTAAGCATCCGATGGAAACCAGACAGGCGCTGTCACCGTACTCCCCCCTCTCCTTTTTTAAACTGGATATACGGGATGCTTTCGTGTAGTAAATGTTAATTCTTTTGAAGCATATGCGGTCAAACGGGTTTTTAACTCTTCTCGCAGCTGATTCCCTTGGATGATCCCATCAATCACGAGTTCAGAGGCGAGTCGGTACACATCAATATCCTGCTTATATTCCTCACGCTTTTCTGCGATAAATGCCGCACGTTCCTCTTCCGGCAGCTCGGCAATCTTATTGGCATACACTGCATTAACAGCCGCTTCTGGGCCCATTACCGCAATTTGTGCGTTCGGGAACGCAAGGCAGACATCCGGTTCAAACGCAGGGCCTGCCATCGCATATAGCCCTGCCCCATAAGCTTTGCGTACGATGATCGAGATTTTGGGAACCGTCGCTTCTGACATGGCCGAGATCATTTTCGCCCCATGTCGAATAATTCCTGCCCGCTCCACCTTCGTTCCAATCATAAAGCCTGGGATGTCCGCCAAAAAGAGGAGCGGAATGTGATAGGCATCGCAAAGGGTAATAAATTTCGCCGCTTTATCTGCAGAATCGTGGAACAATACACCACCTTTCATTTTTGGTTGATTGGCGATGATCCCGATCGGCTTTCCATCGATTCGGGCAAGTCCGGTAATAAGCTCAGGAGCAAAAAGCTTCTTAATTTCAAAGAAGGAATCCTCGTCGATCACCCGGTCAATTAAGTCATACATATTAAAAGGAGCATTTTGGTTTTTGGGCAAAATCTCCTCAATGGTTTTGGTAAACGATTTCGGCTCTCTTCCATCCTCTATCGGTGGTCGCTTTGAATAACTGCTCGGAAAATAGCGTAAGTAATCACGGGCAAGTCCGATGGCTTCCTCCTCAGATGGAGCGAGAATATCACCACAGCCTGACACAGAGCAATGCATTTTCGCACCACCCATCTCTTCAAGACTCACCTTTTCGCCGATGACCATTTCCGCCATCCGCGGTGAGCCAAGATACATGGACGCATTTCCATCCACCATGATGACGACATCACAAAAAGCAGGAATGTACGCACCTCCAGCAGCAGATGGACCGAACAGAATGCACACTTGTGGAACTCGCCCAGACAGTTTTACTTGATTGTAAAAAATTCGACCTGCTCCTCTTCGCCCTGGGAACATCTCCACTTGATCTGTAATTCTCGCCCCTGCTGAATCGACTAAATAGAGCATCGGCACATTTAATTTTTCTGCTGTTTCTTGAATACGGATTATTTTTTCAACCGTTCTGGCTCCCCATGACCCTGCTTTCACCGTTGAATCATTGGCCATGACGCAGACGGTCTGCCCATTAATCTTTCCAATGCCTGTAATGACACCATCGGCAGGCAAGCCGTCCACCTGACAGTTTGCAAACAAGCCATCCTCAGCTGCCAGCCCGTCGTCAAATAGAAGCTCTAATCGTTTACGAGCAAACAGCTTTCCTTTTTGCTGATTCGCTTCATGATACTTTTCACTACCACCTCGTTTGAGTTTTTCAACTGTTTCTTCAAACATGGAATCCCCTCCTATTCCCCTATGTATTGTGGCTTTCTCTTTTCTTTAAAGGCCTCTAATCCTTCAAGCCGATCCTTCGTTGAAATTGTGCGCTCATACGCCAACTTTTCTAGTTCAAGTCCTGTTGCAAGATCCGTCTCTATTCCATTGTCAATTGCCTTCTTCGCTTGAGCCAGTGCAATCGGTCCATTGGCGCTCATTTGTTTTGCCAGATCTAAGGCGAGTGTCTCTACTTTTGCAAGGGGACAAGCGTATTGCGCTAACCCGATCAAATACGCTTCTGCTCCTGTGATTCGTTTTCCAGTGAAAATCATCTCTTTCGCCCGGCCGACTCCAATTAACCTCGGTAATCGTTGCGTTCCCCCTGCTCCTGGAATGATCGCAAGCGTCGTCTCTGGTAAACCATAAACACTTTCCTCTGCCGCTACGCGAAGGTCGCATGCGAGCGCAAGTTCCAGCCCCCCCCCAAGAGCAGTGCCGTTCATTGCCGCAATGGTAGGTTGTGGAAGTTTGGCGACTTTCTCAATTGTCTCTCCAATTAGGGCGACGGTGCGTCTCACCTCTTCTTCCTCCATCGTCCGTCGCTCCTTTAAATCCGCCCCAGCACAAAACACTTTATCGCCAGCTCCTGTAAAGACAACAGCTCGGACCTCCTTCTGAAATGCCAATGCTTCCAGCGTATCCTTTAATTTTTCAAGCAGTTGAACGGATAGGGCGTTGGCAGCCTCTGGCCTGATAAGCGTTACTTTACACACCCCGCTGGACAGCATTTCGACTCCCACGGTTTCACTCACACCGACCCCTCCTTTGCTAAAAACGATTGCAAGTTATGACTTGGCAACGGTTTGTCGAGCTTCTCTTGGATATAGGCACCTGCCTTCATGATTTCATTCAAGGATACGTCTGTTTCGTAGCCGAGACCATGAAGTAGGTAAAGCAAATCTTCCGTTGCCACATTCCCCGCTGCTCCTGGGGCATATGGACAGCCACCTAAACCACCAACCGAGCTGTCAAACTTTCTAACCCCTGTGCGCAAACCGCACGCGATATTCGCAATCGCCATTCCTTTCGTATCATGGAGATGAAGAGCCATTTTTTCGGTTGGGACGAGCTTTGTCACTTCACTGACGACCGCTTCCACCAAGTTCGGGGTAGCAACTCCAATCGTATCGCCAAGTGATAATTCATCTATCCCCATCGTCATAAGCGCTTCTACCGTTTGCAGCAATTTCGTTTGCTCTGTCGTCCCTTCATAGGGGCAACCAAATACGGTCGATAAATAGCCACGCACTGACTTTCCTTCCTGTTTTGCGATTCGAGTTACATTTTTTAAAACAGGTAGCGTGTCAGCGATTGATTTGTTTATATTTTTTCGATTGTGCGTTTCCGTCGCTGACATGAAGATGGCTACCTCATCTACCCCCGCTCGAAGGGCTCGCTCCAACCCTTTTTCATTCGGTACTAGGGCCGCATATGTGACACCGTCCACTCGGTCAATACGAGCAAGCACCTCCTCTGCATCCGCTAAAGCGGGAATCCATTTTGGATGAACGAAGGAGCTCACTTCGATGTAAGGAAGTCCCGTGCGACTTAAATGATTGATCCACTCGATTTTCTGCTCTGTATCGATCCATGTTGACTCATTTTGCAGGCCATCCCGCGGTCCTACTTCCCGAATGGATACTTTTTTACTCGAGTTCAAGGAGGGCTTCCCCCTCATCGATAAATTCTCCTTCTTGCTTCAATACGCTTTTTACTGTTCCACCGCTCGCAGCTTCCACGGGAATCTCCATTTTCATCGACTCAAGAATGGCCACTTCTTGCCCTGCCTCTACTTGATCTCCCTCTTTCACAAGTATTTTCCATACGTTACCTGCCATATTGGTTTCGATTTTTGCCATTATGGATTCCTCCCTGTTTTCACTTTAAGATGATTGGTTACAAATGCCGTTGTTGCTTCTCCTGCTTGAAACACTGGATGGTTGATCACTTGCTTTAGCATCGGAATATTCGTTTTGATTCCTTCGATCTCATATTGCTTGAGTGCTCTGTCTAGTCGCTGAATCGCTTCTCCCCGCGTGTCTGCTGATACAATCAATTTCGCTACCATCGGGTCGTAAAACGGTGTCACTTTATACCCTTCTGAAATGGCATACTCGTGACGAATCCCTTCCCCTTCCGGCAGCGTAAATCGTTTAATCATCCCTGGTGACGGAAAAAAGGTCACTGGGTCTTCTGCATAGATCCGCACTTCAATCGCGTGCCCTTGCAATGGAATCTCATGTTGGGCGTAGGGTAGTTGTTCACCTGCTGCAATCAATAGTTGCCATTCCACGAGATCGATTCCGGTAATTTCCTCTGTCACGGGGTGCTCTACTTGCAGACGGGTGTTCATCTCTAAAAAGTAAATGTTCTTCTCCCCGTCTACGAGACATTCCACCGTTCCGAGGTTCCTATAATCGATCGCTTTTGCAGCCTTGACAGCGAGCTGACCGATTTTTTCCCTAAGTGCCTCGTCTACGAACGGTGACGGTGCTTCCTCGACTACTTTTTGATGGCGGCGTTGGATCGAACAATCCCGTTCCCATAAATGAACGACGTGGCCATGATGGTCTGCGGCGATTTGCACTTCAATGTGCCGCGGGTTTTCAACCGCCTTTTCTAAAAACATCGTCCCATCTCCGAAAAAGCTTGTCGCCCGTTTTTGATTGCCAGCGAATGCTTTTCTCATTTCCTCATCATTTCTGACGAGCTGCATGCCGATACCACCACCGCCTGCAGAGGCTTTAAGCATGACTGGATAACCAAACTTGTGAGCAAGATGTACTGCTTCCTCTTCATCGGCTAGCGCCACATCGGAACCCGGAATGACGGGAACACCCGCAGTTTGCATCGCGGTTCTTGCAGCAATTTTGCTCCCCATTCTTTCAATGACTTCAGGTGAGGGACCAATGAACGCTATTCCTGCTTCAACACATGCCCTAGCAAAACGAGCGTTTTCCGATAACAACCCGTAGCCTGGATGAATGGCGTCCACGTCTGCTTGCTTTGCCACTTCTAAAATCGTGTCTACCTTTAAGTAGCTTTCGGCAACAGGAGGCTTCCCAATGAGAAAAGCTTCATCTGCATGTTTGACATGAAGAGAATCTACATCCGCCTCTGAATAAATAGCAACGGTGCGAATGTTTAACTTTTGACACGTCCGGATGATGCGAACCGCAATCTCACCTCGATTGGCAATAAGCACCTTTTTAAACATAAGCCTTCACCCTTTTTGAAAAATCTGTTCTGCCATTTGTCGCAATTTAAATTTTTGAACTTTCCCAGAAGCTGTCATCGGATAATCATCAACAAATTCTATATAGCGTGGGATTTTGTAATGAGCCACCTTCCCTTGGCAAAAATCACGAATTTCTTCTGACGTCACGCTCACACCAGGCTTCAATTTAATCCATGCCGATACTGCTTCCCCGTATTTTTCGTCAGGGACTCCGACCACTTGGGCATCGAGAATATCAGGATGCTGGTATAAGAACTCTTCAATTTCCCTTGGGTAAATGTTTTCCCCACCGCGAATAATCATATCTTTTAACCTGCCAGTAATTCGGCAATAGCCAGCCTCGTCCATAACGGCTAAATCCCCTGTATGAAGCCAGCCATCTTCTTTGATCACTTCTCGCGTAGCTTGTTGGTTTTTATAGTAGCCTTTCATCACATGATAGCCTCGGGTGCACAATTCCCCTTGGACCCCTGGTGCCACTTCTTTTTCTGTGCCAGGCTCCACAATTTTCACTTCTACATTCGGTAAGGGACGGCCTACGGTTTGCACGCGGAGTTCGATCGGATCATCAACCCGTGTCTGGGTTATTACTGGTGACGTTTCCGTCTGCCCGTAAGCAATCGTAATATCAGACATCCCCATTTTTTCGATAACGGCTTTCATCACTTCAATTGGACAATTCGAACCCGCCATAATTCCTGTCCGCAAATGGGATAAATCATAGTTCATAAAATCATCGTCGTTTAATTCTGCAATAAACATTGTCGGTACCCCATGTAATCCGGTGCATTTTTCCGCTTCAACCGCTTGCAGCACACGTGTAGGATTAAACTCTTGAACTGGTACCATCGTGGCGCCAACCGACACACATGCGAGCGTGCCAAGGACACAGCCAAAGCAATGAAAAAACGGAACTGGAATGCAGAGCCGATCTTCGTTCGTCAGCTTCATACATTCGGCAATGTTTCGGGCATTGTTGACGATGTTGTTGTGCGTGAGCATGACTCCTTTAGGAAATCCCGTCGTCCCAGACGTATATTGCATATTTATCACATCATCAGGGTCCAGGGAGGCGCTCCGCTCAGCCAACTCGTCATTGGTTACCTCGGTCCCTAGGTTCAGCACATCCTCCCACGTATACATTCCTGGATATCGCTCTTCCCCTAAATGAATGACGCGTCTCAGATGAGGCAGTTTTTTCGAATAACACGCCCCTGGCTCTGACGTTTTAAGTTCTGGGAGAATTTCATAAAGCATTTCTACATATGATGCATCGCGATAGCCGTCAATTAAAAGGAGAGTCGTAGCGTCTGACTGCTTCAACAAGTATTTGAGCTCACTCGTTCGATAATTCGTATTAACTGTCACGAGAACGGCTCCCATTGTTCCCGTCGCAAATTGGGTGATCACCCATTCAGGCACATTCGTTGCCCATATGGCGACATGCTCTCCCCGTTCAATGCCTAGTTTCATCAATCCTTTTGCTGCTTGTTGGCATTTGCTAAGAAACTGTTCATATGAATAGCGTAACCCTCGGTCTGGGTAAACAAGCGCCTCATGGGTCGGTTGTCTTTTAGCCACCTTTTCTAACAACGCTCCAACGGTTACTTGTAATCGCTCTGACATCGGCGTCCTCCTAACAGATTATTTTCATCTTGTTAGCGACATCCTAGCTGTCTTGCAATGACCATTCGTTGAATTTCTGACGTTCCTTCGCCAATTTCGAGTAGTTTGGCATCGCGAAGCATTCGCTCCACCTCATACTCTTGCATGTAGCCGTAGCCCCCATGAATTTGGATCGCTTGATTGGCTGTGCGCATCGCTGTTTCTGACGCGTATAATTTCGCATAAGCCGCTTCTTTTGTAAACGGTTTCTTTTGATCTTTTAACCAGGCAGCCTTCAGCACCATATTGCGCGCTAGTTCAATTTCCATCGCCATGTCTGCTAGCTTAAATTGAATCGCTTGAAAGCTTGATATTTTTTGACCAAATTGCTTCCGTTCGTTGGCATAGGCGAGCGCTCGATCGAAAGCAGCTTGAGCGATCCCTACCGCTAACGCGCCGATGGAAATTCGCCCTCCATCAAGGGTATATAAAAATTGCTTGAATCCTTTCGTTGGATCTCCTAATAAATTCTCTTTTGGAACGCGAACATCCTCTAGTACAAGTTCGCACGTATTCGACGCCCTGACGCCCATTTTGTCGTAATTGCAAGAAATGGCGAACCCTTCAATTCCTGTCGGCACGATGAGAGCAGAAATTACCGGCTTGCCACGTTCATCTTTGCCTGTTACTGCCGTTACGATCACCGTCCGCGCATAACCAGCATTGGTGATCCAGCATTTCTCGCCATTTATTACGTATTCATCTCCCTCTAGGACGGCCTTCGTCCGCGTTCCACCTGCATCTGAGCCAGCGTTCGGTTCGGTCAATCCAAAAGAACCGAGCGATTCACCGGTCGCAAGGGGCACTAAATGTTCTTGCTTTTGTCGCTCCGTTCCAAAATAATAGATGGGACTTGCGCCGAGAGATACAGCAGCAGCATAGCTGAGCCCAGTTCCTCCACATGCTCTCCCCACCTCTTCTACCGCTAAGGCATAAGAAATGGTATCGCCTCCTGATCCACCATACTCTTCAGGGAAAGGGATACCTAACAGGCCAAGCTCCCCCATTTTCTTAAAAACATCCTCAGGAAACTGAGCCGTCTTATCGTAATGAATTGCGTTAGGTGCAATTTCGTTCTCCGCAAAATCGCGAACCATGTCTCGCACCATTTGTTGCTCTTTCGTCAACTCAAAGTTCATTCGATCTCCCCCAATCTGAACGGTCGCTCAATTTAAACGCATACGTACCGTTACAAATGTATGATCGCACAATGAAGAAAAGAACAGTGATGTAAGCGCTACCAAAATCGTACCGTTCATTCTGAATTATGTCAATATATTATTAACATTCATACTATTATCTCGATAAAGATCTGACTTCGACTTATCTGCTTTTCTTATCATTTTAAGTGCAGCAGACTTCGTTGCACGATTGACATTATTATGGGATGATCGTGCCTACTAAATGAGCAAAAAAGAGCCGCACTTGTCCGTGCAACTCACTGCTACATGTCAAATGTCCCTTTCACGATGGCTTGCCCTTCCTGAACCATATGCTGGCCTTTTGCAAACACGTGGTGGATCGTGAAAGAATCGCGCTCAATCATCACGAGGTCTGCATCAAATCCGGGCTGAATTTCCCCTTTTTTACGGAGCTTTAATCCACGTGCAGGATTTTTCGTTACGACATGAAGGACAACATCCAATGGAAGCTGTTCTGCAATTACCGCGTCCCGTACTTCACTAAAAAGGGAGGCCATTTTGCCAATTTGTAAACCTTGATATTCCCCACTTTCATTAAAAGCTGGCAAGGAACCTTGCGCATCGGATGTAAACGTAATGTTCTCAAGAGGTACACCTTGTTCTAACATCATTTTTAACCCTGTGCTCGGCTTTATTTCACCTTCTTTGCGAAATTGAGGGATCGAGCTTGTTGTAAAGTCTACGATTCCACCTTTTTTTGCATACTCGACACCTGCCCAAAACAAGTCTTGATTTCGATTAATATGGGTGGGGAGAAATTGTGTAACTGGTACGTCTGAGGTAGCCACTACTTCCTCTAACAGCCTCAATTTCTCTGGACTATCCCCAACGTGAATGTTGACAATCCCCCCTTTTCCTGCAAGCATTCCGCCCACTCTCGCTTCTGCTGCTACCCTCGTTAATTCTTGAATCGTCGGTTGAGAAGAACGATGATCAGAAATGGCAATTTCACCGACACCGATGATTTTATCGATTAATAGCAAGTCACTTTGAAGCGTACCGGTTAATGTCTTTATGGGAAGTTGATACGAGC
Source organism: Halalkalibacterium halodurans (assembly GCF_004376175.1). GTDB lineage: Bacteria > Bacillota > Bacilli > Bacillales > Bacillaceae_D > Halalkalibacterium > Halalkalibacterium halodurans. Next base: position 80,646 of record NZ_SNUY01000002.1, on the reverse strand, counting down.
CTACAAGGACGAAACAGCTAACTCCCTCTTCCTCAAGAGCATGTGCCTTCGCAATCAAGTCAGGCATCGTCCGTGTCGTGCCATCTGTTCCTATCACACCGACAACGGTCGTCACTCCCGCTGTTGTCGCATCAGTTAATGTCAATTCAGGAGTTCGCGTCTTATAACCTCCTTCCCCACCACCGCCAATGATATGCACATGACTATCGATCAGTCCTGGAATGACGACCATGTCTTCTCCATTCACGACGGTTCCTTCCCATCCTTTTCCCGTTAGTTCAATTTCATCTTCAATTGCCTCAATCCGATCTCCTACGATTAACATATCTTTTTTCCCAATATAAGTTGGCGTATAAACTTCACTGTTTTTAATGAGGGTATACATGTTATCGCCCCTTTTTTTATTCATTTTTCTCATCATACCTTAGTCATTCGTCCTTTGCTATGATAGGTAAATATTATCCTTATAAAATTTTCCTCGTATTCCAGTTGAATGTATCAGAAAATTCTCTATACACTGCCTGAAAGATATGTTATAGTAATATCGCTTATTCAGATTTTAATCATTTAAAGGAGGAATACGTTGTGTCATTAAAGCAACAAACAGGCCGTGAGCAGTGGGCCTCCCGACTAGGCTTCATTTTAGCTGCGATGGGCTCTGCTGTCGGCTTAGGAAATATATGGCGCTTCTCGTATGTAACTGGTGAAAATGGAGGAGCAGCCTTTCTACTCGTTTATTTAGGATTTATCGCACTTATTGGTATCCCTATTGTTCTTGCTGAATTTACAATCGGTCGACGTGCTCAATCCGACGCTGTGGGCTCATTTGAAAAGTTAGCACCTGGAAAGCCGTGGAAAGTGGCTGGTCTTATGGGGGTTGCTGCTGGTTTTCTTATCCTATCTTTTTACGGTGTTATTGCTGGTTGGATTTTGTTTTATTTGTTTAATTACATCACTGGGCAACTTTGGTCAGCACCTGCTGAAGGCTTTGGAGGTTTCTTTGAAGGCTTTATTGCCAATCCGACACTCCCGCTTTTCTGGCAAGCGTTGTTCATGATTGCGACGATCTGGATTGTCGCAATTGGCGTGAAAAAAGGAATTGAACGCTCAAACAAAATTTTAATGCCGCTGCTCGGTGTGCTCCTTATCGCTCTAGCGATTTACAGCTTAACGCTCGGCGGAGCAAAAGAAGGATTAGCGTTCTTATTCTCACCAGATTGGAGCGCCTTAAAAGATCCAGGGGTGTATCTTGCCGCAATCTCCCAAGCGTTCTTTACCCTCAGCCTTGGGATGGGTGCGTTAATCACCTATGGAAGCTATGTTTCAAAAGATAGCCGTTTGCCAGGGGCTGCTGTTAGTGTCGCTGGTCTCGACACCGCCTTTGCAATCATTGCTGGTATTATGATTTTCCCTGCTGTTTTCGCCTTAGGGCTAAGCCCTAGTGGCGGGCCAGGACTCGTATTCGTCGTACTACCTGATATTTTTGATTCGATTCGCCTAGGCCCAATCGTTGGGATTGCCTTCTTTATTCTGTTAGGGGCAGCTGCTCTTTCATCAGCTGTCTCGCTGTTAGAAGTACCCGTCGCTTATTTCATGCGTAAATTCGACTGGTCACGTAAACAGGCTGCAATTACTCTCGGTGTGATCATCACACTGTTAGGCATCCCGTCATCGTTAAGCTTTGGCGTTTTAGGTGAAGTCACCATCATTCCTGGCTTGAACATTTTTGACTCTGTTGACTTTATCGCGTCCAGTGTCTTCCTTCCATTAGGTGGAATGATTATCGCTCTATTCATCGGATGGGGCTGGAAAACATCAGACGCCCTTGCAGAATCAGACTTAACTGATAGCGTTTGGGGTAAGCTTTGGATTCTTTCCCTTCGCTTTATTGCACCAATTGCGATCTTAATCGTCTTTTTAAGTGCATTCCAAATCTTTTTTAATTAATTGATACAAAGCAAATCCCGTACCATCTTGAACTAAGATGATACGGGATTATTTTCTTGCTTTTTATGTGTACATAGCCACAGATTCCATCTCTTTGTGAACCACGTCGGCAAAGATACCGATTCCTTTTTCGATTTTCTCAGGAGTCGAGTGCGTGAAATTTAATCTTAACGTATTGTATTTTGGCACACCAGCGTAGAACGGTTCCCCAGGGACATACGCCATTCCTTTTGCCACAGCTTCTTTAATGAGCAACGATGTATTGATGGCCTCATCTAGTTCTGCCCAAAGAAACATTCCTCCTTTTGGTTCCACAAAACGGAGTCCTGGAATATCGGCACCCTGTAAGGTTTTGATCATGACATCTTTTCGCGAACGATATACCTCAATGAGACGTTGGATATGCCCGTCCATATCGTGGTGAGTAAACAATTGGTATAAAGCTTGCTGGGATAATGAGTTTGAATGAAGGTCATTCGCTTGCTTTGCTTGGGCCATCATTCGTACGACTTGAAATGGTCCAGTAATCCAGCCTGTGCGCAGCGCTGGAACCGCCGTTTTCGAGAACGTACTCGTATAGAGAACGTGTGAACCGGTATCCATGGCTGCGAGCGGGACGTATGTCTCCTCTTGATTAAATTGAATGTCCCCATAAGGATCGTCTTCAAAAATAAGAACATGATGCTTATGAGCCATATTCAATAAATGTTTGCGACGCTCTAACGACCAAACACGTCCAGCAGGATTGGAAAACGTCGGTACAACATAGACGCATTTCGGCTTATGCTGCTTCATTTTTTGCTCCAAATCTTCTGGGATCATCCCTTCATCATCCGAAGCAACTGGAACAATCTCAGCTTCATAGGATTCAAACACTTGAAGCGCAGCTAAATAAGTTGGATCTTCCGTCAATACGACATCCCCTGGATTAAACATGACACGAGAAAATAAATCGATCGCTTGCTGGGAACCTGTCGTGATCAGGACATTTCTTTCACTGTATGATCGGATTCCCTTGCGACCCATTCGTTCGAGTATGAGCTCTCTCAATGGGAGAAAGCCTTCCGTTTCAGAATACTGCATGGATTTTTTTCCTGTGGCAAATACCCGCGAAAAGGCATCCTCCATTGCCTCGAGCGGAAATAACTCATCGTCAGGCAAGCCTCCAGCAAAGGAAATCACCCCTTGTTGGTTAACGACTTTTAAAATATCTCGTACGGCAGATGAATGTAGATGGCGGACCCGCTTCGCAAATGCATATTTCATGATGACACCCCAATAGACTTAATTTTTTGAAAGTTAACTTTATACTACTCCGTTCCAGTAAAATGTCAACCGTTTTTATCGCAATTTTTATGATTTTATGAGAACTTTATGATTCTTTATTCTCACTCAGCATTCGCCCTGTTAGAAACAGCGACAGACTAGGGAGAATCCCTAGTCTGTCTACTAGCCAGCCGATGCTTCATATTGTGCTTTTACTAGACCGTAATACGTTCCACGAGCGTCCATTAATTCACTATGTGTTCCCTGCTCAATAATATCCCCTTGCTCGAGCACGATGATTTGATCGGCATCACGAATGGTTGACAACCGATGGGCAATCATAATGGCCGTCCGATCGTGAAGTAGTTTCTTTAAACCAGCTTGAATTTTCAATTCGGTTTCAGTATCAATGCTTGCGGTCGCCTCATCTAAAATCAAAATTTTCGGATCGGCTAATAGTGCACGAGCAAAGGAAAGTAGCTGCCGTTCACCAACCGAAAGAACATTTCCTTTTTCCTCCACTTCGGTGTCGTATCCGTTTGGCAAGCGTTCAATAAAATCATTTGCCCCGATCGCTTCTGCTGCGGCCTTTACTTCTTCGTCGGTCGCTGTCGGCCGGCCGAACCGAATGTTTTCCATAATTGTGCCGGCGAAAATGAACGTATCTTGCAACACAAAGCTCACATTTGTTCGAAGGCTATTCAGCTGAATGTCACGCAAGTCCACACCGTCAATTTTGACGATACCGGCCGTTGGGTCATAGAAGCGGCTAATTAAATTGACAATCGTTGATTTCCCTGAACCTGTATGACCTACAAGGGCAATGGTTTGCCCTGCTTTTATTTCGAAACTGATGTCATTTAATGCCTTCCGTTTGTCATCATACGAAAATTCCACCTGTTCAAACGTCACATGACCACGCATCCCATGTAAGGTGACCGCATTCTCTTTTTCTGGAACCGATGGCCTTTCATCTAAAAATTCAAAAATCCGTTCGGACGAAGCCATCCCGACAAGCAGTTGGTTGTATACTTGCCCAAGCCTTGAGATTGGCTCCCAGAACATCCCTAAGTAGAATGCAAAGGAGACGAACACCCCAACCGTTAGTACCTCCGACTGGATCAAGCTCACCCCATACCAAATGAGGACAACGGCCCCGATCGCACTCGCCATCTCCACAAACGGCCTGAATAATGCATTCATTCTCGTGGCGTCTTTCCAAGATTGAAAGTTTTCCTCGTTGATGTCACGAAAAAAACGCATATTTTCTTTTTCTTGTGAAAAGGCTTGAGTGACACGAATGCCTTGAATGCTTTCATTTAAATGAGAATTGAGCTTTGATTGACGGAGACGCACCGTCTGCCACGATCTGCGAATGTTTCTCCGTAGCTTCGTTGATATGAAAAACATAATCGGCAGGACGATTAAGATTAAAATCGCCAGCTCTGGACTTAACGAGAACAAAATCACGATAATTCCGAGCAGAATGACGATATCCATCAATAAGTTGATAACCCCGTTCGTAAATAGATCCTGCAACGAGTTCACATCATTGACGACTCGGACAAGAATGGACCCTGCCGAACGTTGATCAAAAAAACGGTGGGAGAGACGTTGGATATGATTAAACAGATCAGCGCGAATATCATAAATCACATGCTGTCCGATCTCATTCATCCAGCGAATTCGGAACACGTTTGCCACATATGAAATACTGTACAACCCTAAAACAAGAGCTGCCAACTGATACATGACGTTCAGATCCCCTGCAGCAATCGCATGATCAATCGCTAACACACCAATGATGATCGGCACGAACAGCCGAACTGCGGTCACGATCAGCATCGCAACAATCGTTTTCGGAAGCAGTGATACTGCATATGGCTTCATATACGTAAGCAAGCGCATCATCTGTGCCCAGTTAAATGGTTTCTCAATCACTTGATCGCTCGCATAATGAAAGCGAGCTCTACGTTTTCCTTCTGACATCTTTCTCTCCTCTCTCTATGCGTGCTGCAACACATATTCTTGATCTTTGCTTTGAATATCATAGATTCGTCGATAGAGTCCCTTTTTATTTTGTAGCAATGTGTGATGGGTTCCGCGCTCACATACCTTGCCCCCATCAAGAACGAGAATCTCATCAGCTTGCTTAACAGAAGAAATCCGATGAGCAATGATAAACGTCGTTCTGCCTTTCATCACTTCACGAAAGGCCGCTTGGATTTTGTGCTCGGTTTTCATATCAACAGCACTTGTGGCATCGTCCAAAATTAAAATGCTCGGATTCATTAGAATCGCACGTGCAATGGCAATCCGCTGTTTCTGCCCCCCTGACAGGCCAAGTCCCCGTTCACCGAGCACTGTATCATAGCCATCTGGTAGTTCCGCGATAAAATCATGGGCTTGGGCACGCCTAGCTGCAGCAATAATTTCTTTCATCGATACATCAGGACGCCCATAGGCAATGTTATCGCGAATCGTCGACGAAAAGAGGAAAGACTCCTGTAGGACGACACCGATTTGTGAACGGAGCGTCTCTAGAGGATAAGATTCAATCGGCTTCCCATCGATTAAAATCTCTCCGCTCGTTCGTTCATAAAATCGATTAACTAACTGGACAATACTCGTTTTGCCCGATCCTGTTGCCCCTACGAGCCCGATCGTCTTCCCAGCAGGGGCTTCGAATGACACATTTTGCAGAGCGGGTGTTTCAGCTCCTCGGTAGTTTAAACAGACATCTCGGAACGTAACAGAACCTTGTAGACTAGTGCGTTCATCCTTTCCTTCATCCACTCGATTTTCTTCATCGAGAATTTCAAGCAGGCGTTCTCCACTCGCTTTCGATTGGGAAAACGTGTTAATAATAAAACCTAAGTTCATGATCGGTCCGATGATGTACCAGACTAAACTAAAAAATGCAACAAGTTGTCCGGTCTGCATGCTACCTGTAATGACGAGATATCCACCAAAAGAAAGCAAAAAGACCGCAGAAAGGTTCCCGATAAACTCCATGAGCGGAAAATAATTTCCCCATACTCTCGCAATATCTAAATGCTTCTGCCGATAATCGACATTTCGGTTTTCGAAGCGAGAAACCTCCTCATCTTCTTGAGAAAGAGCCTTTACGGTATTCATCCCACTCACATTTTCTTGAACTTTCGTGTTTAGTTTGGCAAGCGACTTGCGAATGTCACGAAATCCTGGATGAACCCGGCGATCAAATTTGGCAACAACAATCGCTAAAAAAGGAAGGGTACACATTGTCGCCAATGTTAATGGAACGGAATAGTATAACATTACACCCATACTGAAGCTTACGAGTAAAATAAATTGAATGAACTGGGCAAATCCAAAGGAAAGGAAAAAACGAAATGTCTCCACATCTCCCGTCAAACGAGACATTAAATCACCCGTCTTCGCATTATCATAGTAACGAAACGGAAGATATTGCAGCTTTTCATACAAAGAATTTCGCAATCGATAGACAGCGGTCACACCAAATAAGTCACCTAAATATTGATGAATGTACACCATCACCCCTTTAAATCCCATGACGATAATCAAAGCTAGAGCAAGCCATGGAATAAGGTCGTACCTCCCACCAATGACAGCGTTGTCAATCGTAAATTGCAAAATGATTGGATAGAGGACCGTCATTAGTGTCATCACACCCATCGCAAACAGCGACCAATAAAAATAGCGTCGATACGGCCAATAAAATTGAGCCAACCGTTTAAATGTGTCCATCATACCACCCCTAAGGTCTTCCATATTATTCTCTTCGTGAAACGAAAATTTCGAAAGACTAAACAATATCTTAAGTGGAGACAAGCCCATCCGTCAACTAAAAACGATAAAGTGAAACTTCATTCAGTGGAGAGTTTTATCCTCCCTGACAAAATGTTAGTTAAACCAATCGGATTGTGATGCGGGTTTACACAGGCGTTTCCACAGGACATGGTGAATGTAGTCTCTGTTCTTTTATGTTCATTCGTCTTTCTAGTTACCTCAAACTCTTGAAGAATTCATATTTATACGAGAAAGCGAAGCGCACTTTACTGATAAAAAGCAAAGCCACTGTTTTCACAGTGACTTGTCTTATCCTTACGCTTCGTCTTCTGGGTTAAAGGATCGTTTTGAAAACTCGTTGTCCATCATGAAAAAGGCGTTGCTGTCATTATCGATCCGCTTGAGCTTTTGAATGATCGTATCGAACATGTCCTCTTCTTCTACTTGTTCATCGATAAACCATTTTAAGAAGTTAATCGTCGCATGCTCCCGTGCATCCCATGCTAAATCGGATAGATCATAAATTTGTTTTGTCACAAGTTTTTCTTGCTCTAATGATTTTTCGAAACAATCGAGGACAGAACTGAATTCGTTATTTGGGCTCTCAAACCCTTCAAAACGGGCACGTTCGCCCATGGCGTTAATGAAGTTGTAAAACTTCATTCCGTGAAACCGTTCTTCTTCAGCCTGCACCATAAAAAAGTTCGCAAATCCATCGAGACTTTCCGCCGAACAGTACGCTGCCATAGCCAAATAGGAATGAGCTGCGTACATTTCGTAATTCATTTGTTTGTTTAATGCTTGGAGTAGTTTTTCATTGAGCATCGGGCATGCCTCCTTTTTTATCATCACTACAGTGTAAGTATAGCATATGAAAGATAAGACCTGACGTATGCATTGATCTTTATCGCTTTTGAATTAAGTCTCTCGGAGTATAGCCTGTGTATTTTTTGAACATCGTCGTAAAGTAAGCCGGATTGACATATCCTACTTTTTCCGACACCTCATAAATAAGAAAATTCCCTTCCTGAATCATTTTTTTCGCCTTCTCCATTCGAAGTCTCGTGACGTAATTCTTGAAAGATTCTCCTACCACCTTTTTGAAAATTTGTCCTAAATAGTTTCGTGAAATGTACAATTCATCCGCTATGTCTTGTAGTGTAATGTTTTCCGCTAAGTGTTTTTCAATGTAGATCATCACTTGTTCGATTAGCTGCTTATGCTTTATGTTCTCATCCCATTGCTGATGGTAGCAAATGTGCTCAATCTGTTCACACAAAAATCGAATCCATTCCTGCCAATTCCCTTGCTTCGTCAAATGCTGTGCAAGGTCAAAGTCTTCATCAAACATTTCTTGAATAAAGATCCCAATATCGTATAACGAGTATGTGATGATCGTCCAAATTTCGATGCCAACCTTGTAGCCAACTAGGGTGGAGTAAGGAACTTCGCCCAACACCCCTACCGCTTCTTCCAAAACCTCTTTCGCTCGAGTCGCATCTGCATAGCGAATGGCGTCATACAACTTTTGGCTACTTTCCATTGGAAAAGTTGCTCGAGTACCATCTTCATAGGGGTTCCCTAAAGGGAATGACTGCGACTTCATGCATGCTTCATGAAAAGACTCGGATAGATCGGTCCAGTTCTCCTTCACTCTCCCGTAATGAACAGTCGTCTTGACGTTAAAAGACGAATAAATCCCTTGTTCCACTTGGTCCTTTATCTCCTTTAACATGCAAGACAATACTGGCTCTGATACGCTTTTGTTAACATGTAGACAGAGTGCAGAACGATATGCATCCATCTCTAAATAACGAAAGTCGATTGGGTAGCCATTTAACACCTCGCGAATCATTTTATGAACGGAATAGCGAAACAAATACCAGTCAGCTGGCTTTAATTCCTTGTTTTGTGGACCATCATACGTAAGAGAACAGGCTATATGCTGTTGATCTTTCCATTTGGTGATTTTCACCAAAAATTCTTCAGGGATTTCTCCATTGCGAAGGCGGCCAGTCAATAGGGATTTCATCCATTCTGTTTCCACGAGTGGTTCATAGCGTTTTACTTTGTTTGTCAGCTCTTGCAAATAGCCTTGTTGTCGTTGTTTTTCCTCTAGTTTATTGATTACCCGTTTTAGAACCGTTTCAATCGTATCGACAGAAGCTGGCTTTGACAAATAGTCTGTAATATTTAATTGCATCGCCTTTCGTGCATGTTCGAATTCACTATACCCGCTCAAAATCACAACTTCCCCGTCAAAGCCATCCTCCCTTAAAATTTGAATCATATCAAGTCCGTTCATGATCGGCATATAAATATCCGTTAAGACGATGTGCGGTGACGTCTCACGGACAATGTCAAGTCCTCTTCTCCCATTAGCTGCCTCACCAACACACTCACAACCTAGTGCCTTCCATGAAGTGATCTTTTTTAACCCTCGTACTACATGCTCTTCATCATCAATAATGACAACCTTCCACATCAGCGTCCCCCCCTATTTTGCTTCGGTTATCGAGCGGCCATCGAGCAAACGTTCCTTGTTCAAGACTTTTGGAATGATGATTTTTACAAGTGTCCCTCCTTGCTCATCTCCAGTGACGTGGACGGATGCATAACGATCAAAGTACACATCAAGCCTTTCCATTACATTGCGAATGCCGTACCCGCCCATATCCAATTTGCTTCGCTTCGTCGTCACAGGCTGAAACCCGATTCCATTATCTTGAATGGTCATAACAATGTGGTTCTGATCCTCCATCGCGCGAATGACAACTTCTCCGTCCCGTCCATCTTGGAATCCATGAATAAAGCAGTTTTCAACAAATGGTTGAAGTGTTAGCTTAGGAATAAGGTAACGGTAAAGCATCACAGGTACATCGACGGTGTATGTTAGTCGTTCACCCATCTTTAATTTTTGAATCTTCAAATAATATTTCAGGTACTCGACTTCCTTTTCCAGTGGGAGGATGCTTTCCCCGTTGGACAAGCCAATCCTTAGCATTTGCCCGAGGTTTTCTAGCATATGGCTCATCGTTCGATCCCCTTTTTCAATCGCCATCCAGTTTAATTGATCGAGGGTATTATATAAAAAATGGGGATTAATGTTCGCTTGCAGGGCTTTAATTTCTGCTTCTCTTTGCCGTTTGTACTGCCTATGGAGCGAGCGATAGAGCTCATTGTTGCGGCGAATCAATCCCTTATAGCCTTCAAATAGTTCCCCGAATTCGTTTCGGTAGTCGCTCGGCAACTCTCCAGATAGATCTTGATCTGGATATTTCGAGAGTACATTTTTTAATTCGTAAATAGGTGTTGTAAACTTTTTTGTCAGACTATATGTTACTAAAAGGGCCACAACGATCATAATCGCACCGATGATGACCAAGATCGCTGCCATCCGTCGACTTCCCTCCGTCAATTCAGAATACGGTGTCACTTGCTTTAACGTCCACTCTGTATTCGGGATCGGCATTGATACTTCTAAAGCATCTTCATCCTTATCATTTTCACCGGTTTGCATGGTAGGTTGATACGGTAAATACTGATCAAAGTACGGTGAGTACAAAACAGATTCGTGCTGCGGATCTGATGTTGCAACAAACCTGCCTTGCTTATCAATAATCATTAAATTCGACTCTTGGCTTTTTTGCTTTAACCAGGTTTCGATCGTGGACGCATGAACATTCAATACGAGAACTCCTTCTATTTCCCCTCTCGCCTGAAAAACATTCCGTGCAAGGCTCAACACTCTCTCTTCCCCCGCCATCGTATAGGACACCCGTTCCCCGATCCAAACAGAGTTTTTCCCATCCAACCTCTTAGTCCACCCCATTTCTTCGACAGCTTCCAAGGGTAAATAATTAATCGGCTGTTGAATTTCGCTATGGGGCGGGGAATGCAAGTAAACTTCAATGGAATGAAGACCGGGCACGCTATAGACAATATTGGATAAATCTCGGGATAGAGACTGGAACAATTGATTGTACGTATAAGGATCCTCACTCCCCTTAAGCGCTTGACGAAAATTACTTTGCCGTGAAAGTCCTACTGAAATGTCATCATAGGATTGAAGATAATTGCTAATATCGTTGCTAAGTAAAGTTAACAGCTGTTCCTGATACTCCGTCGTCGCCTGAACCATCTCATTGACTGAATAGCGATAGGAAACGGAGATGATAACGATAAATGCCAAGAGCATAAAGGCAAAGAAGCTCGTAAAAAAGATGTGGCGAATTTGATAGCGTTTAAATACTCCCATCCGGCTCCTCCATCTCTTTCATGATTGAAAACGTTGATCATTGTATTGTGATTATAGCAACCTACGTAAACGCTTTCAATTGAAGCAATTTTTTACGCCACCTTGCGAACGCCACCTACTTGGACTTTCTGGCCCTCTTCCATTTTTACAAACAGCTGACAAACAAACCATGCAGGCAAGCTGACTCCAAAGAAAATCCCCACCGTCGGAATCGTTAGAGATAAGAAAAAGAACCCAAAAACAAAGACAATGCCGATCACTGCATAATGGAGATGTCCCACCCCATAGAGAAAGGATAGCTTAAAAACGGAAAATGTTCGGCAACGACTAGAAATTAGTACAGGGAATAGGAACACAGACATGATGACATAAAAACAAGCAACCGATAGAAACATGAACCGCATGAGAAGGGGGGCTGCCATCGTCACCAGACCTACATAGCTTACTAAAAGAGCGCCTATCCCAAGGACGAACATCGTTCCTATCCCTGTTGCCTTAAAAAAGTTTTGCTTGTAGACATGAGCAAATTCACGAAATATCGCGACTTCTTTTGTTGGATCACGGAGTTTGCGCAAAACCGAATGAAGAGCGGCCGTAGCTGGCGCCCAGCCAAACACTAGGACGCCACAAGCCGTAAACAACAGCCAAAGACCATTTAAGTAGGCAAGCTTCATTAACCAGTCACACATAGCGGTGAATGAATGGGAGAGAGCTCTAAGATTCATCGTGTCTCACTCTCTACAGGTGGCTCCGACTCTTGCTCCGTCTCGGTGTATCTCATAAGTACGTGGGAAAAAAACGTTAACGCTAACCCTTGACCCCACCCTTCGATTCGTCGATTTGGCGTCATCCGATAACCGTCTGCATGGTTCATGACCGCCGTGCCTGTTGACACACCTAATACGGTTCCCCTTGCATCTACCTTCTCCAGCAATGCGTCAAACGCTCGTTGCGCAGCGTGGTGCCCTTTCGGTGTGTTCGCTCCTTGTAATACGAGGGCAGCGGCAATTCCAGCAGAACCAGATGTTTCTTCGTAGGAGCTAGGATCTGTCAAAATGGTATGCCATAATCCTTGCTCTGATTGGACATTTAAGAGGGCACTCATTAAATCGCGCAATGATCCGTGAATTTCCATGAACGCTGGCTCCTTCACATCAATCATACGTAGTGACGCGGCCATCGTATATGCGGCCCAAGCATTTCCCCGCGCCCAAAAGATGCCGGACATATTTGATTGGGAAAGGTGATCCCAGCCATGGTAGTAAAAGTTCGTCTCCGAATCTTGTAAATACTTTTCATGCCCGCGGAATTGGCGAATGCCTTCATCCATATAAGCTTGATTGTTCAATGCATCTCCCATTCGAATTAAGAAATAGCCAGCCATAAAAAGTGTATCAACCCATGCCTGCTCCGGAAACACGGATACCCCGCCACCGACGGTATGCTGGAATACTCCTTCAGCAAAGCGGGGAGCGTCATGGAGCAAATAGTCAGCCTTTTCGATCGCTAATTGTAAATATTTTTCCTCGCCTGTATGTTGATACAATGTGAGCAGTGTATGTCCCATAGACACGATGTTCACACACATGGGCGGAATGCCATAATCCATATATTCATCGAACCATTCTTTAAGCCGTTGCAAGTACGCATCCTTTTTCGTTGCTTCGTAAGCTAAACCAACTCCGTAAAACGCTACACCAGCAGGCCAATCCCACACGTGGTCCATCTCAAAGGTTCGATTCACGATGCGGTCGATTTTCTGTAAAACATCCTCTCGGTCAAATTGTACTCGTTTCATTTTACAACCTCCTCTACTCGTTTCGTTACTTTAACCCTGTCGTCGAAATACCTTCGACTAAATAGCGCTGGAAAAATAGAAAAATAATAAACTGCGGAAGCAATGAGAGCGTCGACATCGCTAAAAGCGCTCCCCAAGACGTCCCCGATTCGGCATCCATAAAGTTACGTAAGCCTAAAGCTACCGTTTGAATGTCCGTTTTATTTAAATAAATAAGCGGGGCAAGAAAGTCATCCCATGTCCACATAAAAGCAAAGATGGCCACCGTTACGAGAGCCGGTTTTAATAATGGTAAAATAACACGCCAAAACACGCCAAAAGTAGAGCACCCATCAATGATTGCTGCCTCATCGAGTTCACGAGGGATCCCGCGAATAAACTGGATAAGTAAAAAGATAAAAAACGGCGTTCCTCCTAAAAATGCTGGAACAATTAATGGATAGAACGTATTCACCCAGCCTAAATTATGAAACAAAATGTATTGAGGAATTAATGTAATTTGCACTGGAAGCATTACAGTAGCAATCAAGCAGGCGAACAGTACTTTTTTAAATTTAAATTGTAGCCGAGCAAACCCGTAGGCGACTATGCTCGATGACAATATCGCACCAATGACCACCGATGTTGTAATGATGAACGAGTTTTTAAAATAAATATCGAAACCTGTACGGCCAAACCCCGCCCATCCATCAGGATAATTGGACCATACGAACTCACTTGGGATGAGGGAGGAAGCCTGTGAAAATATTTCCGAAGCCGGCTTCAAAGAACTCGCCACCATCCAAAGGATTGGATACACCATGATAAACCCGAAGGCGATCACAAATCCGTAATAGATTACATCTGTATACCATGTTCGTTTCGTTTTCACGACCGTCCTCCTTCCGATTCATAGTGAACCCAGTAACTTGATGATTTAAAGAACACAAGCGTAATACCGCCAATGATGACGAGCAAAATCCAAGCCATCGCTGAAGCGTATCCCATGCGTAAATATTCAAACGCTACTTCATATAAGTAGACGGCATAGAACAAAGTAGAATCAAGCGGTCCACCGCCTGTAATTAAATAGGCCTGTGTAAAGGTCATGAAGCCCCCGATCGTCTGCATGATAAGATTAAAGAAGATGACCGGTGTTAACATCGGTAGGGTTATGCTAAAAAATTTTCTAAAGCTGTTGGCACCATCAACGCTGGCCGCCTCATAAAGCTCCTGTGGAATTTGTCTGAGCCCCGCTAAAAAGATGATCATCGGTGAACCAAACTGCCAAACGACAAGCAAAATAAGAATGGATAAGGCATAATCGGTGCTACCGATCCAATTCACACCACTGAAGCCGAAGAGTTCTAAAAAGGAATTGACCGCTCCTCTGCTTCCGAAGAGCTGTTTCCAAACAACGGCCACAGCTACACTACCACCGATAATCGAAGGAATATAGTAAATGGTAGAAAACAGTCCGGAACCCTTCCTCCCGGTATTAAACAGCATCGCTAAAAATAACGCGAACGCTAATTTAAGCGGTGTTGAGACAAACACGAAAATGAGCGTAACTTTTAACGATTGAACAAACCGCGGATCACTCGTAAAAATGTGAATATAGTTTTGCAGCCCGACCCAGTTTGCACTGGAAAGCATGTCGTAGTCTGTAAATGAAAAGTAAAGCGAGGCGATCATCGGCCCGATTACTAACCCAAAAAACCCTAACAACCAAGGGGAGATCATCGCATAACCGACGAAACTTTCCTTCCATTTTTTCCTCTCTTGCCTTGTCTTACTATCATAAAGTTCAATCGCTTCTCTATTTACCTTCGCCGCGTCTCTCATAGAACCTCCTTTAGGAAAAATAGGCCACGCGAAGATGGCCTATTTTCAAACGTTACCGTAAAATTTGTTCCGCTTCCTGTCTAAATTGCTCTGTTGCCTCTTCGATTGAAAGCCGCTCATATTTCACCGACTCAATCATCCGTAGAAAAGCTCCCCTTACTTCGCTTTCTCCAGGGGGCGGAAGCGGATCCGCTGGACTTGTGTAATTCGCGACTAGCTCTAAAAACTCAAACGTTTTCGCAATTGGCCCATCCACCATTGGTGCAAGATGTTCGCGTACTTTAGAGGAAATCGGGACCCCGCGTTCTGCTTTTAAAATCTCATTGGCTTGCAAATCATTCGTTAAAAAGTCAATAAACAAGGCAGCTGCTTCTTGCTGCTCGCTATGAGAGCTAATCGAATACGACATGCTTGGGCGAATCCAGTTGCCATGAACACCACCGTCGAGAGAAGGTAACAGCATTAGGCCTAATTGATGTTCAGTGCTTTGCTGCAGACCGATAATCCCATTACTCGCAGCCATAGCAGCCCCAGCCATTTGATCCCCTAATAGCGATTCGCCACCTTGAATGTATTCAAGCGTTAACGCATGAGGGGGAGCGACACCATCATCGACCATCTGTTTGACAAAGGTGAGAAAATCAATTAGTGTTTGATTCTCAAAGCCTAGTCCTGTCCCATCTTCGTTATAGAAACTCTCTCCATTTTGCCGTGCGTATACGAAAAACATTTCATATTCAGCATTTCCAAAATCATAACCATAAAAGTCCCCATCAATGTTTTCCTTTAGCGTTTGCATGGCCTCATAGAAATCTTCATACGTATAGCCAGGCTCCAATTGGATGCCTTGTTCTTCTAACATCTCTTCGTTATAAATGGCAGCTAATGCATTAGACCCCGCTGAAACAGCCCACACGCTCCCATCTTGCACGTTCATATCTTGATAGACATCATCGACGTCATCTAAATTAATCGTCCCATCTGCGATTAACGATTGTAAATCAATGACAAGCCCCCGTGAACTGTACTCATTCAGCTTGGAATTATCCATTTGAATAACGTCAGGCAAATTGTTCCCCGCCGCTTGAGTCGTCAGGCGCTCCCAATAGTTATCCCATGATGTAAACTCCGGATCTACTTGGATATGAGGGTACTTCTCTTCGAATAGTTCAATCGCTTCAATCGTCATATCATGACGCTCTTGACCTCCCCACCAAGCGACCCGTAAGACGACGTCTTCGTTTCCAGCCTCTTGCTCTCCATCGACTTCGTTGCTTGTCCCGCTACTACATCCAGCTAATACTAGTAGGAAAGCAACTCCAAGGAGACAGCTTCTAAACCCTGCCTTCAGCTTCATCCTCATCCCCCTCTTTTTTTGAAAGTGCTTACATTATTATTATAGAAAGGATTCTGCTCTGCTTGTAGCTAACAAATGTTAAAAAAATTACAGAAAACAAAGAAATAATGTCTCATACAATTCCCAAAAAAAGATGGTGGTCTGACAATTGAATAACCTAGCTCCTCCTTTAAATCTTAATGACGAATCTAGCACTTTTCTTATACTTTAATCCATTACAGACGCTAAACAACGTTAATAAGGGTGGCACTCACCGACGCTGAATGCCACCCTTATTTTTCAAATGTTTATTTTATAGGGTGATTGTTTCAAAAAAACACTCGCTTGCCGCGAGCAAGGCGTCTCGTGATTTTGACAATCTCCCTACATCTTTTTTAGTTATTAATGCTAATGGTAGTCGCTCCTTGGAGGGCGTGCTGATGATCAAAATAGCCGACAAGGGATACTTCCACTTCTCCTCTGAACTCATCAGGTAATGCTTTTTTGATCGACTCGAAGTCAAACTCTACTTGTCTTACAATCCCTTTACCTGTTACTTTCTCCGCTTGAATTGTTTCCCCATTGACGAATAATCTGACAGATGATGATACGAGAGATTCTCCCGTCGTTGGTGAATCGAATCTCACTTGAACCGATAGCTTCTTTTTCCCTTGCTGATTTGCTTTCAGCTCAACTGGTACTACTTGTCCTGCATGCACTTTTGGTAACGGGGCTTCCTTCATACCGTGGCCGAGGAAGTAGCTCGTATGCGGTGGCTGATTATATCCGACATTTTGCCAAGCAACGCTCAAGCGATAGACAGAGTCATGCATAAGTGTTGGGATACGGTGCTCTGTTTCTTCGGTCGTCGTATAGATTCGCAGCTCGGTACTATCAGCAGATGGCCAAATAACTTCCTCCCGCCAATCCCCAAACAAGTCGGCTTGTAAGGATGGGTTACCTTTCGTCCAGTTGTTTGACCTTGTCCCTTCTGGAACGAAAATCTCCACTAGCTCTTCCTTTTCCCAATCCCATTTCTCGATTTTTCCTACTCCGTGGGGATCTTTGCTTGGGTCAAAGGAATGATCAAGGAGCTCACGCAGCAAATCACCCGTCCACCAAATCGCAAAATTAACCGATTGCGGAGTTTTCTTCGTAATGGATTCTCCTTCAACGGAGAATAGGCCACTTCCTTCACGCCCATCCCATTGTGCAGATGCCCATAGCTCTGCCCCATCAAAGCGTGGATCAATATCGGCTGCCATCGCCCGTCCAACGTCGGTCCCTGTAAATTCACCCCAGAGCAGCTCGCCCGTCTCTGCATCCCGAATGCCATAGCCTACAGGAGAGCGCGAGTCTTCATGAGGTTGAAAAATCTCCAGCCCTTTGCGATTCGGATTAAGGTTGCTCACATGGTTAGCATCTCCATGGCCCCAGCCAGTCGAATAAAGCCCCGTGCCATCGTGATCCACCACCATAGCACCATAGATAATCTCATCCTTGCCATCACCGTCTACATCCGCGACTGCTAGACTATGGTTCCCTTGCCCTGCATAGCGTTCATTTCCTGGATCATTGCTATCAAACACCCATTGCTCTTGTATTTTCCCATCGTCCCATTGATAAGCAGCTAACACCGTCCGCGTATAATAGCCTCTAGCCATGACAAAGCTTGGTCTTTCTCCGTCTAAATACGCCACACCTGCTAGGAAGCGGTCTACACGATTACCATAATTGTCGCCCCAATCACTGACATTCCCACGTGGCGGAACATAGTCAATCGTGTCTAGCGCCTCGCCTGTTTCACCAGAAAAGATCGTCAAATATTCAGGACCATCTAAAATGTAACCTGATGAATTTCGATAATCGGCGTCTCGATCCCCTATCACATTGCCAACTCCATCGACCGTTCCGTCTGCTGTTTTTAAGACGACTTCTGAACGACCATTTCCATCAAAATCATAGACGAGAAACTGGGTATAATGGGCTCCAGCTCGAATGTTTCGTCCCAAATCCAGACGCCAAAGCTTCGTTCCATCTAATTTATACGCATCAAGATAAACGTTCCCCGTATAGCCAGACCGTGAGTTATCTTTTGAATTTGTTGGGTCCCATTTCAAAATAATTTCGTACTGCCCGTCCCCATCTAAATCTCCAACACTTGCGTCATTGGCTGTATATTCATAGGCAACACCATCCGGAGTGACTCCTCCCTCTGGCTTATCAAGAGGGATGGCAAGATATTCATCACCCCATACCGATACAGGATTGGACATATCTTCATCTTTCCCAGCTACTGCCTTTATTTGATAGACAGAGTCTGTCGTCCCATCAACGTCGACAAAATTGGTCCCTTCTTGCAGTCCGGCTTTCGTGATTTTTTCTCCATCACGGTACACATGAAAGACAGTCAACGGATGCTCCGTCCCGAGTAGACGCCAGCTTAAAAACACTCCGTCCTCCCGTTTTACGGCGACAAGCCCTCTGTCTAGCTGTTCCTTTTGCCTAAGCATCACATGGGCAATCGGCGAAGCAACTGGATCGGTTGCCTTTGAACGTCCTCCTTCATTTACAGCCTCGATCTTATAATAAAATGAAGCTGTCGTTAAAACGTCATGATCGGTATAAGATGCTTCTGTAGTCGTAGCGACCTTCGTAAAGGGGCCTTCCTCCCGCTTCGCTCGATAAACGTAATAAAAGAGTGCATCGTTCGTTTGTGCCCATTCAAGGGCTACCCCATTCGATAAAGCACTCGCAACTTTCATCTCATCAGGGGCATTCGGTTTTTCGACCGCCTCATCGAACAGCTTTACGGTTAACACTTCACTTTTGTGCGATTCTACCTCATCTTGGCCTACAGCTGTTACAACATACTGATAGGTGGCTCCAAGTATCGCTTCCATATCACGATAGACCGTTTGCTGTTCTTCGGCAATTTTCGTATATTCCTCGTCTCCGTCCTCTTTTCGGTACACATGATAATGATTCGCATGCTCTACTTCTTTCCAGCTTAGCTCGACATACGTAGGGTCACCAAGCTGTATCTCGGTTACGTCTAGTTCCTCAGGGGCCATAACTGGAATTAACTCGAGCCCGTTCACCCTCCCGTTCTCGGTAAAATGAATGACGAGCTGATCATCCGTAATTTCAATTACTTCCGTATAGGAGGCAAAATGTCCAGCCGTTGACGTAATCGAACCTTTGCTCACACCGTTCATCGCAATACCTGTACGGTTAAAGGCAATTTGATCACCCGCAATTACCCGCACATAATAGTGTCCCGGCTCTACATCGACTATAAATTGAAAATTCGAATCGAGCACAAAATCTCTCCTGAGGGCGTCAGGGGCCCCGCGATCCCGTTCGTTCACTTGCTTATTTAATCCAAATCCTCTCTCGCTGTCATAAATCATCGTATGAGACACCTTTGTAAATCCTTCTTCCACAGGACTTGTCTCTGAACCAAAATCATACGCATGACGCTGTTGTCCTTGTTCCTTTCTCGGTTCGGCTCCGATTGCTGTAGCCGTCAATAGAGATGAAAACGTGATAAGACATACAAGACAGGCGGAAAGGAAACGATTCATCGCTGTTCCTCCTTCAATGTTTTATTCGCTTGTCCAAACGTTTGACGTAAACCTTCTTGCTCGGTTATCCCTTCATAGACAAGCCGGGCGATTTCGATGGCTCCTTTGACATGAAAATGAGTATTATCTTCCGTTCCTTCAGGATATTGCGGATATTCATTTGGATCTGTCCACATAAACAAAGGCTTTGTTCCCTCAGGACCTAATGCCTCGAACAACTGTTTACTTTTCTCAGCTAAATCGATACACGCTACCCCTAGCATTTGGCTAAGGCCCACTACCGCTCGTACGTAATCACCATGGGTATCTTCGAGCCATCTGCTTTCAGTAAATGCTCTTCGATGCACAGGAGTCATGAGAACGGGAGTCGCTCCTTTGTTGTTTGCCGTCGCAACATATTCTGCTAAATAGGTCAAATAATCGGCAAAGGGAGCTGTACCTCGCTCATCATTCTTTTGATCGTTGTGACCGAATTGAATCAATAATAAATCACCTTTTCCTAGCAATGATTCTAGACGTTCTAATCGCCCTTCTTGGATAAAACTTTTCGAACTTCGACCCGACTTCGCATGATTGGAAACGGCACCTGCTGTTAAAAACAACGGTAACGCCTGCCCCCAGCCCGTATACGGATAATGACCAGAACATTGATCACAAACGGTGGAATCCCCAGCAAGAAAAATCGTTGGGCAGTGAATGGGTTTAATTTGTAACGACTGAACTTGCGGAACATCTCCAAGGAAAGCAAGTCTTAACTCTTGTTGTTCAACACGGACAATAAACTCACGCTCGGTGATCTCCCCTGCCTTTGTTCGAATTTGCTGAAGCATAATGGAGCCTGCACCAGCTTTAATCGACGTGCGCCCTTCCCGTTCCTTATCACCTAGCGCTACCTTCACATGATAGTTTCCGTTTTTCACCGGAATGACGAGCGATGGGCGTCTTTGTTTTCCGTAATCTCCCGGATACGAACGGAATCCGTCCTCTTGATTCATTAACGGTGTCCAGATTAGGGGGATAGTACCCTCCTGAGCATCTACCCTTGTAAAGGAAAGGGGGTAGCCACTCTCCTCTCGATTTTGCACCACCAATTCCATAGACTGTCTCCTTTCAGTTGTTGAAGAGGACCGCTCCATTCTGTTTGAAGCGGCCTTTTTCGTCTACTCATTTTTTTCTCAGGTCGGCAATATATTGTGCAGCTAGATAGTGGAGGTGGGCAGCTACTTCATCAGATAACTGCTTCTTCTTCCGTTTATCTAATTGCGTTTGAAAACGTTCCATTGTTTTGATCGCTTGTTTGTACGATCCTTTTTCTGCGTGATGAATTGCTTGACGTAACGTCGTTTGCAGTTGCTTCAATAGTGGATTTTTTAATTCTCCGTTCTTCTCATATTCGCTAAGTTGCTGCTGTAACTTGAGCGCCAAAGCAGGCATTTTAAAGTCAGGAACAGGAACATACGCCCAATCCGTATCGGAGGCAAAGTAAAAGCTCGGATAAGATGGTTGGTTGTAGCCAACGTTTTGCCACGCGATCCCTGTTCGATATTGGATATCGTGCATTAGCGTATACAGCTTTCGATCAGTCACTTCAGTGCTTAAATAAATGCGAATGGCTGAGCTGTCCTCCGCTCTTACTAACAGTTCTTCACGCCAATCACCAAAGACATCTGCAACTAACGACGGATTTCCTTTCGTGTAATTGTTCGTCCGCGTGCCCGTTGCTGTTAAAAGCCGCCCACGAGTCCAATCATCAATTGTCGGCGTCTGTTCAATCGCACCATTGACAATTTGTGTCGTCATATCCGCTGCCCATTTAATGTTCATATTTGTCCCTGGCATGGAATCGCTTATTTTCTGACCATCGGCTGTCCATAGGCCAACTGCCCACGTTTCTAAGCCTCTTGTTGATGGTATGACATCTCCGACCATTCCGCGCCCCGTGTCTTGCCCTGTATATCCACCATAGATGACATCGCCTGTTTCTGCATCTCTCAAAGCGTACCCGTATGGCGCCCACGGTCCACCTTCGAATACCATAAAGATTTCTTGCCCTGGGCGATCTGGATTTATATCAGCGACATGAAGAGCATCTCCATGTCCAAGCTTCGCCATGGCTCCAGGATCTGCACTCCCTTCTGGTAGCACATCCTCTGAACTGTAAAGGACCGATCCATCATGATCGATCGTCGCAGCACCGTAAATGATTTCATGCTTTCCATCCCCGTCCACATCAGCGACACTTAAGGAATGGGCTCCTTGGGTCGTTAACGTCCCATATTCTGGGTCAGTACCATTACGACCATGTGGACTATCGTTAAATGGATTATCCATCGGCACCCAGCCGCTATCCACATACCAATGCTCCTTTAATGATTGTCCGTCCCAACGATAGCTGACCAATGTAGTCCGTGTATAGTAGCCTCTCGCAAATACGGCAAACGGCTGTTTTCCGTCAAGATAAGCCACTCCCGCAAGAAAACGATCAACGCGGTTCGCTGGTTCGATTCTTGCCATCGCGTAATCGCCCCACATGAGTCCGTCATCATGACGCTCAGGCTTATAGTGAATCGTTTCGAGCTCAGCGCCTGTTCTCCCATCGAATACCGTTAAATATTCGGGACCTTCCACAATGAATCCTTCAAACGTGCGAAGATCATTTCTTCCGCTTCGGCTCGGAGCATATTCATCGATAAAGTAATCGACAAGTTCCTCCGCGTCTTCTTGAGTAAGTGGGTACGAATAACGCGGTTCAATCCCTAAACTTTCTTCGATCGTCTCTGGCCAGCGTCCAGCAACGACTTCCTCATGTTCATGCCAGCCTTTAAAAACGTTTACTAAATATGCATAGTAGTCATCTGCGCTCATCCGAAAATCATCCTCATGGCTGTAGCCTGCTTGAACGTCTTCTTCGGGCATCGTAATGTAGCGCTCACTTGCTACATTTCCTTCTTCATCAAATGTGATTGCTTTCGTTCCCGGTGCCGTTTTAAACATCAATTCAGCCGTACCATTACCATCAAAATCATAGACGAGAAACTGCGTATAATGCGCTCCCGAACGAATGTTAACGCCTAAATCAATTCGATACAAAAGCGTCCCGTCCAATCGGTACGCATCGATGTACGTGTTGCCAGTGTAACCTTTCTGTGAGACATCCTTTGAATTCGAAGGGTCCCACTTGACGAAAAATTCATATTGCCCATCGCCCGTCACATCCCCCACGCTCATGTCGTTTGCATGGTACGTATAAGGTTCACCAGCAGGGGTGATTCCGTCCTCAGGCTTTTGCAACGGCAGCTCATAATAATCCGTTTCCCATGGGGTTACGACTGCGCTTTTGTCCATTTCTTTGCCATCTTTTACAGCGCGTACGTGATAGGTTGCATCACTCCTCCCCTCGAGATCGCGATAGTTCGTACTATCCTCAACTGTTGCAATTTTCTTTCCATCTCGATAGACGTTGAAGTTTACACCGGTCAATCCTTGCTCAGAATAACCGGAAACTTCATTCACAAGTAGCCGCCAGCTTAAGAAATTCCCTTCATCTGTTGTCGCTACGACAAGTCCCCGATCTAAATATTCTAATTGGACCTTTAGATTGTCATGCTTGTCCGAACGGATCGTCTCCGACATTGCCACTTCTTCTTCATCGATGAGTGCAGCCACTTTAAAGTAGTGAGGCATGTGGGTGGAGCGTTCAAAAGTAAAACTCGTTTCCGAAACTTCCCCGACCTGTCGATAATTCATATCGGCCGTGTCTTTATTCGCCCAATAAACAACGTACACATCCGTCTGATCAAAATCATCCCACGTGAGCGTCACATACTCTTCTCCTTGTGCTTCAACCTGTAACCCTGTTACTTTACCTTTCTCCTTTCCTTTCACTTCCGGTAGATGTGAGAAAGGAACCGTTAAAGAAACTGCACAGACCATGACGACGATCAACAGAAAAGTCAGCCTTTTCCTCATTCTCTTCCCCCTTTTGAGAATTTCCCGCACAGGGACGAAAGAAACCGCTTACATTTCTTTGCAACTTGCACAGGTACAACATAGTATAAAGGCGAAGACGATAATCTCATAGAGGAAAAACGTTAAATTTCTTTTCATTATCAACAATTCTTTACGTTTTTTGAAAAGAATACACTAAGAAAAAGGCTGCCTAAAGACAGCCCCCACTTTTATAAATACTTTCGGTGCACTTTGTTGCCATCATACGTAAACGTGACCGCTTTGTCATTAATGACCGTTTCTACATGAACCGATCGTCCCCAAAGCTGATGCAAATAAGGAAGCACCTTTTCAAGATAGCCGACATCGAGTTCCGTGCTCTCATAGCGATGTTGAATGTAAAGCTCACCGTTTTTTAAAAAGTCACCATCGGTTACGACTAAGTACGGAAACCCGCCATTGATTCTGGATGAAACGAGTTGATCACGGACTTCCTCCCAGTCTTTATCAACAATCTTGTAATCGGCTCCCTGTTTTTGAAATAAGTACATATCTTCACGCATGACGAGATCTTTCGTTAAGTAATTACGGATAAAGGAAAGATCCGATTCAATTTCGCGAACTTCAAAAATCTTTTCCCGTCCGCTCCCCGGCTTTACTCCTTGCCTCTTCATCTCTTCTGACGGCTCATTATAGCACTGCTCAATATCCTCAAAAATTTTCAAACCCAAATAATAGGGATTGATTGTCGTTCGAGACGGTTGAACAACATTGGCATTCAGCTTGGCAAATTCCACCGCTTCGGCGCTTGTTAAATCCATCTCACGAATGATTCGAGCGTGCCAATAAGATGCCCATCCTTCATTCATAACCTTCGTCTCAAGCTGTGGCCAGAAATAAAGCATTTCCTCCCTCATCATCGTTAACACATCCCGTTGCCACGGCTCTAATTCCCGACTATATTCTTCAATAAATAAAAGAATGTCCTTTTCCGGCTTCGGTGGAAACGCTTTTTTCTTTGACTCCCGGCGCCCTGGCTCTTTCGTTGCATCAAGATTCCATAAGTCGTCAAATTCTGAGCGCTTCGGTTTTATCTCTTCTTCCGGTTCATCCTCCATCGACCAGGATAGCTTTGGCCGCACGAGACTTGGGTCAATATGCTCCTGAATCGCAAGGACCGCATCAAGAAACCGCTCTACCTCTGCTTTGCCATGAACGTGTTCATAATGGGCAATACGTTCGGCTGTCGCGCTCATGCTTTCCACCATATCCCTTCTCGTATTCGAAAAACGAACGTTGTTTTTAAAGAAATCACAATGGGCCAGAACGTGGGCCACAATGAGCTTATTTTGAATGAGACTATTGCTATCAAGCAAGAAGGCATAGCACGGATCTGAATTAATGACGAGTTCATAAATTTTACTTAAACCCAGATCATATTGAAGCTTCATTTTATAAAACTGCTTTCCAAAGCTCCAATGGGTATACCTAGTGGGCATCCCATAGGCACCAAACGTGTAAATAATATCAGCAGGACAAATTTCATAGCGCATCGGATAAAAGTCTAAGCCAAACCCTTCGGCAATCTCCGTAATTTCTTCTATCGCATGTTGAAGCTCTTTCCAAGCGTCTGTTGACATCTCGTCCCCTCCTTAGCTCCGCTTTGTTCATTTTATGAATCATCTTCCCTAATGATGATGAACAAAAGAAAACTCGGCGATTCCCTTAGACGAGGTACTAGTAGAACCCTCGTACACTTATCCTTAACTCCATTTGATCATGACTACTAAACATTTCATCCTCCCCTCTAAAGTAGTGAAACTCTCTCATATTGGAACAATTTGAAACGAAAAAGAGGATTCCTTCGTATAAATAGCGAAACAAATTTCTTAAACCTTGAGGAGGAACCAATGACATGATTTCTACTACTACTCACTCTGTTGAAGGACATGAAATTACAGACTATGTCGGCATTGTAAATGGAGAAGCGATTATGGGAGCAAATGTCGTTCGCGACTTTCTTGCAGGAATCTCCGATGTGATCGGCGGACGAAGCGCAGCTTATGAAGATAAACTAGCAGAAGGTCGGCAAATTGCCGTGCGAGAAATGGAAGACCGAGCGGCTCAATTAGGTGCGGATGCCGTCGTTGGCGTGATGCTAGACTTTGAAACCCTTCGAGATGGAATGCTTATGTGTGTAGCCACAGGTACAGCTGTTAAATTGAGAAGAAGGAGCTGAGGAAGCTATGTCATTTGAGCTGCTGATTCCGTTAGCAGCCATTGCCCTTCCGGCTGTGATCGTCTTTATTGTGTTTCGACATAAAGCAAAGGAATTGGAAATGCGCCAAGAGTGGAACCCTGAATTAGAAGATCTTAATGACAAAATGGACATTATTCTCCAGCGGTTAGATGCTATCGAGGAGCAGCAGCGTCTCATGATACGCGAACGTAAAAAGGAAGTGTAGCCAGAGAAGCTCACTTCCTTTTTTCTTATTGATTAAGAGTAGAAATGAAACGGTCAAAAGCGGCTGCTCCTTCCCCCGTCCGCTTAAACACACCGGCGTGGGCCAAAATCGTCGCAAACACCTTGCCAATTTCATCTCGCAAAATGTCCATTACATTGCTATCATGTAAATGAGCATGACGCTCTTTAATCGCCAGCGCCCAAGCTTCATGCTTTTGAATTTGCTCATACCGAGCGATCACCTGCCTTGGATCACTTGAGAGCAACGCCTCTGCCAGAAGCTCGAGCTCTTCCTTTAACCGGCCAGGTAGGACGGCAAGCCCCATCACTTCAATTAAGCCAATGTTTTCTTTTTTAATGTGATGAACTTCTTGGTGCGGGTGGAAAATGCCATCCGGGTGCTCTTTACTCGTTCGATTGTTTCGTAAAACGAGATCCAGTTCAAACAATTCTCCCCGTCGTCTAGCAATGGGAGTAATGGTATTATGCGGTGTATCTCCTGTAAACGGATAGATGTCCGCCGCCTCATCACCGTATGCTTGCCAAGCATGATAAACATGGTCCGCCGCTTTGACGAGCTCCTCTCGGTCCATTCCTTGTAAGCGAACGACAGACATCGGCCACTTCACAATCCCGGCTATAACCGAAGGGAATCGACTGATGCTAAACGTTTTTTCCATACTAGCTTTCGCCATCGGAAACGCATGATTCCCCCCTTGAAAATGATCGTGACTTAAAATCGAGCCGCCTACAATCGGTAAATCGGCATTCGAGCCAATAAAATAATGGGGGAATTTTTCTGTAAATTCCAATAGACGAGCAAACGTTTCCGTCGATATTTTCATCGGTACGTGCTCACCAGAGAACACAATCGCATGCTCATTGTAATAGACGTAGGGCGAAAATTGCATGTACCACTGCTCTTGATTCAACTCGACAGGTATGACGCGCAAATTTTGTCTGGCAGGATGATTGACTCTTCCGCGATACCCGACATTTTCTTTACATAACAAGCACTTTGGATACGAACTTGCCTGCAGGTGCTTCGCTTGCGCAATCGCTTTCGGATCTTTTTCAGGCTTGGAAAGATTGATGGTGATTTCTAGCTGGCCATACGGTGTTTCACTAAACCAATGTTCGTTCTTGGCAATCCGATCGGTCCGAATGTAATGAACTTGTTTAGAAAAGTCGTAAAAGGCTTTCGTCGCTTCCTCTGGCCCTTGTTGTTCGTACCTCTCATAAAAGGTCCGAATCGTCTCTGATGGCTGGCCGAGTAGTGCGCCCATTAGTTTCGTGTCAAGTAGATCTCGGTACGTTACTGTATTTGCTTCCAGTCGCCCATTTTCAGCAGCCCAGTCGAGAATGTTTTCTAGTATTGGGTAAGGCATCTCGCACTCTACGTCCACTTGTTCGACCGGCTCTAGTTCATCTAAATCTAATACGTCAAGAACTCGGTTTCGACTAGCATCTATATCCCATTTTGTAATGAGCCCATGCTGCAGGGCATAGGTTAGTAGCGCTTCAATCTGGATAGCAATTGATGATTGTGACATGACTCTTCCACCTTCTTCCTAGTAGATTTGATCAAGAGACATGAATCTTTACGTGTCATTGCTTATCTTTGTTTTCTGTTGAATACCCATGTGGATGTTCCTTGTGCCAATTCCACGCATGTTCAACCATCGTTTCAAGGGAAGGATACTTAGGTTCCCAGCCAAGAATGGTTTGTGCTTTTTCTGAGGAAGCGATAAGCGAAGCAGGATCTCCACTTCTCCTTGGTGCTATCTCTGCAGGAATCGGATGTCCCGTCACTTGACGGCACACTTCAATCACTTCCTTGACGGAAAAGCCTTTCCCGTTCCCTAAATTAAAGCTTCCTGACTGTCCATCTTTACGCAAATGCTCACATGCTAAATAATGGGCGTTGGCTAAATCCATAACGTGAATGTAATCTCGAATGCAGCTACCATCTTCCGTTTGATAGTCGTCACCGAAAATCGCGACCCTCTCCCGTTGACCTAACGCCACTTGTAAAACAATTGGTATTAGGTGACTTTCAGGACTATGATCTTCGCCAATACGTCCGTTCGGATCTGCCCCAGCAGCATTAAAATAGCGGAGGCAAACATACTGGAGTCCATAAGCTTCTTGACACCAATGGAACATTTTTTCGATCGCGAGCTTCGTCTCTCCATAAGGGTTTGTCGGAATGGTCGGATCCGATTCCTGAATCGGAATTTGCACTGGCTCGCCATATGTGGCAGCGGTCGACGAAAACACGATTTTCTTTACATCATGCTCAAGCATTTTCTTCAATAGCGTATGGGTGCCGATCACATTGTTTTCATAATATTCAATCGGTCGTTTTACACTCTCTCCTACAAGGGAATTGGCAGCGAAATGGATGACCGTATCGATCGAATGAGTCGTAAAAATCGTATCGAGCAGCTGATCATCTCGGATATCCCCATGATAGAATGTCACATCGGACAATGCCCCAGCGTGCCCTTTCTGTAAGTTGTCTAGAACAATGACTTGCTCACCTTGCTCTAAAAGAAACAACACCGTATGACTCCCGATATAACCAGCCCCACCCGTCACAAGAATTGCCATTGTTAAGCGCCTCCTTTCCATTCGTTCACACCGTCACCTAACTCGGTCACATAAAAGGTTGGCTTGTAGCCAATTTTTTTCTCATACCCTTTAGAAACGACAGTCTGAAAAGCAGTAATCTCTTCCTCATGAACAATGCTTACCGTACAGCCGCCAAATCCAGCCCCTGTCATTCTCGTTCCGATACACCCAGGTGCACTTGCTTGAAGGTCGAATAACGTGTCAAGCTCAACTCCCGTTACATCATAATCCTCACGAAGCGACAGATGTGAGGCTTTCATCAACTCGCCAAACGTTTGCAACTCTCCTGCTTTAAGTGCAGAAACAGCGGCTAGTACCCGCGCATCCTCTGTTACAACATGGCGAACGCGGCGATAGATCAGTTCATCCTCAATGACAGGACCTAATTCAGCGAACATTTCCTCTGTCACTTCACCCAAATGGCTTAGATTCGGTTGTTTCTTTCTCAGCTGCTCTAAGCCCATTTCACATTCTCGCCGACGTTCGTTATACTTTGAGTCTGCTAGCCCTCTTCGTTTATTAGAGTTCGTAATGACAAGTTTATACCCTTTCAGAATGAGGGGGACTTGGTCATATTCTAACGTGCTCGTATTCAAAAACAACGCGTGATCTTTCTTTCCCATTCCAACAGCAAATTGGTCCATTAAGCCTGTACTTACTCCGATAAAATCATTTTCCATCCGTTGACATAGCTTAGCGAGTGTTACTCGATCAATGTCTACACCGGAGCATTGTGTAAGTCCATAGGCCGTGACCATTCCGATTGATGCCGACGATGATAAACCTGCTCCGTTCGGGATATTTCCATAAAAATAAATAGTAGCCCCTGGAAGATCCACTCCAAGCTTTGCCAACTCGGCAATAATGCCCTTCGGATAATTGCCCCAGTCATCCTTTGGATCAAATCGTAAGTCAGAGTTTCTAAAGACAACGGATGTATCAAAGTTGGCGCTTCTTAGATGGTATTCCCCGTCGTCTCGCAGCTTGATCACCATATACGTCCCATTCGTTAATGCACCTGGGAACACGTATCCCCCGTTATAATCGGTATGCTCTCCGATTAAATTGACACGTCCTGGGGCAAAAAACACCCGTACATCAGTCAAACGATCAAAAGAAAACGCTTCCGCAAAAGATGTGAGCAGATCCTCTTTGTAAGCAACTTCCATGTCCATCCCCCATTCCTCAACGAATTACTTAATTAATTTAATTTATTAATTGTATCCTATCATATATTTGCAGATTTGTCGTTAAAATCACGTAAAAAAAGCTGAGCATCAGCTCAACTTTTTTTACACATACGAGTGCACGATCTCTTCTACGTCGCGCTTTACCGCATCTAATGCGGCTTCGCTTTTCTCTAAAGCTTCCGTTTTTACACCGTAATAAATTTTAAGCTTTGGCTCTGTTCCTGATGGACGGAGACAAAACCACGAGCCATCTTCAAGCATATATTTTAAAACGTTTGATGTTGGTAACGTGATTGCTTCTACAGTTCGTTCTTTGACCGACACTTTTTCTTTTGTTTGATAGTCTTCAATCACGACCACTTGTTGGTCATTCACTTGTTTCGGGGGCGATTGACGGAATTGGCTTAACACGTGTTGAATTTTTTCAACGCCGACTTTTCCTTTCAATGTGATAGATGTCAATCCTTCACGGTAATACCCATAACGATCAAACAGCTCTAATAAACCATCATAAAGGGTCATCCCACGCGACTTGTAGTAAGCTGTCATTTCGGCCGCTAATAAGCACGCTTGTACTGCATCTTTATCACGTACAAAGTCCCCAATTAAGTAGCCATAGCTTTCTTCATAACCGAATAAAAATTGATGCTCGCCAGATTGCTCGTATTCCTTTATCTTTTCACCAATAAATTTGAAACCAGTTAATGTATCTACCATAGGGATACCGAAATCCTCCGCAATGGCGCGGCCAAACTCAGATGTCACAATCGTCTTTAACGCGATGCCGTTAACTGGGAGTTGCCCTTTTTCCTTCTTTTGTGAAAGAAGGTAATGAAGCATCAATCCCCCTGTTTGGTTCCCCGTCAGAACAATGTATTCACCGGCTTGATTTTTTACAGCTACACCGACGCGATCCGCATCAGGATCGGTTGCGATCAACACATCTGCTTCTGTCTTTTTGCCGTACTCAATCGCCAAGGCAAACGCTGCATGCTCCTCTGGATTTGGCGCTTTAACCGTTGAAAACTGTGGATCAGGTAGCTCCTGCTCTTTAACAACCGTTACATTTTCAAAGCCGACTGCTTCCAGCACACGCCGAACTGGGAGATTAGCCGTTCCGTGTAGTGGAGTGAACACAATACGAACATCTTTAGCTGACGCTTCAAGCAGCTCTGGATTGACAATAATCGTCTTTAGAGCCTCGTGATAAGCTACGTCCACCTCTTCACCGATCATTTCCAGCGTTCCATTTTCCTTTAGCTCGCGTTCATCCCCAACAGGAATCACAAGCTCGTCTTCTATTTCGTTAACAAATTTGACGAGTCGATTAGCCGGCTCAGGTGGAAGCTGACATCCATCTGAACCATATACTTTAAAGCCGTTATACTCGGGTGGATTATGACTTGCTGTGATCACAATACCACCTGCTGCTCCTAGCTTTCTAACAGCAAACGATAGTTCAGGTGTTGGACGTAATTCTTCAAATAAGTATGCTTTAATTCCGTGCTTCCCGATCGTCAATGCCGCTTCACGTGCGAACTCAGGTGATTTATGCCGGGAATCATAGGCAATGACGACCCCCTGCGCTTTTACATGTTCCCCTTGCTCAAGCAAGTAACGGGCAAAGCCTTCAGAAGCTTTACGAATTGTATATGTATTCATTCGGTTCGGACCTGGTCCAATTTCTCCGCGCATTCCACCTGTCCCGAACTCTAAGTTTTTATAAAAGCAGTCTTCAAGCTGCTGTTCGTCCCCACCAATGGCTTCCAACGATTGTTTTAGCTCTAATTCAAGCTCATTAAAGCCTTTCCATTTTTCATAACGCTGTCTCCAACTCATCCGAGTCCCCTCCATCCTCTTTATTTCTTCCATTATATCATCTTGCTTGCTTTGTGATTTGATGAAATCTAATATTTTATCTAGTATTTCTTTGAAAAGCTTATGTGGAGGAACTTGATTGTAGGACAAGGTACACCATTTTATGAAAATGTATTCATCTTCTCCGCTTGGTGAACAGACCTTTTTCCTTTTACTAGAGCGACAATCACTAGGACAATCAGCGGAACTACGTAAGCCACTCCTTTCCAGAGCGGTTCTCTTACGGTGACGAACGTGGCCCATGTCCTCACTCCTAGAGAAATGAACACCATCGCAAACAAGAAGGAAACGAGTGCAAGCGGGAAAATAAAGATTTGCTTGTCTTTTAACTTAAACATGGCGACAAGGGTCACATTCATCATATAAAGTGAGACAACATCTTTCATAAACGAAGCGATAATGAGAGAATAACCGATCAAAATTTCCGAGCCTTCAAATACTTCATAAAGGGCGATAGTTCGTGCCACTTCATACATGGAAAATGGTCGATCCCCAGCAATCGGCCCAAAGACGAGCAATGTACTTACGGTCACCAATATCATCAAGATATGATTAATAATAAGGGCATAAACCATTCCCTTTTTCACCTTCGTTCGCTCATCCTTACGAACATATGGAAGCAGCATTGAAAATAAAATGATTTCGGTGACTGGAATTCCAAAAAAGAAATAAGTACCTAGAAGAACCGGTTTGATCCCATCAGGCAATATAGGGAGGAGAAAGCTAGGATCGTAATCAACGCTCGCTAAAATCATAACAAAAATGCTAAACAGAAGAACCGTTGCCATCAGAATCGGAAATAGCCTAGCGAACGCTTCAATCCCAGCTCTTGCCGTTAACGAGGAAACGAGAAAAATAAGTAAAACAAATACATAGAGCGGCGTTTCCCGCATCATCGTGGTCGTCATAAACAACCCTACATCCACGACAATACCAGCGGTACTATGAAGCTGCATCGTAATAAATGGGATCGCCAAAATCCAAGTGAACCAAGAACCGACAAGTTTACGGCTGTATTCAATCAAATTTAAATCGGGAAATCTGTCATATAAAAAGAGCATCCCCCATAGAAGAAGCAAGCCGCCTGCAAGGGAAATGACGACAGAAAGCCAAGCCCCGTTTTGAGCAAAACCAATCATTGGGGCAGGCGCATTTAAGATCGTGGAACCAGTAATAAATGAAAAAAACACAGCATTAAATTGAAAGGCGCTAATTTGTTGCTTATTCACTCGTAACACCTCCTTGTCATATTGCTTCCGGTATGTCACCTACATCTTATTTCATTAGGTTGCTGCTCGTTTCTTATTCTTTTTGAAATAAGCAATGATCGCGATGAAAATTAAAGGAATAATGTAAGAACAAAGCTTTAACAATGGCTCAGCTACTGTTACATGTTCACCCCAGCGGGCATGCCCCAACGATAGTTGAATGAGAGAAAAAAGAAAGCAAATGAATGCAAGTGGAAAGATAAGAACGTTTGGATCTTTGACTTTCAGCAAATGAACGATCGTCATATACAAAATATAGAACGTAATCACCGCCTTCATATAGGAAGTTGTAATAAGCGAATAGCCAATTAAGATGTCAAACCTCGTTACCCGAGCCACCTCATAAGTGGAATACGGTCTATCCCCTGCAATCGGGCCAAAAACGAGTAATGCACAAATCGTCACGGCCACCAAATAAATCCAATTGAACGTAAGCGCACTCACCATTCCTTTTTTTACAGAGACATAATCTTGGTTAGACACAAACGGGAGCAACATAGAAAAAATGACGAGTTCGGAATATGGGAAGCCCAAAAAAGAAA
Source organism: Halalkalibacterium halodurans (assembly GCF_004376175.1). Classification (GTDB taxonomy): domain Bacteria; phylum Bacillota; class Bacilli; order Bacillales; family Bacillaceae_D; genus Halalkalibacterium; species Halalkalibacterium halodurans. Next base: position 46,914 of record NZ_SNUY01000002.1, on the reverse strand, counting down.
AATAGGTCCCATGGAGGATTGGTTTTATACCATCAGGCATAACGGGAAGTAAGAATTCAATGTCGTAGTGACCTGCAGCAAGCAGGAGAATAACCGTTATAAACAAAATACTTGTGATAATAAGCATGGGAAACATCCGCGCAAATAGCTCGATTCCCCCTCGCGCAGTAAAAGCAACGGCAATAAAGATGATCAGATTAAACAAGTAAAGTGGCGTCTCCCGAAGCATGGAGGAAGTCATAAACAACCCAATATCAAGGACGATCCCAGCGGTGCTGTTTAATTGTGTGAACGCAAACGGAATGCCGATCAAAACGGTTAGCCATTTCCCGACTAACGAACGACTGTATTCAATAAACGTTAAACGAGGATGCATTTTATGCAAGGAAAGCACGGTAGCTAGGAGAGCAATGGCTCCGATAAATGAGAGCAGCAACGAAAGCCACGCCCCGTTGCCAGCGTTGCCAATGAGTGGGCCGGAATGACAATAACCGCTGAACCGGTTAAAAAGATAAAAAACAGCATTGACAATTGGATTGGCGTTATCTGTTGTTGACCTTTCATCTGTACATCTCGCTTTCACTCGATTTGTCTTCGCCAAGCTGCTACAGCTGTCAAAATGAACAGAGGGAGATTGACAATCGTAACAAGAAGAATATCAGTAACTAGAACAAATTCATTCCATTTCGCTACGCCTTCAGAAATAATAACCATTGAGAATAGAAAACCTATAAGAGCTAAAGGAAACACAATTATTTGCTCATCTTTGATTCCAAATAATTGGCCAATGACTAAGCTAAGAATGTAAAGTATAATCACATCCAATAGAAAGGCCCCTGCGATAAGGGAATATCCAATCAAAATTTCAACACCTGTAATAATTTCGTACAAATGAATGGTACGTGCTATTTCGAATAAAGAATATATTCGTTCTCCTGCAATTGGGCCGAACACGAGGATTGTACTTAATGTAATACCTCCCAATAAAAAGGTACCTAGGAGGAGAGAAAGGTACATTCCCTTTTTAAGCTTGCCATACTCTCTTTTATCAACAAACGGCAAGAGCATCGAAAAGAGAACGATGTCGGCATAGGGAAATGAATAAGAAAAAGATGCCCCTAGTAGGACCGGTTTAATACCGTCCGGCATGACCGGAAAAAAATGCTCCCATTGATATTGCTCACTTGCTAGTGCGAGAACGAGTAATACAACCCCGAAAACAGTTAGATTTAGAACTGTACTAGTTCGGGCAAATACTGTAATTCCTAATCGTGCAGTTAAAGCAACGATAGACAAGGTTAAAAGCACAAAAACATATAAGGGGGTTTCCCGCATCATCGTTGCAGTCATAAACAAGCTGATATCAAGGGCATTCCCGCTGAGATGATATAAATTCAACGTAATGAACGGTAACATGAACAAAATTGTAAGTGGCTTCCCTACTAATTTGTTGCTGTACTCGACAAACGAAAGGTGGGGAAATTTTCGATACAAATAAAGTAAACATGCCACAAAAATGAAGCCTGTAACCGCTGATAAGAGAATCGACAACCACGCTCCATTTCCCGCATAACCGATTAGAGGACCTGGTATATTAATGATCGCAGCTCCTATTAATAAAAGGAAAAACAAGCTAGACATCTGATGCGCATGAATACGCTGCTGACTTTTCACTCCCTTTCACCTCACTTTGGCCGCGCGTTAAGAAGGGGGGGCCTCTAAGAATTCAACAATGTGACGAGCAGGCTCTCGAAATAAGGCATCGACAGCCGTATGCAAAAAAGGCCAGTCTAAATCAAACACAAAAATAAGACTCTGATAAAGGGCAACAAACATGAGACCAGTGTATACTCCGATTGTTTTCCCTTCCTTTTCTTTTAGTTTTGGTATGTCATAACCTAATATGACAGCGTAAACGACTATCATCACAATGAGCTTAATGACCATTTTGAGTTCCTCCGCTCGACCGTATAAATTAATGATAAAAAAGGAGCGTCATTCGGTGAAAGTAGGCTTTCCAATCATTGTGCCTGTATTTATGACTCGCAATTGGACATCCACCGAAAATTCAGCTTTAGCAAAGCGTTCATCCCAATCAGCCTTCCATTCCTTCCACTTTTGCGGATCCTTGCCGTAAATTTTGTTTCCTATGTTGATAGCATCGAATTTCTTTTCCTGTAAAGTAGCGACGGTGGTTAAAATTTGTTGTTCGAAAAATTGGCTTATGTATTCAACAAACTCTTGTTCCTGCTCAGGCTCCAGCGTTTCTGAACAAGCCAACTCTTGAATGACCACCTCCATCCGAACAGGGATCGATACGCGCAAGGAATCCCCTTCAATAATTGGGCGTACCGCAGAATCCATTGAGACGACTTCAATCACTTCCACCTGTTGAGGTTCTTCTTTCTTTCCCGGACAAGGAAATTGGATCATTCCGTTTTGATAGTCCGTTCGAATTATTTGTAAGTACTCCACTAAATCAGGGGACAGCTTGTCCACTAGCTTTCCGTCCTTCAATAAGCCCACACCCGATACTGTCGCGGAAGGCTGGGGATGGACATCCTCTTTATGGATTAACGGAATGACCGCATTCCCTACCTCACTTCGTAATTGCAGGGCAATTTTGAGCAACCTCGTTTCAATGCTTTTATTGGCAAACGTGTGAGCCCCCTCTTCATTCACTAACAGTTGGTGCCCTGGGGTCATCTCCATCAATGGGGCAATGTTCAAAAAATCGCTAGCTTTCCCTTCTGTTACAGCAATCGACGAAATAATTCGTGGTTCATGATCACGATAAAAAAACTCTAGAAGTTCAGCAACTCCTCTTTCTTCTGCCAATCTCTCGGCCACTAAGATCGAACTAATATGGCTCCACTGTGCTTTGCGACCAATGTGCATTGGAATGTTACGAAGAGCCTTTGTAACCGATTCTGCTGATGTTTGAATGTTGAGATAATTTTGTCCTGCCTTCCCGCCTCCCATCTGTCCGACTGCCCCTTCGGGTGAAGGGCGGTATAGTTGAGTGGTTAACATAATATTCCCTGCCTCTGTCTCATCGAGTGCGAGCCCAATTACAAAAGCTCGTTCGGTGAGCTCTAGGCCATCGCAACTCATAAGGGAGAACAGCAAACACAAGACAAGAAGACGGGAAAGGTATTTTTTCATAGGAATTCTTCTCCATATTAAGAGCATACGTCTTAATCACCCCTTACTTCATATGGACGTTTTCGTGGTGATTTGATCAACGTTTTAAATGGCGCCCTGATAAACACATCTCGAAGTTCTCTGAATTTAAACGGCCCAACAGGACTTAAATAAGGCTGGCCTAACGAGTGCAGACTGACTAGATGAAGCCAAATTAAGATTAAGCCGATCATTAGGCCAAATCCACCTAGAAGTGCCGCCAAGACCATGAGTGGAAATTGCAAAAGCCTAAGCGCGATAGCAAACGTATACTGTGGTAACGCAAAGGAAGCAATTCCTGTTAAGGCAACGACAATGACCATAATCGGGGAAGCAATTCCTGCTTGAATCGCTGCTTCTCCTAGCACGAGAGCGCCGACGATACTAACAGCTGCACCAACGGGCCGAGGGAGCCTGACTCCTGCTTCTCGCAACAGTTCAAAGAAAATCATCATAATTAATGCTTCGATTAAGGAAGGGAACGGAATCCCTTCCCTGGCATCAATAAATAGAGTCTCGGAATAAATAACAATTTTCCGGGTGAAATGAACCAAAATTACTGGAAATTGGATTGGAATGGCCTGCACACTCATTATTTTCATTGTATTTTCAAAAATGTGCATGACAAAGAAACCTATTGCCATTATTTTTTTAAAAATTGACTAGGCGGCTTTAGGAAAG
>NZ_SNUY01000002.1:0-43040 GCF_004376175.1 Halalkalibacterium halodurans | reverse complement strand
AAATGAACCAAAATTACTGGAAATTGGATTGGAATGGCCTGCACACTCATTATTTTCATTGTATTTTCAAAAATGTGCATGACAAAGAAACCTATTGCCATTATTTTTTTAAAAATTGACTAGGCGGCTTTAGGAAAGATGATTTCTTCAATATTTAACTGCTCTTTCTGACTGCTGTACCAAGCATCGATGTGCTGACACATCATTATGGCGTATAGGCGAATGTACCACATTTTTGTTGACCGGTGGCGTCCAGATTCCAAGTGATAATCTATTTTTTCTCTTTTATTAGAACGTTCAACAGAGGTTCTTCGTTTGTATATAAGTTTCCACTTTTCAGAGGACCTTGGTGTTTTGGTAAATAATCGTAGATTATCCTCTCTGAATGTATGGAATGTCCGACCATATTTTGCTTTTGAACACGGTGATGAGCATGTATTTTTGGTACCGCAAGCAAGTGGACAACGCCATTTTTGCCGATTTTGAGATTTGTCAAACCCGTTGGGCTTCATCTCCTTCCCAATCGGACAGATTGGAACACCTGTTGGAGATATTTGAATATCACTTTCTGTACTAAAGTTCTTCTTTGTTCGAACATTTAAATCGATGAAGGGTTCCACATTTTGATGTTCAAGTAGCTCATAAATGGCCTCAGCATCGTGCGCTGCATCAAGAAGAATTTTATCAATCGTGCCCAAGGTGTACCGTTGCGAAAATTCAATTGAACTAACCACTAGGCTGACTGAATCATGCCGGGAAGCAGGATGCAGCCGTGGATATAGCGGTAAGTCGTATTGGCTATCGCTAGTGGATATCATGTAGAGATGATATCCGTTGAAGTACTTTTCCTTAGAACTATCCCAGCCTGAGTCGATGTCGGGTTGTGAATACTGGCGTGGGTGAGTACAGTTCGTTAGTCCTTGGGCACTACAATTACAGGTTGATTTACTTCTCGGGTACCTAGCTGTTTCAATTGGTGTCCCATCTCCAACTACACCTAGAGCTTCGGGATCCCCAAGAAGACCAAGTTTCGTAGAAACCGCTAAAAATTGGGATTGAAAAAACTCAAATAATCGGTCTCCTGGCAGTTGTTTTTGTTTGGAACCATAACGCATTGCCCGATCAACGAGTTTACGAACAATTCCGGGATTCTTAGGTTCAGCTTTTTCACCCTTTTTAGGCTTCTTTTTCTTTTTTGACTTTTTCTTTTTAGGTTTGACCTTCGGCATAACATTCGGGCTTTCGAAGGCCCATAAACGTTTGAAAAAGTCTTCAAATGTTCCAACACCTGGTGTGTCACCGGGTTCAAAACCGCTAAGAATTGCATACAACGGAACGCGACGAAGTTGATCAACCCAATGAGTAATACCTTTTGTAGGTTGAACAAATAATGAAAGCAGATAAGAACGCATCATAGAAGCAGGGTCACGAGGCTTTGGTCCCTTTTTGGAATAGGAATCACCAAGCCATGTAGTTACCGAAGAGAGATCAGTTATCCAAAGCTTTTTAATTACTGGCCAATCCTTATTAACAAGGGTAAGAATGCCGCCAGAATAATGGGCATTTAACTGATTTAGAACGAAGTTTTGATAAGTTTCGTGTGCAATAAACGTTGGTTTCATTTTGGCACCTCAATCACAAGTAGTAAGGGAAAATAATCCCTTCACCGGCGATTATTGTGGTGTTTTTGAAAAGTCAAGTGTTTCTTGTCGAATTCGAGAAAATATTTTGATAATTAATTTCCGGTTTTAAAAAATGAACATTAAAAAATCCCACCTAAAATAGGAGGGATGAAATAAATTGGTTTGAGGAAAATCCTTGAACCACAAAGCTCGGCGAATGCCGAGAGTCTATATAATCGCAAGGAGGAGAACGGTCGGTATTAGTTCAGGGTGGAACGTCGTTAATGCGATATAAAGAGCCGGTAGGGTTAACGCGATCATAAGAGCGATTACTCGTAAAAATCGAATGCTGCTCGCAAACACCGCTCGCTGGTAGTAATCTTCACTTGATTGCATCAATTCTACAAACAAGCTCGGACAAATGAGGATCGATCCCGTTCCGTCGACCATGACGATTATTTTCCCATCCAGTAGTGCTGCAACGGCAGTATCTGGCCGTTCTGTATAACGATATTGGGGGAATGGAGAATAGGTCGAATCCTCGATCAACTCTTCAATGTAGGATGTTTCCAAAATATCCCCCTCAGGAATCGATTTGACTCGCTGTTTAAACTCGGCAAGGACTTTTGGATCCACTAACCCATCGACGTATCCGTAAGCTACTCTCGTACGGGTCTCACCTTTACATGTAAACATTTCAATTTTAAAGTTTGCTGACTTCAACCGCCCTCTTATTAGGCCAATGTTTTTATCTAAATTCTCAATCGTCCCTTCTCGTGGTCCCTTAATGACCGGTTCAGTAGGCGGTTCGTCAACTTGCCTTGTTTCGACACTAATCGCCTTATACGCAAGGGCTTTGTCCCACTGATTAAAAAAAATGACAATGTGACCATTTGTTATTTTTTCAATTACGTCATCAAAATCTTTAACAAGACGATGAGAATGAGCTGACGCAATGTTTTGTTCAAAATGGGAAATGATGTCGTCTGGGGTCACTTCCTCCCCTGGACCAACTTCATAGGGGACCAAATCTTGCAACGAAGCCTTCATATAGTTCACCATTTTACGCTGAACAAGGGAGTCAAAATAAACGGAAAAAGCCGTATGAGCCATTTCCGATCCGTATCGCCAATGGAGCACAACTAAGTCTTCACAATGAGTAAAAATATTCTTTACCTGTTGAAGGTTTTCGATTAGATCTGTTGAAATATGCTTAGGTTGTTGTTCGAGGCGCTCCTCGATTTTTTCTGTTACTTGGTGATTAAGCCTTCGAAAACCTTTCCTCTTGAAAAAGCTCATAGCTGCACCCCTTTCCTATTCATGACTTAACAATTAACCATAGATTGAATCACGCGATTCGCATTGCCATTAGTATTAGAAAGCAAATGCAAAATATGTATGAATCTGTTAAAATGATGCAACAAATGAAAATACACTACACCGGACTCTTTCATACCAGATAGATCTTTAGACCCACAAAGGAAAATGGTAGTAAATCTACATTTTCCAACAATTTCCAACAAATTTATTGACCTCCACCCTACAGTTCTGTAAGATGGTCAAGGGAAACCATCATTCGACTGTTTGACAAAACGAAAAAATGATAAAGAAAAGAGAGGAAGAAGATCAAGTATGGGGAAAAAACTTGCAGTTATTAGCTTATTTACTGCCCTACTTTTCATATTCAGTGGGTGTAGCACGTTAGTCGGCCTTTTTTCAGGTAAATCTGATACGATGATGGAGTATCTAGAGTCAACCAATGATATGGATAGTGCCCACCTCCTATTATTGATGGAGGAAGAAACCATCCTGTCTGAAGAGGAACTCTTGAACTTTACTGAAAATAAACTTTTACCTGGGATGAGAGACTTCTTGAATCAAGCAGTCGACGTGCGCGAGCAATTTGACGATGAGGAGCTCTTGGAAGTTCATGACCTCCTTATTGCATCATACGAAGCCTTAATTGAAGGAAACGAATTATGGTTAGCGGATCACGAGGATGAAGGGGCCTATCAATTAATGGATGAATATGTTACTTTGTATGATCAATATACTAATGAACTTGAGGCGTTGGCGAATGAGTGGGGCGTCACCATTACATGGGAAGAATTAGATCTCGAAGCTGAAAGTGAATAAACGACAAAAAAGTGACCCTATTTACATAGAGTCACTTTTTTTGATTCTTATGTTTACACCGTTGTTGGCTCTACTTGAAACAGTGGATCGACAGCCATTTTTAGCTCAGTCTCTAATTCTTTTTGAAATCGAGTCTTCTCTTCTTCCGTCCAAGAAAACTCTTCCGCCATCCAACGAAGAACAGCCTCTTTCCATTGATGAACCAGCGAGATATTAAAGAACAGGGCACCTGTACGCCGGACAAAAAAGTCTAAAGGGGTGGCGACCATTTCTTGTTCCACTCCATACTGTAGTTGCCCAAGCAACAACGCTGGAAGTCCATAATGTTCTGCCTCTTCTTTTCCTTCATGAGCATAGTTAAGCACATGATCAACATTTGAACCGTACAGCTTTGCAAGACGTCTCACTTCATCAGCGTCAAAGCCCAGTTTTGCCCCTTTCCGGCTCGCTTCGTCTAAAAAGCGCGGGAATCCTTGCGCACCTTCCGCTAGCCCACCTGATAAACGGATAGCTGCTGTCGTGCATGGTTCGTTCACATTTAATCCCTGTGCAACGGCATCTACAGTTCGCTCCGCCATTTTTCGATAGCCGGTTAGCTTTCCGCCTGCAATGGAAATGAGTCCGCTATCGGAAAAGAAGATTTCATCTTTACGAGAAATTTCAGATGCCTTTTTTCCTTCTTCGTGGATGAGAGGACGTAATCCTGCCCAGCTAGACTCTACATCGTCAGCTGTAAGGTTTAAGCTAGGAAACATGTAGTTCGCCGCAGCAAGAATATAGTCACGATCCTCCACGGTCATACGCGGGGAAGCGATATCTTTATCATAAAACGTATCGGTCGTGCCAATGTAAGTCTTTCCTTCTCTAGGAATGGCAAAAATCATTCGCCCATCCGATTCCGTATCAAAATAGACGGCTTGTCGTAATGGAAAACGAGATTGATCTACGACAAGGTGGACACCTTTTGATAGTTTTAAATATTTCCCATGCTTTGAACGGTCCTTTTCTCTTAGCGTATCCACCCATGGACCTGCTGCGTTGACTACTTTTTTCGCATAAATTGTATGAGCGGTATCTGTTAATCGATCTTTCGCAACAACGCCTACCACTTTGCCTTGGTCATATATGAATGATTCCACTTTCATATAGTTAAGGGCGACTGCCCCTCTTGCAACAGCTTCTTTCATAATCTCTAACGTTAAACGCGCGTCATCTGTTCGATACTCGACATAGATTCCGCCACCTTTTAAATTTTCTTTTCTGAGAAGCGGCTCTTTTTCAAGTGTTTGCTTTTCATTTAGCATGTATCTCCGCTCATCTTTTCGCACATCGGCTAAATAATCATAGACTTTCAACCCTAACGATGTGGAAAATTTGCCGAACGTACCATCTTTAAAAATCGGCAGTAACATCCACTCGGGAGTCGTTACATGTGGGGCATTTTCATAAACAATTGCACGCTCTTTCCCCACCTCAGCCACAAGCTTAATTTCAAATTGCTTCAAATAGCGTAAACCGCCATGGACAAGTTTTGTTGAACGGCTTGAAGTTCCAGATGCGAAATCATTCATTTCCACAAGACCGGTCTGAATTCCTCGCACTTGCGCATCAAGGGCAATTCCTGCACCTGTAATCCCCCCTCCAATGACTAGAAGGTCCAGTTGCTTTTCACTCATCTCGCCAATACATTTATCTCTTTTCTTTGCTGAAAACATTGTGCGCTCCTCCTCTTGAAACGATGTCGTTTTTTACCAATGGATCGAAAAAAAGAGACCACAACATCTTGGTGCAATCACCAAGTGTTGTGGCCTCTCCTAATCTCCGACCAATTCATTAACTTACCTATAGTATACTGGCTCATCGGAAAAAATGCAAGGGGAAACCGCTTACTTTATTACGGTTTATGCTTCTCTGTTTTGATAAATCGGTGCAAATAAATCCTCTAACACAAGAGTAACAGCTCCGATCGCCGTCCCCCATTCTCCGAGCTCGGCTGTGACTACTTCGGTTTCCCTCGCCTTTGCTGTTAACGCTCGCTCTTTTACCATTTTTCGTAACGGCTCTAAGACAAAATCACCTGCTTTTGAAACACCTCCACCGACAATGATTCGATCTGGATTAATAAAATTGATGATGTTCGTAATGCCAATCCCAAGGTATTTTCCTGCCTCCTCAAGAATTTCGATCGATAAAGGATCTCCGGCTAAGGCACATTGATGGATGATCTCTCCTGAAATGCGGTCCATGTCGCCTTCTACTTTTTCCAAAAGCATCGTTTTTCGTCCTGAAGCGATGTCGTGGATCGCCCGTTCTTTTAACATATTCCCACCAGCGACTGTTTGCAGACAGCCATAATTACCGCATGTGCACTTTTTCCCATGAATATCAACCGTTGTATGGCCAATCTCTCCTGCAATTCCGTGGACACCGTGAAAAAGACGCTTATTTAATACGATCCCCGCACCAATTCCGACACCTACATTTACACAAATGACATGATCAATCCCTTGCCCATTACCAAACCACGTTTCTCCAAGTGCAAGAGCACGAGCGTCATTTTCCACAAACACAGGGACATCAAATGTGCTCTCAAACGGTGTTTTCAGGTCGATGTTCGTCAATTGGAAATTGGGAGCGAACACGGCCATACCACTTTGATGATCGACGATCCCATGCATACCAATTCCGATACCGATTACTTTATCTTTTTGCATCTTACACTGTTCAAAAAGCGTTACAGTTATTTTTATCAACTGATCGATCAACGTTTCTTCCGTTAAGTCAGAAGATAGCTCAACCGTTGTTTGCCCTTCCACTTCTCCATTTAAATCTGTAAGCACTGCACGGACGCGGTACCCTCCTACATCAAGGCCAATCACAAAGGAGTTTTTCGCGTCAATCGTTAATAAAATAGGCTTTCTTCCGCCTCTAGACTCTCCCATTTTGCTCTCACGAACAAGCTTTTCCTCGATCAATTCAGCAACAATATTCGTTACTGTTGGAGGTGTCAGCTTCGTTTTTTTCGCAATATCAGCCCGAGAAATCGGCCCATCTAAACGAATCGTATTTAATATGAGCGAGCGATTCATAGACTTCATTAATTGAAAGCTTCCTGCTACTGGCATGCTGGCCCTCTCCTTCATTTATTCCACACATAAGGATTCATCATCATCATCATGATTGTACCTGAACGTGTCATTGGAGACAAATAGATTCCATGTTCACTGAACATCTTGAACGAAAAAAAGATCCCTCAGAACCTAGTAAGCTCTAAGGGACATCTGATATTTATTTAAAGGCTTGTGCGGCGCGAACAGCCTTTTGCCAACCTTCATATAGTTTTGCTCGATCAGCTTCTTCCATTTCGGCAGCGAATTTCTGTTCTAGGTTCCAGTTGTTCGTAATTTCTTCTTTTGATGTCCAGAAACCGACAGCCAAACCGGCTAAATAAGCTGCCCCGAGTGCTGTTGTTTCTTGAACCATCGGTCGTTCCACCGACACCCCTAGCAGATCACTTTGGAACTGCATAAGGAAGTTATTAGCCACCGCTCCACCATCGACACGAAGCGTTTTTAACGAAATACCTGAATCAGCTTCCATTGCCTGCAAGACATCTTTTGTTTGATACGCTAAAGACTCCAGTGTGGCACGAATGAAATGCTCTTTTGACGTTCCTCTTGTCAGACCGAAGACGGCGCCTCTTACATCCGAATCCCAATACGGTGTTCCAAGGCCTACAAATGCTGGCACAACATAGACCCCATCAGCGGATGTGACCTTCGTTGCATAGCCTTCCGATTCCTTCGCCGATTTCATCATTCTGAGACCGTCTCGCAGCCATTGGATCGCGGAGCCAGCGACAAAAATACTTCCCTCCAAGGCATACTCCACTTTTCCGTCGAGGCCCCAGGCGATGGTCGTCAACAACCCATGCTTTGACTTCACCCCTTGGTCTCCAGTATTCATTAGCATGAAGCATCCTGTACCATACGTATTTTTCGCCATTCCCTTTTCAAAGCACGCCTGCCCAAACAATGCAGCTTGCTGGTCTCCTGCGGCGCCAGCAATCGGTATTTCCTCCCCGAAGAAATGGTAGGATACCGTCTCGGCATACACCTCCGATGAAGGACGTACATCAGGAAGCATCGCCCGTGGTACATTTAGCATCTTTAACAGTTCGTCATCCCAGCACTGCTCATAAATATTGTAGAGCAACGTTCGCGACGCATTGGAATAATCGGTCACATGAGCCTTTCCTCCGCTCAACTTCCAAATGAGCCACGTATCAATCGTACCGAACAACAACTCTCCTCGTTCAGCTCGTTCTTGTGCTCCGTCCACATGATCGAGAATCCACCGCACTTTCGTACCTGAGAAATACGGATCGATGAGAAGACCTGTCTTTTCCGTGACCATTTCACTAAACCCTTCCGCTCTTAGGCGTTCGCAAATATCAGCCGTTTGTCTAGATTGCCATACAAGGGCATTGTAAATTGGACGTCCGGACTCTTTTTCCCATACTACTGCCGTTTCCCGTTGGTTGGTAATGCCAATGGCGGCAATTTCTTTCGCTTCTACATTTGTTTTTAATAAAACACCGGCGATGACCGACAGGACCGATGCCCAAATTTCGTTTGCATCATGCTCGACCCAGCCAGGCTTAGGGAAAATTTGCTGAAATTCTTTCTGTTCAATCCCGATAATTTCCCCCGCTTCATTAAATAAGATCGCCCGTGAACTTGTTGTTCCTTGATCCAGCGCTAAAATGTATTTTTTTGTCATACTACATTCCCCCAATTTTTCTTAAAATTTATTTCGCCATTGCAACCGGTTGACCTTTTCCTTTTGCCTCGTGCTTCTTCTCTATGAAGCTAGCATATAGGAGAACGAGAGCAAACGCAGCTAAAAATAACCAAAGAGCCGAGTAGACGATGCCTTCGAACAGCGCTGCATATGTTAGAGCCCCAATGCCCCCTCCGATAATCGGACCGACGATTGGAATCCAGGCGTAACTCCAATTGGATGAACCTTTACCTGGAATCGGCAGCAAGAAATGGGCAATTCGCGGACCTAGGTCACGGGCCGGGTTGATCGCATAGCCAGTTGTACCACCGAGAGATAAACCAATGACGACGATAAGTAAGCCGACAATAAGTGGGTTCAATCCTTCGGTAAACTCATTGGCGCCGATTGCTAGAATACCAAGTACTAATACAAACGTTCCTAGCACTTCACTAAAAAAATTCGCAGGTAAATGTTTGATCGCTGGATCTGTTGAGAAAACAGCCAGTTTAGCACCTTGATCCTCGGTTGCTTTAAAATGAGGATAATAGTGTAAAAAGACGAGTGTTGCCCCAATCATCGCACCGAGCATTTGTGCGACAATATATCCTGCCACTTGGCTCCATTCAAACGCCCCGACAAGTGCCAATCCAATCGTTACTGCAGGATTTAAATGGGCCCCGCTAATTTGACCTACACAATAGACAGCAGTTGCTACCGCTAATCCCCAAGCAGCGGTGATGACAATCCATCCACCATTTTCTGACTTTGTTCCTTTTAGAACAACGCCAGCTACAACACCGCCCCCTAAAATAATCAAAATCATCGTGCCAATTACTTCTCCTAAAAACGGTGACATCTCTCATTTCCCCCTTTTTCTTAAAAAATGATGACGAAAAAAAGAGATCAACAAATGTTCTAACAAGCTTGCTCGTTAGAATGATTGTTGATCTCCAAATCTCCGTCACAGGATTATTAACTTGCCTTTATTTAATCACATGTTTGTAAACGCTGTCAACAAAAGTTTTTTGCAAAATTTTTGCATTCTTCTACATTATCTCCACAATTCCTTTTTCGAAGTGGACACGGCAACCGCCCCAGAACTAAGCGCAGCATCCACTTCATCCCTTGTGCGAACAAGCCCGCCGGCGATGATCGGGATTTTCGTATGTTCATAGACCTCTTTAATAATATGGGGCATAACGCCTGGTAACACTTCAATAAAATCTGGCTGGGTAATCTCAAGGAGCTTGTAGCTGGACTCAAGGGCTTGAGAATCTAGTAAAAAAAGCCGTTGCACGGCAACTAACTTGTGCTTTTTCGCTGTCAATACAACATTTTTCCTTGTAGAAATCAGCCCATAGGGACGGATCTCTTGGGCTAAAAATTGCGCAGCGAACTCATCCGTTTTCAATCCTTGGACAAGATCAGCATGAAGGAACAGAAGTTTCTTTTTCGCTTTGACTAACCTCATTAAACTGCGGAGCTGAGCCACATGGCTATTTAATAACACGATGTATTTGTATTCCGTCTCCAAAAAGCGCTCCAGTTCCTTCGTTGTTCTAGCAGCTGGTAGAATTTGTTGTTGTTCGAAAAATCCGCTCATTCCTTATCCCCTTATTTTCTCTTTGACATCTTGCTTTAAACGATTTAACCAGTCTGTCGGCATTCTGTCAACAGAAGGTTAAGGGGACATATTGTTCAATTGCTCTGGTGTATCTACCCCTAAGTGAAAGTGATCGTCAGGGTCTCGATGTTGCTCACTAATGGCTGAACCGTGTACATCAAAAAGAAATTGATCGTAAAAAATCTCTTGCCCCCTTTGAGCCGCTAGTTCTCCAATCCAATGACCTCCATCCGAAAAGATGACTTCCGTCTCATAAAGCCCATCTTCTACATGGTGCATAATTTTATTTAATTGATGAACGGCCCCAGGTTTATCGAACGTAACACTTACATTGGCATCTTTGATTGGTTCACGGTTTTCATCGTACAAAAAGACGTGAATATCTGTTGCTTTACCGCTCATAACTCCTTCTTCCAGGCCGACTACTTCTTTTTCCCAATCGGTGATCAGCTGCTCCTTTGTCATAACGGTCATCAACATACTAGAAACAATGACAGCCATAAGAGCAATGATGAAAACTAGATTTATGTGATTGACTGGAATGTGCTGGCGTTCGTATTTCAATCGCTCCCGCTCCTTAATAGTTTCTCGCTCATCATCCTTTCCAATCTTTTTTAATTTCATGCGTCTGATACGCAATTAATCAAATCATTAAAAAGCGCAAAGCGTCGGTTTTGCCGTTCTGCCTACCTCTGTGTAGGCCTTGCAAAGGAGGAGGTCGGGACAAAACACAGTTAATAAGAGTGTTTTTTATATGGGATTGATTGTTGCGCGGGATTAGGCTTCAGCTATGACGGGGAAAATGCCCCAATGGATCTTCAACTCTTGCTTTTGTTGCAGGCGTCTCGTGATTTTGACAAGTAAGGATTTCAACCTGTTGGGAATATGATAAAGTTTTTATACGTTTCACTCGATTGGCCGTAAGGGGCAACGAAAATGTCAGAAATGAATGAGGGTTTGCCTTCATAGCTGTGAACTTACGAAAGATCACGGCACTAAACGCCAAGCAAACAACAGACGATCCCATAAATAAAACAGAAAAAAGGTTCAGATCATCGAAATAAAATGATCCGAACCTTTTTTATTACGTTTAGCTAGTGTTGTCCCAGTCTCTTCCCCCTTTATTTTTTGTATTGTATGCCATATATATCATGGCGACGATCTCGAAGCTGGTTCACACTTCCTGCTCTTCGGTGACGGCGGAGAATTTCCAAGTCCACATCACCTACCACGACGGTTTCAATATTCGGGCTGCATTCCCCAACAACACCATCTCGGGCAAAAGTGAAATCCGAAGGGCTGAAAATCCCAGACTGAGCATATTGAATATCCATGTTTTCCACGTCAGGGAGATTTCCGACCGTACCAGATAAGACCGTATAGACTTGATTTTCAATGGCACGAGCTTGTGAGCAGTAACGAACGCGCAAATACCCTTGCCTGTCGTCCGTACAAAACGGCGTGAAAATAATGTTGGCTCCTTTATCGACGGCAATTCGAGCAAGTTCTGGAAACTCAATGTCGTAGCATATTTGAATCGCGATTTTTCCACAATCTGTATCAAACACCCGTACTTCATCGCCACCAGTAATCCCCCAAAATTTGCGTTCGTTTGGTGTAATGTGGAGTTTATATTGTTTCTCAATCGTCCCATCCCGTCTGAAGAGGTAGGCAATGTTGTAAATTTTCCCATCCTCTTCAACGAAATGAGAACCACCGATGATGTTAATGTTGTATTTGATCGCTAAGTTCGTAAATAGTTCAATATAATCTTCGGTAAATTCGGTTAATCGGCGAATCGCCAAGCTCGGGCTTTTTTCCGGTAAAAACGAAAGGAGCTGTAGTGTAAAGATTTCTGGGAAAACGGCAAAGTCTGATTGATAGCTAGCAGCCACATCCGTGTAATATTCACATTGGATAGCAAAATCCTCAAATGATGAAATCTTTTTCATCTCGTACTGAATGGTGGTAATTCGTACTGGGAACGCAGTCTTAAATTGACGCTTCGGCGAACTGGGACGATAGTCAATATTGTTCCACTCCATTAACGTCGCGTATTTCATCGAAGCTTTGTCATCTTGTAAATAGTTATTGTTCACTCGTTTTAAAGTAAAGCCATTCATTACTTGAAAGGTAAGTACGGGATCATAAATGTTATGCATCATCACTTCTTCTACATACTGTCTGGGCGTCATTTGATCTGCATGTTTGTAGTAGTTTGGAATACGCCCCCCAATAATGATGCTTTTTAGATTAAGCTGTCTAGCTAAATCTTTTCTCGCTTCGTATAGCCGTCGACCGATTTTCATCCGCCGATATTCAGGATGAACCATCACTTCGATTCCATACAGGTTGTACCCTTCTGGATCATGATTCGTGATAAAACCATTGTCTGTAATTTCGTCCCACGTATGTTGGTCGTCGTATTCATCAAAATTTATGATTAAGCTTGCACAAGAGCCAATCACCTTACCATCGTACTCAACACAAAATTGCCCTTCAGGGAATATTTTCAAATGACTTTCTAAATGCTCGCGTTTCCATGGCTCCATATTAGGAAAACAAATTTGTTGCATCGCTATGATGGCATCAAAGTCGTCCTCGTGGATGTTGCGCAAGATCATTTTCTTTTCGAACTTCGACATATCGATTTTTGACAATATTCTACACCCCTCGCATCGATCATTTATCTAAAGCTGATTTCCCACTTATAAAAATAACCAAAGAAACATCTTTATTTAAAGGTTTCCATAGAGAGTTTACCCTGTTTTTTCATTGTTGAACAGTCATAAAGCCTAAGAAAAATCCCTCGACTTACGTCAGTTTTTGTTACATGAATTTCCCGTAAAAGTCCATTTTTTCTGTAGACTCTCTCTTCTTTCGTGATTTATAATTGAATTGAATATGTGAGACACATTTCATTAATTGTGCACAACATACAACAGATATCTTGCATATATCATACTCTCTTAATCTTTCTTTTGGCGAACACACTTGATCTTCAAAAGAACAATAAGATTCATTCCAATTATAACCACACAGAACACTCGCTTTAACTTATTTAAGTGAAAAAAAGCCCATTGAACATCCAATGAGCCTTTTACGTTTAATACTTCTAATCGTTTTTTACCGAAATATGCACTTGTATATCTCCAATTTGACTCGTTAAGGGAACCGTAATGAACGGTGCCGCAGAGCGAAATGTAGAATTACCCTCGTTGACAACTGGTGGCGTAACATCAATAATACAGGCTTCCTTTGAAAGTTCAGTTGCTGTGTTTCCTGCTACCCAATTGCCGAATTCTTGAACGGCGCTCCAACCAATTTGATCTAGCTGATGGATTTCCATCCCCCCCATCATAATGCTGACGAGTTTTTTGGCGGTTCTATCTGAAAACGAACAGATAATTTGTCCACGTAACTCTCCTTTAACACCTAAGATCACGGCCACATCATTTGATGGGATATTTCCAGATCCAGCACTAGGGTTTTTCGGTGTAGCTTCCACACCGAAATGATTGGTTAAAATTCCTCTTGTAGCACGACAAATAGCATTTACATGTTTGTGATTCATTGATCGACCTCCAATTATGCAAATTACATTGACTCTGATTCGATATGTGTTCAATTTGAGTCAAATGACTTTTTTACCAATAAATTCTACCTATTTTCATTTTAAATTTATAACGAGATGACTGACAATGGCTTGGACAACCTCTTTAAATTAGGAATACATTATCATTTAATCGGTTTTCAAGTCATGTCGATCAATCAAACAACCTAAAACTTTAGTCCTCTTTTATTTTAGTATATTCGATCTAAATTATCTATCATTTCTTTTCAAAAATCGACAAGTTTTGTGCGAAATATTCCGATTTTTCTGTATCTTTATGGACGAAGGCAATTTCTGAAAAAACTAGGAATTGAAACCGTTCTCTCTTACATAGAGATGAATGTTTCATTTTTATATATTTCAACTATCTATTCTTTACATCGATTAAACAGGGCGAGGTGGATGCGAATGAAAAAAGAAATTGTAGGAATGCTCCTTGCAGGAGGAGAAGGAAAGAGGCTTGGTCAACTGACTAGAAAGTTAGCAAAGCCAGCTGTCTATTTTGGGGGGAAATATCGAATTATCGATTTCCCATTGAGCAATTGCACGAACTCAGGTATCGATACGGTTGGTGTTCTTACCCAATACGAACCGCTCGCCTTAAACGGTCACATTGGAATCGGGAGTCCTTGGGATTTAGATCGACGTCACGGAGGAGTGATCGTTCTCCCTCCCTACATCGAAAAACAAGGAGGCTCTTGGTACAAAGGTACCGCTGACGCCATCTACCAAAACAGATACTACATTGAGCAGTATGATCCTGAATATGTCCTCATTTTATCAGGGGATCACATTTACAAAATGGACTACGACCGCATGCTTAGCCATCATAAAAAACTCGGGGCTGATGCTACGATTTCAGTCATTGAAGTCCCATGGGAAGAAGCGAGTCGTTTTGGCATTATGAATACAAATGAGGAAATGACGATTACCCAATTTGAAGAAAAACCGACCACACCGATAAGCAACCTCGCTTCAATGGGCATTTATATTTTTAATTGGTCTGTACTAAAATCCTATCTGATCCAAGATGCGAAGCAAGCAAACTCGAGCCATGACTTTGGAAAAGATATTATACCGAAAATGCTCGCAAAAGATTTAAAGCTTGTCGCCTACCCGTTTGAAGGTTATTGGAAAGATGTTGGAACAATCAAAAGTTATTGGGAAGCTAATATGGACTTACTGGATGAACATTCTTCTCTGATGTTAAATGATCCGTCTTGGCGGATTTACTCGGTCAATCGTAACCAGCCACCTCAATATATTTCGACGAGAGCCTACGTTAGATGCTCACTCGTGAATGAAGGGTGCGTCGTCCATGGAAATGTAGAGCAATCCATTTTGTTTCCTGGTGTCCATATCGGTGCAAACTCCTCAGTCTTCGAATCTGTGTTAATGCCAAATGTAAAAGTGGGAGAAAATGTCGTTCTTCGGCGAACAATTATTATGGAAGGAGCGTGCATCCCATCAGGTACTCACTTAGCTCCAAGCGATCCAGATGATATTCTCGTCATCGATAAAGATACTGAATTTTCCCCTTCAATTGCAGCAAATCAATGATGATAAAGGAGCTGGATCAAATGAAATCACTTATGGGTGTTGTTAACCTCGATCACGATCAAGACCTGTTGCACGAGCTTACGTATTTTCGCAGCGTAGCAGGTGTCCCGTTTGGCGGACGCTACCGGATGATTGATTTTGTTCTTTCCAATATGGTGAATAACGGTATCCAAGATATCGCCGTGTTTGCCCGAAATAAATATCGCTCCCTTATGGATCACTTAGGAACAGGTGCTCCATGGGATTTAAATCGAAAACGAGGTGGATTATTTATCCTTCCTCCTGATTGGAATGATCCTACCGACATTTCGAAAGGAGATTTACGTCACTTTCATAACCATCGTGATTTCTTTCATCGCGGAAACGCCGATCACGTCCTTGTTAGTGGAAGTCAATTCATCTCGAAGGTTGATTACGAGGATGCCTTCAAAAGACACCAAGAAACGAAAGCGGATGTGACCGTTTTATATAAAAAAGTGGATCAGCTTGAACCAGAGGATCGGTATCGAATGAAGCTTGAGTTTGATTCGTTTGGAAATGTGAAAAGTATCACCAATGACGAAATGAATTCGAATCTTTATATGCAAATGTACATTATTCGCAAAGAATTACTCTTGGAGCTTTTAAATCACTGCATAGGGTACCACAAGCAAGATCTGTTTGTAGACGGTATTATGAGCAATCTTAATGAGCTCGCAATTCGCGCGTATGAATATAAAGGCTATCTCTCAATCATTTCTTCTGTTGCTAGCTACTACAAACATAGCATGGACCTTTTAAAGCCAGAAATCTACCAATCGCTCTTTTTAGCTGGTTCCCCTATCTATACAAAAATTAAAGATGAACCGCCAGCAAAGTATGTGAACGGCTCAGAAGTATCGAACTCTTTAGTTGCAAACGGCTGCGTCATTGAAGGTCATGTTGAAAACTCGATCTTGTTTCGCGGCGTGTATGTGGCTAAAGGGGTATCGATTAAAAACTCGATCATTATGCAGCGTTGTTACATTCATGAGGATACCCACCTAGACCATGTCATCCTTGATAAAGATATCCTTATATCACCGAACCGACAATTTGCTGGAGCCCCTGAACAGCCGTTTGTCATTGCCAAACGTAAAGCCATGTAAATTAAGCTCACGTAAAAGGAGAGAACAACAGTGAATGTGTTACACGTCGCTTCAGAATGCAGCCCTTTTTTCAAAACAGGGGGACTTGCCGACGTTCTCGGTTCGCTCCCAAAAGCTCTTATAAAACAAGGGATCAATGTTTCCGTCATCCTACCAAAATATGGACACCTCTCTGACGAATGGCAGAACCAATTAACGTTAAAAAAATCGTTCACGGTCTCCGTCACATGGCGAAATCAATATTGTGGACTGGAGCAGTTTGTAGATCAAGGAGTGACCTACTACTTCATCGATAACGAATATTACTTTAAGCGGGAACGCCTTTACGGCTATCTCGATGAGGCTGAACGGTTCACATTTTTTAATCATGCTGTTCTTAGCTCTTTACCGTTCCTTGATGAATCACCTGATTTAATTCATTGCCATGATTGGCAGTCAGGTCTTATTCCTGCCTATATGAAAACGGGTTCCGTCGAAAATCCCGTACCAACGGTGTTCACAATCCATAACCTTCGCTATCAAGGAGCCTTTCCCCTTGATGTTTTTCGCGAATTGCTTCACTTTGCGCCAGAGCACTTTGCTGGATTAGAGATGGACGGTGCGATCAATTTTTTGAAGGGAGCACTCGTCCATTCTGACCGGGTTACAACGGTAAGCCCAACATATGCTCAGGAAATACAAACCCCTGCCTTTGGCGAAGGCTTGCACGGATTGCTTCATCAAGAACGAGGAAAAACAAGAGGTATTTTAAATGGGATTGACCTGGAGGATTTCGATCCAAAAACCGATCCGCATGTTACGTATCCTTATAAGCACAATCAAATGGAAAAACGGAAAAACAAACAGGTCATCCAACGTCTGTTTGAATTGCCAGAGCGCAAGGACATTCCTCTTATTGCGATGGTCAACCGTCTCGTAGAAGAGAAAGGGGTCCCTCTTCTCACCCAAATTGCAGGTGAACTTGTGACAACGGAAAATGTGCAGCTCGCCATTCTCGGTACAGGCGATCCTTCTTTAGAGGACCAACTGCATCATCTAGCTTCTTTGCATCCACATCAAATTTCATTTAAATGTGTGTTTGCGGAGCCGCTCGCACGTAAGCTTTATGCAGGGGCTGATTTATTCATCATGCCGTCCCGATTCGAACCGTGCGGACTTAGCCAAATGATTTCCCTTCGCTACGAAACGGTTCCAATCGTTCGTGAAACAGGAGGGTTATATGACACGATTCAATCCTATAATGAAGAAATAGGCAAAGGAAATGGATTCAGTTTTACTCACTATAACGCCCATGATTTCTTGTATACAATCAAGCGAGCCCTCCGTTTTTATCGTACGGAAAAAGAGTGGGAAAACCTTTTGCTTAACATCTACAACTCGGAAGTAGGATGGGACGTTTCCGCCAAACAATATACAGCGCTTTATGAAGAAATACTAGGGAAAAGGAAGGTGGAGGCATGAGTCTATTCGTTCACGAGTTCCGCCAGCAATTCAGCGATAAATTAATGACGACCTTTGGGAAAAAGGTTGAGAAGGCCACCCCTTTTGAGGCCTTTCAAACAGTGGGCCTCATTTTGCGAGAGCTCCTTAATCGAAAATGGCAGGATACGAAAGGAACGTACCGAAGCAACTCACAAAAACAAGTGTATTACTTCTCAATGGAATTTTTACTCGGACGCTTAATGACAACCAACCTTTTGAACTCAGGCCTGTTGGAAACTTGCAAACAAGGGCTTGAAGAGCTTGGTTTTAACTTGGAAGAAGTTCTCGGCCAAGAGCAGGATCCTGGATTAGGCAATGGTGGCCTCGGTCGGTTAGCCGCTTGCTTTCTTGATTCCCTAGCCTCTTTGGAGCTGCCGGGCCACGGCTGCGGGATTCGCTATAAATACGGCCTATTTCAACAAAAAATCGTCGACGGCAACCAAGTGGAATTACCAGATTATTGGCTTAAAAATGAATATGTGTGGGAGACAAAAAGGCTGGACCAAACAGTGGAGGTTCATTTTGGTGGTGAAATCGAAACCGTGGAAGAGAGTGGCCGCCTGACGTTTAAACATCATCACTATGAAAAAGTACTAGCGGTCCCGTATGATATTCCGGTATCAGGGTATCAAAACAATACGGTGAACACCCTTAGGCTTTGGAGCGCAGAATCGACAACCAATGACTTTCACTTTTATTCAATTGATCGAAAAGACTATTACCACTACTTAGATTATAAGCGTTCGGTTGAACAGATTTCCGAGTTTCTCTATCCAGATGACTCTTCGTACGAAGGCCGCCTGCTTCGCTTGAAACAGCAATACTTTCTCGTGTCGGCTGGCTTGCAGTGCATTTTGCGGGAATTTAAAAACTCTTATCCATCGGTCGATCTTTTACCTGAAAAAATAGCGATTCAAATCAATGATACCCACCCGAGTCTTGTCATCCCTGAGCTCATGCGATTGCTTTTGGATCAAGAACAACTTTCGTGGGAAAAAGCATGGGAGCTTACGACACGCACGGTTGCTTATACGAATCATACAACGATGAGCGAAGCGTTAGAAACATGGCCAGTTGATATGGTTAAAACGTTATTGCCACGGATTTACATGATCATTCACGAGATTAACGAGCGCTTTTGTCGCCATCTTTGGCTTGCCCATCCGACGCTACGGGACGAAATTAAACATATGGCGATCATTTCTTACGGGCAAATTCATATGGCTCATTTAGCTATTGTCGGTAGCTATAGCGTAAACGGCGTCGCCAAACTTCACACAGACATTTTAAAAAATAGTGTGATGAAGCCGTTCTATACGGTCTTCCCGGAAAAATTCAACAATAAAACGAACGGAATCACCCACCGGCGTTGGCTATTGATGGCCAATCCACCCCTCGCGTCACTTATTACCGAAGCGATCGGAGAAACGTGGGTCCGTGAACCGAAGCAATTGATCACCTTGCTTAAATATGCCGGTGACGCGGCATTTCAAGAGAAAATTGCTGGAGTGAAACAGGCAAATAAAACAGCATTGGCCAAATACATTCAAGAGAGAACAGGCATCCGCGTCGATGATCGCTCAATCTTTGATGTGCACATTAAACGGCTTCATGGCTATAAAAGGCAGCTGTTAAATGTTTTTCACATTCTTCATTTGTATGAAATGATCCGCGATAATCCGAACATGGATATGGTTCCACGGACGTTTATTTTCGGTGCCAAAGCTGCTCCAGGGTACCACTTTGCGAAAAAGGTCATTAAGCTGATTACGACGACTGCCGCAAAAATCGCAGCAGATCCAATCGTTAGAGAGAAGATCAGAGTGGTATTTCTCGAAAACTATAACGTATCATTAGCGGAACAGATTATCCCTGCTACAGATGTAAGTGAGCAAATTTCAACGGCGAGCAAAGAAGCTTCTGGCACAGGTAACATGAAATTCATGA
This sequence comes from Halalkalibacterium halodurans, assembly GCF_004376175.1. Taxonomy (GTDB): domain Bacteria; phylum Bacillota; class Bacilli; order Bacillales; family Bacillaceae_D; genus Halalkalibacterium; species Halalkalibacterium halodurans. The sequence continues at coordinate 23,144 of NZ_SNUY01000002.1, read as the reverse complement.
TGAATGGCGCGATCACGATTGGGACATTAGATGGTGCGAATGTAGAAATTCGTGAAATGGTCGGGCCGGATAATATTTTCACATTCGGATTAACGGCTGAAGATGTGCTCGCCTATCAGCTTTCACGCATGTATCGCTCACGGGATGTATACAACGGTGATCAACGGATTCGCCGCGTGATGGATCAGCTCGTCAACGGCTCGTTATCCAATGACGACGTGGAGTTTAAAGACATTTACTATACCCTCCTTTCAAATAATGATGAGTATTTCGTGCTGAAAGATTTTGATTCATACGTGGAAGCTCAAGACTTGCTTGAGCAAGCCTATCGTCAACCGACAGAGTGGTTGAAAAAGAGCATTACGAACATCGCTCATTCCGGAAAATTTTCAAGTGATCGAACGATCTCTGAATATGCAAGTGAGATTTGGGACATTCACCCTGTCACGATTTCCTCGACCACCCAATCGCGGTAACCTCTTCTAAACGCCTTAAGCATCTATCGTCATGCTTAGGGCGTTTTCAAATTCAGTCCTCCTTCTGTTTTTTCATTGAATCTTTCTTCTTTCCGTTATATACTTATTTGAGTGATAATGATTATCAATATTAATTGTATATTTCTAGAAGGTGACACCCTGTGCGAAAAAATGAATACATATCCAGACCGATTATTGGTGCCATCGCGGCGATCATTGGTCTGGTATTATTGGCCGTAGCTATGGCAGCTTCGATTTCCTTAGGAGCGGCCGACGTGGGCTTTAAAACCGTCTGGCAAGCAGTATTTGCTTTTGACCCGACGTTAACCGAACACCAAATTATCCAAGAATTGCGGATCCCTCGTTCCGTTGCCGCGGCACTTGTGGGCGCATGTCTCGCCATTTCAGGCGCGATCATGCAAGGAATGACACGCAACCCGCTCGCCTCTCCTTCCATTTTAGGATTAACGGACGGCTCAACCCTTGCGATCGCCATTGCGTTTGCTTTCATTCCTGGGATTTCATTTTTACAAACGATGTTAATGTCGTTTGCAGGAGCGGGAGTTGCAGCAGCACTCGTTTTCTCAATTGTCTTTCTAGCAAAGGGACAGCTCTCTCCTGTGAAGTTAGCGTTGGCAGGCGTCGCAATCGGTGCCCTCCTTGACTCGCTTGCGACAGGGATTGCTATCCATTTTCAAGTTGCGCAACATGTAAGCTTTTGGTATGCGGGCGGCGTTGCTGGAACAAACTGGACACAGATTCAATTTCTCGTACCTGTCTTTTTGCTCGGTCTCTTTTTATCCTTGTTCATTGCCCGTTCCATTACCGTTCTTAGTTTAGGAGATGAAGTGGCGGTAGGATTAGGACAACGAACGTTCTTTGTCCGGATTGTGGCCATTCTTGCCGTCCTCCTATTAACCGGAGCCGCCGTTTCAGTAGCAGGAGCGGTCGGGTTTGTCGGGTTAATCATCCCCCACGTGACGCGCTTTCTTGTCGGAGTTGACTATCGGGTCGTGCTACCATGTTCGGCGGTTTTTGGCGCCCTCCTACTTGTGCTCGCAGACATTGGGTCTCGAATGGTGAATCCTCCATTTGAAACTCCGATTGGGGCCATCACCGCCCTTGTCGGTGTCCCATTCTTTCTCTATCTAGCACGCCGAGATCGGAGGGGTTTATAGTGAACCGTCGCAACATGACATACTTTATTATCGTTTCTGTTCTTATTTTTATTACGTTCATTGTTAGTCTCAATACGGGAGCTGTTCGAATTCCTCCTTCAGATGTATTGAAAACATTGATTGGGATGGGGTCCGAACGGCAAGAGCTCGTCCTGTTCAGCTTTCGCTTGCCGCGAATGGTGCTAGCATTGCTGATCGGTGCCGGACTGGCGGTTGCTGGTACAATCTTGCAGGGGATTACGAGAAATGCTTTAGCAGATCCAGGCATTATCGGGATTAACGCCGGAGCTGGGCTTGCCGTCGTCTTATTTATTTCCTTTGTGCAAGGAAGCATAACCGGCCTATCTACCTTTAACATTTTTCTTATGCCGCTGTTTGCCCTAATGGGAGCAGCAACAGCCGCCGTCTTAATCTACCTTTTCGCGTTAAAGAAAGGGGAAGTGACACCGACGCGCCTTATCCTTGTAGGGATCGGAATTGCCGGTTTATTTTCAGCCGCGATTCTCATTTTTCAATTGCGAATGGAACCGCGCGATTTTATGAGTGCAACGATTTGGTTAACCGGTGCCATATGGGGAGCGAATTGGAGCTATGTTTTAAGCTTACTTCCATGGATTGTTCTGTTCCTTCCACTCGTTTTATATAAGGCTCGTTATTTAAATGTCTTGAACTTAGGCGATCCGGTTGCGGTTGGGCTTGGCACACAAGTTGAAAGCGAGCGGCGCTGGCTCTTATTTGCAGCCGTGGCCCTTGCCGGTTCGTGCGTCGCTGTCGGCGGTGCGATTTCCTTTTTAGGCTTAATCGCCCCTCACCTTGCCCGCCGCGTGGTAGGACCGAACCATTACGTCCTCCTTCCTGCGGCCGCATTAACCGGCTCATTGCTCCTATTGTTTGCCGATTTTGTTGCTCGTCATTTGCTGGCACCAAATGAAATTCCTGTTGGCATCGTGGTTGCCTTTTTTGGCGCCCCTTATTTCATCTATTTACTCATTAAAACACCGTAAGGAGGAAAACCATGTCCATCATTTATACGGAGTCATTGTCGATCGGTTACGGCGATACAAAAATTGTAGAGGATCTCAACATTGCCATTCCAGAAGGGAAAATCACGACGATCATCGGCGCAAATGGCTGCGGGAAATCGACGATTCTCAAAACGATCTCACGGATCCATGCTCCACAATCCGGCGTAGCTTATTTAGATGGGAAGGCGATTCACAAACAAAAAACAAGGGACATCGCTAAAAAAATGGCGATTCTCCCGCAAACACCGGAATCTCCTGGAGAACTTACTGTATATGAGCTCGTCTCATATGGCCGTTTTCCCCATCAAAAGGGGTTCGGACGTTTAACTGAAGCCGACCATCAAATCGTCGAAAAAGCACTACACTCTACTGGACTTGAAGAGTTCCGTCATCGCCCGATTCAGGCGTTATCAGGTGGGCAGCGGCAACGGGTATGGATTGCGATGGCGCTTGCACAACAAACACCGCTCCTCCTTCTTGATGAGCCAACAACGTATTTAGATATGGCCCATCAACTAGAAGTGTTGTTGCTTCTAAAAAAGCTCAACGAACAAGAAGGGCGCACGATCGTGATGGTTCTTCATGATTTAAACCATGCCGCTCGTTTTTCCGATTATTTAATTGCTTTGCGAAAAGGAACGGTCGTAAAAGAGGGCACGCCAGAGGATGTCATGTGTTCAGATGTTTTACGTGACGTTTTCCAAATTGAAGCGACGATTGTCAATGACCCGACAAGTGGGAAGCCTGTCTGTCTTTCCTATGATACCCTCAGGGAAACCATAGAAAACGAAACGCGAGAGGCGGTTGTTGTTTAAGTTGAACGATCTTCATTGTCAGCACTTTACACTTTCTAGCCGTATTAGCGAAACTTGTCTTCCCCTAATCTGAATGATGATAAGTGAACCTTCCGTAAATTGCATAAAAGCCCCGTTCTTACACTGGACGGGGCTCTGTTGTTACTTTGTTGTAGAAAGCTCAAGGGCAACTCTTATGGCAAGCTCAGGATCATCAGTGAAAATCCCATTAACCCCGAGCTGCATATAACGACGGATGTCCTCTTCTTGATTTAATGTAAAAGGACGAAGCTTCAGGCCTTTCTGGAGCAAGTGGTAAACCTCTGCTTCCGTCATCGCCGGGTAATAAAAATGATAGCCAGTCGCGCCAACTTTTTGTACATAGCCTCCTGGGTCATATAGGGCCGCCATCACAATGACTGCTAATTGATTTCGCGTAAATGAACCCGACAGTTTCTTGATCAACACATGATCAAAGGAGGAGAGGATCACTCGATCTCTCATTTTGAACGTGTCGATACAAGCGGAGATCGCGGTAAACAAACGATCCCGATCTTCCACTACTCCCTTTAATTCAACGTTAAAGATGAGCTCATTCGATTGGGCCCATGCAAACACTTCATCTAACGTTGGAAGCGTCTCCCCTGTAAAACGTTCGTCGAACCAGCTCCCTGCATCTAACCGCTTCAGTTCGCTCAATGTATGGGCACGTACTAAGCCGCTTCCCGATGTCGTTCGGTTTAAATGCAAATCATGAATGACGATCAGTTGATCATCTTTCGTCAGTTGAACGTCAAGCTCAATACCGTCAGCACCGACTCCTTCTGCTGCACGAAAAGCGCTCAGCGTATTTTCAGGATATTTGCACGACACCCCGCGATGGGCATAAATGTGTGTTCGTTGCTTCTGGGACATACTCCGACACTCCTTTTTTATGTACCATGCTCCAGCGACAAAGCGGGAAGGCCTTAAGGGACACGCCCCCAAGACCTCCAACACGTCCTCTTTATATGTTATTCCCCTGCTGTCCGGTTGTACACCTCAATCGCCCGATTTGTTCCTTCTGCCGCCTGGTCAAGCGCTGTTTTCGGGTCCGTTCCTTGCAGCATATTTTCCAGGGCCGTGACGACGTGCTGTCTTGACTCTGGGAAGACAGGGATGAGCGCCCCTTGCGTTGCTGTCGATGGAACCGTCTGTTGCAGCTGTTCAATCGGTACGCGAAGCTGTGGAATGTTCTCATGCTCTTGTTCAACAATTGGCTCCTCATAAGCATCGGGATTGATGGCAAAATAGCCCGTGTTGATATGCCATTCCGCTTGCACCTCTGGGGTTTGCAAATACTTTAAGAAATCAAACGCTGCCGCCTGCTCTTCTTCAGAAATGCCATTCGCCATCCAGATCGAGCCACCCCCGATAATGACACCATTTGGCTCCACATCATCTGCATGAGGAATGAAGCCGACACCAACTTCAAATGGAGCAGCCTCCACGGTTCCTTTAATACCCGCCGTTGAGTCGAGAATCATCGCGACTTGCTCTGCTTGGAATGCAGCGCGAAGATCGTCCCAGTTCGTTCCAAAGTACCCGAACGTGCCATCGTTGTTCATGTCATAAATCCATTCAAAAACCCGCAATCCCTCTTCTCCGTTGAATACAGCTTCTGTTGCTTCATCCGTACGACCGTTGTCATTGTTCACATAATCGGCCCCTTGCGTTGCAAGTAGCTGCTCAAAGAACCAGCCATAACCTAGAATTGAGAACCCGTATCGATCATCTGTCGTTAACTTTTCAGCAGCCTCTTTGATTTCTGAGAAAGAGCGTGGTGGATTTTCTGGATCCAGTCCCACTTCTTCGAACGCATCTTTATTGTAGTAAAGGGCTGGTGTCGAGGAGTTAAACGGCATCGAATATAAATCCCCATCTACGGAATAGTACGTTAAAATGTTTTCTTCTAATTGGGACACGTCGTAATTGTCCTTATCAATCCATTCTTGAACCGGAGTAATAAAGCCACTTTCGATCATATATTTTGTCCCAATTTCAAACACTTGTACGAGGCCAGGTGAATCACTTGTCCCGCCCACGCTGCGGAATTTTGTCAGTAGCTCCTCATAGGAACCTTGATATTCAGGTACAATCTCTACTTCGTCTTGTGATTCATTGTAAGTGGCCACAAGCTCGTCGAGGGTTTCCCCTAAACCACCACTCATCCCGTGCCAAAATTCGACTTGGAGCTTTTCAGCATTAGCCACACCTTCTCCGGCTTCCTCGCTCGATTCATTATCCGCTTCTGCAGATTCTTCCTCGCTTCCTGTTTGTTCGGAGCCTCCCGAACACGCAGCTAACCAAAAAGAACAAAAAATGACCATAAGCATGAATACGAATTTTTTCACCTTAACTTCACTCCTTTTTAAAATATGCGTTACTTAATTGCTCCTTGCGTTAACCCTTTTTGCAGCTGCTTCTGCCCGAGAAACAGAAGCAATAAGGTAGGAATAATGACAACGACGACTCCTGCCATAACCACCCCCCATTCGGTCGCAACTTCAACCGTTTGTAATTGTTTAAGCCCGATTTGGACCGTTCGCTTACGATCATTTGTCGTGACGAGAAGCGGCCACAAGTACATGTTCCACGTCGTTAAAAATCCGTAGATTCCAAGAGTCACTAGACTCGTCTTCGCATAAGGAAGGCACACTTTATAAAAAAATTGAAACGGAGAAAGTCCCTCGACTTGCGCTGCTTCATGAAGCTCCTTCGGAATCGTCTTAAAATGCTGGCGAAGCAAAAACGTCCCAAAGGCGAGGGCGAAAAATGGAACGGTCATCCCTAAATAGGAGTTTAGCCAGCCTAGTTTTTGGATCGTGAGAAAATTCGGGATCATGGCCGCTTCCCACGGAATCATGAGCGTAGAGATGAACAAGAGAAACACGAACGTCCGCCCTTTAAAAGGGATAAAGGCAAAGACATATGCAGATAACGAACAAACGATGAGCTGACCGATCATAACTGTGATTGAGACAATGAAACTATTTTGCAAATAGTGAAGAAGCGGGACCGTTGAAAAAACTTTTTCATAGTTGTCAAAGTTAACGGACGACGGAAAAAATGCCCGGCTCAACACTTCAGCACCGCTCATAAAGCTTACAAAAAACGCGTAAACAATCGGAAAAAAGATAAGCAATGCCGAGAGACATAGGAGCGGATATACGATATAAGGTCTCGTCGTTTTCATTGATAGTGCACCTTCTTCTCGCCAAACTTAAACTGCACAAGGGTTAACAGCAAAACGAGTAAAAATAAAATCACCGCTTGCGCACTAGCCGTGCCAAATTGATAGTTGATAAACGCATCTTGATAGATCGAATAGACGATGAGATTAGTCGCTTCTGCTGGTCCACCACCTGTTAAAATGTCGACCTGGCCGAACGATTGAAACGAGTGAATAAATGTGATGGTAATAATGAAAAACAACGTTGGTGACAGCATCGGTACCGTAATCCGGAACAGTTGATAAAAATAGCCCGCTCCATCTATCCGAGCACTTTCGTATAAATGCTGATCAATGTTTTGCAACCCGCCTAGTAGGACCAAAAAAGAAAATCCTGTATTCATCCAAATCGTAGTGATGGCAATCGAGATTAACGCCCATTTTGGGTCGAGTAGCCACGGAATGCTGTCGATACCAATGAACCCTAAAATTGAATTCAAAATGCCAACGGTCGGATGGAACAAAAACAACCAAATGACCGCAGATGCTGCAACCGACATGCCCATCGTGGAAGAAAAGATCGTCCGGAATAGACCAATCCCTCGTAGCTTTTCATTGGCAATTAAGGCGAGAAATAGTGCAAGTAGAACGCCGGTTGGTACAGTATAAAGAACGAATAAAAACGTCGCTGACGCACTCTTTCGAAACGGATCGGATTGAAAAAGATACAGGTAGTTCTCCAACCCGACAAACAGAGCAGCGTTTCCTTGCGCATCTGTGAGAAAGAAGCTAAGATAGACCGTTCGGATCATTGGAAAAAACAAAAAGATAGAAAATAGTAAAAGCGATGGGAATAAGTAGAGCGCCGCTATCCGAACATTCGCGGTTCGTTTCCAAAATGACGCTTTTTCTTGGATGACGTGCTGCTTCATTTTTTCTTGTACGCGAGTCGCTTCAGCTGGATTCAAGGGATACCGCCCCCCTTAGGTATGGTTGATTCTGATCAGGTGATACGAGCGTTTTTCCCGTTTCTCCATCAAAAAGGTAAAGATGCTCCTTTGCAAAAGAAATCGCAATGGTTTCATGGAGTTGATAAGGCCACTGTCCGAGCCATTTCGCTTTCCATTCATGCTCACCAACCTTAAACGCGAGCAACGTTTCATTCCCTAATACTTCAACATTTGTAACTGTCACGTGCCATTGGACGTGCTCAGGGGTTGGTGCATCTGCCCTCGCTATTTGCTCAGGACGAATGCCAAGCTGTACGGTATCGCTACTGATGCGCATTAGCAGCTGTTCTTCGATTGGTAAACGCAAGGAGCCTATGGCAAGCTCTCGATTCATTCGATCCACCGTCGCCTTGGCAATATTCATCGGTGGTGCTCCAATAAAGGTGGCCACAAACAAATTCGCAGGTGCATTATAAATGTCGAGCGGTGACCCGACTTGCTGAACTTGACCGTCTTTTAGTACCATGATCCGGTCCCCCATCGTCATCGCCTCCACTTGATCGTGGGTCACATAGATCATGGTCATTCCTAACTGTCGTTGCAATTGACGAATCTCTGTGCGCATATGCCCCCTCAGCTTCGCATCTAGGTTGGATAGAGGCTCATCCATTAGACAGAGAGGGGCTTCACTAACGACCGCCCGCGCAAGTGCCACCCGTTGCCGCTGTCCACCAGATAACTCCCGCGGCTTTCGCTTTAAATAGTCGGTTAAGCCAAGCATGGCAGCCGCTCGTTGGCAGCGCTCTGACCGCTCTGCTTTTTTTACTTTTCGGACTTTAAGGCCGAATAAAATGTTTTCTTCCACCGTTAAATGGGGATAAAGGGCATAGTTTTGAAACACCATCGATAAGTTCCGTTTGCTTGGTGGTAAATGGTTGGCTGTCGCTCCGTGAATTTTTAATTCACCAGCACTGATATCTTCTAACCCAGCAATCATCCGTAGCATAGTGCTCTTACCACAACCAGAAGGTCCAACAAGGATAAAAAATTCCCCTTCCTTGATCGATACGTTAATATCCTCAACAGCAAACGTCGTTTGATCATAGCTTTTGCATAGGTTCAATAACTCGACATGACTCATTCGTTGTCTCCTCCCTCTCTATAAAGCAATCGAGCACATGACTTCCTGATACCGCGGCAGCGCCTGCACGTAAGGCGAGATCCATCTCTTCCTTTTCTTGAAAAAGTCCACCTGAGACGATATGAAACGGGAGCCTGGCAACCAATTCTTCGATTATGCGAGGCATAATAAGCCCCGGCATCGCCTCAACTGCATCTGGTTCAATCTTTAAACACGTATCAATCGCTTTGTTTAATGCGTGGCGGTCGATAAGAAAGATGCGTTGGATCGTCTTAAGTCCAAGTTTTTTTCCTTGCATAATTGCCTGCCCCTTCGTGCTAATAATTCCGTCAGGGGCAATCACTTCTGCAATGTAGCGCATTCCTTCATGAGTGTTTGCTTGAACCCCCGTAATCAGATCGACGTGAAGATAGACGGTTTTCCCCCTTTGCTGTAAGGCATACACTTTTTCAGGTAAGTCGAGCATCGTACCGGTTAGTAAAAAGACGGTTTGGACGTTTGATTCCAAGCAACGGTCTGCCATCTCCCAATCGGTAAGGGCAAAGATATAAGGCTGTTCAAACATAACGTACCTCCTTTAGCGCTTCATACAGTTGTTTAAGAGAATCATATTCATATGTAGGCTTCTGCTTGACAAACTCCAACGAACTTTTCTTCGTCACACCGCTATACAGCAGAACGGTATCGATTCCGACAGCTTGTCCAATCGCAATATCACTAGTGAGCGAATCTCCAATCATCACTGACCTGCTGCGCGCATGGCGAATTTTTTTCAAAAGTACTTGCTGCATCCAAATCGACGGCTTCCCCACAGTCTCCGCTTGGTGAATGTCCATTTTTTCATTCATGAGCACCCTTGCAATGGACCCTGTGTCAAGGAGCAATCCATTGGGAGTCGGGCAAAACAAATCAGGATTTAACAGTACGAGCCTCGCCCCTTGTTGTAGAAGAAAAAACGCTTCTTGCAGTTGGTTATAACCGATATTCGGCGCCATCCCTAAAATGACGTACACTTCGCCACACACAGGATCTCGCGACGAATGAAGAAGGTGCAACCCCTCTCTTGAAATTTCTTCCTTAATCATTGGAGACCCGACGATGTATAGACTAACAGGTCCCTGCTTTTCCCCGAAATATTCCAAAATCGCTAACGTCGGTGTCAATAGCTGCTGCATGGAAACTGTTAAACCCATTTGCTGCAAATGCTGCTTTAATTCTTTTCGCGACCGGATCGGATGATTCGTTAAAAAATAAAGTTGTTTCTTTTGGGCCGTCAGTTCGGCAATGATCTCTTTCGCATAAGGAAAGAGCGTTTTCCCGTTGACTAGCGTTCCATCCAGATCAAAAAAGTACGTTCGATATTCTTTCACGCGCTTCACCATCCTAAGTCAATCGGTAAACACGACAAAACCCTAATCGCTACAAGAAGAATACAACTGACATGTCTGTATCCTTTTTGCAACCATTAGGGTTCTCTCATCACGTCTCCACCCGATCGTGTCGCTAATGTATTTCTTTGATTTCTACCTTACGCTGTTTTTGTAAAACTGATATGAAGCTAGGGTGAATGTTTTGCAAAAGAAATGTTAAGACCCTAGCCACGGAAAGGCTGACACCTGTTTTTATCACGTCCCTGACAAGTTGGCAAATACACATTACGATGTTTTCTAGTAAAAGGGAAGCCTACTCAGTGCAAAAAAGCCCCTTATTTAAAAAGAGGCTTTCATCTGTTTCCTTTTAAGAACTATTTTGGCCTATAATGCCTTTGTCATATACAAACTATTCGGGTCTTCCGTATAATCGGCAAACGGCTCACAATACTGGAAACCGAATGCTTCATACAATTTCCTAGCTGGCTCAAAAGCTTCCATTGAACCGGTCTCTAAACTAATCTGTTTGTAGCCACGGCTGTTTGCTTCTTCAATGAGATGATTTAAGAGTCTTTTCGCTACTCCTTTTCTTAAATATGCCTTCGATGTTCGCATCGATTTGATCTCACCGTGATGATCATCAAGCTGTTTCAAGGCACCAATGCCAGCCAAGTCTTCCCCCTCCCATACACTCCAAACCGTGATTTCAGGTTGTTGAAGCGAACTTAAATCTAGCGCATGGATACTTTCTGGCGAGGAGTGTAGCGTCATACCGTGAAGATGTTCCCTTATGAGTTCGACTACTTGATTACTACGCAAATCATCAATTTTTATTTTCATCAAAATCGCTCCTCGGCTATGTTAAGCTTGATCATAGTATACGGCTCACCCTCATCACAAGCCAGCTGTTTGTTAGATTTTATGACGATCTGATACTAAAATCAGCAAAAACCCTATTATTCCAGTATTAGTAAAAGCTCTACTCAACCCGATTTCTCCACCTTCTTAGTTTCAACTCAAGATAAAGACTGACTTTATCTTTCATGTTCTTTACATCAAGACCGGTTAACTCATAAATTCGCTTCATTCGGTAGTTCAGCGTGTTTGGGTGAACATGGAGCAAGGCAGCCGCTGCTTGATTCCGTTCATCCACATCTAAGAAGGCCTCTAGCGTTTGCAATAGCTCTGTTCCTTGCTTCTGGTCATAGGCAGCGAGCGTTTGTACCGTCTCACTTTCTAGTATCGGAACCGAATCAACTATTATCCGATAAAATCCTAATTCATGAAAATAATAGACTTTGTCCAGTTCATACGCGAACTCACCTTTTAGTTCAATCACTTTTTCAGCCTGATGAAAGCTTTCTGAGACGTCGGTTAGCTGGGAGCAGTGCTGCCCAACTCCAGCAAGTACGTTCGCATAAGAGAATTGATCATTCCACGAGCGAATCCACTGGTCAATAAAATGTTTGACCACTTGCTCATCTAGAGGTTTTTTTAACGAATCGGTTAAGTAGACCGTCCATTTCCCGTCGATCAGCATCGCAAATGTGACGAGAATTCGGCTCTTCACTTTTTCCGATATGAAGGAAAGAGCCTGCTCATGTTCCTCCTTAATGGTCCGTTCGCAAAAAAATTGGACGACAACCCCTCGTTCAGGCAAAGGCTCTCCCTCGGCTTGAAAGCGTCTTTTTACTTCAGCTACTGTTTCCGTTCCTTGATAGAGATGACGCCATCTCTCCTCACGCTCCAACCGTCTACGAAATCGTGTTTCCTGTTGTTTAATGAGCATCGCTCGAATTAAGCTCACCATGTCCTTTAAATCGTTTAACTGCTCATCTGTCAACGGTTCCTCTAATTCTAGCACCCATATGTAGCCGAGAACGAACTGCTGTTGGCGAATGCTGATAGCCACTCGATTCCCTAATCCGACAGCAGGGATCCCAGGTATGCGAATGGGCTCATCTGTTTGATTTAATTTTTGAAGTAATCCGCTGGACCACAGCCCTTCAATGACACGATCTGGCACTTGTCGATTCATAATCGTCTCAATCCTTGCCGAATCCGTCTCATGTGAATGTTTACTATATGCAAGCAAACGATGTTCTCGGTCTTCTAATGTCACCGGACCATTTAACGTCAAGCTTAATACATCCACCGCTTCTTGCAACGTGTCAAACGAACGGTCCTTCATGCTTGCCCCTCTCTTATCCACAAGATAATTTCTACATACGAACACACTAGCGTTGCATTAAATAAAAAAAGATTTGTCAAGGTGTAATTAAATTCAATTTTATTGAATTTATGGTAAATACTAGTCTTCAACTTCATAAAAAAATCCTTATAATTAGATGACAGAAGGTACGAAGTCCTGTCCATATCCTAATTATAAGGAGTAAACCTATGGACAAGAATAACACAAAAACGGTTTTTAAGGAATACATTCAACCGACAGACATGAAAGTCATTTCTAAAATCATTGATCAAATGCAAGTGGATAAATATGTTAAAAAACTAGATAGCCTCACCTTTATCAAACTCTTTATTTATGCTCAATTGAAACAGTTATCAAGTCTAAAGGAAATTAGTTTTAAAGTGCGGCATAAGAAAAAATTACAAAAAGAACTTGGATTAAAAAGCATCAGTAAATCCCAATTATCCCGTAAACTTTCTGATTTGCCACCAGAGATTTTTGAATCCATCCTTCATCATTTAGTCCAACAGATCCACCGGGAATTCGGGAAGGAAAAGGGAAATGCTTTATTAGGCAAAATCCATCTCATTGATTCTACTACCATCTCTTTTTGTCTTAGCCAGTATCGATGGGCTCATTTCCGAAATACAAAAGCGGGAGTGAAAATACATACCCGTGTCGTTATTCATGAAGGGGAGATTTCCCCGGATAAGATCATCATCACCCCTGCCAGGCGGGCAGATTCCACACAACTGGATGCCTTGATGGTCATCGAAAAGGATGCCCTTCACGTATTTGATCGGGGATATTTCGATTTCGATAAGTTTGACGATTACTGTAAAAATAACGTTCGGTTTTGTACTCGAATAAAAGATAACACGGTCATCAAGGTTATTGAAGAACTGCCTGTGGACCCATCTTCCGATATTCTTCGTGAGGCGGTGGTCAAGCTAGGAAAAATGAAATACCCTCTACGATTGATTGAAACGCTGGACAGTCAAGGAAACAAGATCTCGATTATCATAAATGATGCAAAGATGAGCGCAGAGGAAATCAGTGATCTTTATCGAAGCCGCTGGCAAATCGAGTTGTTCTTCAAATGGATGAAGCAGCATATGGTTCTGAAAAAATGTTATGGAAAGAGCGCCAATGCCGTTTACAACCAAGTCTATATCGCCATGATTACTTTCTGTTTAACTTTATTAATGAAGAAGAAAGTGCGTTATCAAGGAACTCTCCTTGAGATGCTTGAGTTTATAAAAGAATATTGGTGGAGAAGCTTCTCTGTTTTTCTAAAGGAGCTATTTAAAAAGCCCAAGCGATCATCAAAGGGTCGAAGGCGACTTGATCATGACCGGATTTTCAACGAAACCTTAGCACAATTTGAAGATGGTGATACCCAACATTTAAACGACCTAAGTTATGACCCTATCTACTAATTTGTAAAAAATTGGATAAGGACTACCTTCAAACAGACCCCCCTTATCCTTTTGACTTGATTACCAAGAAAAAAATAAAACTGAATATTTCGTAAAGTTATAAAATGTAATAATTATCAATAATATTCCATTTCTGTACCCTTGACTTTGTCTTCACTTTTTTGTGCAACGCTAGTGATACGAACAGAAAAATGCCCTTTTCGTTCCGTCCCCCAAAAAAGCGAAAGCTGGTCTCCTGATTGGATCGGTCCAACCCCTTCTGGCGTTCCTGTAAACAAGAGGTCTCCCTCTCCTAATCCAAAGGCTTCACCCACTTCTTCAACCATTTGTTCAAAAGAAAAGAGCATCTGCTGTATGTTTCCTTTCTGAACGACCTGATCATGAATCAATAAAGAAAAGTCGGTAGCCTTGCACGTTTCTTCTCCAGGAAATGACCAAAAGTCGGTCACCACTGCCGCATGCTTAAATCCTTTCGCTCGCAGCCATGGGTGGCCTTTTTTCTTTAATTCGTTTTGTTCATCCCGAAGCGTAAAATCGATTCCTAGCGCCATGACATCAACGAGTTCCTCGAGCGAAATTCCTTTTTCGTAGGGCTTACCAATATGCAAAACTATTTCTAGTTCATGATGGATCTCTCCACGGTTACTCGGAAATTCTAGCATCTGTCCATTGGCAATCGTAAGGGAATGGGTCGGTTTTGAAAATAAGATTGGTTTGTCCGGTATTGCATTGCCAAGCTCCCTCGCATGGTCTGCATAGTTTCGGCCAATGCAATAAATGTTACGAATGTCCATTTTGCACTCTCCTACGTTAATGATTTTACCCGTTCAATGATCGCGTCAGCAACTTCTCCTGTTGTTGCTCGCCCACCAATATCAGGGGTCTTAATTCCCGCTTCCGTTACATCTTCAACAATGTCTAATAACGTTTTCCCAAGCTCTTCTTCACCAAAGTGATCGAGCATCATTTTCCCCGCCCATATTTGTCCGATCGGATTGGCCATTCCTTTTCCGACAATATCTGGTGCTGATCCGTGTACAGGCTCAAACATAGACGGGTATGTTCCTTCCACATTTAAATTCGCAGCAGGTCCAATTCCAATACTCCCCATTATCGCTGCGCTCACATCGGTCAAGATATCACCAAAAAGATTACTCGCTACAATCACATCAAATTCAGCAGGCTTTGTGACGAGAAAAGCGGTTAACGCATCAATATGAACCGACTGTTGCTCGATATCTGGGTATTGCTTTCCTACCTCTTGAAAGACGTTATCCCAAAAAGGCATCGAAAAGACGATTCCGTTCGATTTTGTCGCACTCGTCACTCGTTTTCCCCGGGTGGCCGCTAGCTGAAACGCATAGTCAATCGCTCGTTTCGTCGCTTTCTTTGTAAAGATTGCATTTTGAACGACAACTTCATCGTCCCCTTGATGAATCCGTCCCCCCACCTCGCTATATTCTCCCTCACTATTTTCTCGTACAACGAGCAAATCAAACTGATTAGCATGTTTAATCGGTGGATCAATTCCACGAATTTGCTTCGCATGGCGAATATTCAACGACTGTTGAAAGCCGCGGCGTATCGCGATTAACAGCCCCCATAATGAAACATGGTCGGGCACGAGTTGTGGGTTACCGACCGCGCCTAGGAATACAGCATCACTTTCAGTAAGCTGGACAAGTCCGTCCTCTGGCATCATCTCACCATGTTCCAAATAATACTCGCAGCTCCACGGGTATTCGACCTTTTCAAAGGTAAGACCACCATGAACCTCGGCGACCGCATCTAGCACACGAAGGGCATGGGGCATAATTTCTTTACCAACGCCATCTCCAGGAATGACCGATAAGGTAATTTTCTTCATCCGCTCCATCTCCTCGTTCCGTCTTCTAACCTTCCTTTCTATGATAACGGATTTCATTCATTCCTGAAAGCGATCTCTTTTCATTGGGAGACGGGAAAACGTGGGAAATCTATTGACAGCTAAGGGGGACTTAGAACCAGCTTTTGGTTATCTTGAAGGCTCACTTGAATGTCCATAAGGGGCAACGTGAATGTGAAAAATGAATGAGAATTTGCCTTTTATAGCTGTGAACTTACGTAAGTCCACGGCCATGAACGCCGATCAAACAATAGGCAACCCTATGAATCAACAGAAAAAAGGTTCGGAACATCAAACTAAAATGATTCCGAACCTTTTTATTACCGTTAGATCCCGTTCTTACAACCCTGCATTTCGTTTGAGTCGCTTGGCGATTTCAAGAAAGTCGTCGCGCGAAATACCTGGCGCAAACTCCTCAGGCAATTCCTCCAAATCAGGAATCGGTGCACCCTCTGGTGTTCCTTTTACCACTTCGAGCGGACCACCTTCTGTTGGATGCTCTCCCTTCCAAATTTGCGAAATCGTCCGATAATCCATGTCGCTCCACGTATAGAGCTTACGGTGGACTCCTTGATCTTCAAACTTTCGCGCGTAATCAAATTGACGGTTGCTTAAGTTTGGAACTGGTAACATTTTCGTTAAATCGACCCCTGTTGCAATCTCAAGTGCTTTCGCATAGGCGATAATATGAACGCCGCCACGAACGAGCAAGTAACCGATCATTTCTCGAGCAACCGGGTGATCGGTCATTTCATACACGCGCATCTTATGCGTTCTTGCCCCGATTTCAAGAAAATAGTTATGCAGAAGATCAAAGATTAGGTTCCCGCTGTTGACGACGTAGTCACCGCGCCATGAAGCCCCCATCGAGTCCATCGGATAGGACGTTTGTGCTGTTGAAATAAAATGATACGTGTTTCGCTTATCCTTTGCATCTTGCATCGGGGTAATGTCAGGATCTCCGGGAAAGGTGGTTCCTTCAATCATCAGGTTGATCGTATTCGATACGAGCTCCACGTGCCCAAACTCTTCCGCCGTAATGCTCGCTACCAATTCATAAAACGGACGAAGCTTGTGTTTTTGGCGAAAGTTAAACGATTGATACATGTAATTATTCAAGGTCGACATTTCTCCGAATCGACCACCAAGCAGCTCTTGAACGGCGGCGGCTGCATTTGCATCTGGATGATCAGGCTTCGGCAGGTCAATTAACAACTTATCGATCCGTTTAAACAAAACAATTCCCTCCAATGGGTTTTAGCCTTCTCTACCATTTATGAGGAAAATAGATTGTCTTATGCTAAAATCGTTTACCGATGACGAAAATCCATATCTGCTTCCGTTCGTTAATACGAAGGAATCAGCCGATCATCCAGACCAGGATACGTGTTCGTTTCATCTATGATTGGAAAAACTTCGACCAAACTTACTTCGTTTTTCGATAGCGTTAGCTCTAGCTTGAGCGTTCGACTTAATCCATCCCTTCTCTCGGTACGGATAAGAGGCTGAGCGACTTCCTGAAGCGTGTCAATTTCATTCTTTTTCGGAAACCTAGGACGCCCCATCTCCTTCCATACACGCCAAGGGTTCCCATTCGTTTCATCAATCGTTTTTCGCTTAATGAAAACAGCGTCTGATTGAGTTGGCAATTCGATTTGCACGGTTTGCTCTAACCCTTCACCTTTCTCCATGATAAGATTCCAGACGACGAGTTGGATTGAACCATCTTGTTTCTTCGTCACTACCATTTGTGAGTCACGGTAAAGCAACTGTTCTCCAAGCTGGTTAAAAAACGAAAACAAGTGGTAGGTCGGCTTCGCGATCCCATGAAGAGCGATTAACCCAAAGCCTCCGTGGAAAGGTGCAGTAGGGACTCCTGCTTCTTCAAATACGTCGCTGAACGTCCAATAGGAGAATGAATCAACAATGTCACCTGCCTCGCTTAAAATTCGCGCTAAATAAGCGGCGTTAAGAACCGTATCGTGAACCGGGTTAATCGGACTGTAGGATGTATTATACTCCGTAATATGAAAAGGCAAATTAGGAAATGGTGATTGTTGAATGAGCTCCTTTACGTTCTTTAACTCATCTAGCATATGGGTATTTTCATAAAGCTCTTGATAATAATAGTCAGGTGTTACTTTGTGCGGTTTTGCCGACGTATACGCATGCCTTGAAACAAAGTCTACAGGAACCTCTTCCTTATGACAAAATTGTAAAAAGTCTGTGATCCATTCATCTGAACCGCCGCATATAGCCGGGCCACCCACTTGAATGTACGGGTGAACCTCTTTGATCGCACGGGCGGTTATTTTGTACAATTTAAAATACTCTTTCTTATCGGCATGCTGCCAAAAGTTGATTAAATTCGGCTCATTCCATATTTCGAACGGCCATTTTGTCACTTCCTCTACCCCATATCGGTCAATAAAGTGGGAAATAACCGCTTGAATAAGTTGTTTCCACTGGTCATAGTCTTTTGGCGGGGTCACATTCCCTTGCCAATCGAAAATCGTTTGTTCCCCAGAAGCCAATAGCTTTGGCATAAAGCCAATCTCAACAAACGGACGAATGTTCAATTCAAGAAACGTATCGAAAATTCGGTCAATGTACGTAAAATTATAAAACGGCTCAACTGTGCCATCGGCCCGCTTTCGCTCGCGATAAATACCAATGTCATCATGAAGAAGCCCATGTCCTCGTATGTATTGAAAGTTCAGCTCCTTTTGCAATCGCGCGAGATGATCCACGTATTCTTTTTGCAACGCTAAGCCTAACCTTCCCGTGCCGATGCAACACTTCCATTTCTTTGGAAAATAAGCAAATGAATGATCATTTACAACTACTGTTTTCATCTTATCCTTCCTCCTTTCTCTACACGCCCGAATACGCCATAAACCCACCATCGACTGGTACGGTTACACCAGTTACAAATCCAGACATCGTCTCATCTGCTAGCCAAATGACCGTACCTAGTAAATCTTCAGGCTTTCCAAATCGCCTCATTGGCGTATGAGAAAAGATTTTTTTTGAACGCTCTGTCCATGAGCCGTCATCCTGAAGCAGCAGTTTTTTGTTTTGGTCTGTGAGAAAAAAACCAGGCGCGATCGCGTTCACGCGAATGCCAACCTCCACCATATGCACCGCTAACCACTTCGTAAAATTATCAATTCCTGCTTTTGCTGCACTGTAGGCAGGAACCTTTGTCATCGGAGTGGGCCCACTCATCGAGGACATGTTGATGATGACAGCCCCTTTCCGATGGGCCATTCCTTTTGCAAACACTTGTGAGCTTACCATCGCGCTAATTAAATTCAGTTCAAACACGCGCTGAAACCCTTCGACCGTCAAATCAAAAAACGTCTTCGTTTCTTTTGCCACGTTTTCCATACGAACAGTCTCTTCGTCTGTTGTCCCATCAGGGTGATTGCCTCCTGCCCCGTTAATGAGAATGTCGCAAGCACCAAATTCCTTTCTGATCTGTTTTTCAGCTGCTTTCACTTGGTCTACCTCTAACACATCGCAAGAGATGGCAAGCGCATCTCCCCCTGCTTCTCGAATCGTTTCAGCTACTTCGTTTCCTGTATCACGATTTCGATTGAGAATGGCTACCTTCACACCTTGTCTCCCTAATTCATAAGCCATCGCCCGGCAGAGCACCCCACTTCCACCTGTAATGACAGCTACTTTTCCTTTTAAATTTTCATTGATTGGTAGCAAATGTGATCCCTCCTATTCTTTTTCCGCGCCCAATACAATCCCTTTGACGAAATATTTTTGGATAAATGGGTAGACGATCAGCATCGGCAGAGCAGCAATAAAGATTTGCGCCGCTTGAACCGTTCGCTGTGATAGATTTCGAAGCGTTTCCGCATCTGTAATTTGGCTGAAATCTTGCTGGACAACGATCGTTTGCAAAAAGGTTTGTAGCGGGTAGTTGCGAGCATCGTTGTTGTATATCATTCCATCAAACCATGAGTTCCAATGGAACACCATCGTAAACAATGAAACCGTCGCAATCGCTGGGACAGAAATCGGTAAATAGATTTTGAGAAAGATTTGAAAGTGATTGGCTCCATCAATGAAAGCCGACTCTTCCAATGATTTAGGGACCGCTGTACGAAAGAAGTTGAGTAGCAGGATGAGATTGAAGGCATTAATCGCCGGTGGTAATACGAGTGCCCAAATCGTATTCGTTAATCCTAATCCTGTCACGACCATATACGTCGGAACGAGACCTCCATTAAACAACATCGTAATAACAAAAAACCAAATGTAAAATTTTCGTCCCTTGAAGTCACGATCCTCTTTTGATAAGGCATAAGCCGCACAGAGCATCGCGCCCATGGAAATGACAGTCCCAAGAACGACACGGACCACCGAGATCAAAAAAGAGCGAATAAAATTATCGTTGGCAATCGTCCGCTCGTACGCATCCAAAGTGAAATCTACCGGCAAAAACATCACGAGATTAGCTGCCGCGGCACCGCTGCCACTTAAAGAAACAGCAAAAATATGCACGAGCGGCAAAATGCAAAGAACAGCAAATAATAGCAAAAAAGTATAGTTAAAAGCTGTAAACACTTTATAACCCTTCGTTTTGTAGACACGCATCGAAAATTCCCCCTAGAAAATTCTCCAATTCGCATATTTGTAAGCGAGACGGTAACCGATGATGATTAACACTAAGCTGATGAGTGATTTAAAGAGCCCTACCGCTGTTCCATAACTAAAGTCACCGTTTACGAGCGAGACTCGGTAAACATACGTATCGATAATGTCTCCCGTTTGATACACAAGAGGGTTATAAAGGTTAAAAATTTGATCAAACCCAGCGTTTAAAATGTTTCCTAACGACAAGGTCGCGACAACAATAATAATTGGCAGCATCGCTGGCAACGTGATGTGAAGCGTCTGCTTCCATCGATTCGCCCCGTCGACCACGGCTGCTTCATATAAATTAGGGTTAACCGCTGTAATAGCTGCTAAAAAGACGATGGTATTAAAGCCTGTTTCCTTCCAAAGATCGCTAATCACGACCGTCGTCCGAAACCAGTCGTTGCTCCCTAAGAAAAAGATTGGATCGATTCCGAATAAACCTAGCGCTTGATTGACAATTCCTCCATCTGGAGACAAAACATCAATTAAGATTCCACCTAAAATAACCCATGAAAGAAAATAAGGTAAGTAGATGATCGTTTGCACCGTTCGCTTGACGACCATCTGGTACATTTCATTTAATAGTAAAGCGACAATGATTGGGACGATGAGGCCGAAGATCATTTTTAACACAGAAATGACAAGCGTATTCCAAATGACCTGCTTCGCGTAATCATACTCAAACATCGTAATGAAATGTTGGAGTCCAACCCACTCCGACCCAGTAAACCCGAGCCACGGCTTGTAATCTTGGAAAGCCATCACGATGCCAAACATCGGACCGTACTGAAAGATCAAGGCAAGTATGAGGGCAGGGATTAACAACACATGGAGCTGCCACGTCCTACGAAAATTCCACTTTTGTTTCTTTAGCTTCCGTTCTACCGTTTTCGCGTTGCTAGTTACAGCTTGGCTTTCCAACGCGTTCCCTCCTTTACGAAGAAATGAATGGAACAGAAGGTGCCTCCCAGCAAACAGCGGAAATGGGGCTGCACCTTTTTGTTCCATAACAAAATCCGGTACTACTGTTGCACAGATTCATACCACTCATTAACTTCTTCTGTTATCGCCTCTCCACCTGATTGACGCCATTCTTCAACGAATTGATCGAAAGCATCCAGCGGCTTGTTGCCATAAATAATATCGACGAACAACTCGTCCTCCATTCGCTCTAGATGCTCAGATCTTGAAACCATGGTTGGTGTCGGTGGTCCGTTAAACTCATTAATGATCCGAAGGTCGTTTTGCCGATTGACGATCGCAGCAGCTTCAATGTAGTCTGGATCCCGACCAGCAAGTCCTGCCTCATACCCTGTCTTAGGCTCCCTTCCTGTCTCATGAAACTCTTCCAGCAGGCTATACATTTCAAACGGAATGGTCGGAACGTTCGTTGGTAAGAAATAACGCCCTGGGTCGACTACTTCTTCACCAGTGATCTCTTCAAATTGAGCATGATCATATACAGGCTCTCCGTCCTCCATTACATAGTCATAGCCTTCAAACAATCCGTATTCAAAATAGTCTGATTCCCCGAACGTATAACCATAAATGGCATCCCAATACTCAAAAAATTTATCCATGTGCTCAAAATCTTTGTTGAACAAAAACGATCCGACAACATATCCTTCTCCTCTTCGTCCCGCTTGACCGTTAGGCCCACTTACATGAGGGAAAGGCTTCACAATCGCATCTGGAACGACTTGAGCCATTTCACCGATTGGATATCCGTGGGCCCAAGGAGGGGCAGCCATAATACCAGATCGACCGGAAATAAAGCTTTCCTGTGCATCGCCAGCACTTAAAATGGCAAAGTCAGTTGCAAGGTACCCTTTTTCATACCATTCATGAATCTTCGCCAACCCATCTTTCACCGATGGCTGAATAGATCCATATACGAGTGAGCCGTCGTCTCCTTTACTCCATGCCCCTGGAACAAAGTCGCCAAACGCTCCAAAAACCCAGCTACTATCGGCAATGTTTCCACCTCGAAACCCATAATCACCAGCAGCAAAAGTAATTCCGATCGTATCGTTTTTTCCTGTTTCATTCGGATCTTCGTTTACAAATACATCCATGATGTGTTCTAATTCTTCCAATGTTGTTGGCGGTTCTAGGTCAAATTTATCTAGCCAATCTTGGCGAATCCAGAGAAGAGTGTCAGACCCGTTCCCGCCTGAAAATCGAGGAATTCCGTAGCGAACCCCGTCTTTTGTTGACGGATAAAACGCTTGTGGGAATTGCTCAAATAATTGTTTTAACCTCGGAGAAGCATATGTCTCAATCGCTTCATCAACCGGCATCACGAGACCAGAGGCAAGCAAATCAGCCTTAATGGCCGTGTCATTGACTTGAAATACATCTGGCAGCTTCTCACCTGAAGACATCATTAGACGCAATTGTGTATTGAATTGTTCATCATTTGGCTGCGTCCACTCTGTCACGAATTTAATTCCCAACTCCTCTTCAGCCCATCTCGTGACGACGTTATCATGAACATCTTCACCATCTTTAAAAACGGTGCCATCATCAAGAGTACGTGCGGTCGTAATTGTGACTGTTCCGTCTTCATTCGTATTCGTCTCATCTTCCGTTGTGGATCCTTCTTGCGAACAAGCTGTTAGAATACCAACTGCTAATAATCCTACTAAAAATGAGTGAACGATCCTCTTTTTCATGTTTCTCCCCCTTTTCAAATTTGCGTATTGTCAAAACTTTATATAGAAATAGGTTAATAAATCCTATATTAGAGGGCTTTATAAGCAAAAAACTTGCCACCCCCCTGAATTCTAAGGTATTGATGAGGTAACCACACGACATCAATCCCC
>NZ_SNUY01000019.1:17814-57696 GCF_004376175.1 Halalkalibacterium halodurans | reverse complement strand
TGTTCCCTTCGCCCTTGATTGACCTCTGAATAAACCATTGGTGTGTTTGTCAAGAGCGATAGCGTGGCATTTCCACCTAATAAATGGTAGGTAGTATGAACCGTGCTAGTTTTTCATAGAACTTTTGGCACTACCTGAAAAAATTCAAAACCGGCTTGTCTCTTTTTACTATACAGCGGAAAGCTAAGCTGGCGAAAGGTTAACTTTTTGTAAAATCATTTTTCATCAGGAGATATGTTTTCCGTTTGCGAAAGAGAGGCAACTAATCGCCCGTTCAATTGATTGAGCTCCTCAAGCTGCTTCGTCACATTTTGAATCGCTTGATTTTGCTGCTCCACACTAGCAAATACTTCTTCCACCATCGCTTGAGATTGCTGTGTCACCGATTGAACAGAGACGATCTCCTCCGTCAAGCTCATTTGAGACTTACTCAATAAAGATAGACGATCATCAAGAAGCTCGCAATCCGAAGCAATGGACGACATCATTTGCTCGGAAATCGTTAGGCTTTCAAGCATTCCTGTCGCCCGTTCGACCCCTTTGTCCGTTACGGTTTTACTGTTCATCATTTTTTCCGAGATCGCTCCCGTCATTTTTTGAATATCGCCTAGGATAGCATTCACTTGTTGAGTCGCTGCTTGGGAATCTTGCGCTAGTTTGCGTACTTCTTCGGCAACAACGGAAAAACCCTTTCCTTGCTCTCCCGCACGTGCTGCTTCAATCGCTGCATTCAATGCGAGTAAATTCGTTTGTTCAGCAATTTGATTAACGGTCTCGACAATCGACGTAATTTGCTGAGATTTTTTGCTCAAGCCTAGAATCGTCGTTAACGTTTCGTCGACGGTCGCTTGAAGCTCTGTGACCTCTTTAGACCATCCAAGCATGTTTGTATAACTTTCTTCACTTTTTTCTTTTCCCTGCTTCGCCAGCTTTTTCGTTGATTCAGATACTTCGGCCATTTGGCTAACCGCTTGGTCTTGCTTCAGCATCGTCTCCTTCATTTCCGTGATGCTGCCCGATTGCTGTTCCACTCCCTGCGATACTTCGTTAAAGGCACCGACAAGCTCTTGGGATACATCTTTCGTTTTCTCCATTTCACTCAATACTTTTTCTGAGAATGTTTCGATGACATGAGATGTCTCTGCGACACGATCAAGAAGTTGCTCAGTTCTCTTTTTTTCCTCCACAACAAGGGCATGATCGGCTTCCACTTTCGCTCTCATTTGCTCCCCAATCTTCGCCTGTGCCATTAAAATGACCGTCAATAAAAGAACGTATAAATTTAACGAAAATAGCACTTGTTCATCTAAACCGACAAACATAGAATCACGTAACGTAAAGAAAAAATAATTTGTTAATAAAAGTCCGATAACACCAGATAAAGCAATGACACGAAACTGGTGATAAAGAGCGACGATCGCTAAACTAATAAAAACGAGTAAGTAATTTGATAGTTTTGGAGAAGTCATTCCAATCACAAATGTTAAAATACCATAACAAACGGTGACCATATACGGAATAAACAGAGGAACTTTTCCGCTAAAGGTTAAGAATGTGATGGCCAGTCCAAGTACCACCCCTGTAATGACATATGCAATTATTCCTTCTTGAGGCACTCGGCTGACAAAATTGCTCACTAACCCTAACGCGAACATAAACCATATTAATTTTACGAGTAAACGATTGCGCTCCATGACAACCTCTACATGCTGATCCAATATTATCCCCCCACTAAATGAATAACTATTCATTTTTGTATGAGCAAATTATACCACACAATCTTAGTCAAACCAATCTATTAATAAAACTAAAGTATGTATTCGTCTGTTCCTCCTAATACAACTAAAGAACTACCAAAACGCAGCAAAAGCCCCTCGTTTTTCAACAAACGAGGGGGCACAATCGTTAACCAATTAATTTGATATTGTAATGCTTAAGCCAATGCTCCATTTGGATGAAGTGGGCAAGGAACTGCGGGCCTGTCATAAGCTGCCCAAAATAAGGTGTCGTTAATGCCTTGCCACCAGTTTCGGCTAACTCTTTTAACTTTTTCCGGTTCACTACATCAAAGAGGGGGCTATCGCTTTGACCGAGAATTCGTTCCATCTCTTGCTGGACCATTTTCGTGTATTTTGGATGGTGCGTTTTCGGATAAGGACTTTTTTTCCGGTATAACACTTCATCTGGGAGGATGCCTTCCAACGCTTTTCGTAAAATGCCCTTCTCTCTCCCTCCAAATTGTTTAATTTCCCACGGAATGTTCCAAGCGTATTCTACAATTCGATGGTCAGAAAATGGAACTCGCACTTCTAAGCTCGCTCCCATGCTCATTCGATCCTTCCGATCAAGAAGCGTTGTCATAAACCAGACCATGTTCAAATACGAAATTTCCCTGCGTCGCGCTTCTTCCGGTGTGTCCTCTTCGAAGCGAGGCGTTTCGGCAATCGTTTCTTTATAACGATCATGAACGTATTTGGGCAAATTTAACTTTTGGCGCCATCGTTCATGAAGAAGCTCCTGACGTTCATCCGCTGATCTCATCCAAGGAAACCCATTAAAATTCATGACCTCTGGCTTATGGAACCAAGGATACCCACCAAAAATTTCGTCAGCACATTCACCCGATAAGCCAACGGTAACATCTTTTTTGATTTGCTTACAAAACCAATACAATGAAGAGTCTACATCGGCCATTCCAGGTAAGTCACGAAGCTCTACCGCTCGCTTTAATTGATTAGCCAACTCCTCGATCGAGATGACAGCATTGTGGTGGTTCGTTCGAAAAGTAGTTGAAACTTTTTCAACCCAAGGTCCATCGGCATTCGGTTGAAAGTCATTCGCTTTAAAATACTTATCATTTTCGTCATAATCAATCGAGTACGTCCGAATCGGGCCCTTCCCTTCTCGCTCGTAAATCAGCGCCGCAATTGCCGTTAAAGCACTCGAATCGACTCCACCCGAAAGAAACATTCCAACTGGAACATCTGCAAATAGCTGACGTTCAACAGTATCTTCTAATAAGTCGCGAAGATGGGCGGCCGTTTCCATCGCATCTTCAGAATGAGCCATTGATTTTAATCTCCAATAACGGCTCACTTTTGCCCCATTGCGATCGTATGTCAAAAGATGAGCTGGTCGCAACTCTTGAATATCATCAAAAACGCCATTACCCGGTGAACGTGATGGCCCAAGCCCGAGCACTTCCGATAGCCCTTCTTCGGTAAGAACCGGCTCGATTTCAGGATGAGCAAGCAGCGCTTTTATCTCAGTTGCAAAAAGTAAAAATCCATGGCGAACAGTATAAAATAGCGGCTTTACCCCTAATCGGTCGCGGGCCATAAACAAGCTCTGATCTTTATCATTCCAAATCGCAAACGCAAAAATGCCATTGAACTTCTCCACACATTGGTAACCCCATTCGATATAAGACACGAGTAATACTTCCGTATCCGAATGGCCTTGAAACTGGTAACCTTTTACTATAAGCTCTTTCCGTAAATCTTCTGTATTGTATAATTCGCCGTTATACACGATCGTATAGCGTTTGCCATTCCTCTCCCTCATCATCGGCTGACAACCGCCTTCCGGATCAACGACAATGAGCCGCGAGTGACCTAAGGCAGCATGCTTCTCTGTCCAAACGTTCAAATCATCGGGCCCTCGATGTGTTTGCGTTTCCGCCATCTGTTTGATCGTTTCCGTCTCATTTTGCAAGTTGCGTCGCCAATCTACCCAGCCTGTAATTCCACACATCTGTCTAATCAGCCCCTTTGGGTCGTTTCAATCACATCATGATCGTAAAGTTTTCACACCGTATTTTATTCAGCGATCCACCCAAATGTGTTGATCATTTTTTCTTAAATGTAATAAAGACCTAACGAGGGTACGTTTTGCTATAATGAATAGACCAATGGCTTAAATGGGAAGTGGAGACGATTATGGAACAAATCTTTATCGATAAAAAGATTAAACGTGTGTTGGAAACCTTTTCACCATCTGAAACGATGCCTTTGAGTGCAAACGAACAAAAGATCCTCACCGATTATGTATGCCAGCAATACAAAGAACAATCGGATGAAGATCTCCATACTATTATTTATGATTGTTGCTATTCCATCTTTACAGGAACCCTTACTTTTGACGAAATTGCTTCCCTGCTAAAAGCTCCAATAGACGGGGCGCAACCTGATAAGCAGTAGCTCCAATGTTCATCCACCAAGGTAGGTTTAATTCGCGCTTTGGCTTTTTCGTTAATTGCACAATTTTTTCTGATACATCTTCTGGATCGAGCATGATTCGCTGAACTTTAGAAGTATATCCGCCTTCCTTGTCTGCTTGATCAAAAAATGGCGTTTGGATCGGTCCTGGATTCACAGCTGAGACATGAATCCCTGTCCCTTTTAACTCCATTCTCAGGCTGTTTGTAAATCCTAAAACGGCATGCTTTGTTGCAGAGTAAATAGCTGATTTGGCTGTAGCAATCTTTCCAGCTTGGGACGCAATGTTAATAATATGACCGCTTCCTTGTTCACGCATCGTCGGTAAGACAGCGGCTGTTGCTCGCATCAAGCCGAATACATTGACACGAAACATCCGTTCATTCTCATCCATCTGACTATCACAGAAAGGTTCAAACACACCGTAACCGGCGTTATTTATTAGTACATCAACCACACCAACGGCGCTGATGGCTTCTGCAAACGAGCGATCTATCGACTGTGGATCAGCCAAATCTACGGGATAAATATGGGCTTCGCCTCCGTTTTCGACAACAATTCGCTGGACATTTTCTAAACGTTCTTGAGAACGGGCAAACAAACATAACACCGTCTCTTCCCACGAAAAGTCAATGGCAAGCTGTCGTCCTAGTCCACTGGAAGCACCCGTAATAAAGATTGTTTTCTTTCTCATGCTTCTCTCCTCCATATGGCAGTCCCTATATCATAACGAAAATTGAACGTCTTGTGAATCTTATAAAACGTTTTCAGAACAAATTGAAAATCATTTCGTTCTTTTGGCTGATCATTTCTCCATTTGTTGACGAAAGTTCATGGGGACGACCCATTTTATTTGAATTATCTGATAGCCCCTTGACTACAGGATTCCCCCGTTTTATAATAAGCACAATTAAAAATTGCAGGCAATGAGAGGGATTAGTAAGCATCCATTCATGCAGTCAGAGAGCGGGACCCACAGGCTGAAAGGACCGTTGCCTCTGAATGTGCTGAACCTACCCTTGAGCTACCAGTGAAAAGCTGGACGTGTCTCGCGTTATGAGAGTAGAGTGGGCAATTATGCCAACAAAAGGTGGTACCGCGGATATCCAACCTCCGTCCTTTTTTAGGGACGGAGGTTTTTTGTGATCGAATGAAAACTGGGGGAAGTGGCATGAAAAGACAACGGATCGTAATCAAAATTGGAAGTAGTTCGCTTACGACGAAACAAGGAGCGCTTGATTTAGAGAAACTAGAAGGCTATGTTCGTGCCATCGTTAACCTGCGTAAAGCTGGGCATGAAGTGATCCTCATTTCTTCTGGGGCAGTAGCGGCGGGCTTTTCTCGGCTCGGATACCCTGTTCGACCAACGACCATGGCCGGTAAACAGGCGGCAGCGGCCGTCGGGCAGGCGTTGCTTATGCAGCATTATATGGAACGTTTTCATCAACACGGAATTATTGCTGCCCAGCTTCTCTTGACCCGAAAAGATTTTCAAAATCAAACGCAGTATACAAACGCCTATTCCGCCTTAATGGAGCTATTAAAGCGTAGGGCTCTGCCAATCATTAATGAAAATGACTCCACTTCGATTGCCGAGCTCACGTTTGGTGACAATGATATGCTTTCTGCCCTTGTGAGCGGATTGATCCATGCCCACACCCTTTGCATTTTGACAGATGTCAATGGGCTATATGACGCTAACCCTAAAACGCATCCGAATGCAAAACGCTATCAATACCTCCCGACGATTCCTGATGAAATGTTGCAAATGGGTGGAGAAGCAGGATCGAACGTTGGGACTGGGGGGATGAAGTCAAAGGTAGCAGCAGCACAAACGGCGCTATCGCTTGGAGTAGACGTGTTTATCGGAAAAGCGAGCGGAGAACATGCATTACTTGACATCCTCTCAGGCAAGGGAGATGGCACGTATGTAGGTAATACGGGCGATTTAATGGAAGGAAAGACAAAGCAATGGATTCGTCTTCACTCCCCCGTAAGTGGCGTAGTTCGGATCGATCAAGGGGCTGAACGGGCGATAATGAATGAAGGAAAGAGTTTACTTCCAGCGGGTGTTACCTCCGTGCACGGGACGTTTCAAGCGGGAGATGTGGTCCACATATGGAATGAACAAAACAAAGTCATTGCGAAAGGCCAAGTCACGCTTTCTTCTGAGCAGCTACGAAAAGTTCAAGGAAGAAAAAGTGATGAAGCCAAACAGTTGATCCCACTCGTGCGGGATGAGGTGGTCCATCGTGACCAATTAGTCATACAAGAAAAGGAGTTGAATGAATCATGAGTGAATTGATTGAAAAAGCAAAACAGGCCCAACAAGCGAGTAAACAATTGGCTATATTGACAACTGAAGAAAAAAACCGTGCGCTAAAACAAATTGCAGATCAGCTTTTGGTAGAACGCACATACTTAATCGAAGAAAATCAAAAAGATATCGAAGCTGGTCAACGTGCGGGAATCAGTCAAACGTTACTCGACCGTTTATTACTAACGGATGAACGGGTTCAAGCAATGGCGGAAGGTGTAGAGCAAGTGATCGCGTTAGATGATCCAATCGGGGAACAAATCGATGAGTTTACTCGTCCAAATGGCTTGAACATTCGGCAGGTACGTGTCCCACTCGGGGTCATTGGGATGATTTACGAAGCCCGTCCTAATGTCACAGTGGATGCCTCCGTTCTTTGCTTAAAATCGGGGAACGCTGTCCTTCTGCGCGGTAGTTCTTCTGCACTCCATTCCAACAAAGCGCTCGTCTCTGTCATTCATCGCGGACTGGAAGCTGCAAATGTGATTCCAAAGGACGCCGTTCAACTTTTAGAAGACACGTCCCGGGAAACAGCGAAAGAGATGTTTAAGCTAAATGACTATTTGGATGTTCTCATTCCACGTGGTGGGGCAAATTTAATTCAGTCAGTTGTAAAAGAAGCCTCGGTCCCTGTATTAGAAACAGGGGTTGGAAACTGTCATGTGTATATCGACGAATCTGCTGACCCAGAAATGGCAGTTGCGATTGCAGTCAACGCGAAAACACAGCGCCCTTCTGTCTGCAATGCAGCAGAAACAATTTTAGTACACAGCGCATGGGCAAAGGAACATGTAAGCAAATTAATAGAAGAGTTGCGTATAAAAGAAGTACAAATTGCAGGAGATGAACAAATAAAAGCCGTCGCGCCATTCGTAAAACCGGCAGATGAGTCCGATTGGAGAACTGAATATTTAGACTTGCAGGTGGCAATGAAAATCGTCAACTCTGTGGATGAAGCCATCGCTCACATTGATCGCTACGGTTCAAAGCATTCGGAAGCCATCGTAAGTGAAACGGATGCCAACGTACGTAAGTTTTTAACCAATGTCGATGCTACAACAGTCTATCATAACGCCTCCACCCGTTTTACCGATGGCTTTGAATTTGGGTTTGGAGCAGAAATCGGCATCAGTACACAAAAGCTACATGCTCGTGGGCCAATGGGTTTACGCGCCCTGACATCAAGCAAATATGTGGTGCATGGTACAGGACAAATCAAAAAGTAGGTGAATGAACGATGCTACAAGATCATAAGATCACCTTTTTAGGGGCTGGTTCTATGGCCGAGTCCATCATTGCCGGGCTTTTGTCTAAAAAGCTCCTTCTCCCTTCCCAAGTGATCGCCACAAACCTATGTGATGAAGCAAAGCTAACAAAACTCGAAGATCGTTATGGGATTTGCACCACGCAAAATCGCCAAGAAGCTGTACGCCAAGGAACGATCATATTTCTAGCGATGAAGCCAAAAAACATTGAAGAGGCGATTGAAGAAATTCGCGGCGAAATAACAGAGAAACAGCTGTTTATTTCCGTACTCGCGGGCACAACGACCTCCTACATCGAAACGTTGCTTGCACATGAGGTACCTGTTGTCCGAACGATGCCAAATACATCAGCAAAAGTCGGGGCATCCGCCACAGGATTGTGCGGTGGCCGGTATGCTAACGCCTCTCATGTAAAGCTAGCGACCCTTATATTTACGGCCATCGGTACAGTGACAGAAGTAACGGAGGATAAACTTGACGCTGTCACGGGACTTGCCGGTAGCGGTCCCGCCTACTTTTATTACATGGTAGAAGCAATGGAGCGAGCGGCGGTACAATCTGGGCTTACAGAAAGCGAAGCGAAAGCCTTCATCTCCCAGACGCTTATTGGGACTGGCAAACGACTTGAGCAAACATCGAAAACGGCAGAGGAATTATATAAGGAAGTGATGAGCCCAGGGGGGACCACAGAGGCAGGTCTTCGCGTTCTCGAACAGC
Organism: Halalkalibacterium halodurans; assembly: GCF_004376175.1. Classification (GTDB taxonomy): domain Bacteria; phylum Bacillota; class Bacilli; order Bacillales; family Bacillaceae_D; genus Halalkalibacterium; species Halalkalibacterium halodurans. The sequence goes on along the minus strand of NZ_SNUY01000019.1, from coordinate 49,180 downwards.
AGCAAATGCAGCAAGCAATCGAAGAAGCTATCACTGCAGCCATAAATCGTTCACGTGAACTCGGTTCCACCCCTTCATTGGAAATTAAAAAGTAGATCTTCATTATAAATGAACCATCGACCAACAGGTGGTTCTTTTTGTTTACCAAGCAGGACGAGAAACGTTTGAATGATCCGGCTGAACCGATAAAAAATGATCCCGTTTGAACATACGCGTTTGCTTACGCAAGAAACAATATGCCACCACATGGGTATCGTTAAATGACTTTACCAATAGGTTTCGCTGCGTAAATTCACCAGAGCAAGATTGATAAATCGCAGCGAGAATTAATTGTTCTTGCACACTTCGTCTGAGTAACTTTTCCATGTCTTCTCACCTCGTTCTCTTTAACTCCAGTATACACGAACGTACATTCGATTTCAAGAACGTACGTTTGTTTTCCTTGAAGTCCATTCGAATCCATGTCTATCCCTCTATACGGCCTCACTTTTTATTTGAATTAATCATGATTTGGCACGATCGATTTCTAGATCAAGTCCATCTGTGTAAGTTGAAAAACGATCAAGGGAAAGCATAACGATCCACCTGAATATAAGTTATTTGATCCCCAGCGGATTGGGCTAATTAAATTGCCCGAGTCTAGCTATGTTCACTTGTTCGCCCTCACCAAATTCTAACTATTTTAATGAAATCTGTAGCTCAGCTCCCCTTTAGTCATGCGTACCCCTCACCTTTGCTAGAGTATGGAACGTTAAGAATAAATATTTATTGAAACAGAGGAGATCCGAACCTTTTCTGTTTTCTTAAATTCTAGTAAAATAGAACGAGTGCAAGTAGATTAAAGGAGTGGATCATTGAAAATGGAAGCTAGACAGAAACAGAACAGCTTCACTAGTAAAATGCAAAAAATCGTGAATCATCGGGCGTTTACGTTTACGGTGATCGCGTTAATTCTTTTTAATGCCCTTATCGTTGGAATCGAAACCTATCCACGTATTTATGCTGATCATAAATGGTTATTCTATCGAATAGATCTTGTTCTTCTCTGGATCTTCACGATTGAAATTGCGATGCGCTTTTTAGCTTCGAATCCGAAATCAGCTTTTTTTCGAAGTTCATGGAATTGGTTTGATTTCTTAATTGTAGCCGCAGGTCATATATTTGCAGGTGCTCAATTTGTGACGGTTCTCCGTATTTTACGGGTTCTCAGGGTACTACGGGCCATCTCAGTTGTTCCATCGTTGCGCAGGTTAGTTGATGCGTTGGTGATGACGATCCCGGCGTTAGGAAACATCTTAATCTTGATGAGCATTTTCTTCTATATTTTTGCCGTTATCGGGACGATGTTATTTCAGCATGTGTCGCCTGAATATTTCGGTAATTTACAGCTTAGTTTGTTAACATTGTTCCAAGTGGTCACGCTAGAGTCATGGGCGAGCGGCGTCATGCGACCAATTTTTGCCGAAGTTCCGTGGTCTTGGCTTTATTTTGTCAGCTTTGTCTTAATCGGTACGTTTATCATCTTTAACTTGTTTATCGGTGTAATCGTCAATAACGTTGAAAAAGCAGAGTTAACGGACAATGAGGAAGATGGTGAAGCCGATGGGTTAAAACAAGAAATCTCAGCCTTAAGAAAAGACGTAGCCGAGCTAAAAAGCTTGCTTAAACAATTGAAATGATGATACAAAAGAAGCTCTGTCTTTGATCGACAGAGCTTCCTTTTATTGAACCGTTTCCTCGGCACCACCGAAAAATTCTTCATACAATTCACGGACGGCCGCATCGGCGTCTTTCTCGTGTATGCCAAGCACTAAACTAACCTCAGACGATCCTTGGTTAATCATTTCAATGTTGACATGAGCTCTAGCAAGCGCAGCCGTGGCTCGTGCTGAAATGCCGACAGTGTTATGCATTCCTTCACCAACGATCATCACCATAGCAAAATCCTTTTCAACAAACACATCGTCGACACAAAGCTCCTCTTTTATTCGTGCTAATATCCGATGCTCGATTTCATCCGTCAGTTGCTCCTGCCGAAGAATGACCGAGGCATCATCAATTCCTGACGGGATATGCTCATATGAAAGGCCTTCATCTTCAATAATTTGCAACAGCCGACGCCCGAACCCTATTTCACGGTTCATTAAATATTTGCGAACATAAATAGTCGCAAACCCTTTATCTGCCGCAATCCCGATGACAGGATTTAAAAAGTACTCTCGCTCTGCTAGAATCATTGTTCCTAGTGAGCTAGGATTGTTCGTGTTTTTCACACAAACGGGAATCTTTTGCCGAAATGCTGGAATTAACGCTTCATCATGAAAGACGGAAAAGCCCGCATAGGAAAGCTCCCGCATTTCTCTATAAGTCATGCGCCGAATTTGCGCCGGACTTTCAACGACATTTGGGTTCGCAGCAAACACGGAATCCACGTCTGTAAAATTCTCATACAGTTCCGCTTTCACCCCAGCGGCCAAAATCGCTCCAGTAATGTCCGAGCCTCCTCGCGGAAATGTGACGAGAGCTCCGTCTGGAGAAAAACCAAAAAAACCTGGGAATACGATCATTTCGTCACGTTCACGAAGCTTTTTTAAATGGTCATACGCCTCAGGTAACACTTGGGCGTTTCCAGGTTCATCACTGACCAACAGGCCGGCCTCCTTTGGGCTTACATAGACTGCATTCATTCCTTTGGTTTGCAAATAGGCAGCAATTAACTTCGCGTTGTTGTCCTCCCCGCTTGCCTTGAGTTGATCCATAAATGCACCGGGGTTGCTTTGGTTAAAGGTTAGCCTTGTGTGTAAATCGTTCGCAATTTGATCAATGATCTCTTGGCCGAGCTCCAACCCTTTAGCAATTTCTTCATACCGTCGTAAAACCGCCTCTAGCTCCTCATTCGCATATCCCTTTTCTAAGTACGTTTCTCCTAAACGAATTAACAAATCCGTCACCTTTGTATCGCTTGAATGCCGCTTCCCAGGAGCTGAAACGACGACAATTTTACGCTCCACATCATCTGCTACAATCGTAGCCACCTTGCGAATTTGCTCTGCACTCGCAACGGATGTTCCACCAAACTTCGTTACTTTCATGCTACTCTCCATCTCCTATCGATTTCTCTTTTTCTGCCGTTCAAATGGAGTGACATTTGCAGTTCATCAACACCTTTTGAAGACGATTTTTTTCAACATTTTAGAACATTCTAAAACTAACATAGCCCACTCGTCAATGCAAAATTGGCTAGCACCGCTTATTTCCATTGTTCGCGGATACTAGCCTCTCTCCATTACTGACGGTGGGCATTCAGCAAATTCGCCTCATATTGTACGAATGACTCGGTCATCCTCCTCATTTATTACTCGATCAGAACGTAATAAAGTAGTATACGATCGTATCTTCCTACTTCGTCTTCTAGCTTCACTTCCTCATCAATTGACAGGGTTGAAATCGTATCACTATCATTTTGAGCAATGTAGCCTAAATATTGTTTGTTTCCTTTTTCAAGCGGCACCTTTTCCTCGACGATATAGCCACTGAGCCATCTTCCATCAAGTGAAATGTTCGTGTTACCTCCATAACCTGTATAAGTCCCACCGACCTCGTCAAAAGCAACCACTTTCGAAGAGTAGTGTTCTTCCCCACTCTCATTTAACTGAAACAAAAGCTGGAGCGAGTCGATCACTTCCTCTTCTGTTCCATCGGTCAACAAGCCAATTGCTTCAGCGTCGCCAACCATTTCCCCGTTTTCATAGAATTCAACTCCAAACTCAACTGTTTTTTCTACCGGTAAGTGATCAATTTCAAACAAAGGCGGACTCCCTATAGCCGACAGCAATCGTTCTTCTAAATTGGTTTTCGGCTCTAGTCGCTTGACTGTCATTTGATCGGAAGCCATACTAGTGCTACATCCAACACAAATGAGACACAAACTAATAAGCAATATGATTCCCCTAAGCTTTGTTTTCATGTTCACCTCCTCAAAACAGAAACGGACCCACCCTGTGATTTCATCATTTTCACATCGATACCATTTTTTTCTTTCATTATAGCACGTGGAACGTATGCCAAGTTTTTAGAGGCGTTCATCTACTTTTCCATTCTTCCCTTAACACGCCGTAACGAATTTGATCATAATATGTTCCTCGATGGTATCTTACCTTTCGCAACCGAGCCTCTAACATCATCCCGAGCTTTTCACCGATCTTCATCATTCCTGGATTCCCTGACCATGTCGTAAAGCCAACTCGCGCGATTTCCGGATCGTTAGCAAACAACTCTGTGATCCATTGTTTGAAGGCTTCCGTGCCGTAGCCTCCATTCCAAAACGTAGAGTCATAGATCACGATACCAGCTTCGAGCCAACGTGTCGGCTGATACTCCCAATAATAATTGACCGTTCCGATAATGGCACCTTTAACGTCGATCAGCTTTAATCGTCCTTCAGCAAAAGCTTTTTTCTTTGATTCGTAAAATGTCTCGTACGTTTCCTCTTCAAACGGAAAATAGGGGCCGTTGTATTCACGCCATTGTTGGTCCGCTGCTACATACATTAATTCGAATAAACGCTTATAGTCCGCTTCTGCTTCCGCTGTTCGCAATCGCACTCGAATAAGATTCCTTTCACTTCATTGTTTGTCGTTTCCACCGAATGTGTCTGTATAGGTTTTAATCTGCTCCTCAAGCCAAACGTACCGATCTGATTGGTGGTAAACAGCCGGGGTAGCCAATTTCTTTAATAGCTCTCTACGTACCGACTCATCCGCAATTCTTTGTTTCACTTTTACACGAGCTTCCGCTAAAAATACTAAAATCTCGTCCATATCATCCGGCATATGAGATACGATCTCCTCAAGAAGTGTTCTCGCAAGCGTTGGACTGGCCCCTCCAGTAGATAAGGCAACCGTTATCGCTCCTTTATGCTTGACGACAGGAAACGTCACATCACTGCCCTGAGGGTCATCTGCCACATAACACAACTGTTTGTTTTTATTCGCCAAGATAGCGACTTGCTCGTTTAGCGCGCGATCATTCGTACAAGCAAGCACGAACCAAGCATCAGATAAGTCAAAGGGTTGAAACTCTTTCTTCTTCCAGACGATCTGACCATTATCTGCATAGGGCCGAAGCTGCTCGTGCAATGAGGGGGACACGACGGTCATATGTGCCCCTTCCTTGACAAAAGATCTTACTTTCCTTGCTGCAACTTCTCCTCCACCAACACAAACAACCGATCGATTTTGCACGTTAAGCATAACAGGGAGCGTCACAAACCTTCGACTCCAATCGCTTGCTCCGATAGACGATTGAGATATAGATCGGGATTCCCGCTTATTTTATGTTCCAACACTTCATCCACGCGCTCTACAAGTATATCAACAAGCTGATCATCAAAGCCAAGGTAATGACATAGCAAAAATTCTTTATCTAATAATGTTTCATTTAATTCATTCACTTTCGCTTGCAGACTGTTCATGAGAACACCTGAAAAGAGCAGGTACGGCAAAAGATACACCTTTTTACCTGCTAAACGGATTACTTTTTCTAGTCCTTCATCTAAAGACGGACGGGTTGCCGCTAAAAAACAAACTTCTACCTCCATGACGGGAACGTACTCCCATAAAAGGCGAGAAATCTTAACTAAATCGCTATTCGCATCTGGATCACTACTTCCCCGTCCTACGAGGAGGATCGTCGCTTCTTCTCGATCATCATAGGTAGGGAGACCGTTCACATGTTTTAAACCTACTGCTTCAAGTCGCTGCTTAAACACATCGACAATGACGGTCTCCACACCGAATGGCCGGCCATATGAAAATGTCACTTCAGGATACTTCTTTTCTGCTCGTTCAATTTCTTGTGGAATATCCACCTTTGCATGACCAGCTGCTAAAAGGAGAACGGGAACGATCGCGATATCGGTAGCGCCCATTGCTACACATTCATCGATCGCCTCTTCAATCGATGGCTCAGCTAGCTCAATAAAACCAATGGTTTGAATCGGAATATCCCTTTTGCGCTCAATCGCTTTTTTCACAAATGCGCGCAGTTGCTCATTGCCCTCCTCTACTCGGCTTCCATGACCGATATAAACAATTCCTTTCACTGAAACACCCCCTATACTCTTACCGCTTCCAACGTTTCAATTAGCAATTGAGCAGAAGGAGCTTCTAATTGAATGTCCACTTGAAATCCTGCTTCTTTCGCCGCTTTTGAGGACTCCGGTCCGAACGTAATAACCGTTTTAGCTTGCGATAACGTCCCAACGGATTCCCCGCATTGCTCTAGCCCGTCTATTACGGCATTGACAGAAGCGGCACTCGGAAACACAAGCGTTTCAATTCGTCCTTCATCAAGCAACCGCCTACAGGTTCGAAGCGATTGAGGGACCAATGCCTTTTGATGTGTCGAGACATAGCTTGCCCCTTCGAACGAGTATTTTCGCTTCATTTCATTTTCTTCATCACCGAAAATGATCGTTTTCCCTCCAGCAGGCAACTCTTGCAAGAGGGCCGCAGTACAGGCAAAAGAACGAATGATTTTAAGCGATTTTTTTGAGGCTGCAAAAAAGGAGCCGCGAATGTGCCGAATGTCAATGCTTTGTTCAGTTAAGCTTTCAAAGAAAAAGTGGACACTATGGGGTGAAGTGAAAACGAGGTGATCCGCCTCTTGCACCTCATTAGGGGTTACTCCCCATGGTTTCGATGTTACATGCCAACGTGGAAATTCGAACACTTCGGCTCCTGCCTCCATAAGAGTTTTCGCTAGCCCGCCTTCCTCTGCAGTCGTCCTCCCGATCAACACTTGATGGCCAAAAAGACGCTGCGACTCAAACCAACTTTTCTCTGTTCGTAATTTTCCGATATTACCGACTAGAGTAATGGCCGGGTTTGTGATACCTTCCTCCTTTACCCTTGAAACAATTGTATTTAAACGTCCTTCGACGACACGTTGCTTCCCGATCGTTCCCCATTGGATTAATAGAACACACGTTTCTAGATCCCTTCCGTGGGCGATAAGCTGTTCCGTGATGTACGGAAGGTTGCTTACCCCCATGTAAAAAGCGATCGTATCAATACCGTTAGCTAATGCATGCCAATCGATGAGCGGTTGTCCAGATGGCGATTTATCGTGGCCGGTTACAACCGTAAAGGAAGCCCCATAATCCCGATGAGTCACGGGAACTCCAGCATAGGTAGAAGCGCCAATTCCTGCGGTTATCCCAGGAACGATCTCATACGGCAAACCTGCTTCTTTTAGCACATCTGCTTCCTCTCCAACTCGTCCGAATACGCTCGGGTCTCCCCCTTTTAAGCGAACGACGACTTTTCCTTGGCGTCCCTTTTCAATTAACAGTTCATTAATCGCTTCCTGCCTAAGCAAATGGCGGTCTGGTAGTTTTCCGCAATAGATCAATTCCGCTTCGGGTTTTGTCCACTCTAAAAAGAGCGGATTCACTAAACGGTCATACAGTACGACATCGGCCTTTTGTAAACAATCTTTTCCTTTTAATGTCATAAGGCGAAGATCACCAGGTCCCGCTCCTACTAAGTAAACTTTTCCTTGTTTGTTCATCGCGATTTCTCCCACCCATCAAAGTTATTTCCGAGTTTTTATATCTGTTTTATAAACAATATCCTATCATAAAAATCTTTTTTCATCTTCCCCTTTTTCATTCCGTTTATGTCCAAGGGCTATTAATTATATCTTACACGACCGACATGTGCGTTCCAATTTATTTGTAAGAAAATCTAACATACCCTCTGTTCCTCTTGTTCCACTTATGCTATAGTAAAAATCAACAAAGGTCAGAACATTTTGAACAAGACGCTAATGAGGGGTTGAATCACGTGTCTTATAAAGATAAAAAAGTGATTACAATTGGGATGGTGAGTGAGTTAACCGGGTTGACTGAACGGAAAATTCGTTACTACGAGGAGCGCAAACTTGTGTTTCCTGAGCGAACGCCCGGAGGTACGCGCAAATACTCTTTTTTAGATGTCGAACGTTTAATAGACATTGCGAACAAAATGGAAGACGGTATGCAAACATTTGAAATACGAAAAATGGAGCAAAAGCAGTTGCGAAAAAAAGAAGTTCGGGATCGCATGTTGCGAGGACAGCTTAACGCAGCGTTCAACCTTCGCAAATAGTCTTAGTGCCACATCGGCACTAAGGCTATTTTTTGCCCTTATACATCGTTAGATCGCTTTCGCATTATGCTTGGCAGTAAAGTAAGTTTTCACTTACGATTAGTGATCATCAGTGGACATGCTCACCTTGATTCACTTCATCGTAGTTGGTTGCTACGTTTTTAGTGGGTAACTGTACGGCTTTCCTATTTCAAAAAGGATAAGCATACTTCCCTGCCCACGAGACAAACTAACAGCACTTACCACACTTGCGAAAGTAGGGATACGATGTATGAGTGTGTCATAGTTGGCGGTGGTATCGCAGGGTTACAGGCAGCCATCCAACTCGGTCGATACGAACACCATGTGGCGATAATTGATAATGGCGGTGGTCGCTCCTCTCTTTGCCGTAGATACCATAATCTTCTTGGGTGGCCTGACGGCATCAGTGGCCAAGCGATACGTGAAGCAGGGAGAAAACAAGCGACTTCACTAGGCGTTGAATTCATCGACAGTTCTGTTCATTCGGTTCGCAGGCAAGCTGAGCATTTTGTTATCGAGACAGAAAGTACGACCTTTGAAGCGAAGCGATTGTTATTAGCCACTGGCATTAGTGATCGTATTCCACCTTTTCCTTCTTTATATCCTATGCTCGGCAAGCACGTTTTTCTTTGTCCTGATTGTGACGGTTATGAAGTGAGAGGTCAAGATACGATCGTCATTGGTTCCGGTCAGGCAGGAGCAAACCTCTCTTTAGCACTGACGTATTGGAAGCCCAATTTGATGTATATTAACCATGAACAGCAGCCTCTTTCTCCTGAAGTCGAACAAAAGCTAGCGAGCAAAAACATCTTGGTTGTTCATGAAAAGGTTGAGACGATCTTACATGATGAAGAGACATTTCAAGGGGTTATGTTACAAGATGGGACCGTTCATTCAGCACCGAAAGCTTTTCTAGCCATGGGCGGGGCAAAGGTTGAATCCGACTTAGCAAAACAGCTTGGTGTCGAAAGGCTCGAAAACCACCATATTGTCGTCAACCCACGAACGAAAGAAACGAATGTTAAGCACGTTTGGGCAGTAGGCGATGTAACAGTCCATTCGCAGCTACTCTCCATCGCCATGGGGGATGGAGCTCAAGCAGCCATTTGGATACATAAAAGCCTACTGCACGAAAGGACGTGATGGAATGCAAACGTATTTTAAGCTTATTTTCCTTCTTTCAGCCTCCCTCCTCTGTCTTGGTTTGGCAAGTCCAGATGATTCAAATAAAGGCGCGATGAAACGAGCAGCCATCATTATTGATGATTTTGGCGGGGATGTAAAGGGTGTTGATGATTTTTTAACAGGAGAGATTCCAGTTACCGTAGCGGTTATGCCCTTTCTTGAACACTCAACAAAACAAGCAGAAATAGCCCAAGCAGCCGGACTGGAAGTAATTGTTCATATGCCTCTTGAGCCGAAAAAAGGCAAAATCTCGTGGCTTGGGCCAAGTGGAATCACAAGTAATTTATCCGTGGGAGAAGTGAAGAGTCGCGTGAGGAAAGCCTTTGATGATATCCCCTACGCAGTTGGCTTAAACAATCACATGGGGTCGAAAATCGTTGAAAACGAAAAAATCATGCGAGCCATTCTCGAAGTGGTAAAGGAAAAAAATGCATTCATTATCGATAGTGGCACAAGCCCTCACTCCCTTATTCCTCAATTGGCAGAGGAGCTAGAGGTTCCTTATGCGACGAGGAGCATCTTTTTAGACAATACTCACTCATCTAGAAAAGAAGTTATAAAAAACATGCGTAAGCTCGCAAAAAAAGCAAAACAAGGTTCCGAGCCAATCGGGATTGGTCATGTGGGGGTACGTGGGGATGAGACGTATGCTGGAATCCGTTCCATGTTGGACGAATTTCAAGCAGAGTCGATTCAACTCGTCCCCGTCTCTCAACTACTGCCAAGCCCTATTGAAGAAGACCACAACAAGTTTTGGCAACAACCTTTTCAAGCAAAGGAGTGAATGAACATGAAGACAATGAAAACTCTCGTGATCGTCATCGGCGTCCTCGCTCTTTTGTTTATCGTAGCAATTGGCCATGTGAGGGACCAAGATCAAGCACTCATTCAAACGAAGGAGATCCCAAAAACGTTAGAAACAGAAGCGATGGATCATCTTCTAGCAGAAGATTTATCCCTCACGACGTCGATGTTTATTAAGCAAATGGCGGAACAATTGCAGAGGTGGTCCGAGCAATTAGAAGAAGATCCGACGATAAAGGATGAGTTCCGGCAACAAATTGACGAGCACCCTCACATGCAAGGATTTGCCATCGCTGAAGCGAACAAGATTACACAGAAAGTCGGTACCCTTCACCGTGATGATGTTAAAGCTCTTACCCATGTGCATCACAATCAACGTTACTCGGACCCTTACAATGTGGATGACAGCACCTATATGCTCATCGGTGAAACAACAGACGACGGCCGCCTATTGATCGGTGAATTGAACCTTGAGTTTGTGAAAAAGTATGTCAAGGATATTGCCGCTGTCGCTGATACGAATGGAAATTTTTTCATCGGTGGTGACAACCCCGATGTGAGTTGGCAAGACCAAGATGAACGGGCGACACAGCTTACATCAGAAACTGTGCCGGAACTTGGCTGGGATATTCACGTCCAATCTGAAGGACAAGAAGAGGAAGGTCCCGCCTACCATGAGCATCAGGCCGTTATCCGGTTTAAACCAAACCGTGACCCAGCTGCATGGTTCGCCACCAATCCTTATCGAGTAGTAGAGGAAGCACCTCCATTCTTCGTCATTGAGTCACCAAATCAAACGACAGTTGAAATAGTAGAGGCATTGTCACGTGATTATGACTTGGACTTTGCAGAGCCTAACTATCGCTTCACAAAGCAAATACAGACTCCAGTCACTCCGAACGATGAGTTTTTTAAAGAATATCAATGGAATTTACAGCAAATAGACATTGAAGAAGGCTGGTCACTGGCTAGCGGAGAAAACGTAAAAATCGCGATTCTCGATACAGGGGTAGACCCGAATCATCCTGACATTAAAGATAAAATTGTCAATGGATACAATGCTGTAGAAGGAAATGATAACTTTGCGGATAAGCACGGACACGGTACTCACGTCGCAGGGGTAGCCGCGGCTGTGACGAACAACGTTACGGGGATTGCAGGCATTTCATGGAAAAGCGAAATCTTACCAGTGAAAGTACTGAATGATAACGGGGAAGGAAGTTCATTTGAAGTAGCAAAGGGGATCTATTGGGCAACAGATCATGGAGCGAAGGTCATCAATATGAGCTTGGGGGACTATTATCATTCTGATGCATTGCGTGACGCCGTCAAATATGCCTATGATCACGATGTCGTCTTAATTGCAGCCTCAGGAAATGACAATGTGGAAGACCCCCTTTATCCAGCAATCTACGAAGAAGTTCTAACCGTGGCTGCTGTCGATGATACGAGGAACCGAGCATTCTTTTCAAACTTCGGAAAGCATATCGATGTCACAGCACCAGGGGAGCACATCCCTAGTCTCTTCCCTGACAACCAGTATACCGTCATGTCTGGGACCTCTATGGCTTCTCCCCACGCTGCAGGTCTTGCTGGGCTAATCCGCAGCTTACGGCCCGATCTTAGCAACCAAGAGGTGATGGACATTATGAAGGAGACCGCGAAGGATCTCGGTCCAAAAGGACACGATGTGTACTACGGACATGGTGAAATCGACATCGAGGCCGCGTTAAAAGCCATTCGTACCTCATAACACGTCGACCAAATCAAAAAGAAGAGGCTTCTTCCTCTTCTTTTGATACATAATCATAAACCCATTTCTTCTTTCATGCGTTATTTTCGGGCAATGTAAAGCTATGCTAAGAGCATAATCCTTATATCCCTACTTAAGCGTTATTTTCCACTTTCTTGTGCATGTAGATAGGCATATATTTTCTCAACCGCTTCCTCGACCGTTAACTGATCCGTATCAATGATCAGTTCTGGATTGACTGGCTCTTCATACGGTGAGCTGATACCAGTAAATTCCGGAATAGCACCACTTCTAGCTTTCTTATAGAGCCCTTTCGGATCACGTTTTTCACAAGTTTCGAGCGGACAGCGCACATACACCTCAATGAATTCTCCATCATCTAAAATCCCTCGAACTTTGTCACGATCTTCGCGAAATGGTGAAATGAAGGCGGTTGATGTGACAACTCCTGCGTCCACGAACAATTTAGCCACTTCTCCAATCCGGCGAATGTTCTCCTTCCGATCCTCTTCACTAAAGCCTAGTCCCGCATTCAAACCGTGACGAATGTTATCCCCGTCTAATACATAACTATGAATCCCTTCTTCAAAAAGCTTTCGATCTAAGGCATTGGCAAGCGTGGATTTCCCCGAACCAGAAAGACCAGTGAACCAAACAACACAACTTTTTAGACGATTTCGCTTTTGCCGTTCTTCTTTAGACACACTCGCTTCATGCCACACAATGTGCGGCTGATTGGACGTTCCCATTATTTCTCCACTCCTTTATTTTCTTCAAATTCATATCTGTTTACTATGTTTTAAAGTTAAACAATGGTAAGCTGTCGCTGTTAGCCCTCTTTCACCTTATTCATTTCCTAACCCTTTCAGATGCCGCCACCTTGATCGTGAGTCGTACGCTTCTCTTGGCGAACTGTATGAATCAAGCTAAACGTACCAACGGTAGCAATAAACACACTAACAATGACGAAAAATGTATATAGATCTGCCTGCAAAAATAAGAGGACAAATCCGTACGAAAGCACGAGAGAAAAGATGGGCGAAACAATCCAAACTTTTATAATTTGTTTAATGATGTTTTTCTGCCAGAGCTTAAAGCCATTATCCGCCGTACCGACCCCGACAATGGCTGAGGTCGTTACTTGTGTTAATGGGACAGGCAAGCCGAAAATCGAAGCGATAATGACAAGACCCCCACCTGTGATCGATACTGCGCTTCCTTGAAGCAATGATAAGCGGGTAATCTTTTTTCCGTTCGTTTCGAGTACCCTTCCACCTAAAAGCAATGCTCCGAGAGCGACGAAGGCGCCACCTACAACAACAGCAAGCTCAATCCCAATCAAACCTGCTCCTACGAGAGGACCGACCGCATTTGCGACATTGTTCATTCCAGCGGCGAACGCTTCCATACAACCGCTAAGGATGAGAAGGATGACAAGCCACTTCCGCCATTTCCCCTTTCCTCTTAAAAACGGCCACTTTTTTTCGGCGCGTTTAATTAAAAAGCCTGACACAAGGGAGAGGGCGAAAGCTACAATCGGCACGATCACCCAAAAGGAAACGATGATGAGTAATTTCTCAAAATAAAGAGATTGATAGGCAATACCGACCCCGACAATCGCTCCAACGACAACCTCACTTGTGGATAGGGGAATACCTAATATATTCGCAATAAACAAGCTTAAGCAAGCGGCACCTAGCATGACAATGACCGTTTCAATTTGGACGATGTCGCTAGGAATAATGCCGCTACCAATCGTTTTTACCACTTCTCCTCCTGAGAGGGCACCGATAAAGGCGCAAATGCCGACGAGTAGCATGGCAACGACTTTTCGTTTTATGGCGCCGCTCCCGTAAGCAGGTCCCATGGCAGCGGCTGTACCACTTGCCCCGATGTTCATGGCGAAGAAGAAGGCAATGGCAAATGCTACAACAGTCAGCATTCGTACTCATCCTCTCATCTTAAACTTCTACTTTTTTTTGCATCCCTTTGATCAATACGTTCACAACCTCAGGGCGGCTAAATTCAGGCGGTGGTGTCACACCGTTTGCGAGCATTTCACGAACCTTCGTCCCAGATAAAATGACGTGATGCTCTTTACCATGTGGACAAGTTTTTGTAGAAGCCATGTTTCCGCATGCCTTGCAGTAAAAGCTATGTTCGAAAAAGAGCGGTGTAATGCCTAGTTCTTCTCTTGTGAAATGATGGAAAATAAGCTGCGCGTCATACGTTCCGTAATAATCGCCTACTCCTGCATGGTCACGCCCTACAATAAAGTGGGTGCAGCCATAGTTTTTGCGAACAAGAGCGTGGAAGACCGCTTCCCTTGGTCCAGCATAGCGCATCGCTGCAGGGAATACCGCTAAAAATACACGGTCTTGCGGATAATATTTTTCTAACAATACTTCGTAGCTTTCCATTCGAACATCAGCTGGTATATCGTCCGCTTTTGTTTCCCCGACAAGAGGGTTTAAGAAAAGACCGTCCACAATTTCAAGGGCTGTTTTTTGAATATATTCGTGGGCACGGTGCACGGGGTTTCTCGTCTGGAACCCGACCACACGTTTCCAGCCTTTTTCTGCAAAAACGGCTCTCGTTTCCTTTGGATCAAGATAGTAACTTGAGAATTTCGTCCGCTCCACCCGTTTCGTTAACGTAATTGGACCACCAATATAGACGTTTGGACGATCAAATAACTTCTTCACCCCAGGGTGGGCAAGGTCGGTCGTCCGGTAAACATTTTCAGCCTCCACTTCTTTATCTGGTTGGTAAATATCCTCGATAGTTAATAGGCCGTAGGTTTCGCCTTGATGATCAAGCTTGACGACATCCCCAACGGACAAGGTGGCAGCTTTTTCTTCTGTCACAGGCAATGCAATTGGAATGCTCCAGACCGTCCCATTTTCAAGTCGCATCGATTCAACAACTGATCTGTAATCTTTCTCTGTAAGAAAACCTGTCAAAGGGCTGAACGCCCCTATTCCAATTAGTTCCAAATCGGACAATGAAAAGGCATCGAGCTCAATTGATTTTTCTACACTTTCTACATTTGCTTCTGGATGAAAACGTTGGACCAACGTTCCTCCATGTGGTTGACTTAATGACATGATGATTCCCCTCCACTTTTTACTCTTTATTTTTAGAAATTACTGGTGCAATCCACACTCTGTTTTTGATGTGTTGGACCAGCGGCCTGCTCGTTCATCTTCTCCTTCTTTTACAGGACGCGTGCAATACTCGCAGCCGATACTTGGATACTGCTTATCATGAAGGTCATTATACGGTAATTGATGAAGCTCGATATACATCCAAATTTCCTCACTGGTCCAATGGATTAAAGGACAAATTTTCGTTGAACCAAAGCGGCGATCCTCATTCACAAATTGAGTATTTTTTCGAGTCGGTGATTGATCTCGGCGCAGCCCTGACATCCATGCGTCGTATTGGGCAAGTTCCTTCTCCAACGGGACGAGCTTCCGCAACTTACAGCAAAGGTCTGGTTGACGTTCCCACAGGCGATCACCGTATGTTTCTGCTTGCTCCTCAGGTGTAAGTTCCGGCTTCACTAACTTCAGCTGAAGCTTCGGGTACCGCTCCTTGACCCGTTCAATCAATTCATATGTTTCTGAAAAATGAAAATCTGTATCGAGAAAAATGACTGGAGCGTCCGGCCTCACTTTACTAATAAGATCGATTAGAACCATTCCTTCCGCCCCCATGCTACAGGCGTACACGAGCTTATCTCCATATGTTTTGTACGCCCACTTAATCACATCGAGGCTATCTTTACGCTCCAAGGCTTGATTGACTTCGTTTATATTCACTTGGATTGATTGGTCCACCATTATCCCTCCTTGTTGATATGTAGATTTTCGATTCACTATTTCAGCCTAAATCGGGACAGCATTGGTGTAAAAAAAGACACAAAGCTGGCCTATTCACCAATTTTGTGTCGCCTCTAGTTTGTCTAGTCAGCGCTCATGCTACAATCGGACTTTTTCATTTTTTTCAATTTGAATCACTTTTCCATTCTGTACGACAATTGTCACAGATCCATACTTTAATCCTTCCAATAGGTCTTTCACTTTGTCAAAGACAGGCTCTAATTCTTTGTTTACTGGCTGTGTCAATGAAATGTCCTCCCTTCATCCATAATCAATCGTTAAAGGAGGGTTTTAATTCCATGTAATTTTATATGATTTATTAGTTTAATAGTATTCTATCGATCTTAGCTAAAAATGTCAATGTGAATTTTGTCTCCGCGGCATAATCGGGCTCGTCAAAAAAACAGAAGACGTGTTAGCGAAGCAAATTAAAAAACCACACCTTTTTAATAGTGTGGTTCACCTCCATTATTGCTCTATAAGCTCCCCTTCAATATTGGAAAGGTTCCGCTCTCCATCACCGGTTAACGTCACATTACCTGCTATACTATCGATGGTCATTTTCCCTTGCCCACCACGGACCTCAACAGAGCCATTGACCTCTTCTATCGTGATCGCACTGGAGCCCGCAATAACGGCAACATCACCAGTTATTGTTTTCATTGTCACATCACCGGTTTTCGCATGCACCGTAATAGGCCCATCAACTTCTGCGATATTAATCCTACCTGCGCCGTCGGTTATGTGGATCTCTCCTCGAATTTGACGCAAATGAATCGGACCAGCTCCTTGATTGATGTGGAGATCATTGGTTGCATTTTCGATCAATAGCTCTCCTTCCGCTTGCTTTAATTCGATACTTAAATCGGAAGGAACCGTAATCATTAAATGAATACGTCCTTCTTCCGCTTGATCAGGGCCAAGAATCTTTGTGTTTAACGAGACAACATCTCCCTCCCGCTGAAGGATGGCCGATGTGAAGGCTTCGCGAAAGGCATTTGCTTCCTCCTCTGATTCCCCTGTGACTGCATAAGACACATCTACCTCAATTGATTCCGTTTCGTCATCTCCACGGATCGTAACGTTTCCTTCCGCTAAATCAAGGGTAAAGGAACCCGCTCCTTGCGCGTCCACAGACAATATCTCACCTTCCTCTACGGTGACTAAGTTACAACCAGTCATCATAAGTAAAAAAACGACTAAACAACCTACCCTTTTCATATCGTTCTCCTTTTTTTCTGTTTGCGTTCGTCACAAACATCCTCTCCTACCTAACCTTATCAAATCCTCTCCTTAGCAACAAGTTAGAAAAACTAGCTCACGACCAAGTCTTACTAACGGAAGCGCTCGTTTTTTCTTATCCTTTAAAGGAGCTAAAAATAAAAAAAGGCAGAGGACCCTGCCTTTTCATTCGTCTCTAGTAAACGGAATCAGTTCTGCCGGTGGCTTTTGGATGTCCACATATTCGATTTTATATCCTTGTTGTTTTTTCGCCAAAAAGGTTTTACGGGTAATCGGTCTTGGTGTAGACCATTGCAAAGACTCAATGTTTTCCCATGTATCGTGAGTGATTATCTCTTGTTTGTAGTAATATTCGTTCCCAGAAGGATATCGTTCACATCGATACTTTACAGTCTGTTTCGTATGCACACCCATCACCTTTCAACTTCCATTGTGTTTTCTTATAAGTCATTTCCAAATTTGCCTCAATCCATACACTCTGTTCCTTGACAAAGAGTTTGACCGACCGATAGTATGAAAATGAAGTAGTAGGGTCGTGACCAACATGTTCAAAAAAATATTATTGAGAAGAAGTGATTCTTTATGCAAAATCTCATTAAGCAAAACATTATGGATAATGACTTAAAGGAACTTGTTATCCCATTCGATAAAGTAGCCCATGTTCACTTGTCCAATCCTTTAGAACACGCGCTCCTCGTTTTAATTAAATCTGGGTATACGGCCATTCCAGTATTAGATGAACATTCGAAATTACACGGAGTCATTAGCAAGTCACTCATTCTTGACGCATTACTCGGCGTTGAACGGATTGAAATGGAGCGGCTAGCACACCTCGTTGTGAAAGACGTCATGAACCCTGAGATTCCAACGATTCATCATAAGGCTTCCTTTTCTCGCGCCTTAAAAGTCTCCATCGCGCACCCGTTTATATGCATTCTTGATGACGACGGCTCATTTTTAGGTATCCTTACAAGAAGCACGATCCTTTCCTTTATCAATCGCCAATTGCAACAGCCAAAATAAACATAACATGGGTAAGGAAACACATCGCTTTTGTTTGCGATGTGTTTTTTGTTGGTTTAACGTTACTATAAAATTCATTTAAGCCTCTGCTTATCCAAAGACTTCCTTCATAAGCAAAATAGTCGCCTGTATTTACTTAAAAGTGGTACGATAAAACCGGTTTTACGTTTACCATTAATCGTAAAAGCGAAGGAGTGGATTTTATGGAACATAAGTTATTTTCATCATATGTTGTGAAAGGCGTGACGTTAAAAAATCGAATCGTCATGTCACCAATGTGCATGTATTCCAGTGATCAGAAAGATGGAAAAATACGTCCATTTCATATCAGTCATTACGAGTCTCGCGCTGCCGGTCAGGTAGGCCTTATTATAGTAGAGGCAACGGCCGTTACACCTCAAGGACGAATTTCCCCTTATGACCTCGGCATTTGGAGTGACGATCACATTTCGGGCTTAACAGAAACAGTGGAGCGCATTCATGCTCATGGAGCTAAGGCGGCGATCCAACTAGCCCATGCTGGTCGAAAAGCGGAGCTAGACGGGCCGATTATTGCTCCTTCTGCGATCCCATATGACAAGATGAAGACCCCTGATGCGATGACAGAAGAGCAAATCTCCGAAACCATCGAAGCGTTTAAACTAGGAGCGCTTCGGGCAAAGAAGGCCGGGTTTGATATCATTGAAATTCATGGGGCACATGGCTACTTAATCAATGAATTTTTATCACCACTTACCAATAAACGAACCGATGCTTATGGCGGGAGCCTTGAAAACCGTTACCGTTTATTACGAGAAATCATCAGCGAAATTCAAACCGTTTGGGATGGTCCACTATTCGTTCGCATTTCTGCAGCAGAATATGCTGAAGGGGGAAACGAACTCTCCGACTTTATCACATTAGCGAAATGGATGAAAAAACAAGGAATTGACTTAATCGACTGCAGTTCAGGTGCGGTCGTCCCAGCACCTATTCCTGTATATCCTGGCTACCAAGTGCCTCTAGCAGAAGCGATTCGTCATGAAGCAAATATTGCGACTGGAGCGGTTGGTCTCATCACATCTGGGATTCAGGCTGAGGAAATTTTACAAAACGAACGAGCTGATTTAATCTTTGTGGCCCGTGAATTATTACGGAATCCCTACTGGCCAAGAGAGGCGGCGCTTGAACTAGGAACGACGATTAGCGGACCGAGCCAATATGACCGAGCATGGCTTTAACGAGACACACCCCTCAAGGAAAAAAGAGGGGTGTGTTACATAGACTGAAAATAGCGATGGAGAGCAGATTCACGAGCACGAAACATCCGTCTTAAGAAGAAGATTACAAGCTTGTTCGCCATCTTAATCTCGTATTGGATTTCATCGATCATCACCGTTCTCTCTCCTTCCGTTGTAAAACGATGAGTATGCCTCCAATAGACGATCGGAAATGGCATCTTGATCGCTACATCTGTAAAGGAAAAAGGCGGATTGTAAGCTTCAATATAGGCCTTCCATTGAAAGGGGATTCCGAGGACAAAGAGCTTCATCTCAATTTCGCTCCCTTGTGTTGTCTCCGACGTTGAGTCTAGCACGACCTTTGGGATCTTCGTCAAAGTTTGTAAATTAGTAGGGGATGAAAAGAAAGCCCACACTTCCTCGTGCGGAGAAGTGATCGTCGTTCGATAAACAAATGTTCCTTTTCCCATTGCACTCCTCCCATTTTTTGCTTATAGTAAATAAAGCGTAAAGCTAAGGTAGCTTACTGTACATAAGGATGAGGTGGATGTTGTGTCGGTCAAATTCGGATGGATTCTATTTTTTGCGATGCTTCTATTATGGACTAGCTTTTCATGGCAGCCACTCGATTTTTGTATTGTATTCCCAATATCTCTCGTCATTCTTTCGGCTATCGCCATCTTTTTTAGTCGCATCCCCATTAAGCGGAAGCCGCCTTTGACCATTTGTGGTTTTGCCCTTCTTAGTGGCCTCTTCCTGTACGGGCTTTTCGCCTTTGGCAAGTGGCTGATCACATTGACAGGGATTCCACTCCTCGCTTCCCTTGAAACGCTTTATGACATGATTCGTCCTACCGAATGGTGGCATTATTTCGTCCTTTTTGTTTTCATCATTCCTGGAGAGGAGCTTTTTTGGCGTGGGTATGTAGTAGGAACTCTTCATAACCAAATGTCTGAAGGACGAGCGATTATCTTTGGGGCATTGCTCTATGGAATAGTCCATGCTGCTTCTAGTAGCCTCCTGCTCGTACTTGCTGCTTTTTTGGCCGGCCTTGTTTGGGGATGGCTGTTTGTTCGCACGAAATCGATTTGGCCACCGCTCCTCTCTCACCTACTCTTTGATGCTTTATTACTCATTTGGCTCCCTCTTATGTAAAACGCCCATGACGATATTGTCCCGGGCGTTTGTATTAAGCGTATATGTTTATGAGCAATCCTTTAATTTCTCCGACCATGTTGAGGATATCGAGACCTTTTTTTTCTTTTGCTAATACAGCGTCCGTTAAGTCTAATAGTTTTCGATCTACTTCTTTCACAATTTTATAGATTTTCGTACGCCCTCGGCGATTAAATCCCCGTCTTTCTTCTAACCGCAATCCGAGCTCTACCGCATCTCCAACAAACTCTTTCACAAGCTCTTTATATTTTCGCAATTCTTCTATCGTACGAGTTTCCGACAATAGCTTCCCTTGATCATCAATTTTGGACATCAACGCTTGTAGTCGTTCATATGCCTTCTCATCTCGCTGTTTGCCCATCACTTCAGAAAATGACACGCCTGCTGCTGTCTGTTGTTTTTTCGAATCCACCCGGTGTAATCCGGCTTTTCCTACCCGTTGTACATCCATCGTTCTTCCTCCGTCCTTCGAGCTTATCTTACGACTATTGTAGCATATTTAATAGAAGAAAAAGCGAAAGGAACAAAGTCCCTCTCGCCCAAACATTATTGAAGCAATTGTAGCACCCCTTGTGGAAGCTGATTCGCTTGCGCCAACATGGCGGTTGCTGATTGATTAAGGATGTTGTTTCGAGTAAATTCCGTCATCAAGAGAGCCATATCTGCATCGCGGATTCGAGATTCTGAAGCCGTTAAGTTCTCGTGTGTCACCTGCAAGTTGTTCACTGTATGCTCCAAACGGTTTTGCACAGCTCCTAGTTTTGCTCTAGCGTCTGATAATTTATTGATGGCTTGATCGATTTGGAAGATCGCCTTGTTCGCATCTGCGTTAGTCAATACGCTAACTTCTTCGATTCCAAGTGTAACGACATCCATTTTCGGAATATCAATCATCACATTTTGATTTGTGTTTGGCCCAATTTGAAACGATAGAGCGTTATTTGTGATCGTAAATTCTAAGTTCCCTGCTTCGATGTTGTTGTAGAAATTGTACTCCACACCACCATGACGGAACATTCCATTGTTTGATGTTAAGGTGCGTGAAGCTTGAATTGGCTCAAATGTGCCGTCGGTTGATCTTTGCAGCGTGAGATCAGCCTTAACTTCAAGCTTGATCTTCACAGTACCAGAAGTCGAAATTTTCGTTGTATCGATTTGAATGCCCGCTACGGTTTCATTCGTTGTTCCATTCGTGCCAATTCCAACTACCTTTGTCCCTACCGATAAGCCGTCTGGGTCTAAAATTTCGATTTTCGCATCACCGTTTGGCACCACTTCACGAACAAGAATGGAGTATTCTCCAAGCTTCATTTTATTTTCCTCATCCACTGAACCGATCGCATCAGCAAATGAGATATCCCCGTCCTTTAAACCAGCAGACGGCTGAGTCACACTTGAAGAGTAGGAGACGTTTTCCACAATTAAACGATATTCTCCCGATTTCAAATTAGCATCCGTCACCCGCGGGAATCCTTCGAGATTCACTTCGTTTGCCCCTGCATCAAATGTAGTGAGTACAGCACTAAAGCCGTTCAACAACTTGCGCGTGTTAAATTCCGTTTTCTCAGAAATGCTGTCAATTTCCAATTTTAACTGGTCGATCTCTTTTTGAATTTGCTCCCGATCATATTCTGTATTTGTGTCATTCGCCGCCTGAACCGCAAGCTCGCGCATCCGTTGTAGCATGGCGTGCACTTCCTGCATCGCACCTTCAGAGGTTTGCATGAGGGAAATGCCGTCCATTGCATTGCGTTCTGCCATTTTTAACCCGCGAATTTGCGAGCGCATTTTTTCTGAAATCGCTAGGCCTGCCGCATCATCTGCTGCACGATTAATGCGAAGACCTGATGATAATTTTTCTAAGTTTTTTGATGTTAGAAATTGGTTTTGGTACAAATTACGATACGCATTTAACGCTTGAATGTTATTGTTAATTTTCATTGGTCGTCTCCCTTTACCCTTTATTTATGATTCATGCATCACTGCATTTTCGTACATTGTCGCCTTTTGTTTCACCGACTTCGATTGGCGATCTTGCCTTGTTTTCATCGCTTTCGTCCAAGCAGACATAACCAGTGTTAGCAGCTTGATTCCTTCGTTTACCTTGACTACATCCTTTTGATAGTTCGCCTCCACGAGAAGGTCTACAAGGTAGTTGTACAATTGGTCGAGCTGATCAGCAATGATTCCAGCCTCATAATTTAATCCTGCGCCTAAGCGGTGCAAGATGTCGATTGCTCGTTGGATCGACTCATTGGCCCTTATGTAGTCTTTTTCCTCTATCGCGCAAACAGTAGCTTCCATCTTATCCAAACACGCTTCATAAAGAAGCGCCGTGATTTCCTCAGGACTTTTTTGATGGAGTGCTTCATTGGTTAACAGTTGCGACACATGGACACCTCCAGCGGATGATTCTATTTTATTTATCGACGTGATTAAAGCAGAGTTTAATAGTTCTTTTCCATTTCTTCGATAAGCAATAAAATTTCGGCCATAACCGAGTAAAGCTGTGGTGGGATGTTATCCCCTAAATCCATGTCAAGCAAGTTTTCAACGAGCAGCGGATCTTCTTGCATGTGAATGTTGTTCCGTTTAGCCATGTCAATAATTTGTTCTGCGATTTGTCCTTTTCCGTGGGCCACCAATTTCGGAGCATCACCCGACGTTTCATCATACTGAATTACCGCTGCTGTCCGGCCACTTGTATGACGCCGTTGGATTTGGTTCATGTGCCTAGAAATGATCATATTTTAAAATCAAACCCTTTCTCCGTAAAAATAGGCTGTGTAGGTTGTTGAGCACGCTCGCCATCCTCGTCCCGCTTCACTTCAACGTCTGTTGCTTTTGCAAACTTAATCCCAGATACTTGATAACCAATCTCTTCTATTCGCTCACTCGTCTTTTCAACGAGAGGCTCCATTTTCTCTGGAAAATCATCTAAGTCATTTTTTAACGTAACGGATAATTGACGATCTACGACTTGTACAAGTATGCCGATTTCTCCAAGTTTTTTCGTCTCAATTAAAAAGAACAAGCTACAATTTTCCCAATCAACCTTCTGTCCCTCGTTCCGTGATTGAACAAACACTTGCAAATTCTCCACTTGCTTCTCTAATAAAAATGGTAAGTTCATAAACAATGTTTGCATATTGGTATGGTGATCAGCCTTGCTCAAAAGCTGCTGCCCAGTTACATTGTTCAACGCTTGATTTGCGAGCTGAAAGGTTCGTGAGCCTTCTTCCTCCGAGCGAAGCATGTGCAAAAGCAATGCTTTCATATTTGATTGACTGTTATGTTGCCCTGGATCTCGTCCAGAAGCAAACTGCTGAGCCAACTCACTGTCACGATTAAATCCGACAGCCCGAATCGCTTCAAACATCCCTCTTGCCGACGCGTCCTGTCCAACTTGCCTTGCTGTATCCGCAAATAGTTGTGGCAAGGTCGTATCACGAGATGCCAGGGATGTGTAATGCATGACTTTCGTTTCGGACGGCTTGTAATGTAGCCGATCAACAAGTTGCTTCACTTCTTGGACGATGCGGTTCGCTTCATGATGTTGTCCTTTCGCTAGAAGTTTCTTAGCCTCAGCTAACTGCCCACTTGCTTGCATGAGCCTCTTTTCTGTTTTCATATCGGCAAACAGCATGAATTCTCCTTTTAAAATCGCATGATCAAGCTTTTTGATCGTCGTTTCTAACAAAGGTTGAGCCGAACGATTCGCTTGTGAGCGTACTTGTTCAATGATTCGATTGATCTCAACTAAATGCCGGCTTATATCCCGTTGAAATGTTTTAAAACGATCTGTTAAATCAGCCATTTTTTCTGTTACAGTCGTGACAGCAATCGCTTTACTATTTAGAGCTACAGCTGTTTGGAACTGCTCTTGCCCTTGGTATAAGCCAGTAGATGGGACGTTTTCCTTAGGAACAGCTTCTTGTTCCAGTTGATCCAACGCTTGGTGAACAATTTGTCTTGCCGATAGCTCTCGTCCTTGTTCAAACCGAGCCTCTGCTGCTTGAATGGCTTGCTCCACTGCCATTTGCAACCTAGGGCCTTCACCTAATCGAGTCATTACGTCATTTCGCACCTGTTCAATTGCTTTTAGAAAGTCGCTCTCTGTTTGAAGTTGCTGGCGCATCGTTTGAATGACGTCCCCAAGATTTGGCGCTCGCTCACCGGTAGCCATCCGCGCTTCAATCCCTTGGATGACACGCTCGACTTGAGCAAGGGCATCATTGTTCATTTTCGGAAGCTGCTCAAGTACTTTGACTAATTGAGTCTTTGTATTTTCGGGCAAGGTGTGCTGCCTTAACAACTGCTCAATCCGCTCACGCATGACTTGAACCGAGGCATTCCGCTCATCTTGAGCAACCGTTCTCTCACGTCCGTCCACGTGAAACGTTCGATCCACTTCTTTTACTAGCTCTTGCATCACATCATTTATCGGTCGTCCATGGAGAGCTTCATGGATTGAGCGCAGATGGGCACCCGTAAGCTCTAAACGTTTGTTTGCTAACGCTTGGATCGTCTCTAACCGTTTATCCGTATCCCCGCTCGCAACAAAACGTTGGAGCTCACGTACGCCATCTCCTGTTAATTGGATTCCTTTGTCCAACAATATTTGCGCCGCCCGTACCAATTCAGTTGACGGCTGCTTCACTCCTAAATGTTCTAAAACCGTTCTTGCCGAGGATGAAGGAGGGGATTCCACCGATCGTTGGGTGCCGCGACTATCTTCGGTAATCGATCGGACCGTTATCGGTTCCTTTCCCGCTTTGGCTACTTCAACAGTTACCCGCTCTCCTTTAGGCACCCCTTCCTTAAACGTTGCTACTATTTCACGCCCTCGAACCGAAAGCACTGCTTCATGCTCGCCCCGTCGCTCTGTAATCGTCGCTCGAAGGATATCCCCTTCTCGCAGTGAGGTTGAACGCTCTTGTGACGGCTGTTGTCCCGGTTGTAGCTGACTTGTAATCTGCATCCATTTTCACGCTCCGTTCTGTTGTTTCCCTACTACTACTATCGGTTAGTGGCTTGCAATCTTACATAGTCACAACGCAAAAAAACTTAGCCTATAGGGGAAGTCTTGTTTTTGGAAGTAAAAAAGATCGGGCCTCCCTTAAAGCCCGATCAATCATGCTGAAAAAAATCTCGGTCAAAGCTCGTTCCTTTTTTTGTTTCATCTACCTCTTTAAAAAGATCCAAGTCTTTTCCTTTGGCGACAATCGGTTTACCATACCGTTTA
Source organism: Halalkalibacterium halodurans (assembly GCF_004376175.1). GTDB lineage: Bacteria > Bacillota > Bacilli > Bacillales > Bacillaceae_D > Halalkalibacterium > Halalkalibacterium halodurans. Next base: position 23,477 of record NZ_SNUY01000019.1, on the reverse strand, counting down.
TGGATAGATGAAATGGTTTCTGCTAGCGTCGCCTGCTTAATCTGCTCTTCATAGCGAAAAAGGTCCAGCGGCTCATAGGCATATTTTTTGTCGATCACATCGTACCCAGTGACTCCTAGAAGCCTGATAGGTCGACCATTCCATGCTTGCTTCCATAAGGAAAGAGCTACGGTAAAAATATCATCCTTTTCTTGAATCGGATGCTCAAGCTTCCTACTTCGTGTAATCGTCTTTCGGTCATCGTAGCGAATAGTTAACTGGACACCATAGCAAAACACATGTTTTCGTTTCATTCGTACATGGACTGAGTGGGAAAGCTGATGCAACACGTCCGTTAACCGTCCCTCATTTGTCGTGTCCTCCGGTAAAGTTGTCGAGTTGCCCACACTTTTAAAATGAAAGACAGCCTCTGGGTCCACAGGTCGTTCATCAATCCCATTGGCCCGGCAATGAAGCCTCGGCCCATTAATACCAAATTTCTTCTCTAACCATGCAGGATCTGCTTTCGCTAAATCACCGATTGTATGAAGCTGATACTTTTTATAGGTATCAACTGATCGTCTGCCAATCCCATACATCTCTTCGATCGGAAGGGACCATAGTTTTTCAGCGATGTCTCGTTTTCTAAGAACCGTAATGCCAAGGGGCTTTTTCATATCGCTCGCCATTTTAGCTAAAAATTTATTTGGGGCGATCCCAATGCTGCACGGAAGATCCATCTCAGCAAGGATTCGCTGCTGAATCTCCTTTGCAAGCTCAAGCGGATGAACTTTTTTTATCGTAGTCGTCACATCCATATACCCTTCATCTATCGATACTTTTTCGACCAAAGGCGTATACTCCTCAAGCAAAGAAAAGATCTTCTGCGAGGCAGATCGATAACGATCAAAGTTAGGAGGGATCAAGATCAATTCAGGACATTTTCTGAGCGCCTGCCAAACCGGTATCGGCGATCGCACACCTTTCGCCCTTGCTTCATAGCTACTCGTGACCACGATTCCCCGTCGATCCTTCACACTTCCTGCGACAGCAATGGCTTTTCCTTTTAACGACGGGTCGTACGTCATTTCCACAGACGCATAAAAACTATTCATATCCACATGGAAGATCACACGTCCCTTTCCCATTTGACCTCCCTCCTTCCAGAAAACAAAATGCTTTTCTTTATTATACGAAAAAACGTTCCCCTTGAAAAATAACTCGACAAGAAAACAGAATTTTCAATAAATTTCAGCCCTTTTTCATCATTTTTTTAGAAAAAGTATGTTACACTAAATGAAAGGATCGGTATTTACTAGATGAAGGAGGTTGGCTGCGTTGAGAAAAAGACAACTCATGCCTCATGAGGAATACACAAACTTATTTAAAAAAGTAATTCTCGTTAATGAATGGTACAAGCAGAAGTATATTAAAACACCGACCATTGCAGAAATTGCGATGATGGTCGGTGACTCTGAAGAAAAGGTGTTAGAATGTCTGGAGTTTGGAAATCCGATGCACGCCAACGCGTTCCCTGTTCATTAATTTGCTCGTTTGCGAATGATGGCGCGGGCGATGTGAACTCCGTTTGCTCCCGCCTGCGCTAATCCTCTCGTAATTCCAGCGCCATCTCCACCAGCATAAAGACCGGCAATTTCCGTTTCAAATTCTTTCGTTACTTGCGGTCTAGCGGAATAAAATTTTGCCTCAACTCCGTAAAATAACGTATGCTCTGAGGCAATCCCAGGGGTGACATGGTCAAGTGCTTCCATCATTTCAATTAAGCTTTTCATCGTATTATAGGGAAGAACGAGACCTAGATCTCCCGGAACTGCTTCTTTTAACGTCGGCTCGATGAATCCTTCTTTAATTCGCTTCTCCGTCGAGCGGCGGCCTCGTAAAATGTCACCATACTTTTGGACGATGACCGAACCATTGGATAAATCGTTTGCCCGCTCTGAAATTTCTTTGGCGTATTGAATCGGGCGATCAAACGGCTCTGTAAAAGTGTGGGAGACGAGTAGGGCGAAATTCGTATTCCGGCTTCCTAGCTCCTTCGCTTTATAAGCATGTCCATTGGCAGTCATGACCCCGCTATGATTTTCTACAACGACGTGACCTGATGGATTGGAACAGAAGGTTCGTACCTTCGTTCCTACTGATGTGTTGTAAATAAATTTAGCTTCGTACAGATGGCGGTTTATGTCTTCCATAATCACATCAGATGTTTCCACCCTTACACCAATATCCACTTGGTTGTTGATCATCGTTAATCCGCGCTTTTTCAACAATCCTCCGAGCCATTCAGATCCGTCACGCCCTGGTACGATCACGACTTGATCAGCGTATAACTCTTCGCCTTTTTTCTTTAAACGTACCCCTTTTACCTTTAAGCCATTTTCCGTCTTTTCTGTTAGTAGATCTTCCACCTCGGTACGGAAACGTGCTTCTAGTCTGCCTTCTAACGACTCATAAATATTTTTTAAAATTTCTAAGTTTTTCTCTGTTCCTAAGTGTCGTACTTGCGCTCTCAATAGTTTAAGTCCAGCCCCCATAGCTCGCTTTTCAATGCCCCTTACCGCCTCAGTCGTAGGGTCTGTTATTTCATCGGGAGCCCCATATTTCAAATTAACCGCGTCTACATATTGAATCAACTCAAGAACTTCGGACGGTGGGAGGTAATCCTGCATCCACCCACCAAACTCCGTCGTAATATTAAACTTCCCGTCTGAATAGGCACCAGCTCCACCAAAGCCAGCCGTAATGGAACAGGCAGGCAAACAGCCAGCAAACTCTTTTCGTCCTGCTGGCGGTGGACATTTTTCAATTTTCTTTTCATTAATCGGACAGCGCCGTTGATAGATCGAATGTCCTTTATCTATTAATAACAATTTGAATGTCGGTTGTTTTTCAAGCAATTCATAGGCAGTAAAAATACCTGCCGGACCAGCTCCAACAATAATGACATCATATGCATTGTTCATAACTCAACCTCCAACGTTTGTCTTTTTGCTCAAAAACCTTATTCATATTAACAAAAAAAACACAAAATATCAACATTAATCGAATATTAATATCAATAACCGTTTTCAATGTTCGTTTTTAAATGTTTCATTTTAGTTTAACTTTTAAAATTCGACCTATCGCCAACTCTATATGAACGTACAAAAAAACCGCACCTAGGATCAGGTACGGTTCTTCTCTATTAATGGCTATACGCTTACAGCTTCTTTAGCAATCGAGACGATCGCTTCCGCCGCTTTCACCAGTTCAACAATCGGCATTTTTTCATTAGTCGTATGAATCTCCTCATAGCCAATGGCTAGGTTTACCGTCGGAATTCCGAATCCGGAAATGATGTTGGCATCACTACCTCCACCGCTTTTCAGCAGTCTTGGCTCACGGCCAATATTCGTTAATGCTCGTTTGGCAACTTCAACGACGAGGTCGCCATCATCTAGCTTATAGCCTGGATACATAATGTCAACTTTCACCTCAGCTGTTGTCCCCATATCCTTGGCGGTTTGTTCAAATGCATGTTTCATTTTCTTCACTTGTGCTTCCATCTTTTCAGTGACGAGGGAGCGAGCTTCAGCCAAAATATCGACACGGTCGCAGACGATATTCGTTTGTGATCCACCCTCAAACCGGCCAATATTGGCGGTTGTCTCGTCATCGATCCGTCCGAGGGGCATTTTCGAAATCGCCTTCGCCGCCACTGTGATCGCCGATATCCCTTTTTCAGGAGCGACCCCTGCATGTGCAGTCTTACCGTAAACAGTTGCCCGTACTTTTGCTTGAGTTGGTGCAGCTACGATAATGTCACCAACAGGGCCATCACTATCTAGGGCATACCCGAAAGCCGCTTTCAGTTTGGAGCGGTCAAGTGCTTTGGCCCCAACTAATCCTGATTCCTCTCCGACTGTAATGACAAACTGAATCGGACCGTGGGGAATTTGCTGTTCCTTTAAAACGAGAATGGCTTCGATCATGGCAGCAATTCCTGCTTTATCATCAGCTCCTAAAATGGTCGTTCCATCTGTCACGATATAGCCATTTTCAATCGACGGCTTTACATTTTGACCTGGAACGACCGTATCCATGTGGGACGTGAAATAGATCGTCTCCCCATCTGTCGTACCAGGGAGAGTGCAAATTAAGTTTCCTGCCGCATGCTCTGTTGTGGAAGCCGCTTCATCCTCTTCCACTTCAAGCCCTAACGCTTGAAACTTTTCTTTTAAAAAAGGAGCAATTTTTTCTTCATGCTTCGTTTCAGAATCAATTTGAACTAGCTCTAAAAATGTTTCGACTACTCGTTTTTCGTTAACCATCATAACCTCCATCGCGATCGTACATCGTCTATCACGTTTTACGTTTTCAGTTTATTGCTCTTTCTTCTCACAAAACTCGTATAGTACCCCTCTCGCTGATCTTGGATGGAGAAAAGCAACCTGAGCTCCCCTAGCACCTGGAACAGGCTCGTCATTAATCATCTGCACACCGTTCTCTTTCACTTCTTGAATTCGCTCTTCAATCGATTTAACCCCAATGGCAATGTGGTGGATCCCTTCCCCTCGCTTTTGAATAAATTTAGCGATTGGACTCTCCTCCGATAATGGCTCAAGGAGCTCAATTTTCGATTCACCAATTTCAAGAAACGCGATTTTCACACCTTGAGATGGAAGGTCTTCCATCCCTAAAAGCTTTAATTTAAGGCTTCCTACATAAAACGGAAGAACATCCTTAATCGATGTTACGGCAATTCCAATATGATCGAGCTTGTTTGATTTTTCAGCCATGTTCCTCACCTCACCGTCATTTTACCACGGATTGACCGACATGACGAATATTGGTCTTCCCATCAGTTACAATTGCTCCCTTGTCCGAAAAAGCATTTCCTTATACAATAAAGAAGAGTGTGCTTGAGGAGGGTATAAGATGCCACGAAAATTTCAACAATTAATCATTTATATTATGATTATCACAATTGTCGTTGGAAGCTTGTTAATGGGCGTTTCCATTTTTTAAGTAAGTATAAGAAGAGGGTGACTCGAAAGGTGTTGGAGTCGCCCTCTCCCTTTTAAAGGAGGCTAGCATTGAACAATCGGACCGTTATGTATCATCGATTCGGCCATCCTGCTCACGTGTTAACGATAGAAAATCGATCCACCATTGCCCCAAAAAGTGACGAAATGGTCGTACGTACGATCCTAAGACCGATCAACCCTTCTGATTTAATTCCGATCACAGGTGCTTATGCTCATCGCACCTCCCTGCCTGGCATCCCTGGCTATGAAGGGATCGGAATTGTGGAAGAAGTAGGAAATCCCATTCTCAAATCATAGCTCGGAAAACGTGTGCTTCCATTAAGAGGGGAAGGGACTTGGCAAGACTATGTCACGGCACCTGCTAGCTGGGTCGTCCCCGTCCCAGATTCAATCGCTGATTGGACGGCAGCACAACTATACATAAATCCAGTGACCGCTTGGGTGCTTTGCACTGAATGGTTAAATAGAGTCTCGGAATAAATAACAATTTTCCGGGTGAAATGAACCAAAATTACTGGAAATTGGATTGGAATGGCCTGCACACTCATTATTTTCATTGTATTTTCAAAAATGTGCATGACAAAGAAACCTATTGCCATTATTTTTTTAAAAATTGACTAGGCGGCTTTAGGAAAG
>NZ_SNUY01000019.1:0-17804 GCF_004376175.1 Halalkalibacterium halodurans | reverse complement strand
AAATGAACCAAAATTACTGGAAATTGGATTGGAATGGCCTGCACACTCATTATTTTCATTGTATTTTCAAAAATGTGCATGACAAAGAAACCTATTGCCATTATTTTTTTAAAAATTGACTAGGCGGCTTTAGGAAAGATGATTTCTTCAATATTTAACTGCTCTTTCTGACTGCTGTACCAAGCATCGATGTGCTGACACATCATTATGGCGTATAGGCGAATGTACCACATTTTTGTTGACCGGTGGCGTCCAGATTCCAAGTGATAATCTATTTTTTCTCTTTTATTAGAACGTTCAACAGAGGTTCTTCGTTTGTATATAAGTTTCCACTTTTCAGAGGACCTTGGTGTTTTGGTAAATAATCGTAGATTATCCTCTCTGAATGTATGGAATGTCCGACCATATTTTGCTTTTGAACACGGTGATGAGCATGTATTTTTGGTACCGCAAGCAAGTGGACAACGCCATTTTTGCCGATTTTGAGATTTGTCAAACCCGTTGGGCTTCATCTCCTTCCCAATCGGACAGATTGGAACACCTGTTGGAGATATTTGAATATCACTTTCTGTACTAAAGTTCTTCTTTGTTCGAACATTTAAATCGATGAAGGGTTCCACATTTTGATGTTCAAGTAGCTCATAAATGGCCTCAGCATCGTGCGCTGCATCAAGAAGAATTTTATCAATCGTGCCCAAGGTGTACCGTTGCGAAAATTCAATTGAACTAACCACTAGGCTGACTGAATCATGCCGGGAAGCAGGATGCAGCCGTGGATATAGCGGTAAGTCGTATTGGCTATCGCTAGTGGATATCATGTAGAGATGATATCCGTTGAAGTACTTTTCCTTAGAACTATCCCAGCCTGAGTCGATGTCGGGTTGTGAATACTGGCGTGGGTGAGTACAGTTCGTTAGTCCTTGGGCACTACAATTACAGGTTGATTTACTTCTCGGGTACCTAGCTGTTTCAATTGGTGTCCCATCTCCAACTACACCTAGAGCTTCGGGATCCCCAAGAAGACCAAGTTTCGTAGAAACCGCTAAAAATTGGGATTGAAAAAACTCAAATAATCGGTCTCCTGGCAGTTGTTTTTGTTTGGAACCATAACGCATTGCCCGATCAACGAGTTTACGAACAATTCCGGGATTCTTAGGTTCAGCTTTTTCACCCTTTTTAGGCTTCTTTTTCTTTTTTGACTTTTTCTTTTTAGGTTTGACCTTCGGCATAACATTCGGGCTTTCGAAGGCCCATAAACGTTTGAAAAAGTCTTCAAATGTTCCAACACCTGGTGTGTCACCGGGTTCAAAACCGCTAAGAATTGCATACAACGGAACGCGACGAAGTTGATCAACCCAATGAGTAATACCTTTTGTAGGTTGAACAAATAATGAAAGCAGATAAGAACGCATCATAGAAGCAGGGTCACGAGGCTTTGGTCCCTTTTTGGAATAGGAATCACCAAGCCATGTAGTTACCGAAGAGAGATCAGTTATCCAAAGCTTTTTAATTACTGGCCAATCCTTATTAACAAGGGTAAGAATGCCGCCAGAATAATGGGCATTTAACTGATTTAGAACGAAGTTTTGATAAGTTTCGTGTGCAATAAACGTTGGTTTCATTTTGGCACCTCAATCACAAGTAGTAAGGGAAAATAATCCCTTCACCGGCGATTATTGTGGTGTTTTTGAAAAGTCAAGTGTTTCTTGTCGAATTCGAGAAAATATTTTGATAATTAATTTCCAGTTTTAAAAAATGAACATTAAAAAATCCCACCTAAAATAGGAGGGATGAAATAAATTGGTTTGAGGAAAATCCTTGAACCACAAAGCTCGGCGAATGCCGAGAGTCTATTTAAAGCTAAGGAGGGTAATACCCTTCTTGCTGGTGGCTCTGCGATTTCACGGGTGTTCGCTCAGCTTTCCAACATTGTTGGCTTCCGTTACATCGCCGTTGTTCGAAATGACGTGTACACAAGGGAATTAAAGCGCCTTGGTGCCTCACATGTCATTCATTCCTCCTCTTCACGGCTAGTGGAAGCAGTGTTAGAGCTGACAAATGGTCGCGGGGCGGACTTTGCGATTGATTGTGTCCGCGGTCAAGCTGGGAAAAATCTCGCCTATGCTGTGCGCCCATTTGGGACGCTCACAGTGCTCGGTCTGTTATCAGGGGAGCCTGTCGATTGGTGGGATGTGACGAAACAGAAAGACCTTTCCGTGAATCTATTCCATTTGCGCCATTGGAACCGGGGTGTATCAGAAAAAACTTGGCATGAGACGTTTGAAACGTTAATGCCCTTTATTGGACAAGGGCTGCTTCAGCTCATGACGCCGCGGGAGACTTATGATCTTACGAATGTCCATACAGCCATTAAAAACCTAAACAAACAGCAAGCAAACAACGGCAAACATTTTTTAGCGAGTGACCATTAATAATATGGAAAAAACCGTCGTGTCTCTTAAGTCGGAAATTCTTAAAATGTAGAAAAGGACGGGTATACCCGTCCTCATTCCATCGCTCCATGCTCTTTCGCTAACGCCTCAAAGGAAACGACGTAATCGACGATCAGTATCTTCGTTCCTAATGGGATGTTCGCATACAACTCCTCTACCTCTTTGTTTTGCAGACGAATGCAGCCAGCTGTCATGTAACGACCAATCGATTCTGGACGGTTCGTTCCGTGAATTCCGTACGTTCGGCCCTCCGTGTCTTTCGCATCAAAACCAAGCCAACGGGTTCCTAGGGGATTTTTCGGATCGCCACCGGCGATGTTTTTCTTTCGGTAGTACGGTTGTTCCGCCTTGACTGTAATCGTAAACAGACCAACAGGCGTTTTATCCGAAGGCTTTCCTGTTGCAATCGGTACTATTTTTTGGATCTTCCCTTCATCTACGTACGCCAACCGATTGGTTGCAATGTTGACAATCAGAAACGGGTCTCCTACCGTAGGGTTTGGACCGATAGGCCATAACGGAGACAAGGTGCTGGCCACTAGGAACACGATCAATAGCTGTCGCATATCGTTCTTTCCTCTCACTCTTTTTGCCTAACGTTCCCTGCTTTTCTCCTTTTTATTCTGCTTTTCATATAGGGATTCTTTCATCCGTAAGTACTCCTCTAATTCGTGAATCACGTAATACAAGGCCGATCGCGTTTCAAATTCCTTCTGTGTTTTCGGCAGCTCTCTCGCCTCAAAATAGGAGCGAATGTCTTGAATGCGCCCTTGAAAATAGGAGACGGTATTGACAGGGCTAACAGCTTCGCTTAATTCCTCAAGCAAATCAGCGATCTTGTCACTCTGGACGACGGTATCGTCCAACGAGGACAAAAAGGGCATAATTCGCTCCAAAATGTCAAATTGTCGCTCCCTCATTTTAAAATAGTGATAATATTGATCCTCATAGCGGAGAAAATGATTGTTGATGTTGCGCATAGCAATGCTTTTTGCTTTTTGGATCTCGTCGGCTGTCTCTGGAATTTCACGTCCATCCCATTCCCTTTCTCCTGTTCGAACATAGCACGCAAGCTCCCGTAAAATCGTCCGAAAATTAGACTCAATTTTCCGCTGGTGTTTTCTCAACTCTCGTTCGATATTCGGCATGTACGCATTCATAATGAGCGCTACACCGATTCCGATCACAATCAGCAAAAACTCATTGATAAAAATCGCCCATGACACGGTCCCGAGTGTATAAACATGTAGCATGATAACCGTGCTCGTCGTAATTCCTTCTTTCACGTTAAAGCGAACGACCGTTGGAATAAACAATATTAAAATTAGCGCAAGTGTCCATGGCTGATAGCCGACTAATTCCAGAAGAATGAAGCTGTAGGCAAGCCCAATCATGCATGCAGCAAAGCGCTGCCATGCGGCCCGTAGAGAGCCTTTCCGTGAAACGGAGATGCAAAGAATCGTCAAAATCGCCGCAGAGGCGTAAAATTCGAGGTTTAGCGCTTGGGCAATAAAAATGGAAATCCCTGCCCCTAACGCTGTTTTCAGTGTGCGGTAGCCAATCTTTAGTTTCATCGTTTGGTGTCTTCCCCGTTCCGTTTTTTCTCAAGTGTATCATACAACGGTTGAACCGTTGAACCGCCTGATGTTAAAAAACGCAAAGCGCCGGCTTAAAAACGTAGCTTGTCGCCAAGCGGATCTTCTTACATCTCCTATATATAGAACAATAGAAAAAGGCTTGCGATCGGCAAGCCCTCATAAAATTATAAAACTTTTTCAAGAAAATCCCGTGCTCTTTCGCTTTTCGGTGCTGCAAAAAATTGCTTCGGTGGCAAATCTTCGAGCAAAATACCTTGATCAAGAAACAAGACGCGATCTGCCACTTCCTTGGCAAAGCCCATTTCATGGGTAACGATGACCATCGTCATCCCTGTCTCAGCAAGATCCTTCATAACCGCTAAAACCTCTTTCACCATCTCTGGATCAAGGGCCGATGTCGGTTCGTCAAACAGCATCACTTCTGGGTCCATTGCAAGCGCACGGGCTATCGCGACCCGCTGCTTTTGCCCACCCGAAAGACGACTCGGGTATTCGTCTCGCTTTTCTAGCAAACCGACTTTTTGAAGCAAGCTTTCCCCTTTAGCAATTGCTTCTGCTTTCGAGACCCCTTTCACTTTCATGGGGGCAAACGTTAAATTTTCCATCACAGTCATATGGGGGAACAGATGAAAGTGTTGAAACACCATGCCAATTTTCGTCCGCAGCTTTCCTACGTTCGTCTTCGGATGAGTGATTTCTTCATCATCAATCCAAACATGGCCTGACGTAGGGACTTCAAGTAAATTTAAGCAGCGTAAAAACGTCGATTTTCCTGACCCAGAAGGACCGATGACCGCCACAACATCGCCCTTTTGAATCTCTGTCGTAATCCCTTTTAACACCTCTAAGGAGCCAAACGATTTATGCAAATCTTTTACGTTAATCACTTCGTTTTAATCTCCTTTCTAGCAGACGTCCAATGACAGTTAGTCCCATGACAAGGACGTAATAAATGAGACCGACGAACAAGAGCGGTTCAAAGTAAAGATAGGTTTCCGCACTCGTAATTTGCGCGCGTCGCATTAAGTCAGTGACCCCGATGACGGATACAATCGCCGACTCTTTCGTTAAATTAATAAATTCATTAAATAAGGCCGGTAAAATGTTACGCATTGCTTGCGGCAAAATAATTCGTAGCATCATCGGACGGTAAGGAATCCCAAGCGCCTCAGCTGCTTCCCGTTGCCCTTTATCGACGGCTTGAATTCCGGCACGAATAATTTCCGATACGTAGGCAGCAGAGTTTAACCCGAATGCCAAAAACGCAGCCTGAAATTGAGAAATATCAACACCGAATTGCGGCAGAGCCAAATAAATCATCAACAATTGCAAAATGAGCGGTGTGCCGCGAAAAATCGAAGTATAAAAATCAGCAAACCAGCGAAATAGCCGATACTTACTAATTTTAAATATCGCCAATACGATCCCTAAAACAAGCCCGAATAAGAGGGAAACCGATACGAATTGTAACGTCACCCAAACCCCTTCTAGCATGAAAGGCATAAAGGGCTGGATTCGAGAAAAATCAAAACTCATAAGCTGTCTTCCTTCCTATAACAATGGAACAGCCTCCCCACAGCTGTAGAGAGACCGACGTGATCATTCGCCTTTTAACGCTTATTGTTCCTCTCCGCCAAACCATTTTAAAATCAGCTCTTCCATCGTACCATCTTCCATCATTTCTTGAAGTTTCTCATTGAACGGTTCCGTTAGCTCGCTATCTTTCGGAAAAGCAATTGCAGAACCTGTTTCTCCTTCACTCTCGATCGCAAAGCTTACGAGTCCAGGATTGGCTTCAAGGTGACCCGCTGCCACTGTATCTTCAATAATTAGCGCATCGAAACGACCGGCAAGTAGCTCTTGAACAAGCTCTGGTACACGGTTCCGGGTCTCGATCGTTAAACCATCCAGTTCCTCTTGTAGTTCGACTGCCGCTTCCTCTTGGATTGAAGCTAATTGTACCCCAACCGTTTTGCCAGCAAGATCCTCAACTGAAGACAACCCGTCCTCTTCTTTAAAGACGACTAAATTTTGTGCATCATAATAGACATCGGAAAAATCAACGCTCTTCTTCCGTTCTTCTGTCGGTGTCATCCCCGAAAGGGCGAAATCGACGCGACCAGCTTGAAGCGCTGGAATGATTCCGTTAAAATCCATATCTTGAATTTTTAATTCGTAGCCAAGCTCAGACGTAATGTATTCGGCAATGTCAACATCAAAGCCGACAATTTCCCCTGTCGTTACATCGACGGATTCATATGGTGGGTAATCGGCAGATGTTCCCATGACGAGAACCGTTTTTTCCTCATCGCCTGCCTCCGCTTCCACATCGTCCGCTCCTGTTGTCGCTTCTTCTGGTGTGTCTTCAGCTGTGCCGCAAGCTGCTAACAAGCCGACAGCAAGAATAGAAGTTACACCGAGCTGCATCCAATTTTTTATCTTTTTCATCGTATTGTTTCCCCCTCAAGTATTTCTATATCATAATAATTATTCGCATGAATGTATATTAACACAAGCTCTTTCTCTTTGAAAAGTAGAAAAATCGTCTTTCACTTGTTTTTATTAATGAGCATTTTGCAAAATTAGATTTTTGGGATAAAAGTATAAAAAATAAAGCACTCGACAAATAGCTACCAGCATGTTATTTTACAAAATATTACAATAATCTTGTTTTCGGGCATACCTACAGAATTTTTCACATTGAATTTTTTTAAGCGGCTTTCTTCCCTTTATTTTCCTTTGCCATCGCTAGCGCTGAAACAAGTAATACAATAGCGTTCAGGTAAATATGGGTCTTTACTTTTTCAATTCCCCATACATGTAGGGAGTTCGCCGTAAGGTAGCTTTTCATTCTTGAATTACAGCGTTCTACACTTGTCCTCTCGTTGTAAAGCTCTTTCCAACGTTTTGTATCACGGTGCGGATTGGAATATCGGCGCACATCCTTTTTGATGTCGACTTTTACCACCATTCCATAGTTGGAAGATGAACAGGCTGCCATTCCTAATGGGCAATCCACTTTGCCGGTTGCGTGAGGACATCTGAACTTGAGCTGGTCCTTATCAGCTCCCCAATAAGTCATTTCATAACCCATGGAACAACGCGGAGTTCCATTGGAAGAAATCCCTTCAGGAGGCTCTTTTTCGTTGCGCAAATTGAGCGGGATAATGGCTTGCGCTCCAATGTTTTTGGCTGATTCATAGTTTTTTAGTTGGTCATATCCGCCATCCATGATCAGAAATTCAATTTTGGATTTGGTACGCTCTGCCACTTGCTCTATTAATTCTGGTGCGACTTCTCCATCGTTCACATGGGCAGGGGTTACTTTTATGGCCATTGGCAGTTCGCTTGCGGTATCGACTGAAAGATGCATCTTATAGCCAAACCAGGTAATTTTATTGCCGAAGGAATCATATTTTGCGCCCCAATTGGCATTACCCGTTTGTTCACTACGCTTTTTGGGCTGTTTCTTTTCATAGGCATCAATGGCGGCACTGTCGATGGCCTGGTGGCTGCCGTCAATTATTCCTTCCTCCTGAGCTAACTGTACCAAGTCAAGGAAGATCTTTTCAGCCAGCTTTTTTTTGGTAAGTGCCGCAAAAACCCGGCTGAGAGTGGAGATAGACGGTGCGGGGCGATCAATCGATAAACCGCATTGATAACGGAAACGAAGGTCTTTATCCAATCGATGATGAAGGGCGGTAAAGGTGTCGATGCCTTCGAGTGGGGCAGCGATGAGAGCCCTTAGAATCCCTTCTCTGGAATGACCGTCAGCCCCTCGGGGTGAAGAACTTCTCAACTGTTTAGCATAAGGGCGTAAATCAAGCGAGCTAAAAAAGATAGGTAATTTCTCTTTTGACTCTAATTTTTGCAGTTCTTCAAAGGAAAATAGGCTTTCTTGTAGAATATACAAAGTGACTTCCTCCTTTTGAATTTTTGTGGTTTCGTCACTTCAAAAATTCTACATTTTAGGGGTGAAGTCCTTTTTTATGTCTTTGAAATCCTTATGGCTCTTGGGTCAAAAAATATGCAAAATGCTCATTAATAACAGAAAATTCTACTTATTACAACAATGATCGCAAATTCGTCTGATAGATTTTCTTTCACGATCGCGAAATTTATTATTAAGATAGTAAAAAACCATACCAAAAAGCAAAACTAGCAGGCTTTGATTCATGTTTGATTGGAAAGCTTTTCACGAGAATCTTTTTTAAAAACAAAATCTATTAATAAGGGTTGATTGTTTCAAAACACTCCCTTGCCGCGGGCAAAGATTTGAAACCATTCATTGGGAATATAATAAGGAAAATGATTCTGTCCACACACGGTCATAAACGCAAATTAATCAACGGACGATTTCATGAATCAACAGAAAAAAGGTTCAGACCATCAAAATAAAATGATCCGAACCTTTTTTATTACGTTTGGCTAGTATTATCCCAGCCTATGTCAAACTTAAGCTTCTTCCTCTTCTTCTGCTTCATCGGCAGCATCTGCATCTTCTTCTAATGCTGGTTCTTCTTCGTTTGCAGGGTCTTCAGTATCTCCTCCGCAAGCTGCTAGTACGTTAAGTGCTAGTACACCTGAAAGGATGCTGAAAAGAACTTTTTTGCTCATTTGAATGTCCTCCTTAAGTCAATTGTGATTAAGTGGGTATATAACCAAAATCATCATACTAGATTGTTTCCTTGTTGATAACGAAATTGTTCATTTTTACACTTTTTCACATGTTTATTTGAAAGAATCTCATAATAATGCGATTTTTCTTTAAGTTCTTTCCATGAAATTTCAAATATCCCCAGTAAATTTTTTGTAAACTTGTAAGCATAGAGTGGAAGCCGCCTTCGATTGCGATATACTAAATAGCGAAGGAGGTCAATTATGGATTGGTTATTTTTTATTTTTCTCGGGTCGATCATCGGCATTTTTTCAGGCTTTTTTGGGATTGGTGGCGGCATTATTCTGACGCCCCTCCTATTATTGTTCGGATTTCCACCTGCCGTTGTGATCGGGACAAGCTTAATGCTTTCTCTTGGAACCTCCTTGGGAGGGGCATGGGCTCATTTTCGCATGAAAAACATCCATTGGAGTTATGTATTAATCATAAATATTGCAGGGATTGTCGGTACACAGCTAGCTGTTCCTCTCATGCTTTTCCTTGAAGAACGTCAGCTCGCTGAAATAACCATTTCCCTTTGTTATATTTTTTTACTCGGATTTTTTGCTAGCTCCATGTTCATACCTCAAACGAAAAGAAAACCACTTATCCAAAATTCGCCAAACAAACTGATCGCTGTTTTTATTGGTCTTGGGGCTGGGTTTATTTCTGCCATGCTTGGCGTAAGCGGTTGGAACTAGCCTTGCCTCCGTTATATTTATTGTGTTTGCCGGCTTTATTTCATATAGTGTTCAAACACCTGTAAACTTTGGGCTTGGGCTTTTATTAATTATTGGCACATTGATCGGCTCGCCTGTTGGAGCAAAAATGACCGCCTTCTATTCAGAAAAAGCGATGCGGACTTTACTTGGCAGTCTTTATATCGTCATTATCTTTAGCGTGATTGCAAACCTTCTGCAATGGCAAGAGGTCGGCCTTGCTGTCATTTCTTGTTTTACGGTACTTTTCTTCTTTCTTTCTCTTCGCATTTTGATTCTTCAAAGGGTTAAGCAACACAACTAAAAATGAATCATGATTAAGACACTTGCCGGAGGTGAAAGCTGTCGTTTTCCGAATGAAGTAAGCTTTCTTTCAAGTGAAAAAGGAGGCGCAAAGCCTCCTTTTACTTGCTCTCTTGATCAAGCTTATCTAAAATCTCGTCTTTTACCTCTTCTTTCACTTCTTCGTATACGTCTTCATACACTTGTTCCTTTACTTCCTCGTACACTTCTTGCTTCATGTCATCGTACATCTCATCGCGAATTTCTTCCTTCAAGGTTGATAGCTGATTTGTTTGCTTCTGCTTCCGTTCAGCTCGGTCGTCTTTTGCAAACATGAACAATAACGAGATGATCATCATAATCATAATGACGGCAAATGGCAGTGCCGCGATAATAGAGGCTGTTTGCAGCGCTTGCAACCCACCACCACCGCTTAGGAGGAGAACGCTGGCCGTTCCCGCAATGAGAAAACCCCAAACCATTTTAACCGAGAGCTTCGGCTCCAAACTTCCCTTAGATGTCATGGCGCCTAGTACATACGATGCCGAGTCTGCTGATGTGATGAAAAAGATTAAAATAAGCAGGACAGCAATGACGTTTGTTACTGCGCTTAAGGGAAGCTCTCCTAACGTGGCAAAGAGCGCTAGCTCCACTTGACTTGTGACGAGCTCGGCAATCCCACCAGGTCCATACATTTCTAGGTTAAGCGCCGTACCGCCAAACGTTGTAAACCAAATAAGAGCAAGCAGCGACGGGACAATTAAGACGCCTGCCATGAATTCGCGAATCGTCCGACCTCGCGAGATTCTTGCAATAAATAACCCCATAAATGGAGCCCATGCAATGTGCCATGCCCAAAAAAAGATCGTGTTCGTGCCAAGCCACTCACTTTCATAAAAAGGGGTCATGGTCAAGCTCATCGGGATTACATTTGAAATGTAGCCACCGAGGGTCGTAACAATATTTTCAGCGATAAACAACGTTGGACCAACGGCGATAACAAATACGAGTAAGATTGCAGCAACCGCTAAATTAATATTACTTAATGTTTTAATTCCTTTGTTAACTCCCTTACCTGCTGAGATCATAAACAAACAGGTGACAATGGCGATAATCGTCAACTGGGTCCATACCGAGTTAGGGATGGAAGAAATATACGACAAGCCTCCAGTAATTTGCATCGCACTTAAGCCGAATGTCGTCGCGACTCCTGTACATGTAGCGATGACGGCGAGAATATCAATCGAGCGACCAGCAAAGCCATTTACCTTTTCACCAAAGAGGGGATAGAATGCCGAGCTTATTAACGCCGGACGCCCTTTGCGGAACTGGACATAGGCTAGCGTCAAGCCGACAATGGAAAAAATCGCCCACGGATGCAATGCCCAATGATAGACCCCATAACGGAGACCTGCGATCGCGGCTTCTCTTGTTCCGGGTATATAGCCGACAGGGGTATCTAAATAATAGAGAACCGGCTCAGCTACTCCCCAAAAGACGAAGCCAACACCTATGCCTGCAGCAAACAACATACCGATCCACGAATACCACGAATATTCGGGACGGTCATTTTGTTTGCCGAGACGCAACCGGCCATAGGGACTAATCGCAATGACAATTGAAAAAATAACGAAGAAAGCTGTCGTCAACATGTAGAACCAACCGAAGTTCTCGATCATCCAGCCTAATCCTATGCCTGCCGCCCATTCTAGCGATGAAGGGGAAACAGCCCCCCATAATACAAACAACCCGATTAGCACGGCTGAAATGCTAAACACACTACCAGGCTTTTCAGTGGTATATGTATAATTGCCTTCTTTCATGATTGCCTGTACACAACAAATTCGTGTACAGTCCTCCCCCCTTTCGTCCAATCCTAACTTGTTTTAACTATTGCTAGAGATTCCCATGCTCATTTAACTTTTCTTATATTTATAAATGAATGTATTCTCAGGTCATCACGGACATGACTGGTTCGATTATTGGGGCGACCCGACCTTTTAATATCCCTTCTCTCCTATTTTGCTTCAAACACCGCTTTTACTACAGTTAGTTAACGGTTTCGATTATGGACGAAGTGAGTGAATTAGATCAAGACTTACTGCTAGATGTTACAAAAACGTTAAACGAATGTCATTCTTCTGTCATAAATATTGAGCTTTTACAACCTTTCAGAGATGGAGTAAATACGTAAAATTGGTGATATTTATACATAAAATGATTGACACTGTCCAAACTATGGAATGGAGGTTAAGGGAGGTGTAGGTCTAGGTGTCTTGGTTTAAATTAAATAAGTTAAAACGTCAGCAACGAGCATCTGCCTCTGAAAATAAAGCAACTACTTTAGCAGATGTGATCCAGGTCTATTCACAATCTAGTGATTTTACCCAATTTACAATGGACGCAATCCAGCTACGTTATCACATATTTTATCTAAGAACGTTAGTTGACCCGACTACCTTGCAGCAAGACATCTTAACCCACCTGATTAAAAGTAAGGCCTTAACGTTGCATGAGCTTAAACGAGAGCTGCCGATCGACAGCATCCATATCGTTCAAAATGATAAAGAACTCAACACTTACCTTTTAACTGGTCATGTATGTATTCACCCTGAATACAGCGATTTTCCATGCTTGTGTGTGCCAGCACAAGTGGAAGAATCACGTGAAATTTCAATTCCCGAAGTGGAGTTTAGCGTTGTCGGACCGAAGGAAGCGTTCGTGGAGAGTCTAGACTTAAACATCTATCTCGTTCGTCGAAGGTTGCCGACAAGCAACTTACGAATTGAAGAGTATGAGGTGGGCTCCCTTTCTCATACAAGGGTAGCCATCCTATATATTGAAACGATCACCAACCCTGAGCTTGTAACAGTCGTACGCAATCGAATAAACGACATCGATTTTGATCATATTAGCGACAGCTCTTTTATCAATCAGCTCATTGAAGATAGCAACCAAAGTCCCTTTCCACTTTTAATTGATACAGAAAGGCCTGATCGTGTCGCTTCTGTCCTCGCTGAAGGAAAGGTTTGCGTGTTAACAGACGGTTCTCCATCAGCCATCACAGGACCGACGACGTTGGTTGAATTTTTCTCATCCTATGAAGACTATTTTCTTAAGTGGCACATTGCTTCTATTTTTCGGTTAATTCGCTTATTTTCCGTTCTTTTTTCAATCTTTGCTACACCGCTGTATGTAGCCGTACTGACGTATCACCCTGAATTAATACCGCAAGACTTACTCGCCACCATCACCCTTTCTAGATCAGCGATTCCGTTTCCACCGATTCTCGAGGCGTTATTCCTTGAAGTAACGATTGAATTGCTTCGAGAAGCTGGGGCTCGCTTGCCGACAAAGGTCGGTCAGACGATCGGGATTGTCGGAGGGATCGTAATCGGAACCGCTGCGGTTGAAGCTGGTCTCACGAGTAATGTCCTGCTCATTATTGTCGCTTTAGCTGCGCTCGCCTCGTTTACAACACCGGTCTATCGCATGGGGAACACGATCCGTTTAATTCGCTTTCCATTTATTCTTGCAGCGCAATTGTGGGGATTAATCTCCCTTGTCCTGTTGTTTTGTTATTTGCTCGTTCACCTGTTGACACTCCAGTCCCTTGGCCGTCCATTTTTACATCCGATTTATCCTTTTTATTGGAAAGACTTAAAGGATTCGTTTATCCGACTGCCATTCACTGTACAAGCCGAACGACCGAGCCATCTAAAGACGAGCGACAAGCTGCGATTTCAACCAAAAAAAGCGCAAACAAAAGATGACATCGACGAGGGCATGTGATGACATAGGAGGGCGTGCACGTGAAAACCAATCAAAGCTTAACGGTTCCACCTTTTATGGTGTTTTTTCTCATCCACTCCATGCAAGTAGGGGTCGGGGTACTCGGTTTTCAACGTCTCATAGCAAAAAGCGGTGGTTACCAATCGTGGATCGCTGTCCTTTTCACCGGATTGCTCATCCACCTCGTAGTGTACTTTATGTACAAAATATTGGATGGGGAAAAAGACATCGCTCATGTTCATGAAAAGCTTTTTGGAAAATGGCTCGGTTCTTTGCTTAACATTGTGTTTATGCTTTACTATGCGGCTCTCGCCTTTACGGTGTTACGCACCTATACAGAAGTCATTCAAATTTGGGTGTTTCCTGACTTGCCAACATGGACCTTCACGATTACGATGCTATTGTTGATGTACCTTGCGATCGTAAATGGATTTCGCATTGTGACCGGGGTTTGCTTTCTCGGTGTTGTCTTGCCGACGCCGCTATTGCTAACCACCTTACCCCTTTTTGAATTTGCTGAATTTCGCTACTTGCGTCCACTCTTTGATACGACCATTCGTGAGCAATTAATGGCGACAAAAGATATGACGTTAAGCGTATTAGGCCCTGAACTTTTGCTGATTTTTTATCCGTTCATTCGCAATGCAGCAAAATCTCAAAGATACGCCCATTATGCCGTGTTGTATACGACGTTCATTTATTTAATCGCCACTATATCGGCTTTCGTCTATTTTAGCGAGGAACAAATGGACATTACGATTTGGCCCACTTTGTGGTCATGGAAAGTGTTAGAGCTTCCCTTCATTGAACGATTCGAATATATTGGCATTTCAGCATGGCTAATCATCATCCTTCCGAACATTACAGTTGGACTTTGGGCATCCAGTCGAATTGGGAAAAGGGTATTCTCGATGAAACACCGCCATACGTTGATCATCAGTATTTTAATTGTCTTTATTGCTTCTATTCTTCTAGAGACAAGAGATCAGATTAATCAATTAAACAGCATTGTATCGATCGTTGGCTTGTATGTGTTGTATGTCTATATTCCGTTTTTACTTGTTTGGAAATGGATTGTAGGGAGGTTAAGACTATCGCCATGATGAAATCATTACTAAGTGCTATTTTCCTTATTGCGATTCCAGGCTGTGTTGAAATGAGCATTGTCGATAATAATACACTTATTCATTCGTTAGGCTATGATTACATAGATGAAAACACAATCGAAGGTACGATCAATATGCCCGTCTATGGACCGAGAGAGAAAGTGACGAGCCAATCGATTTCAACACGAGCACACACGAGCCGCGACCTTCGTTCCGAGTTGAATCGGCAAACCCCTCTTCCGATCCATGTCGGTCGTTTATCTTCGATTATCTTCAACCGCCAATTGGCCGAAGAAATAGGACTCATTCAGACGATCGATACGTTCATGCGCGACCCTAAGATCGGGATGCGTATCTACTTGGGCATTGCCGAAGGGAGCGCAAAAGACGTTTTGATGAATAAATATGATATTGAAGAGGAGGTCGCTTCGTACTTACGTGAATTAATCGATCAAAATATCCGTACGCAAAATCTTCCGCAAACGAACTTGCACCTATTTTTGCGTGATTACTATGCGGAAGGACAGGACCCCTATCTTCCATATTTAGTTCCCGTGGCGAATCGGATCGCTGTTGATGGTCTTGCTCTCTTCAAAGGTGATAAATTCGTTTATCACTTAGATGAGGAATATTTATGTGTCATAAAAATCTTACTTGAACGTGTCGAGCGCGGTCCCATTAAGCTTCGATTACCGAATGGGGATTTCACTGTTCTCCGTAGCGTAAACTCCTATTCAACTTATCATATAACCGGTGACCTTAATCAACCGAAAGTGGAGATCGTTCTCCATTTTAAAGGGAGAGTCACCGAGTATACAGGTCGGCCTGACAAAGGAATTGACGAAGCGACGTATGAGATGATTAAACAACAATTAGCAAACAAACTGGAAAATGAAGCGAAGGAGCTGACGAGCCTTTTTCAATCATTAGAGATTGATCCACTCGGTCTTGGCTCTCGGATGAAGGCACAAACTAGAGGCTTCGATATTGAAAAATGGGAAGCCGTCTACCCGACGATTCCCATTGAAACGAAAGCGGAAATTAAAATTTACGACACAGGTGTACGCGAATAAATCAGCGCATGGTTTTTACCAACTTAAGTTCATCGCGGATCGGAATCCCATCTGCACTTTTGCGAGGAAAGCTCGGCTTCAGCTGCCGAGCTTTCTCCACTCCATTCACGACTAATTCTTTTAATTGATAACCTCGCTTCTGATAAAATCCGAGGGCGTGCAAATTGTCATTTGTCGTTATAACCTCGATTTGCCTTACTTGTTGCTCGATCGCCTTAGCTTCCACCGCCTGAAGCAAGCTCGTTCCAATCCCTTTTCCTTCTTTCACACTATCAAGGGAAATAATTTCAATGCTCCGTTTCTCATGCGTTACGTAGGTGATTAACCCTATGATTTCACCAAGCTTATTCCGATAAAGAAAGCCTGGCAAACGTTCACAGTGAAAAACACCTGTGGAAAGAACCATTTCCGGACTTCCCCAATGTTGATGGAAAAACTGTTGTACTTCGTCACGATCTGCTTTACCTATAGGCTTAATTTGTAAACTTTTCCCCTCAAATAAGTGGCACTGCTTATCGTGCTCAATCGGGATAAACCCTGTCGCTTCAAGAAAGCTTTTCGCCGTTATCGGTCCCATATATGTAAACATCTCAGAAATCTTCGCCGCTTTTGCTTCCACGTCGTTGGGTAAGCTCTCGATCCATTCTCTAAAGCTTCCAAATTCACGTTGAAGCCGTACAACGTTTCGACTATTTTGAATGGTTGCTTCTATCTTCTTTCGATGTCGTATGATTCCACTATCTTTTAATAAACGCTCTACGTCTTGTTCGTTCATCGTCGCTACTTTTTCTGGCTCGAAATGGCGGAACGCTTTACGAAGGCTGTCTCGTTTATGAAGAACGGTTTTCCACGATAGTCCCGATTGGAAAAGCTCAAGGCACATCGCCTCAAATAAACGCTGATCATCATCTTCTCTCTGCCCCCATTCCTTGTCATGATACGCAATCAAAAGCGGATCATTCTCACACCACCGGCAGTAATGCCCCATTGGCTTCACCTCACAAATAATAGAGGTTTTTAATAAGACTCTATGTCCCTGTCAACCTCAAGATTTCTCTTGATCATCTCTTCCTTGAGTACGGAGATAAAATCATCCTCTAATTCAAGTTTGAGCGCTTGATCGTATGCTTCTAATAACTGTTGATCTGATAGCTTCACTCGTTGTGACCCCTTTTTTCATCATATCCCTCACATTTAACATTATAAGTAAAAAAAAGATCTATTTTTACAAATTAAAAAGAGATCAGTGGAAGGACAGATCTCTCATCTCTGTTAAAAGTAATAGGGACGGTAATAAGGGTACGGGTAATAATAAGGGTATGGATATGGGTACCCATAAAAAGGGGGAAATAAGGCGCTTCCTACAAGCCCTCCTAAAAAACCACCGATAAAAGGACCACCCCAAAATGGGCGTCGCCCGCCACTCCATCCTACTCCGACAAATCTCGTATCCTCTCCTTGTCGTGGCATCATCGCATGAATCATTCTTCTCACCTCCTGCTTCGAAATGATTGAACGGCCTTCAAACCTTTTATTTCCGTTTCATAAAGGCGTCCATTACTTCACCAAACTTCATATCACTTAAATCGTCCATCATCCGATCCATTTCTGACTTTTTACTTAAATGTCCCTCCAAGACAATTTCTACACGTTGATTTGCATCGACCAAAATGGCCTGTACTTGGAGAGCATCTGTAACAAGTCCTATGATAACAGCGATTTTTTGTGGGGTCAGTTTGTGATCGTAAAAATCATTCATTGTATTTCGCTTTCCCAAACCATCCCCCTCCCTTTACGAGACAATAACATCAGCGCCTGCTACGTCTCCTCCATATCCGAAACTCAATAAAAAGAAGATCAAGATCGTTATGAACAAAAGCACTTGTCGCTTTCCTTCATCGTTTTGCATAATCCATCCCCCTAGTTGTTAGGCTAAAGTAGTATATGCCCTGAACGAAAAAGTTGTGAACACGATGAAAAGAGCGCTTTTATTTCTGATCCTGAATTATTCATACCTCGAACATAAATCAGGGTTTTAGGCCAAAAACGATTAGATTCCCGATCCCTTTGAAAGAATCATGGTTATTTTCTTCTGAAAAGCATCTTTCTAGAATGAGGAGCGGA
>NZ_SNUY01000181.1 GCF_004376175.1 Halalkalibacterium halodurans | reverse complement strand
CCGCTCCTCATTCTAGAAAGATGCTTTTCAGAAGAAAAATAACCATGATTCTTTCAAAGGGATCGGGAATCTAATCGTTTTTGGCCTAAAACCCTGATTTATGTTCGAGGTATGAATAATTCAGGTTTAGTTAGTTTTTTATGTTCTCCATATTTGTACAAAGAAATTTGTGCTCGATATGACTTTCCTCTTTTTACAATACTATCCATGCTATCAATCCCTTTCAAAAATAAAGTTGATAGATGCTAGTTGAATACATCTGTATTGTATTCTGAAACTAACATCTTATCAACTGTCGACATTTTTGTAAACCGGCACATTATTCCAGACAACCATTTTCAAATTAATTCAGGGGGAAATCTGAAATAATGTGCTATTTTGTTTACTTAGTTTCAGATTTGAAAATAAATTACCAAATTATTTCGGCTATATGATCATAAAAAATGCCCCTTAAATAGAGGCATCAGACGTTTGGATTTAAATCAACGGAGGCAATCTGTA
>NZ_SNUY01000180.1 GCF_004376175.1 Halalkalibacterium halodurans | reverse complement strand
TCGCCCTTGATTGACCTCTGAATAAACCATTGGCGTGTTTGTCAAGAGCGATAGCGCGGCCTTTCCACCTAATAAATGGTAGGTAGTATGAACCGTGCTAGTTTTTCATAGAACTTTTGACACTACCAATAATATAATAATATGCAAAAAAGTTAGCACATTATTTCAGGAAAGTACAGAAACCATACTGGAAGAATTTGAACGAAATAGACCTATTTTAGATGGAATAAAGTGCCGGTTTACAACATTTTAAACGGAGTGTTTATCAATAAAGTATATTAAAGACTTCATTGTGTAGCGTTCGCGCCTACCAATCATGAAACGATCTAGCTCTTCATGTGGGCGAATATATTTATCAAAAGACTTTGGGTCTATACCTAAAAAATCTGATTCATCACCACTTTTAGTGATTTAAACAAAAAAGAAGAAAACACTCACAGATTCCTGGCAATAATGTTAGTGCTAACCAAACAAACCAGGAGGGTCTGAAAGTGTTTTCCGTATCACTAGAAT
>NZ_SNUY01000179.1 GCF_004376175.1 Halalkalibacterium halodurans | reverse complement strand
GACCGCTTTCAACCTACCAACTGAATGGTGCCTAAGCAGATGAAGGAGTTCGACTAGATTAGTATCTAATCTCGCTAACTTTATTTCTGGAATTGTGCGTGTACCACAGAAAGTGGTGAAGAGACAATAATGATTAGTGTTCTAAGAAAAAATAGATCTAATGATTTAAACATAAGAATAACACCTATATTCTTGTAAATAGTTGTAAATTTCAATTCTTTGCTAGTGATAGGTTAAGTGACTAATAGATCATAGCATAAAAACGCTAATAAACGACGGGATGTAATATGATTGTAAAGAGTATGTTACTTTATGTAATTTGAGAAAAGGTACCCAAAATCGATCGATAAAAGGCATTAAGAAGATTAAGAAGTTATTGAAGCTTGACCCAGTTTCAGTATTTTAAGGTTCGAGCGTCCGGACAAAATTAATTTCTGCTTGGTTGATAGCGATTTTTACAGAAGAACTAGCGTAGAAAAAAATTAAATTAGGCTAAGAGCGGAGAGTGAGTTTACATTTTTTTGAAATTATATTAAAA
>NZ_SNUY01000018.1 GCF_004376175.1 Halalkalibacterium halodurans | reverse complement strand
AAAAGAAAAGCGACATTATGTTCATCGAGGGAAAGAACCGTTTTGGGAGGGGCTTGAGACTTTTCTCATGGAGACGTTTGACTACGACCCTGCGGTGCATCGACTGGTCATTAATGGGGATGGAGCCACCTGGATCACCAGTTGTCGAGATTATTTTCAAGGGCGAGCCTTCTTTACGATTGATCGTTTCCATGTAGCACGTGATATTAGAAGATTGTTCAAAGGTCATCGGCGTTATCGGGCTATGCAGAAAGCCCTCGCAAAGTACGATGGAGAAACCCTCATGATAGAGCTAAACAGTGCAGTGGGAACGCTTGAGACAGAAGCGAAAGAAGAGCGTTTAGAGGCGCTGATTCATCAGCTTGAGCAATACCCTGAAGCATTGGGAGATTATAGAGAATGGCTGAAAGATCAAGGAATTGATCCGACAGGGTTCCGTCCAATGGGAAGTGCCGAGGGAACGATGAGTGTCTTTGCGAAGCGTCTAAAAAATGGACGAAGTTGGGTTGAAAAAGGTGCTAGTGCCATGATGACAGCGATGGTTGCGTTGATGGATAAAATTCCGCTCAAAACACTGATTGGTCGCGTTGAAAAATGGACAGAACCAAAAGAAGAACGTCCTCCAAAGTATTTTGTGGAGAAGGTAGAAAGTACAATTGGCGAAGCGACACGTAACAACGTCATGTATCTCAAACAAAGAGCGAATATTCCAGTGTATCGAGCACTGAAAGACTTGAAAGGCTTTTAAAAACCATAAGATTCTCAACGAGGAGAACCCTAAAATCCTGAATTCGCTTACACATATGAGGATGGAAAATACTCCTCCCACAAAAGGTTGACACAATCCGAATAGCCACAAAGGATGCACACCATACTAAATAGTGTTATAATTTACGTTAGTTTGGAGAATGTTCGGGTTTCGGACCTGCTTAAGGGGGAATTAAAGAAATTGCCCAGTTGATTGATTTGATACTAGAAGGAGGTTTTTTGACTTGACGCTTTTGCATTGGGCTACAGTTTCACCTTTTTTACTTGCGATCTTCATTCCTATTTTGTATAAATACACAAGATCCATACATACGGGATGGTTTGTGCTCGTCCTTCCGCTCGTGCTATTTGGCTATTTCTTATCGTTATTACCGATAACCTCGAACGGAGGCGTAATCCACGAAACCATTCCTTGGGTTCCTTCACTTGGAATCAACTTTACTGTCTATGTTGACGGACTTAGTTTATTGTTTGCTCTTTTAATCACTGGGATTGGTACTCTTGTCGCCCTTTACTCTATCTACTATTTGTCGAAAAAGACCGAAAAACTGAACAACTTCTATGTTTATTTACTTATGTTTATGGGCGCCATGCTCGGAGTCGTCCTCTCCGATAACTTAATCGTTCTTTACGTATTTTGGGAGCTAACAAGTTTAGCCTCATCCCTATTAATTAGTTATTGGTTCCATCGTGAAAAATCAACGTACGGTGCCCAGAAATCGATGCTCATTACCGTTTTTGGTGGCTTTGCCATGCTCGGGGGGTTTTCACTCCTCTACGTCATTACGGGCACGTTTAGCATCCGAGAGATCATTGAGCAAGCAGATGCTGTTCTTGCTAGTACGTTGTTTTTGCCAGCCATGCTTCTTGTTCTTCTTGGGGCTTTTACAAAATCTGCACAATTTCCATTCCACATTTGGCTTCCGGATGCAATGGAAGCACCGACGCCAGTCAGTGCTTACCTCCACTCCGCAACAATGGTTAAAGCAGGGCTCTACCTTGTATCTCGCTTAACACCTGTTTTCGGCGGAACACCAGAGTGGTTTTGGTTACTTGCAGGATTTGGGATCATTACATTGTGCTGGGGGTCCATCTCAGCCGTTCGTCAAAAAGACCTTAAATCCATTTTGGCCTTCTCAACCATTAGCCAGCTTGGGTTAATTATGTGCTTGTTCGGTCTAGGGTCAGCTACTCTCCATTTTGATCCTACTGACAGCACGACAAAGTTTTATGCAACCGCCACTTTGGCAGCCGTTTTTCACTTAATTAACCATGCTACTTTTAAAGGAAGCTTGTTTATGACGGTTGGAATCATTGATCATGAAACCGGTACTAGGGATATTCGTAAACTCGGCGGATTAATGGCCATTATGCCTGTGACCTTTACTGTTTCATTAATTGGACTCGCCGCTATGGCTGGATTACCACCGTTCAATGGGTTTCTTAGTAAGGAAATGTTTTTCTCTGGAGTCGTAAATGCCACTACGTTAGGAATTTTTAATATGGAAACGTGGGGATTCCTGTTCCCTGTTCTTGCGTGGGTTGCAAGTGTTTTTACATTCGTCTACTGTGCAATCATGTTTTTCCGCACGTTTACAGGGGAGTTTAAGAAGGAAAATTACGACGTACATGTCCATGAAGCACCAATGGGAATGCTGATCAGTCCAGTTATCCTTGGTTCTCTCGTCGTTATTTTTGGATTGTTCCCTAACTTGCTAACTTACACGATTATAGAGCCAGCCGTTACTGCCATTTTAGGAGCAGATGTTTTTGGCGGAGAGGCGAACATTTATCTTTGGCATGGGTTTAACCCTGAGCTCTTTATGACGATCGCTGTCGTTGCTTTTGGAACCTTGATTTTTATGAACATGAAAAAATGGCAGCAAACAGCCTTTTACTTAAGAGAGCGCGATCCATTAAACCGAGTGTACGACAGCTCCCTCGATTGGTTAATTAAAGGTTCTCAAGGAATTACACGAGTGCAAATGACAGGGATGCTACGCGATTATTTTGCGTACATGTGTGTCTTTATGATTTTGCTGTTTGGCTATACGATGGTTCGCTATAATGCCTTCGCTATTGACACGGTAAATGTCTCTGTTATTTCACCTTATATGTGGGTATTAACACTCGTTTTCATCGGGTCAACCCTTGCAATTCCTTTTATTAATCATCGCATTACAGCGATTATTGTCGTCGGTGTCATCGGATTTCTCCTAGCTTTGTTCTTTGTTATATTCCGAGCTCCAGACTTGGCACTTACGCAGTTACTTGTAGAGACCGTGACAGTTGTTCTCTTCATGCTGGCCTTTTATCACTTGCCAGAGCTACGAAAAGAGAAGTTCACACCGCGTTTCAATCTCGTCAACCTCTTTATTTCCATCGGTGTTGGTGGGCTTGTCACGTTGATTGCTTTAAGCTCTTTCGCATTGGGCACAGAAGCAGGCTTGGGAACCATTTCTGAGTACTTCATCGAAAACTCAAAGGAGCTTGCAGGTGGATACAACATGGTCAATGTCATCCTTGTTGATTTCCGTGGACTCGATACACTTCTTGAGGTACTCGTACTTGGAATCGCAGCACTTGGTGTCATTGCGATGATTAAATTACGGATGACTGGGAGGGAGGATGTATGAAAAACAACTCGTTCAAATCCAACGAGGTGATGCTTCATACGGTAACACGAATTGTGACCTTCATCATTCTCTCCTTTTCCGTCTACTTGTTTTTTGCTGGACACAATGATCCAGGGGGCGGCTTTATTGGAGGATTGATGACGGCAAGTGCCTTTTTGCTCATGTACCTTGCCTTTGATATGGATAGCATGAAGAAGGCGCTTCCGTTTAACTTTACAGCTTTGATCGCGATCGGACTGCTGCTCGCCATTTTCACAGGCGTATCTAGCATGCTCGCTGGCGATCCGTTTCTCACTCAATATTTTAGATACTTTCAGCTACCGATTTTAGGAGAAACAGAGTTAACGACGGCACTTCCATTCGACTTAGGCATTTACTTAGTCGTGATAGGAATCGCCCTCACCATTATTTTGACGATCGCGGAGGATGATGCGTAATGGAAATTTTAATGTCCATCACAGTCGGTGTCCTATTTATGGTCGGCACATACATGATTCTAACGAAAAGTCTATTACGCGTCGTTTTAGGGCTTGTGCTCCTGTCTCATGGAGCACACCTCCTGCTTTTAACGATGGCGGGCTTACAACGGGGCGTGCCACCGCTTCTGTCCATTGATGCACCATACTTTGCAGATCCACTTCCTCAAGCTTTAATCTTGACGGCTATCGTCATCAGCTTCGGGGTAACGTCCTTTTTGCTCGTACTTGCTTATCGAACCTATAAAGAACATCAAACAGATGATCTGGATCAATTAAGGGGAACTGCTGATGAGTAACTTAGTCATTCTACCAATTTTATTACCGTTTATCGTTGGTTCCTTTCTCATTTTGTTTGCAAAGCATCACGGGATTCAACGATTTCTTACAGCAATAACGATGGTTGGCCTGCTGTTGTTTTCCTTTTATTTAGCAACCCTTGTTTATCAAGAAGGAATCTATACACTTCAGCTTGGAAATTGGCCAGCCCCGTTCGGAATTGTGCTCGTCGCTGATATGTTTGCGACGATGATGATCATTCTTTCGAGCATTGTTGGCGTCGCATGTTTATTTTTTGCCTTTCAGACTATTTCATCTGAAAGAGAACGCTATTACTTTTATCCGTTTTACTTGTTTTTAATTGCGGGAGTGAATGGGGCGTTTCTTACTGGCGATCTCTTTAACTTATTCGTCTTTTTCGAAGTGATGCTCATCGCTTCCTATGCGTTGATTGTTTTGGGAGGCACGAAGTATCAGTTACGTGAGTCTTTCAAATATGTCGTGATTAATGTTTTTGCTTCCATTTTGTTTATCGTAGGTGTCGCCTATCTCTATTCAGTCACAGGGACACTGAACTTTGCGGACTTAGCTATTCGCGTGGCAGAGCTAGAGCAACAAGGGGTGCTCAATGTGATCGCGATTTTGTTCTTGGTCGTATTCGGGATGAAGGGTGCTTTATTCCCTCTCTATTTCTGGCTTCCAAGATCCTATTATGGACCACCTGCTGCAATTGCCGCCTTGTTCGGTGGCTTGCTAACAAAGGTTGGAATTTACGCGATTATCAGGACATTTACACTTATTTTTAACCATGACCCGAGCTTTACGCATACGATAATACTCGCTTTGGCTGGATTCACGATGTTTTTCGGTGTCTTGGGAGCAGTATCGCAATTTGACTTTAAGCGTATCCTCTCCTACCACATCATTAGTCAGGTCGGTTACATGGTCATGGGGCTCGGGATTTTTACTCCCCTTGCCCTTGCAGGTGCGATTTATTATATCGCCCACCATATTATTGTAAAAGCAGCCCTCTTCTTATTTGCAGGGGCAACAGAAAAAATCACAGGGACGACGGAATTGAAAAAGATGGGCGGCCTTTTAAAGACCCACCCATGGCTTGCATGGTTGTTCTTTATTTCAGCCATTTCACTTGCAGGAATTCCTCCACTAAGCGGCTTCTTCAGTAAATTCGCTCTGATTCTTGCAGGCTTTGAAGAAGGTCGATATGTGATCGTAACTGTCGCGCTCATCGTCGGTTTGCTCACCCTTTTCTCGATGATGAAGATTTTCATTTATGCGTTTTGGGGCGAGCAAAAGCATACAGAGCAGCAAGCAAAAATGCCAATTGGAAAACTTTTGCTACCGATCGCTCCTCTCGTCGTGCTAACGATCGGCTTAGGATTCGGAGCAGAACCAATCTTCCAATACTCGCTGCAAGTGGCCGACGAGCTATTAAATCCATCCGTCTACATCGAATCTGTGCTTAAGGAGTAGTTGCCATGGCGTTACAAATATTACTAAACCTTGTCATCGCGATCATCTGGATGTTCCTACAAAACAGCTTTACGTTCGCTGACTTTTTAGTCGGCTATGTAGTCGGTATTGGAATCTTAATCGCGCTCCGCAGGTTTATGATCTTTGACCTTTATTTTCGCAAGGTTTGGGCATGGATCAAGTTAATTGTTTTGTTTTTCAAGGAGCTCGTATTGGCCAATATTGACGTGACTAAAATTGTTCTCAGTCCAAAGCTTGACATTACTCCAGGAATCGTAGCGGTACCGACAAAACTAAAATCAGATTGGGAGTTAACCCTTTTAGCTGGCTTAATCTCTCTCACTCCTGGTACGTTGTCAATGGATTTTTCAGATGACAAGAAATACATTTATATTCACTCCATTCACGTGCCTGATAAGGAAGCGATGATACGGGAAATTCACGACACGTTTGAAAAAGCGATTTTGGAGGTGACTGCGTAATGTTTGAAACGGTTTTACACGTCGTTTTAGTCATTATGTCCCTCTCCCTTGCGGCTTGCTTTTATCGAACCATTGTCGGCCCGACGATGTCGGATCGAATTGTCGCTCTTGATACGTTTGGGATTAACCTTATTGGGTTTATTGGGATTATTATGATCCTTCAAGAGACCATCGCCTATGCGGAAGTTATTCTAGTGCTAGGCATCTTAGCCTTTGTCGGTTCCATCGCATTAGCTAAGTTTTTAGAAAGGGGGACTATTTTTGACCGCAGTCGAGATCATCGTTAGTTTATTCATCTTGCTAGGAGCGTTTTTAAGCTTTCTTGGCAGTGTTGGGATTATTCGCTTTCCAGATGTTTATGGCCGGATACATGCGGCAACGAAAAGTGCGACGCTCGGTGTTATCTCGATCATGGTCGCCACCTTCCTTTACTTCCTCTTGATTGAAGGTCTGTTCGTTGGGAAAATTCTATTTACGATCTTATTTGTGTTTCTGACCGCACCTGTGGCTGGGCTTATGATTTCCCGCTCTGCCTACCGGATTGGTGTTCCATTATGGGATCAATCGGTTCAGGACGATTTAAAAAAAGTGTATGCTAAAAAGAGACAAACATAAAACAGGGCACCACTGCCCTGTTTTTTTGTGCAAGCTGAACCATTGCTAAATGATGTCTTGGACGCTACACTGTAATTTGTGACTTATACGAAAAGGAGAGAATGTTTCATGATGACCCTTTGGGAATACGTGCTCATTTTTTTAGCGGCGGCTACTCCTTGGCTTGAAGCGATCGTTGTTGTACCATTAGGCATTATTCGCGGGCTAAATCCATGGCTCGTATCAGTCGTAGCATTTATCGGTAATTGGCTGACGATTTTGCTCGTCATTATATTTTATGAAAAGTTTCAAGCATGGCGAGAAAAACGCCGAGCCCAAAAAGGGATAGAAACACCGCCAGAATCAAAACGGCAAAAGCGGGCACGTCATATTTGGAACCGATACGGCCTCCCAGGTTTAGCCTTAGGGGGACCGCTCGTCATCGGTACCCATCTATCCGCGTTAATGGCCCTTGCCTTTCGCTCACCGAAATATTTAGTGACTGGATGGATTACCTTTAGCTTGGCGCTTTGGATCGTTGTTTTTGCGGTTGGGACGTTTTACGGATTTAGCTGGTTTCAACGCTAATAGACTTGTTTAGCGTAGCCAGCTCCCTACCTTTTCCCCCATCTTTACCTCAACAGCTCGAGGCTGATGATCCAATTGCATCGTTCCTTTTTCAAAAAACAGCATAACGGATGAACCAAAGGCAAAATAGCCGATCTCCTCCCCTTTGTCTACATGCTCTGATTGATGAGTCGGTACAATACTGTTCACGTTAAGGGCCCCGATTTTGGCCACGATACAGCGCCCCTCTTCTGCCTCTAACTCGGTGAGCAAACGATAGTTCCTTGATAGTGGCCGTTTCCCATAACGCAATCCGAGATTATTTACAGGAGCCGATTTATTCCCTAATGTCCATTGATCTTTGATTGTGCCGTTTACTGGACTATGAATTCTGTGATAATGACTTGGACTTAAATAAAAAAGCAAGTACGTCCCCTCTCGATAGAGCTTGGCTTTTTCTTTTCCACCTAACATTTCCTCCAGTGTATAGGTCTGATTTTTCACGACAAAGTTTGCCTCGTCTGATAGAGTTCCTTGCTCAGCTAAAACGCCATCAACTGGGCTGACAATGCTTTTAGGTGATAAATCAATTGGACGACAGTTTTCCGTTAACGTTCTTGTAAATACCTCTTGAAGCGATTGATAAGTATGAAGTGGTTTTTCTGCTTCCTGCCCATTGATGTTATAAACTCTTACAAACGAAGGAATTAACCAACGGCTCGCTTTAGAAGTAGTAAATGCTTTTAGCATCGATGACAGGACAGGATGACTACTCAATTCGAAGCATAGTCTAAAAAATGTTTTTCTCACGACGTTCTTTCACCTACTATTTCATCAGTAAACTTTCATAAAACAATCATTCTTTCGCTCTAGTTATTTCGTTAGTAATGTGCTATTATAATCTTTTAAGAAGAGGAATTTACATTTTTTTCTGAGGGGAGGGGAACAACATGTTTCTACTTCAACAATTAGATCATACTATAAAGAAAATGAAAAGCCAACTAGCAAATTTCTTCACAATTATAAATTTAAGCTGCGGCGTGTTTGCGATTTTGTTTACCCTTCAAGGGGAACTACGAGTAAGTTTACTTTTTATTACGATAGCTGCTGTCTTTGATCGTCTAGATGGAGCAGCTGCAAGAAAGTTTGACTGTTCATCTGATTTTGGAAAGCAACTTGATTCCTTAACAGACATTATTTCTTTCGGTGTAGCTCCTGCACTCATGATCTATCATGCCATCTTATTTGATTTCGGATACGCTGGAGCACTGTTTACTGTCTTTTACATTGCTTGTGGCGCTATTCGCCTAGCACGCTTCAACATTACAGAAAATCATAATAGTTTCATCGGATTGCCAATCACAGCTGCTGGCTGCATACTCACCTTGCTCTATTTAGCTGTCGGTTATTGGCCAGATTATACGTTCATGTTTGCGATTTTAATTTTGTCGTTTCTCATGGTTAGTACAATCCGCGTCCGGAAAATGTAAGCTATCGATAGCGAAAAGGGTCAAAACTTGTAGAAAAAATGACAGAAATCGTGAAAATATCGGGTTTTTTGCTTTAAATTTGGTCTGAAGGCTTGACACGACAAGGGTTTCATGAGAAATTTTACTTGCAGGCTTTATTATCCAAGGAATGAAAGGGAGTTTTTTCATGAACAAAACAGATTTAATCAATGCAGTGGCAGATCAAGCAGAACTTTCTAAAAAGGACGCTTCTAAAGCAGTCGACGCTGTTTTTGAAAGCATTACTGGTGCATTAAAAGAAGGCGGCAAAGTTCAACTTGTTGGTTTCGGTAGCTTCGAAGTACGTGAGCGTTCTGCTCGTAAAGGTCGCAACCCTCAAACTGGTGAAGAAATCGAAATCCCAGCTACAAAAAACCCTGCGTTCAAGCCTGGTAAACAACTTAAAGACGCAGTAAACTAAAGACGAGGTACATACCTCGGCGATTGAAAAAAGGAGCGAGGACAACCCCTCGCTCCTTTTTCAGCCAACAACCCTTCTCGCCGCGTTTATTCTGTAAAGCTTTTTTCGAGAAAAGCGAGAATGCGCTCTTCATATTCCTCTGACTGCTCATTGATCGTTTTTACATGTCCCTCATTTTCAGGTAGCCACAGTTCTGCTTGGCCGTCTGCTGCCTCAAAAATCGCTTCACTGTCCCTATGGGGGATCGCTTCATCCCATCTTCCATGAATAAGAAAGAGTTTTGTTTCTCCAATCGGCGAAACAGCATCTACGGGACTAACTTGATCAATATCGGCACCAATTAAAACCGGGATCGTTTGCAATACAACCCAAGTGAATGGGACGTCTGGTAAGTCACTCCAATGGGATAAATTTTCCGATAAGTATTGGCGCAAATTCGCGAATGGACTATCGGCTATGACGATTTGAACATCCTCTGATTGTTGCGTAGCCAAAATAGCAGAAACCGCCCCCATCGACCAACCAATGACTGCGATCTCCTCAACGTGCTTTTCTGCTTTTACAAACGCGATAGCGGAAAGAAGATCATCTGTTTCGTATTGACCAATCGTTGTATACGTACCACCTGATTCGCCTGAACCACGATAATCAAACAGTAATAAGTGATACCCCTCTTTCGCCAACCGCTTAGCAAAAGGCAAAATATCGTTTTCTCCTTGAAGACGCGAATGACGATAGCCATGGGAGAAAACAACAGCGCGATCTGTCCCTAGCTCTTCTCCGTTGTCTTGAGCCGGTATCCACCAGCCTTTTAATTCGACTTCATCTTTCTCGCTGTAAAAGACAACATCTTCAAATAGTAGCCCATAATCAGTCGGTGATTCGTCAATCACTTCCCTTTCTGGATGGGATAAGTTCCACCCGACATAAACAGATATTCCTACAATCGAAAGACCCCCAAGAAACGCAAGCACGCAAACACTTAAAATGACACGGTGAAGCCAACGTTTCTTTACTGGTGGTCTGGATAAAGGTGAATGGGTATTCGCCAACGAAAGTACCTCCCCCTCAATAATTAAGCGCTTACATATACATTATAATCCTATTTTCAGTCCAAAAGAGCTATATTTTATGATTAAAAAAAGAACCTCACAACATGAGGTTCTCGCAATGCTTTAATAAGGATCTGAAGGATGTCCCAGAGCTTCTGCCGCATGCATCGCCGCATCCCCATCTACACCGCCTTGTGGCTGCCTATGAGTATCTGCTCCCTTTTGTTTCTCTAACCCTTCCTTCACCCTTCGTCCATACTCAGGGTCACATTGGCTAAAGTGATCAATCATTTGCTTTTGAATGTCTTCATGACAAGGTGCGAGTGTGTTCACAAGATTCAAAATAAGATCATTTCGCTCCCAGTCTGACAACCGGCGATAGGTTTCACCTGCCTGTCCATAATCGTTTCGCCTATCGATGCTCGCCCGTTGCAGTTCACCTTCAACATACGGGGTATGGTCCTGGCCATCTTGCTTTGCTTCTTTTAGCCCATTTAATAAAGATGGCTCATAGTTTACATGGGGGTTTTGCTTTGGTCCTATGTCCACATGGTATTCCATTTGTCCATCTCGCTGATTCGTTGCTACCCGTTTTTTGGGGGCATTGATAGGTAACTGTAAATAATTTGCCCCTACCCGATACCGTTGTGTATCAGAATAAGAAAACGTTCGGCCCTGCAATAGCTTATCGTCTGAGAAATCAAGGCCATCGACGAGTACACCCGTCCCAAAGGCGGCTTGTTCCACCTCTGCAAAGTAGTTTTCAGGATTTTTATTTAACACCATTCTGCCAACGGGTACCCATGGGAATTGATCTTTATACCACAATTTCGTGGGATCTAGCGGGTCAAAATCAAGCTCTCGATGGGCATCATCACTCATAATTTGCACATACAATTCCCACTCTGGATAATCTCCGTCCTCAATCGCTTCGTACAAATCCAAAGTTGCATGGTTAAAGTTTTTCGCTTGTATGGCCTCTGCTTCCTTCTGCGTTAAATTTTTGATTCCTTGCTTCGGTTCCCAATGGTATTTAACGAGAACCGCATTCCCCTCTTCATTTACCCATTTGTAGGTGTTTACGCCAGACCCTTGCATCATTCGATAGTTAGCAGGTATGCCCCACGGTGAGAACAAGAATGTGATCATGTGCATGGCCTCTGGTGTTTGTGAAATAAAATCAAAGATCCGTTCTCCATCTTGTACATTCGTAACCGGATCTGGCTTGAACGCATGAACCAAATCAGGAAATTTCAACGGATCACGGATAAAGAAGATTTTTAAGTTGTTCCCTACTAAATCCCAGTTACCATCTTCGGTATAAAACTTCACCGCAAATCCCCTAGGGTCTCGTAATGTCTCTGGTGAATGCCCACCGTGAATGACCGAGGAAAAACGAACAAAAACCGGTGTTTGCTTGCCTTTTTCCGTGAACACTTTCGCACGAGTATACTTCGAAATGGGTTCATCCCCATATGTACCATAGCTTTCAAAATAACCGTGTGCCCCTGTCCCTCTGGCATGAACGACACGCTCTGGAATACGTTCTCGGTCAAAATGGCTAATTTTCTCAAGAAAATCATAATTCTCTAAAGTAGTAGGCCCGCGATCTCCCACTGTTCGAACATGCTGGTTGTTCGTGACAGGATGACCCTGTCTGTTCGTTAACGTTTCATCTGTTTCATTGTCAGATCGCTTATTGGGATCTTGATTTTGATCTTTCATCTTATCACTCCTTCACTCTATGATCTTTATTAGCTTGCACAAACTTTCCATCATTATGTAAAAAAAAGGAGGGATTTCAATCTACTACAAAAAAACAGTTTGCTCTATGAAAAATTGGGGCATATATCCTTAAAAATAGATAAGATGGAGGAATTTCATGGAGACATTATCAGACACATTTCTTATGGAAGCATGTAAATATGCCATAAAGCTTAACCTAGATCCTGATTTTATCCATATTTTAATAGAGGAATGTGAACGTCGAAGCCTTCCAATTCCTGAGAATGATTTGTCTCTACAAGGTCATGCTATAGATGAAACGTTAAATCAAAAGGAGCTGCTTGCAAATGCCGATTCTCACGGTTCATAACCGGAACATTGACGCGATTCCGTTTGAAGAAATAACGGATGCACGATTGTTTGCTACTGATGAACAAGCTATCATCAAAAAAGAAGACAGTCACTTGTTCTATGTTGTTGATCAAGTTGATGGAAAATGGGCAGCAGCATATGGCTTTGAATTGTATTAAAAATAACCTGTTGCTCTGCCTCCTTTTCTGATAATAGACTCTCGGCATTCGCCGAGCTTTGTGGTTCAAGGATTTTCCTCAAACCAATTTATTTCATCCCTCCTATTTTAGGTGGGATTTTTTAATGTTCATTTTTTAAAACTGGAAATTAATTATCAAAATATTTTCTCGAATTCGACAAGAAACACTTGACTTTTCAAAAACACCACAATAATCGCCGGTGAAGGGATTATTTTCCCTTACTACTTGTGATTGAGGTGCCAAAATGAAACCAACGTTTATTGCACACGAAACTTATCAAAACTTCGTTCTAAATCAGTTAAATGCCCATTATTCTGGCGGCATTCTTACCCTTGTTAATAAGGATTGGCCAGTAATTAAAAAGCTTTGGATAACTGATCTCTCTTCGGTAACTACATGGCTTGGTGATTCCTATTCCAAAAAGGGACCAAAGCCTCGTGACCCTGCTTCTATGATGCGTTCTTATCTGCTTTCATTATTTGTTCAACCTACAAAAGGTATTACTCATTGGGTTGATCAACTTCGTCGCGTTCCGTTGTATGCAATTCTTAGCGGTTTTGAACCCGGTGACACACCAGGTGTTGGAACATTTGAAGACTTTTTCAAACGTTTATGGGCCTTCGAAAGCCCGAATGTTATGCCGAAGGTCAAACCTAAAAAGAAAAAGTCAAAAAAGAAAAAGAAGCCTAAAAAGGGTGAAAAAGCTGAACCTAAGAATCCCGGAATTGTTCGTAAACTCGTTGATCGGGCAATGCGTTATGGTTCCAAACAAAAACAACTGCCAGGAGACCGATTATTTGAGTTTTTTCAATCCCAATTTTTAGCGGTTTCTACGAAACTTGGTCTTCTTGGGGATCCCGAAGCTCTAGGTGTAGTTGGAGATGGGACACCAATTGAAACAGCTAGGTACCCGAGAAGTAAATCAACCTGTAATTGTAGTGCCCAAGGACTAACGAACTGTACTCACCCACGCCAGTATTCACAACCCGACATCGACTCAGGCTGGGATAGTTCTAAGGAAAAGTACTTCAACGGATATCATCTCTACATGATATCCACTAGCGATAGCCAATACGACTTACCGCTATATCCACGGCTGCATCCTGCTTCCCGGCATGATTCAGTCAGCCTAGTGGTTAGTTCAATTGAATTTTCGCAACGGTACACCTTGGGCACGATTGATAAAATTCTTCTTGATGCAGCGCACGATGCTGAGGCCATTTATGAGCTACTTGAACATCAAAATGTGGAACCCTTCATCGATTTAAATGTTCGAACAAAGAAGAACTTTAGTACAGAAAGTGATATTCAAATATCTCCAACAGGTGTTCCAATCTGTCCGATTGGGAAGGAGATGAAGCCCAACGGGTTTGACAAATCTCAAAATCGGCAAAAATGGCGTTGTCCACTTGCTTGCGGTACCAAAAATACATGCTCATCACCGTGTTCAAAAGCAAAATATGGTCGGACATTCCATACATTCAGAGAGGATAATCTACGATTATTTACCAAAACACCAAGGTCCTCTGAAAAGTGGAAACTTATATACAAACGAAGAACCTCTGTTGAACGTTCTAATAAAAGAGAAAAAATAGATTATCACTTGGAATCTGGACGCCACCGGTCAACAAAAATGTGGTACATTCGCCTATACGCCATAATGATGTGTCAGCACATCGATGCTTGGTACAGCAGTCAGAAAGAGCAGTTAAATATTGAAGAAATCATCTTTCCTAAAGCCGCCTAGTCAATTTTTAAAAAAATAATGGCAATAGGTTTCTTTGTCATGCACATTTTTGAAAATACAATGAAAATAATGAGTGTGCAGGCCATTCCAATCCAATTTCCAGTAATTTTGGTTCATTTCACCCGGAAAATTGTTATTTATTCCGAGACTCTATGATAACTCACTTTTCTGAGATCCCCTTATATCTACAACTGTCTCACCCCCCTAATTTTTCACAAATCATTACAATCAAGAAAAATTCGTATTAAAATTCATTGCTTGATAATATACATTTTCGTGAAAGTTGTAATTACCTATTCAAGGAGGATGTTATGGTAAGACAAAACCTCACGAAATGTTGTCGTCTCATTGTGGTACACACAGCTGTACTCGGATTGTTGATGCTTGCAGGGATTCAAGTAGCCTCAGCCCATGGCTATATTGAAAATCCTAGCTCTCGAGCCCTACTCTGCCAACAATCCATCAACCAAGACTGTGGTGCGGTTATTTGGGAACCTCAAAGCTTAGAAGCCCCTAAAGGCTTTCCGGGACCGAGCATTCCCGATGGGCAAATCGCCTCAGCCGGTGGTGTGTTTCCGAAGCTTGATGAACAAAGCTCGACCCGTTGGTCAAAGGTTCCCCTTTCTAGTGGAACTCAAACATTCACTTGGCACCTAACCGCAAGGCATGCAACAGCTAAATGGCATTATTACGTGACAAAGCCGAACTGGAATCCAAATGAGCCCTTAACAAGAGATCAATTTGAGCTCATTCCTTTTTATGAACAATATGATGGCGGAGCACGGCCAGGGGAGAAGGTCACTCACGAAGTGACGATCCCAGAGCGCACAGGTTACCACGTGATCTTAGGTGTATGGGATGTCGCTGATACAGCCAATGCTTTTTACAATGTCATTGACGTTGAATTCGGAAATGGAAATGACACGCCACCCGTAGATCCTAGCCCTCAACCACCAGAACCTTCCCCTTACCCTATTTGGGATGCAACAACCGTTTATTTAGGTGGTGACCGCGTCCTGTATGACGGTCGCGCGTATGAAGCAAGATGGTGGACACTCGGCGAGGTACCAGGAAGCGCTGACGTCTGGCGCCCTCTTTAAATGCATGGCCCCCTATCAAATCAAATAGGGGGCATTACATATCTTTTTTCTTCACATCGCTCACTTGATCTTCAGGCTGACGCTTTTTTAATAAAGTGAGTGGTGCTCTGATTACTAAATCGAGCCAGTTGGAGAAGTGATACGGAGCAAACGGGTATGTATCCAAGAAAAGAGAGCGATCCAAGTAATTTATGAATCGATCTCTTCATATTCAAGTAGCTCGGACACCGTAACAAAGGTGTATCCTTCCTGTTTTAACGCTGGAATGAGCTCCTTAACCGCTTCTATCGACGGCTTTCGACTTTCATACATAACGTGCAGCAAAATAATCGAACCAGGTTCCACCGTTTCCATTACATAATCGGTTATTTTTTGTGAATCCATTGTGATTTCTGGGAATGTTTCTGGCTCAATATTCCATAAGACCGTCTTTCGCTCCTGTTGGGATAAATAATAAGGCAACACCACTAGCTTTTTTCCAAACGGTGGCCTGAAATGAATGTCTCCCTCATATCCAGCTTGACGGATCCATTCATCCGTTCGTTCAATTTCCTCGCGAATAAACGAAGGAGACTTGAACACCATTCGCTGATGAGAATACGAGTGATTGCCTATTTCATGCCCTGCTGCAACGATTTTTTGCGCCTCCTCCATATGCTCTTCTATTTCTCTCCCTGTTAGGAAAAAGGTTGCCTTTATGTCTTCCTCTTGTAGAATTGAAAGGATATCATCCGTTAAAGCCGTCGGCCCATCGTCAAATGTCAAGGCAATAACAGGCTCATTTGTGGCAACATGATTAACAAGCCCACCAAAAACTTGGAAACTTCTCGACTTTGACCATTCGTTCACTCCATATACGCCCAAAAGTATCGTAAGAGTCGTCAGAAGGATAATCAAACCCTTTCTCATAAATACCTCCTGTTATACTTTTTCATTCTGTCTATCAGACTATCATCGTTTAACAAAACTTTCAGTAATGGCATGATGATTTTTTGCTCATCATGATATGATAAATCATAGTACGGAACAGAAGGGACTGACTCATGCACAGATCATTTCAACAGTTAACGAACGGAAATGATTTTTATTTGGAGGGGAAAGCGTGAAAGCAGAACTAAAAACCGAACGACTTTACTTACGAGAAATGACGTTAGACGATGCCCAGGCTCTCTTTTGCATCTGGTCAGACCCTGATGTAACTAAATTCATGAACGTGGAAGCATTCAAAACGGAAGCACAAGCCATTGATATGATTAAGCTGTTGACCTCTTTATCAGCAGAAAAAAAAGCACTTCGTTTTACCATGATTGAGACAGGAACGAATACAGTCATTGGCTCATGTGGCTACAACGAAATCGATTGGGAGGTAGGGAGCGCTGAAATTGGCTATGAACTTGATCAATCCTATTGGGGTAAAGGCTACGGAACAGAAGCAATCACCGCTTTAATACATTATGCATTTGACCATCTTCAACTCAAAAGAATGGTAGCCAAGGTAGAACCAGCTAACGTGGGCTCCATCAAAATCCTAGAAAAGCTTCACTTTCGCGATGAGGGCGAAGTCATAGAAAATTCCAAAGGAAAGACTACTAAGCTAACGGTGTATGTCAAACGAAC
This sequence comes from Halalkalibacterium halodurans, assembly GCF_004376175.1. GTDB lineage: Bacteria > Bacillota > Bacilli > Bacillales > Bacillaceae_D > Halalkalibacterium > Halalkalibacterium halodurans. The sequence continues at coordinate 41,919 of NZ_SNUY01000018.1, read as the reverse complement.
AAGCAAAGAGGAAGGAGCCCAATTTTAGGGCCCCTTTTTCTTTTGATCATGGATACTGCAATTCATCAGAGTACGTAAAAGTAGCTGAACGATTGGGAATGTGATCAATTCCTATAAGTAGGACGGCCCTTACTTTTGCAATCATCGCTTGAACGTATTCGTTAAGCTCACCCTTCCCTCTACTAGCTTTCTCCATCAATTCGTTTAATTGATCATTACCTGTAAGTTTCCCATCTTGATTAAGGGATACATCCTCAATAGTCGTGTTAGCAAATTGTCTTAAAAAATGATCCGCATGCCATTTATCGTACATTTGTGTTCGTTCGACTGAGGCACCATTTTTAAAGGATTTTACCGTTTGGTCATGTTCAAGTAAGCGAAAACCAATGTTCGTTTGATTTAAAACGGCTTCGATTTGTTTGGCTTTTTCCTTATCAGATAATCCTGTAACTGTTATCTGAAAACGGTAAGAAACGTCGATTGTGAAGGATTCCCCTTCCTCTAGGTGAATGTCGTTTTCGTTAAGGTGATCCTGGATCGTTTTACTTAAGCGCTCTCGATCCTGTGCCAAACTATAGTTTAAAAAATCAAGCCCATTCATTTGACTTCCCATAGTTCGTACATTTTGTTTGTCTAACGCCTTTTGACTAATGCTCACCGTATCATACTGACGATGAATCTTTCTAGCTGAGTAATCGGTCGAGTCAGCTCGTTTTTTCATTATATTTTTATACAGTTGACGATCGTAGCGGCTATTCATTAGATCATGAAAAAACAAGTTCATCTGATTTTCCACGCCTTTCGATTAATAATGATATGTTTCATCATATTCGTACGTAATTCTTAATTGAGGGTTTCGCCAAGTCGAGCTGCTGTGTGCTAAGGAATAGTATCTTACATTCCATATCGTTTTTACAGGGAGTTCCTTAGCGACTGTAATATCAGGAAACGAGCCACTCCCTGAAATCGAGGTATACCAGATCCCTTCTGATCCGTTCATTACTTCTCGGTACGTGTGACCTAAACTTGGCGAGATGGTCCCTTGAGCACTTACACTCCGTACGATTGCACCATCAGGAACCGCCTGTTGATTACTCAGATTAACGGAAGCTACTTGTGAAGTAGTTCCTGCTCCTGGACTTGTTAATACCGTAGGCGTCAAATTAGCCGTATAAGTGGCCGTTTTAATACGGTCGATAAAGGGTAAACGATAGAAATTCCAGTCGTCATAGCTACCATCTGCAGACCGTACGAGGACAATATAGGAGCCCGTTTCAGGAACATCAAAGCGAATGATTTCATCTTGGTTGCCCGATCTTGTGGAATAATCGATGAGAGGGTATCCATAGCTGTCTTTATAAAGGTAGAGATCGTAGTTCACATGATTCGGAATTTGTGATAAGCGAATCGCTAAACGATCCCCTTTACTAGCAGTAAACTGATAGTAATCGTAATCTTCCGGCGCATGTATCGTTCCTGACAACAGTTTGTACTTCCAATTCCCTAGTGGATACGCAGTGTTAAACGTATTGTTTTCCTCATACTGGTCAATAATTCTAGGCTCACTTTCTGCATGCACCAAATTAGTTGGAACAAGAAACAGCAACAAGAGCAACGACAAGACCATTTTTTACCATAGATAGAGCCTCCCATATTTCAAACTATTTTTCCTTCCTATCAATTGTATCGGATTCTATTTTTTGTATTTTAGCGAATCTGTGAATTTTTTCTAAAATTTTGCTATGATGGAAACGTGAGCACCTTAATGATCGTAATGTATGGGTACTAAAAGGAGGATCACATGATCAAACATTGTATGCACTTGATCGCATTTATCCTAGTGGCCAATCTTGTATCTGCATGCTCGTTCCATGAAGAAACAGCAGAAGAATCAAATGAACAAGATCTGATCCCACGCGATGACTTTGAACCGCTTTTTACTATCGGGGATGAACATCCGACAATGGAAAACTTAGTGAAAAAAGGACATATTCTTTTAAATGGGTTAGACGTTAAAAAAGAGGTTGGTCCAATTCAATTAACACTAGATGAAGTAGATATCTTTCAAGATGTGAAGACAGACCAGTACTATTACCTTTTTCGTTTAAGTGATTTTGGCAATCATTCTGACCAGATTGTTGTCTTTGATCTTCATAACATCAATGATGGCCTCCAAGGTCAAGCAATGATTTCTACAAATAAGGGAGACGTTAAAACAAAGAAAGATTGAACCCAATCCGTTTGAAATCTATGTCATACGACCAAACGATCTCTTAATGTTCACAGAGATCATGTTCCCCGTTTCCGATAATCACCCGGAAAATATTGAATTTATCACATTACATTTGCCCGAAGCTTATACTATAGACGAGGAACACGTCACCTTTCCTGAATCGACAAAAGAAGCGTTAGCTCAATACTTTAACGATCTAATGGTAGAATCTGCTGAAACAGATGAAGATGAAAATGAAGAGGTCGATCTTCCTGGTGATCTTTATCGTGGAGCCCTAGAAATAGCCGAATACCTTCCACCTGATAAACCTGAGTTTGATTTGGAGTATCTCGAACAAGTAGCTGATGATGTCACGATTCATATTGAAATGAACAAGCGGTTAGAGTTAGAAGAGTAGACTCTGTTTAGAAGCTATCTTTTCGCGAGAGATCATTTAATAGTCATTAAAAATACCATGCGAAAACAATCTTTATATTTTATTGCATTTATGAACCAACAGAATATAAAACACCTGGAAAATTCATTAATAGATCCCCTCCATTTAAATTTGATTTTTTCGACCACCATAAAAAAAGTAGGTCCTCTAAAATAGACCTACTAAAAGTGATGATTCATTTAGCCAACAGTAATAACTGCCTCATATCCCTTGGATTGCAGTTCTTCCACTAAGGCTTCTGCATTTGAACGCTGGGCGAATGCACCAACCTGAACCTTGAATAGCCCGTCTGCTTGATAGATGTACGGGCTGTAGCCGTCATTACGTAAACGCTCGGCTAAGGCCTCAGCGTTCGCTCTTTGCGAAAATGCCCCGCACTGAACCTTGTACAAACTGTTCGTTTTTCTTTCGAGACCGAATGCTTCGGCAATGCCATTCACATGACCGCGTGCAATTCGAGTCAAGAACGAAGGACTTTTTAAGCGCTCAGCGTCATTCGCATTATCAATGAACAAGTTTTCTGTCAAGATGGCAGGCATGGCCGTTTCCCGAAGAACCACAAAGTTCGCATGTTTACGACCCCGATCCGTCACATTTATCTCTTGGACGATCGCTGGGTGAACGATGTTTTGTAGTTGCTGCGTTCGTGTAGGAAGGCTAGAATGAATATAGGATTCAAATCCGGTTCCCCCGCCTGCGTTAATATGAACGGAACAAAAATAGTCAGCTTCCCAATTGTTCGCCATCGTCGCACGTTCAGATAGACTGACGGCTGTATCGCTATCTCGGCTCATTCTTACCTCAACTCCATCATATTCGGTTAGGAGCATGTCCCGAATTTGCCGCGAAATCGTTAAGGTTAAATCTTTTTCACGCATCCCATTTCCTACTGCACCCGAATCGCTACCACCGTGACCTGGGTCAATAAAAATTTTTGTCATATCCAATCACTCTCCTATTGAAATGACTTCTCTATACCATATGATTGTCCGAACACGACCGAAACGGCGATTGCCGATATGGCTGTCCCCTTCCAAACGAATGAGAATTTTGTATACTCCACCCTATTTTCTCAATGCAACACTTAGCTGCGTCTCTGCACATACATGTTTTGTTCAACTCGATCCATTCGCTTTTCTAACGAACGAAGTGAAAGTTGAATTTGTTCCAACGTTTCTGCTGTTTTCTCTTGGCTTTCGTTTGAGCGATGAAGATGTTCGATCAATGCATTTTCACGCTTACGTGAATCTTCACGATGGACCTGATTTTCCTTTTTCATTTCACGGATAAAATAAGCAGCAAGCAGAATGCACAAAATCGCCCAAACGGCTTGACTTGTCGCGATTTCATTTGCTACGGTGTAATCCACACTCTAGAGCCTCCTTTTTCGATGCTAGAATGAAGAATTGATACTTGGCTTTTTGAGCTAAAAAGTCATTCCATTCTGCTCCATTCAAGATGAATTCATTTGTGTAAGGATCATTCGCTTCACTCCCTTCCCCGTCTTTTCTCACACTGTAGGAATGAACATACTTACACTTGAACTATGCAAAAAAAAGGGAGCTTTTCAGCTCACCCATAAAACGCGTTCCTTTTTATTGCATGTGCTAGTTCAAGTTAGGTGCTATTCCCTACTACCATCATACAACGTTATTTGAAACACGAAGTGCCACCTTTGTGCCATGAAAGTGCCACCTACTCATACAACAATGGTAGCTTTAAAGCTAAAGCCAATTTGTAAAAGGCTCGAGCTTTAATCCGATAATATTGCCGGTGGCTCAGTCCCATTTCATTGTAAATGATATAATCGAACGTCTCGTCTTCTTGCAAATACCGCTGAACAACAATGGCTCTCTCTGTTTCTGTAAGTTTGCTTACTGCCTTTACGACCCGATCGATGTGGGCTCTCTTTTCATTTCTTCGGTCCACATTATCGACTGCAGCTTCCTCCGTTTTACTATAAAATGCGTTTGTATGACTCGGTGGTATGAGGGAGAACGATTGAGTCATTTTCGGTAGCTCCGACTCGTCAAGGGTTAATAGGCAGAAACGATACGCTTCTAATTCTTTTTCCACAGCTGCGCGAACCTTCTTCTGATCCAGCTTTGGTATAGCTAACGATGTCATTTGTTTTTCCCCCTTATCATTTTCATGTCTATCTCGCATCAATTGAGATCTCCAGCTTGTCCATCTTCCTCACGCTTGTTTATAGGAACAATTCCAAGTAGCTTATTTCATAAAATGTTGTTCACTGTCTATACTACTAGTTGTGAATTTGTTTTTCTTAAAGGAGCTGACAACATGGATTTTGCATGGCAAGCGATCATTATGATGCTTTCAGGTTTCCTCTTACTTCGCATTTCTGGTCGAAAATCAATTGCTCAGATGTCCATCCCTACAACTGTCGTTATGATTTCGATTGGTGCCATCATCGTTCAACCGATTATCGAGCATAGTATGATTAAAACGATTGTGACGATCGCCATTTTTGTTGCTCTTCTTATTGTTCTTGAGTTTTTACAAATGAAGATTGATGTTCTAGAAAAGCTGCTGTCTGGTCAAGCCATCAGCGTAATTGAAAACGGTCAGTTTAACCTAAAAAACATAAGGAAAATCCGAATGACGATTGACAAAATCGAAATGCAAATGCGCCAAAATGGCATTTCCAATATTGCAGACATTAAAAATGCAACAATTGAGCCAAACGGTCAAATGGGATATGAGCTAAAGCCTGATGCAAGGCCGTTAACAGTAGGTGAATTCAAAAAGTTAATGGGTGCGATGGTCATAAAACAGAATCAATCGGCCGATATTGATGGTAGCCTCTTTTATGAAGTCATCCAAGATGAGCACGCAGTTTCACCACCAGATGAATTAAAATAAACATAAACCTGAACGTGCATTTTTTGCACAATGACAGTTAAAAAATAAATCATACTGCTTGTGTGATCTAAATTACATTCACAAATCTCTTTTAGATCGTTCACGTTTTGCACCTCCAGTGTGAAGTTTCTACACATATGGTAACGTGCATTTTCTTCACAGTCAAGAGATATTGTTCATTTTTTGCACAAATATTTGATTGTGCAGAAAATTCACGTATAATGTTCATATACTACACAATAAGGTGATAATGATGAGTTTCGGTAAAAGGCTACGATCACTGCGAATAAACAAAAAGCTATCGCAGGAAGAGCTTGCGAAAACGTTAGGTCTTAATCGGTCAACTCTAGCTCGATACGAATTAGAAAATACCCAACCTGATTATGAAACCCTAACAAAAATGGCTGATTTCTTCCAAGTAACAACCGATTATATTCTTGGCAGAGTCGATGATGAGACGACTCAGCTAAGCATTTCTTTCTCCCACGGCGGTGAAGAATTAACAGAGGATGAAAAAGCTCACCTTGAGCAAGAATTAAAAAAATATCGTGAGCTTAAGGAGCGGTTTTTCCATGAAAAGCTGAGAGAATAAAAGTTTATGGAATCTGTTCCAAAAATACGTTATAATTAAAAACAACTATCAAATCTACTAAAGCCCCTTATTTAAAGCGTGGCTTCTTCTTTTAACAAAAGACAGAACATACATTCGTGTGAACAGGTGATTTTTCATGAGATTTAGAACGACTAATGATTCAAAATATAGCCAATTAATGAAAAACAAAGGTTTCGAAACAGTGGAACATCTGGCAATTGACCATGTAGCAACCGCATTTAATACAATGGTCCTTTATCATGATTTTCCAAGTCACGCAACATATGATCATGACTTTGCGATCATTCGCTTAAAGCGGAATCCTGTTCCAACGATGCGCAAAGAATTTTTTCATGAATTAGCCCATGTCATTGCCCACTACGGAGATCAGAATCAACTTCCTCAGGAGTTCAACTCTTTACAAGAAAGGCAAGCCTACTGGATTTCTCTTTATCTTGCAATGCCACGCCACATTTTTGAACCGCTCGCTTTTAAGCATCAATGTATTGCAACGTTAGCTGAATTGTTTGAGCTGCCTGAAGAGATGATCAATGAACGGGTAAAAACGATTCAAAGGGAGCAATGTCGTACAAATCAGCAAATTCAATTACACGAACAGGAGTCAAAATTTCGTACAAAAAGCTTGCAACCTAAACGAATCTATCCATCAACCTATGATGTGTTAAAACAATTAGAAAGCCAAGTCGGAGAGGAGAACATAAACTATGAGGTTTCACGTTTATTACGAGGACATTGATGGACAGCTTCAGCCGCAATGGTTACTAGTCCCGGCTTTCGCCTCGGAGGAAGCTCCTTCGTATTCCCTTACCACTCCCTTTGAACGCTTCTATCCTGAAGATTTCTACGATCATCATATGATCTTATCCGTTAGTCAAGGCGCTCTAATGAAAAATCCCTCCGCATCCTCCCATTTTTCCATCCACCTTCCGACCGTTCAAAGAGATCTCACAGTGAACGGTCATCCCGCTCAGGCCGTTAATGAAGCTAATTTTTTCTTAATCAGGATGGAGGACCTTGAGGAGGTATTGCAAATGGATGTGAGAGGCTGTTTTAAGTTTTGAGCATTTAATCAATAGCTTTCATAGGCTTCTCCCCATTTGCAAAAAAATGTACTTATACCCATAAACATCATTGCCTTCCATATAAACCTTTATTTTTATGGGTTTTCTGCATGATACTTACCCACCACCCAAAACTCATATCCAATATATATCGATAAAAACCGTCGAAAAATTAACATATAATAACAAAATCCTTAGAATTCCATGTGACTGTTTCAATTAAGGGCGTATACACTACTCATGGAATCGAAAAGAAAGGAGACAATAACAAATGCATAGATGGAAAAAAGTTTGCGCGACAATTAAAGATCGCGAGCCGTTTGAGCCGATAAAGCCAAAACCAGTTCCTCCAAAACGTAGAAAGAAAAGAAAGCCTGTCGATCACTGCACAAGTTGTGGATGCCACGATTCGGTTTGTGATTGTCATTTTAAAGCCCCAGTACGTAAAGAGGCACCATTGACGAGTGACTGCATCGTAGTCGATTCACTTGTTTGTTCAAAAACAGTACAAAAGTTGCAGAAATAACATTCCCTCTTGATTTAATTGCCCCAGCAGGTATTACGATTGCTGATATAATCTCTATCAATGTTGTACCAGATCTAAATGGAATTACTCAAAACGCTAGAATTATCCAAGATAAAGTTGTTAATATCGGGTTGATTCCAGCAACCATCACAATAACAGTATTAGGGATTCAGTTACCTCTTACACTTACCACGAGCTTACCATTTCAAGAGCATACTGATTGTCCTGGAGCCTGTCCAGAGGATAGGTTGCATGAAACACCTCTTGAAGTGGAAGGAATATTTACCCAACCAGGTGTACCAGTACTTGGGGTTGCAGGCTTAGAGTTAGTCGAGGGTATTTTAGTCAAAGTTATCCTACGTACTACAATCACTGTAACTCGACCAATCGTTGTGGATAAAGAAGGTCATAAATGTGACTTAGTTCAGCATCGTTGTCAGCCATTGACTACTCCACCAACCGTTACCTTTCCTGCACCACCAAATGGAAATGGGAATGGCGTCGGTGGCCCCACCCCTTAATTTACAGTAAAAGAACCGCTTTTCATCGAGCGGTTCTTTTATCCTTTCCCATGGTTATGTTTATAAAACTCATGAAATAGCTTCATAAGCGCCCGTTTTTCAATTCGGGATACATAACTTCTCGATATTCCGAGTTCTTTGGCAATCTCCCGCTGGGTCCGTTCCTCTTCTAAGTCAAGTCCGAACCTGCCTACGATCACTTCCTTTTCCCGGTCATCGAGAACATGAATGTATTCGTAAATTTGTTTCTTTTCCATTTTTAGCTGAATGGAATCAGCAATGTCCTCCGAATCTTCCTGAAGAACATCAATAAGTGTAATTTCGTTTCCCTCTTTATCCGTTCCGATCGGGTCATGGAGCGAGACATCTTTTTTTACTTTTTTCAGAGCTCTTAAATGCATCAAGATTTCGTTCTCTATACAACGGGCCGCATAAGTGGCTAATTTCGTGCCTTTCCCCTCAGAGAAGCTTTCAATCGCTTTTATTAAACCAATCGTACCGATGGATATTAAATCTTCCGTATGCTCCCTTGTGTTTTCGAACTTTTTTACAATATGGGCGACCAGTCGTAAGTTATGTTCAATTAGACGGTTGCGCGCCTCCTCATCCCCTTCTGCCATTCGCTTTAAATAATGTCGCTCCTCTTCTTTGCTTAACGGTTGCGGAAAGGCATTGTTTTTCACGTACGAAACGAACACTAATACTTCTTTAAAAAAGTACGTAAGTGCCGCGATAATGCTCGACACGACATCACCCCCATGATCAGTTCGTTACCTTTTACCTTTATAGGTATGTCGACTTGGGCTTGGTCGTGTCTGTACACGTCAAAATCACACGGAGGAGATTCTCATTGTTAGAAATTGGATAGAAATTGTTAGACTTCCTAACGAATTATGTAATATTCTAAAAAAGTATGTTAAATAATCTGACATGCTTTGTATCTATTTTTAACTTTTCTAGATATAATCTGTCGTATAACAATGAATAGGGGGTTATCTCAATGCTTCAACAACTCATTGACGGGGTCAATGGTTTTCTGTGGACGTATGTCGTCATCGGCGGATTACTCGGCCTCGGCGTATATTTTACGTTCCGCACAAACTTTGTTCAATTTCGATACTTAAAGGAAATGATTCGCGTCCTATTTGATCCACCAAAGGACGGACAGAAAGTCAAGAGCATCAGCTCCTTTAAATCGTTTTGTATTGGAGCTGCGACTCGAATTGGAACCGGTAACTTAGCCGGTGTTGCTGTCGCAATTACGATCGGTGGACCAGGTGCTGTTTTTTGGATGTGGTTAGTCGCTTTACTCGGTGGTGCCACTAGCTTTATTGAAAGTACACTCGCTCAAGTCTACAAAATAAAGGATAAAGAGAAATCTGTTTTTCGCGGTGGTCCTGCCTACTACATTGAAAAAGGACTTGGCATGCGTTGGCTCGGGATCATGTTTGCTGTTTTAATTGCGATTACGTTTGGACTTATTTTTAATTCTGTACAGAGCAACACGATTGCAGAAGCTTTTAATAACGCTTTCGGGATCCCTACTTGGTTAATGGGGGTTATTATTACGGTGTTAACTGGTGCGATTATTTTCGGTGGCGTTCACCGGATTGCCAATGTTTCTAGCGTCATTGTTCCAGTGATGGCTCTGTTATATATTACAATCGCCGCTATTGTGGTCATCATGAACATCTCTCAAGTTCCTGCTGCCATTTCTTTAATTATTCAAAGCGCTTTTGGATTAGAGCAGGCGATCGGTGGAGGAATTGGGGCTGCCATCATGCAAGGGGTGCGCCGTGGCCTATTTTCCAATGAAGCAGGGATGGGTAGTGCACCAAACGCTGCTGCTGTAGCTGACGTTACACATCCAGCGAAGCAAGGATTTATTCAAACTCTCGGAGTATTTGTTGACACGTTGATTGTTTGTACGGCAACTGCCTTTATTATCATTATGGCTGAAGGGTTTGGCACATCTACTGAAGCTGCCGGAATTACACTCTTGCAAGATTCTTTAAGTTCTCATATTGGTCCATGGGCGTCCATTTTTGTCGCGATCGCGATCTTCCTATTTGCCTTTAGCTCCATTATCGGAAGCTATTACTATGGGGAAACGAATATTGAATTTATTAAAAAGAGTCAAACTGGGGTTTTATTTTATCGTCTTGCTACGATGGGTCTTGTCATGTTTGGCGCCAATGCAAGCCTCGGCCTTGTGTGGGATTTAGCCGACGTCTTCATGGCTTTGATGACCGTTATTAACCTCGTAGGTATCGCCCTTTTAGGACGGGTGGCCTTCAAGGTATTAAAAGACTATGAGACTCAGCGTAAACAAGGACTCGATCCGACATTCTCTCCATCCAAATTAGGCATTGAAAACACGGAATGCTGGGATGAAGACACGTCTGAAGAACGTCAAGTTGGATAAAAGTATGCAAAAAAGCGGATCAGTAGAGTCCGCTTTTTTGCATGTTACGTACATTCCGTCCCCTCTTTTATCAAGACCCCCATCAGTAGGTCACCTGCTCGATAAATGTTTAACCAGAAACGTGATGAGCTTGTAATAGCCGTACATAAAGCCTGAAATGATCAGGATAAAGAGAACGCTAATGCCTAGCCGTTCCCACATAGCTACATCGATACTTATCATGATCTGAAATATTCCAATCAGAATGATACCACCAGCAAAAACAATCGCACTTTTTGCCCCATATTTATTCCACGTTTCAAACATACGTCTTAATCAACCTCTCTTTCTTCCCCTTCATATGATAACAAATGATCGGTTATGGAGTAAGGAAAACAATCTATTTTAAAAAAAAGCGAGCAACCTGTCATTTTTCCTTTGGCAGGTTCTATGGTTTTACTATTTCCACCATTTTAAGCTGTACTAACACATGAGATGAATCCTTCCTAACTCGCATAACTAAGCAGCAAGCCGAGTCGACTTGCTGCTTGGTAAGGACGTACGTTCTTATTTAGTGTCTGTAAGTAAAACCACTTCAAACTCAGGTTCACCCCGTTGAAGTCCGACAACAATAGCCGTGTATGCTGTTCCTTCTTTCACCTGCAGTCTGTTCCCCTCTGTTGCCACATCATCCGTTTCAATCATTCGAATGTCGAGGTCATATGCACCCGCGGGTAGATCGATATAACGGGACGCATTCTCAAAAGAAAGGGATGGCATGTCAACATTGGCTGCTGAGAGGTGTAGTTGAACAGCTGGTGTATCTGGAGATAGGTGAACCGCTCGAAGCTTAGCCGCTCCTCCTCGATTCACCTCTTGTTCATCTTCTAAAACAACTAAGTGGATCGCATCTACTTCATCTACGACAGCTGCTGTGTAATTTTTCCCAGCCTCGACTAATAAAGTTTCTTCAATCACAGGGGTTTCTGCCGGATCATCCCCTGCTGCAAAAATAGTGATCATATGATCCCCAGCAGGGACGTTGAAATAGCTGCTCGTTTGCTTAAATGGCACGCCCTCCATCTGTTTTTTTCCATCAATATACACATCTACTGGTGGAGCATCAGGCGAAGCATGTAACACTCTGACATGAGCCTGCTGCTGGGCTTGGACAAAGGCAGGGTTTGAAAACATAGCCGCCATAAGTACTAGGACAACGAATCCTCTCTTGATCATTTTGATTCAACTCCTTTTTTGTAACGAACCTCATGATTACTATGTTGTTACTGACGCCATATAAAGTCATGCGGAAGACGGGAAACTTTGTCCCGATATTGCTCCCTATTTTGTCCAAATGAAAGGGAAGCTTGGTTGTGCATCGCTTCCCTATTAATTACATATAAACTTGGTATTCTTCGTTCTTTCTCAAATTAAGTCGTATGCCCTCATCACCGATGGTCACATACCACTGTCTATCGAATTCGAGCTGACAAGGAAGGAAGACTCCTTCATCAAAACGCATATAAAATCGGGTTCCCTCATACAGGAAGCGGCCATATTCCCCTTTTACCAAAAGCCAACACTTCATAAGCTTAGAATAGGCGATAAACCGACATTCCCACATCAAGATAGTTCTCCTTCTATCACCTGTTTCACCATATGATCATCGATAATCCTGCGCTTATTCTGTGCCCCGTATAAAAGACTATGGGTACACACTTTGTTAATCAGCCGGGCGGAACCACTAGAAAAATTATAAATACAATCTACTGCCCCATCCGAAAAAATCTCCTGCTTCGCACCGGAATAGGACAGATGGCGCTTCATGTATTCCTTTGTCTCTGAACGGTCGTAATGAACCAGCTTGCACTGTAAGTCAATTCGCTGGCGGATCGCCGAATAAGACTGGAGCTTCAGGCGGTCCCAAAGTTCGTTTTGGCCGACCAGTATAAGGGCCATCGGGCTTTGAGCATCCATTTTAAAATTCAATAAGAACCGAACCTCTTCAAGCATTTCACGGTCCAGTAAATGGGCTTCATCCACTACTACAATCGGCTGAATACCATGGATTCCACGCATCAGTTCAATCTCTTTGTGGAGCTGCCTCTTCGCATCTCCTCGATAAAACTTAGATTCGCAGCCGAGCTGTTCAAGAACGCCTCTGTAAAAGTTCCTGGGCGTCAGCTTCGAATCGGAAATATATAAAAGCGAGAACTTGGAAGGATCCAGCCCATCCATAAACCGACGAATCGTGGTTGTTTTTCCTGTGCCGCAATCCCCTGTAACGACTCCAAATAGCTGGCGTTCCGCAGCGTATTCCAATCTGCCCAGTGTCTCTTCCAGCAGGTAGGAATTATATAGCTCTTCCGTTGGAATAGCCCGGGAAAAGGGTGTATGAGTTAATTCATAAAAAGCTTCAAACATAGCCGTTTTCCTCCTTCCTTACTCTCCGGTAGGAGACGGCAGGGGCTTGAATCTGTTTCCGTTCTTCCAGTTTTTGTTCAGCTCCCTGTAGTAATCGGGAGTGGTCTGTTTCCTGGATCAGAAGGTGATCCGGCAGAACTGGTCTTTTGCCTGCGCGCTCTCCGATCTCCAGTTCTCTTGCTTTCCACGGAGAATGCCCTTCATATTCAATGGTTACTTCTGAAATGTCCGCCAGGTCATAAACCACTTGTACCTTCCTGCCAATAAACAAGAGACCCACTTCGTATTTCTTGCCCATAAAGCTGATACAGCCTGCTTTATCTACTTTTCTTTCTTCGCAATGCAAAAAGGCATTGGCCAGTACATCCACCTCAGGGAAACGAAGCGTTTTGGAATCGGACCGGAACGCAGCTTCAGGACTGGCTGCGTCCAAAGCAGAGTGGGGTTTATTCTGATAACATTCACTCAGCCAGGCCTGGAAGAGATGGTTAAACTGATCCAATGTTTTCGGTTTTTCCAACATTGCTTCATCCATAAAGGCCTGAACGTTCCTATTAAACTTTTCCACCTTCCCTTTCGAATCAGGTGAGTACGGCTTTGCGTATAATAAACGGATACCCAGTTTAGAACAGGTTCGCCCCATCCACTTCGTCCGGTACTGTTTTCCGTTATCAAAGTAGACGGCCTCAGGCAGTCCCGCCTTTTGTATCGCTTTACGGAAGCAGTCTTCGACAATGGACTGATCCAGTGTGGGATACCACTCACCATGAAGAACATATCTTGTGGCGTCATCAATAAACAAGACTAGGTATACCTGCTTATTGGTCCCGTTGGGACCAATCGGTAGAAAGGGGCCATACTTGATATCAGACTGCCAAAGGCTGTTCCGGTACCTTCTTTGAAATCTTCTTGCGGCAACTCCACTGCTTGTATACATCCGCATTTGCCGGGAACTGTAGCCCCGTTCAGCCAGTTTTTCCTGGAGCGTACTCCTTTTTAATTCTCCCGGCTCTGCCTTTCCTTCCCACTCAAGAATCTGAATGATCTGGCTGACACTCCGCCCCGGAACCTCCCTCCTCAAAAGGATAGCCTCCTCCAGTAAAGCAGGAGGGATCCCTGTCCTGGCAGGTTTTCTTCCTTTTTCCTTCGGCTTTAAGCCTTCGAACCCTTCGTTACGGTACTGGGAAAGATACCGGCGGATGGTCCTTTCCGAAACACCTGCTCTTTCACAGATATCAGCCTTGATTTTCCTTGCTTTGCCAGCATCCAACCCCTCCGCCAAAAGAGGGGAGATTAACTGCATACGTTCCGCGGCTGTTTCTTCCGCTTTCCGTTGACTTTTCATCTTCTCATGCCTCCCATTCATTGGTATAGCATGAGTTTACTCCAGAGCAGTCCGGCCAGAAATGCGGAACGGGTCTGTGACCCAAAGATTTAAATTTGTCATGGAACGGACAGCTCTCTTCAGCCATCCCTCCTCCATACCTACATATTGTCCCAGGGAGTGAAGTACGGTTTGTGGAGATTCGGACAATTCCTCCACAGGCAGATCAAAACGTATCGCGATAGACCGGAGGCAGCCGATGGCATACGCCACCCACACCTGAAACCAGTTCTTCCATCGAAAGATGGTTGCTTCATCCACCGCTGCCTCTGTACGTGGTGGTGTAGAAACGGTACCTTCTATACTCTCCGCATCATACCTTTTATAAGGCACAAGAATATCAGGGAGTTCATGATGAATCTTATCGCATGCCTCACAATATAGCCTTCGAATCACAAGCCTGGAGCGCTCGCCACTGCTTTTATACCATGCACGTTTCCGGCTTCCTGCCACTGAAAGTGTTCCTCCACAACAAGGGCAGGGGATTCGTTCCGTACTTCTAACAAAAAACGCCAGATTGCTTCTCAACCAAGGAATAATTTGATATAATGACCATAATCTTTTTTGGGGTGGACGTCTCCTGTGAAACTGTTGGCGTAGTTTCACATTTATGGGGGACGTCTTTTCCTTTCTCCAGATTTTATACTTCTGGTCATTATATCGGTCAACCTTCGGCCAGGCATTAGCATCAACTTTCGGAATATTTAGATCAGCTTAAACACTATGTCTCTCAGATGAAGGCAATATGTATTTCCGAGCTACACATTTACAAAATTAGGATGGTTTAATCGATATAATGAAAGAGCAATTGACGCCTTAAAGTAAAAAAATGACTATCCGCGGATTGCGGATAGTCCATGGGGGAGAGTAGAGAGAACAATTGGAGCTAGGTCAGTGACCGTTCCTGATTCTAGAATACCCAACCTCTCTTGATGTTTCAGCATTTTCGTTAGATAATATCACAGTTTTTCTTAAATACGGTATGTTATACTCAAAGGAGGAGAGATTTGCTAGTGGAAAACGTGAGGAGGACTTCGTATTGCATTCTCTACAACAGCTGAAATCCCAATTGTTAAGCTATCATGCTGGTATTCTTGGGGAGGAGTACGTCAAAAAGTCTGCCGTCTTCATTCCCCTTGTTGAAAAAGACGACGGGGTGCATGTTTTATTTGAAGTAAGGGCACACACGTTAAAGCAACAGCCGGGAGAAATTTGCTTCCCTGGAGGACGCATTGATCCTGAGGATGCTTCACCTGAAGAAGCTGCGATCCGCGAAACGAGCGAGGAACTTGGAATTCCTTCGTCAGTCATCGCACCGATTACTTCATTAGATGTGCTAGTCACACCATTCAGAGGGATAATTTATCCAGTCATAGGCTCTATTCCGCACAAGAACGATTATCCATTGAATCAAGCGGAGGTAGACCACGTTTTCACGGTTCCCATTGACCATTTTATCAGTCACCCTCCTGAACAATATCGGATAAATGTTCATTTCGAGCCTGGAGCAGGGTTTCCCATTGAGCGAATTGCCAATCAAAGCGCCTATCAAAAAAGTACACGTCAAATCACCGAATCCTTTTATTACTATCAATCGTATGTCATTTGGGGACTAACTGCGAAAATTCTTCGGCACGTCATTACGATTCTCAAACCATCTTAAGAAAAGCCAACCTCGTTCATTCTGAGGTTGGCATGTTATTGTTGATCTTCTTCTTCAAACAGTTTTTGTTGACATTGAACGACTTTTCGATTAAAGAGCCAAGCGAATGTTAACGCTCCCCCTATACCTGCAATCAGCCATTCTGCCGCCACTTGAGGTGCATAGCTTGGTGGGAGGACTAGCCCGATAAACAAAAAGATACTCAACGAAAGTAGAACAAAACTGAACTGTCGATAGTCTTCTACTTGTTTCTCCAATTCAACAATCTTTTTTTCTTCCATCCGTTTTCCCCTCCAGACGAGACTAGTATAACATCATCTATGCCTTAAAAGGGGAAGCAATTGTCAGCAATGGAGTGAGATTATCCCAATCGCCCGACTATTGCTAGAACAAGGTTAGCAGAGTTCACTGAAGCCGTTTCTAGGAATTCATCGTAAGAAACTTTCGCTTCTGCTCCTGCAATATCCGAGAGCGATCGAATGATTACAAACGGCACGCCAAAGCGATGACACACTTGAGCGATAGCACCAGCCTCCATCTCTGAGCATAGCGGGTAGTTAAACCGTCTTTTTAATTGCTCCACAAGGGCCGCATCACTCATGAACGAATCGCCTGAGAGAATAAGCCCTTTCTTTGATGGAATACCGACGGTTTTTGCTGCTTCTATCGCGATATCAATTAACATGTCATCCGGTTGATAAAAAGCGGGCATTTGTGGAACTTGTCCAAACTCGTAACCAAATACAGTTGCATCCACGTCATTGTAACGAACCTCGGTTGAGATCGCTAAGTCACCAACATGGAGTGAAGAATCTAATCCACCTGCAGACCCTGTGTTAATAATAGCCGTCGGTTGAAATAGCTGAATAAGCAATGTAGTCCCTATCGCTGCATTGACCTTTCCAATCCCCGATTTAAGGAGAACGATCTCCTTTCCTTCAATCGTTCCTGTATAAAATTCACATTCGGCGATCGTTCGCTCTGAACAATTGCTTAGTTTGCTTTTTAAAAGCTCTACTTCTTCGTCCATCGCACCAATGATCCCTATTTTTGTCATCCTCTACACCTCTTTTCTAAACATCCATTGATAAGTATACACACCCTCTACGAGAAACGCACGAGTTTCTTTCTCGTGTATCGGTTTTCTGCTATAGTAAGAAACGTTAGAATCGTTCAAGGAGGATGAATGTCATGGAACTAAAACTAGAGATGATTCAAGATAAAGTCGAATGCTTCGAAGCGAGAGATTTTAAAGCATTGGAAAAAGCAATGAACGAGCAAATTGAACATAACCAAGCGCTGCTACTTGAAGTAGCAAATGTCCACCATTATGTCCATTTGGACCCAAAGACCTCACAGCCTGTTTATACAGCTACCGTTCACTTTAGAGCGAAAAAATAACCGATCTCCATCTTAAGAGATCGGTTATTCCCTAAGGTTCAATTAGTTCAATCGGCATCCAGCCTTCTCCTTCAATAAATTCAATCGTCACTTGGTATTGAGTAGCTCGATCACCTTTAAGGCTGACAATTCCTCTAGCGGTTGTCGCTGTGCCACCATTTTCGAGTCGTTCCAAGATATACTCGTCCCCGCTTAACCCTGTCGCATACTCAATAGCCCGCACCATTTCGTTCCAGTTTACGCTACCTCTTGTGAAGTCATGTGAAAACTCTCCTGTTTGTTGAGTACCAATTGGCTCCCATTCTCCATCCTCCACTCCAGCTTCGACCGTCTCTTCTTCTTGCTCCTCCACCTCTTGACCGTCTGGATCGTTTGAATCTCCGTCAGTTGCAGAATCAGAATTCGCTCCATTCTGTTCTTGTTCGTTCGTCTCTTCTACATCTGCTGTTGTTTCGTCTGCCCCTGGGTTGATGAAAAGCTGGGCAGTGTAGTAGATAATTAGCAATGCCACAATACCAATGGCTACATTTAAAAACGTGTTTACTCTGCGTTTTTTGCGTGCTTCTAATCGAGATCGTGGCATTTCCTCACTCCCCCATATCCGTCAGTCAAGCTTCTCTTTTATTATAACAACCTTTAAGTCGGGAAGCGAATCCGTCTTTTTGATCAACTTTTAACAAACTGAAAGAAAACTCGCTTATACATGAGACTTATTCTTTCCTTTATCCCACGAAAAAGAGACGTCACTTGTGCAACGCCTCCTCTTCACGTTATCGAATTTCTAAGATTTTTACTTCCATTTCCCCGCCTGGAGTATTGACGATTACAACGTCATCAATCGTATGACCAAGGAGACTTTGTGCCATCGGTGAGTCATTGGAGATTTTTCCCTCAAACGGGTCTGATTCTGCACTTCCAACGATCGTATACTCTTCTTCCTCACCGTCAGGGATTTCTACAAACTTAACGGTTTTCCCTAAGGATACAACGTTTGCATCCCCTTCACTTTCTTCAATAATCTCAGCATTGCGAATCATTTTCTCAATTTGTGAAATACGCCCTTCAACAAAAGCTTGCTCTTCTTTCGCGGAGTCGTACTCTGAGTTTTCGGAAAGGTCGCCAAAGCTACGAGCGATTTTTATACGTTCAACGACTTCTTTACGTCGTTCCGTTTTTAAATATTCCAATTCTTCCTCTAGCTTTTTCTTCCCTTCAAGTGTCATGTAATGCTTTTTTTCTTCTGCCATGTCCTTTCACTCCTCAATTCCTTACAAAATAAACAGATTCACATTCATAAATCTTCTTAAGTTACTTCTACAATCATTGCTGAAATCCTTTATTTACCCCTTATACAAGGAGCTTATGTAGAAAAGAAGCAAGGGGTGATTCACCCTCGCTTCCCTCTATGCTATTATAAAACGGCTTTTTCTTCAATAATTGCGCGAATTTTTGTCACCATTAAATCAATGGCTACCCGATTTTGTCCCCCTTCAGGGATGATTACATCTGCATAACGCTTTGTCGGTTCGATAAATTGCATATGCATTGGCCGGACCACCTTTGTATACTGTTCGATGACCGATTCCAACGTTCGCCCACGCTCACGAATATCGCGCACCATTCGGCGAATGATGCGGATATCTGCATCTGTATCAACAAACAGTTTAATGTCCATTAGCTCGCGTAACCGTTCATCTTCAAGTAGTAAGATCCCCTCAAGAATGATCACGTCTTTCGGTTCCACTAGGATCACTTCATTTGAACGTGTATGCAGCTTGTAGTCATATACTGGCTTTTCAATCGATTGACCATTTAATAAGCTATGCAGATGTTCAATTAACAAATCATTGTCAAATGCAAGAGGATGGTCATAGTTCGTCTGCAAGCGTTCTTCAAAACTTAACTGTGATTGATCTTTATAATATGCATCTTGCTCAATTAATACGATCGATTTTTCATTAAATTGATAAAATATTTCCTTCGCTACGGTTGTTTTTCCAGAGCCAGTCCCTCCGGCTACGCCGATGATGATTGGTCTTTTCCCCATTATCGTACCTCTTTACGCATCATGTTTTGCGGATACACTTTTTGATCCACTTTAAATTTTACAATTTGTAACGGATGACGAGCGGCATCCAGTTCATTTCCATCTTCATCCCAAATTTTCTCCACTGTTTGGGTGAACCGATTGATCTCAGGTCCAAAGAATTCCACTTCATCTCCCTGTTTGAAATGGTTTCTCTGCTGCAGGGTGACGATCCCTGTTTTTTCGTTGTAGTCTAAGACAAGGCCAACGAAATCATACTTTGTCCGTTTTGGATGAATTCCATACATCTGTTCTTTGTAGGTTGGTGTTCCTTCAAAGAATTGCGGTGCGAAATCACGGTTCGCACATTTTTCAAGCTCTTCTAACCACTCACGTTTAATTTTAAAGTTATCTGGATCGCTGCAGTACGCATCAATCACTTTACGATACACGCTCGTGACAGTGGCGACATAATGAATGGATTTCATGCGCCCCTCCACTTTTAAGCTGTCAATTCCTGCTTCAATAAGCTGTGGGATCGCTTGAATTAAGTTTAAATCTTTCGGACTCATCGTGTATGGTACATCGCCCTCAGCAAATAACGGTATTTCCGCTGAATCTTGTTGCTCGTATAGATCATAATCCCACCGACAGGATTGACAGCATCCTCCACGGTTCGAGTCACGGGCTGTCATATGGTTACTTAATACACAGCGTCCCGAATAGGATATACACATGGCGCCATGGACGAATGTTTCGATTTCGATGTCCACATGTTTTTTCATTTCGAGCATTTCTTCAAGTCCCACTTCACGGGCAAGCACGACACGGTGTAAACCTTCTTCTTTCCAAAACTTCACCGCTAGCCAATTGCTCAAGGACTGCTGTGTACTTAAATGAACTTCTACCTTTGGTGCGACTCGTTTACATGTTTCGATAATGAGCGGGTCTGCTACGATAATACCTGTCACACCGACCTCCTGCAAGGCCGAGAGATATTCCTCCAAACCATCCATGTTTTCGTTATGAGCGTAAATGTTCGTCGTCACATATACTTTAGCCCCATATTTATTAGCAAATTCCACGCCTTCACGCATCTCTTCGATCGAAAAGTTGTCCGCATTGGAGCGAAGACCAAACTCTTGGCCCCCGATATAGACAGCATCCGCTCCATAATGGATCGCAACTTTTAACTTTTCCAAACTCCCAGCAGGAGCTAGAAGCTCTGGCTTCTTCGTAATGACCCGCTTCCCCTCTGCTGTTTTTGTCGCGATTGCTTGCATGTTTTCTTCCCTCCTTTAATAAACGGTTTCTTTAAAGAAGAAACCTGTATCAATCGATCGGTTCACCGGTTGGATCGCTTCGATTTCCTCTATAAAATCTTCCTTCTTCTCTTCATATGCCTCCCGATCGTCTGCACATAAATCGATCGCCTGTCGATAAAGAGAGGTTACTTTCTCCATATATTCCGTCGTTTTCAAAATCCCGTCAATCTTAAAGCTGTCAATCCCAGCATCGATCATATCCTCTAGCTCGTCAATAATACAGATGTCGTTCGGACTCATAATATGGGTGCCATTTTCGTCTTCAAAAATAGGATATTTCGCTTCTCGTTCAGGGTCGTACAAAAACATGTTACGTTTTTTATCGCGATTTTCCACTTCTAAGTTTTTCCCTTGGAACTCCATGTAGTTGCCGACAAGCTTCCGTTTCGATTGGAACATCGCTGTCATACCATGCACTTGCACTTCAATTTCCACTTCTGCATGCTCTTTAATCTCTACAATGGCATCCATGCTTATTTCACGGGCAAGCACGGCCCGTTTGGCCCCCTTACGTCCCCAATAATTAGCCGTATACCAATTCGTAGCAGTCGTTTCCGTGTTCCAGTGGAGCTTCATATTAGGGGCAACTTCTCGCACGGTCATGAGGACTGCAGGATCACCGAAGACAATCCCATCTATCCCTGTATCCCGTAAGAAACGAACATACTCAGCAAGCATGTCCACTTTCTCATTATGAAAAATAGCATTCATCGCGACATACACTTTTGCCCCTAACTCTTGAGCAATGACGGTTGCCTTTTGCACATCCTGCTTCGTAAATTCTCCCGCAAGGCGCAGGCCGTACCGTTGCTCTCCAATGAGAATGGCATCTGCTCCCGCCTTCACGAGCGGCTCAACTGCAGCCACATCAGTAGGTGTGACGAGTAGCTCAGGCTTTTTCATCGTCCGTATCCCCTTTCGTTTCTCTCTTTATGCTAATCGCTATCCCATCACCAACAGGGAAAATCCTCGTGTCGTATTGAGGATGTTCTAACAGCCATTGGTTATAGGTATCAATTTTTGTTGCTAATTGCTTGTGACGCTTATGTTCAATGTCTGTCTCAGCGACAAGACCGCGAAACAACACATTATCTGATAAAATAAGGCCCCCAGGACGAACCATAGGACTGTACATGTCAAAAAAGCGGCGGTACTGACCTTTTGCAGCATCAATAAATAATACATCAAAAAGGGGATATAATTCAAGTTTTTCACCTAACTGCAACGCATCGCCAAACAACAATTCGATTCTTGACTCGAGTCCTAAAGCCTTCACATGCTTATGCGCTTCTTCATACCGCCGTTCATCTCGTTCAATGGATACGATCGTTGCTTCTGGCAAAGCTTGCGCCATGCGGATCGCAGAATAACCGATCGCTGTACCAATTTCAAGAATCCGTGCCGGTGCGGCCATTTTTAATAGATGTAAAAGGGACTCCATCCCAAGTAAATCCATGATCGGCACTTGCTGCTCGTGGGCCTCTCGCTCCATTTGCTCAATATACTGATCCCGTGCAGGTATTTGTTTTTCTAAATAGTGCTTCAGACGTTCTTCTATCATTATGTTCCACTCCCTTGTACTTGCCAACACCCCAAGTGACAGGATGGCTGTATTGGATGTTTTCATCTTCATGTCGTGTGTCCTTTTAGACGATCCCTGCAAAGAAAACTCGCCAGTTGGCGAGTTTTCAAGTCAAGTATTTCCCTCATGTTCCAAGTCTCATGCCTGCACCATTACGATTCCTCTTGCTCTTCCTGTGCTTCAACCCATTCATGGCGGTATTTTTGATGAGTTTCATTATGAGCCTCATAGGTTTCATTGTAAATGACCTCGCCATTATAACGAGCATAGAAGAATAAATAATTTGTGTCCTCTGGATCTAGAGCTGCTACGATCGAGTCTTCCCCAGGATTCCCAATTGGTCCAACAGGAATACCTTTATATCGATATGTGTTGTAAGGGGAATCGACCTCAAGATCTGCATGTGAAGTCATGTAGCGATGTTCACCTAAAGCATACGCTACCGTTGGGTCTACTTGTAACATCATGTCTTCCTCAAGTCGATTATATAGGACGCCTGAAATAAGGTATCGATCCTCTGATTTTTGCGCTTCACGCTCAATGATCGAGGCCAAAGTTAAAATCTCATGCACCGAATATTCACTATCCTCTAGCATGTCGGAATGTTTCATGAGTACATTTTCCATTCGTGAAATCATCCCTTCAATAATCGTCTCTATCTCAGGCTTTTCCTCTATAAAATCGTATCGTGCTGGGAAAAGATACCCTTCCAGCGGATGACGAACCCTTTCATCGAGAATGTCATCTGTTAAAATCGTATATTGATCAATCAGTTGGTTTAAATAGTCACGATCATTGATCGTTTCCATAATATCATCCACTTCATGATCTGTATGCTCCGCAATCAGCTTAACGACTTGTTCTAACCATAATCCTTCTGGAATTGTAAAAACGAGCGCAGGATCTTCAAGCATACGTCCATCCTTCAATTCATAGATTATTTCATCCATCGTCATCGACGGCGACAGAACATATTCCCCTGCTTGAAATCCAGATTCATTTTTATACCTTACATAATAGCGGAAAAATGTCGAATTTCGAATGAGTCCTGAATCTTCAAGAATTGACCCAATTTGAGTGGTTGTTGATCCGATAGGAATCGTAACTTCAATTTCTTCATTATTTTCTTGATCCATAGGACTTAACGCATTTTTCACATATAGGTACCCACTACCTATCACAATTAATAATATAAGCACCAATCCTAGAACAGAAAATAACACGATCTTTCGAGCCATTTTCGCTTGAGCGAGCCGCTCTTCGAAAACAGAATTTCGAGCCTTTTCGTTGGAATCAGACATGGTTCTCCTCCTTCCACCGATCCATTATACTATACTTCCCTCCTTTTTTGACAAGCTTTTCCGAGGAATGTCCAAATTTAAGAAAAACTTCATGATTAAATATTGCTCTAGGTTTTCGAGAATGAACAGTACAAATGGAAAAAGCAGACCATGAAGGCCTGCTTTCGATCAATATTACTCTTCGCTAAACGTGTTGAGCATTTCTTCCACCATGTCCCATTCTTCATCCGTTTCGATTGGAAACAAGGCGATGTCGTTCTCTTCTCCTTCACGATCCTCAAAACGGAAGGCAAAGACTTCTGCTTCTTCCTCTTCTCCCTCCTCTTCACCAACTGGTGTAAGAAGGATATAGGATTTTCCTGTTTCGTCTACTGTAAATTTGAATAGTTCATCAAATAGATGTTCATCCCCATTTTCATCAGGGATAACAATCCGTTCTTTTTCTTCTTGAGCCATACGGCACCTCTTTTCATTTTAATTGTTGTCGGTCTAAGTATCCTTGAAGAATCATTACGGCTGCCATTTTATCAATGACGCTTTTACGCTTTTTCCGGCTCACATCAGCGGAAATGAGCATCCTTTCAGCTGCCGTGGTCGTAAGTCGCTCATCCCACATAACAATCTCACATGGTACATAGCGTCTAAGCTCAGCGGCAAACGTCTCGTTTCGTTCACCGCTTGGACCAATGGAGCCATCCATGTTTTTCGGCAATCCGATGACAATCGTTGTTACTTCGTACTCCTTTACCAAAGAAGCAATATGTTCAAAATCTGCCTGTTCATTTGCGTCAGATCGTCTCCATGTTTCCAAGCCTTGAGCCGTCCACCCGAGGGCATCGCTAACAGCAATTCCGATTGTCTTCGTCCCAACATCCAGTCCTAACGTTCTCATTCTAAGCTCTTGCGGTGCTGTGATAAATAGGATTTGACAAGCTCTTCAATTAATTCATCACGCTCAAGCTTGCGAATGAGCGTCCGCGCGTCTTTATGGCGCGGGATGTAAGCTGGATCTCCCGAAAGCAGGTAGCCGACAATCTGATTAATTGGATTGTACCCCTTTTCTTCAAGAGCCTCATAGACTGACATTAAAACCTCTTGGACGTCGACACTGACCGGTTCTTCGTTCACATTAAACTTCATCGTGTTGTCCATAGAGCTCATCACAAACACCTCTTTCTGACCAACCGACTGCGTTAGGTCGTACTTCCTCGTTTCCTTTATTGTACAATAAATTGATTCATTTAGGAAATTGATTTCACATATTCATAAACAAAGCTGAGGGCATCTTGTAACTTTTCTGGTTGCTTCCCTCCTGCTTGCGCCATATCTGGCCTTCCACCACCGCCGCCACCGCAGCGAGTCGCCACTTCTTTTACGAGCTTCCCTGCATGATAGCCTTTGTTGATCAAGTCCTTTGTGACCCCTGCCACAATATTTACTTTCCCTTCACTTGCTGTTCCCAGAACGATCACCACAGACGGTATCTCTTGCTTTAATTTGTCAACGATCGACCGCAAGCCATCCATGTCCGCACCTCTAATCGCTTTTGCTAATACAGGGACCCCTTCGATTTCCTGGACTTCGTTTACAAGGCTTCCAGCTTCCATGTTACCCAATTTTGCGTTGAGTGATTCATTTTCCCGTTGTAATTCTCGAATTTGTTGTTGCAATGCTTCTACACGGACAGGGACATCTTTTACGTTTTTCGCTTTCACGGTTGCGGCTGTTTCTTTTAATAAATCAAGCTGTTTTGCCATAAACAAAAAGGCTTCTTTTCCTGTCACCGCCTCGATCCGACGAACACCTGCCCCGATCCCTGATTCAGAGACGATTTTAAATAAACCGATCTCTGACGTGTTTGTAACGTGGCAGCCTCCGCAAAGCTCTATGCTATAGTCACCCACTTCAACCACGCGTACAATGTCACCGTATTTTTCGCCGAACAAGGCCATCGCGCCAATCGCTTTCGCTTCGTCAAGGGTCTTTGTCGAAATGTTCACTTTGATGGCTTGCCAAATTTTCTCGTTTACGATCCGCTCGATTTTCTCTTTTTCTTCGTCTGTTACTTGTCCAAAGTGGGAGAAGTCAAAACGGAGCCGTTCCTCTGATACGAGGGAACCTGCTTGGTTTACGTGCTCACCAAGAACATCCTTTAACGCTCGGTGGAGCAAGTGCGTGGCGGTATGGTTTTTCACAATCCCGCTACGTTCCGTTTCTTCTACGATAGCTTGCACTTGATCGTTTACTTGTAAAGTCCCTTCCTTTACGATAACTGTATGCAAGTGTTGCCCATTTGGTGCTTTTTGTACATCACTTACAACTGCAAAGCCATTCGCTCCACGAATGATCCCCTTGTCTGCTACTTGTCCACCGCTTTCTGCATAGAAAGGCGTTTCCTTCAAGATCACTTTCGCCTCTTGACCGGCTCCAACGTAGTCTGCCACTGTTTTATCAAGAACGATCGTTTCAATCGTCGTCTCGGTTGACAGCTGCTTATAACCAATAAACGTACTATCTACCGTAATTTGGCCAAGCACCTCGTCCTGAACTTGCATGGAGCCCGCTTGCTGTCTTGCGGTACGGGCCCGCTCCCGCTGACGTTCCATCTCCGCTTCAAATCCATCAAGATCCACTTGTAGACCTTGCTCTTCTACATACTCTTCCGTTAAGTCAACCGGGAAGCCGTACGTATCGTATAAACGGAATACGTCAGATCCTGAAATCGTCGACGCCCCTTCGCTTTTGGCCTTATCAATCACCTTTTCAAGGATAGACAGCCCTTCATTTAACGTTTCATGGAATCGCTCTTCTTCTGTTTTTACCACTTTTTGAATAAAAGCCGCTTTCTCTTTCACTTCTGGATAGAAATCAACCATGATGTCACCAACAACTGGGACGAGCTCGTACATGAACGGACGATCAATCCCGATCTGCTTCGCATAACGAACCGCACGGCGTAGCAATCGGCGCAATACATACCCACGCCCTTCGTTGGAAGGGAGCGCACCGTCCCCAATGGCAAAAGTTACGGTACGAATATGGTCGGCAATGACCTTAAACGAGACGTCCGCTTCGTGATGGCTTCCGTATTCCGTTCCAGAAATTTTTTCAGTCGCACGGATGATCGGCATGAACAAATCGGTTTCAAAGTTCGTTGGCACATTCTGAATCACCGATACCATTCGTTCAAGCCCCATTCCTGTATCGATGTTCTTTTTCGGTAATGGGGTGTAGCTTCCATCCGGATTATGGTTGAACTGTGAAAAGACAAGATTCCACACTTCGAGGTAACGATCATTCTCTCCACCTGGATACAATTCAGGATCGTTCGGCTGATCACCATATTCCGGTCCACGATCGTAAAATATTTCAGTATTAGGACCGCTTGGGCCTTCACCAATATCCCAGAAGTTCCCTTCCAATCGAATGATCCGCTCTTCTGGAATGCCGATTTTTTCTTTCCAATACGAGTAAGCCTCGTCATCTTCCGGATGGACGGTTACCGATAATTTCTCCTTATCGAAACCGATCCACTTTTCGCTCGTGAGAAATTCCCATGCCCACTCGATCGCTTCTTCTTTAAAGTAATCTCCGATCGAAAAGTTTCCGAGCATTTCAAAGAACGTATGGTGTCTCGCTGTTTTTCCTACGTTTTCAATGTCGTTCGTCCGAATCGATTTTTGCGCATTTGTAATGCGTGGGTTTTCAGGAATCACTCGCCCGTCAAAATATTTTTTTAATGTGGCCACCCCACTATTGATCCAGAGCAAAGATGGGTCGTCGTGGGGTACAAGAGAAGCACTCGGTTCTACATCATGTCCTTTTTCTTTAAAAAAGTCGAGAAACATTTGTCGAACTTGTGCTGACGTAAGATATTTCATTTCAGGTACACTCCTTTATCTCCTATATGTGGGCTTTGGTTCCATAAGAAAAAGCCCTCTCCCTTATGAAGGGACGAGAGCTGAAGTCACGCGGTACCACCCTAATTATGGACATAGGTCCATCACTTTAAGCCTTAACGCAGCAAACGGCAGGGTTTTCCTGCACTTCGGAGTAGCCTTCCGTTACCCTTCATCCAGTTGTTCTTTCAGCCAAGGAACAACCTCTCTGATTACGCACTAGCTATGTAGGCGTTTTTGGATGGTCTGCAACGTACTCGTTCCATCAACGTATTACCTGTTTTCCATTTTGCACCTATATTATAAAAAACGTTACACCTCCCTGTCAACTTTACTAACGTGAAGACGCAAATGAATAAACGTTACCTTTAAAACTGCGAGAATCGGAACCGCTAAAATTAAGCCGATTACCCCGCCGACTTCAACGCCTACAAGCAACGCTAAGATAATCGTGATCGGATGGAGGTGAAGGGAATGACCAACAATGAGCGGGGATAACACGTTCCCTTCTAATTGCTGGAGGAGAAACAGGGCAATCGCTGTTGCTAAAAGGACAGGCCATGACTCAAAATACGCGAATACGAGGGCGGGGACAGCCCCGATAAATGCACCAAAATAAGGAATAATATTTGTCGCACCAATAAAGCCACCGAGAAGGATCGGATAAGGAACCCCGATCAGCCAAAGCGCCATCATTGAAACAACGGCAACAGACAGTGCCACGAGCAATTGCCCGCGAATATACCGACCGAATGAGCGATCCACGTCGCGGACATACCGTTTTAAACTAGGACGCCATTTTCGAGGAGTCACATACCATGCCGCTCGTTCAATCAGATCGAAATCCTTTAGAAAATATAGAACAAGAAAAGGGACTGTAATCAATAACACCATCGATTGAATCAAAACGACGATCACCCGCTCCATTTGTCCTAAAAGGTTACCTGCTTTTTTCCCAAGGTGGTTAAGCCAATTTTCCGCCTGATTGTGGAAAGGATGTGGGAGTTGCTGAATTTGCCATTCCATTTTTGACACCGTTCCCTCCACATCTTTCATGACCGTAGGAAAGGATGTCGTCAGCTCCTCTATTTGCTGAAGTACGTATGGGGCGCCAACGACAGCAAAACAAACAAGCAAGGCAATCATTGCACCGAACACGAGTAATACGGCTAAGCCTCTACCCATTCCGCGGCGATGCATGGCTTCAATTAGCGGGTGAAATAAATAGGTAATGATTGCAGCGAGACCAAGGGGGATTAAGAGCCGTTTCAGTACGTATACAAACGGTACCCAGAGATCGGCTAGTTGCACGACAACGTAAATGATGAGAAGAACCAGGAGAACGATTATTAATTTGTAAATGATTCGAATGTGTTGATCTCGTTCCATGCCACACCTCTCGCGTAAACCCCGTCATCGATTTATTTGTTAGTGTGCATCGAATCATTTAAATTTACGCAAATTCCCTTGGTCAGATCTCATTTTTGCAAAACGTATCTTTTTAACGTTAAATAGTTTTTCGGCTGCTTTCTTACACTCCTGATAAAAGGTTCAGTCCTTTTAAAGCAAAAAAAGACTGAACCGAAAATACGGCTCAGTCCTTAACACAACACTAAGACCAAGTTCTTGAAATCTGGCGACGAATCGATCTCCAACCACTTCCCATGTTCATTTGGGTAATAGGTTGGATATATCGCTGAATTCGTCTTTTAGTTCTACGGTCGCTCATCGAATACGCAGCTGCTCCTACTCCAAGAGCAACAAGTGATGTCCAAGCTGCTGTACGCATTAGCACGTCACCTCCACGTCTTCATTTGGCGACTTTCCAATCATCTGCTACGACCCGATTTGCAAATCGTGATCCTCAAACAGATCATCCAACGAGCTCAACGTCCCATCTTCTTCCACCTGATGAAGGGATAGCTTTCCCTTCGTTAACGTCATTTCAACAAAACAATTCCAGCAATAATATTGGTGCGTACCGATCTTTCCAATATCTTTCGACTGACAGTTGGGGCATTGCATGGACTGGACCTCCTCTACATAGACACAATCAAAACATCTTTGCCTACCGTTACAGGTCCATTGCTGCGCACGACTTTTCGCCCTTCTGTTATATCAGCAAGCAGACCTTCGGTAACTTCATACGCTACGATCTTGCCCGCTTTTTCCAGAAAATATACATCTTGCACTAAGCCGAGCCGTTCCCCCTCCTCTGTAATGAGAGGTTTCCCTTGCAATTTATGCTGTCCATGCATGAGCGGATAAGCCGCTCCCCCATTTGTCGAAATTTCTTTGGAAAGGCCTTTTGCTTCAATCATTACTCCGTCTGTACCAAGACTAATAATATGATCAAGCGGGAGCCATTGATGGCGATGGAACCAACCGTTTTTGTTGACGAGAAAACCCATCATCCGATCTGGAGCGATGATCCCATCCATCACCGATCCGAGCTCATTGCCTGTCTGCCTGTCGATGACTGGTAATCCTTCAAGTGAGGCAAATGTTCGCAAAGTATCGCCACCTTCCCGAACATTTTTTAGTGTAAGCAATCGTCCTTTAGGTCATGTCCGTTGTCTTTTCCCAGTACTGCCTGAAGCTTCTCCTTCAGCATAGAATTCCGGCCGTCTTCATCTAATTCTTGAATCGCTCGTTCCATCGCTGAAACTTCCCCGCACATTAATAAATATTGCTTCGCTCTCGTTATTCCTGTGTACAAAAGGTTCCGCTTTAGCATCCGTGAATAGTTGCGGATGATCGGCATGACGACCGTAGGAAATTCACTTCCTTGTGCTTTATGAATGGATGTACAATACGCATGAGTAATCTGTGATAAATCTTTACGATAATAAATCACTTCCACGCCATCGAAAGAAATGACGACTTGGTCTTGTTTTTCCACCGTTTCCTTGGCAAATAAGATGGCCACAATTTCCCCTCGGTCCCCATTATAGACATTCTCATCAGGATTGTTTACAAGCTGTAAGACAACATCCCCTGTGCGGTATACGATATCCCCGAACCGTAACTCTCTCCGCTGCTCACTCGCTGGATTGAACAATTCTTGAAGCATGGCATTCAATTCATTAATTCCAGCATTTCCTTTATACATTGGCGCGAGCACTTGGATGTCTTTAGCAGTATAGCCTTTGCTTTTTGCCCCACGACAAATTTGCCCAATCACTTCCTTTACTTGTTCCGGTGTGCACGGAAAAAAGCGCCTGTCCTTCATTGGCTCTACAATGTTATTTGGTAATGAACCTGATTTTATGGCATGCGCTAGATCAATGATTGAGGACCCTTCCGCTTGCCTATAGATATCCGTTAACTCCACCGTAGGAACGACACCCGAGGTAAGCAAATCTCTCATCACCTGGCCTGGACCAACAGAAGGAAGCTGATCTTGGTCGCCAACAAAAATGACTTGCATCCCTTTCGGTACGGATTTTAGCAGCTGGTTAGCAATCCACACGTCCATCATCGACACTTCATCCACAATTAGGAGCTCACCTTCTAGGGGATCGTGTTCATTTTTGTCAAAGCCACTATTGGCACCTTTCCATCCTAATAAACGGTGGATTGTCGTGGCTGGCAGCTCTGTCGCTTCACTCATCCGTTTGGCTGCCCGGCCAGTCGGGGCCACGAGTAATATTGGGAAGGAAGTCCCTTTCGGATAATCAGCGACATTAAGCGAAAGTCCGTGAAGGCGGGCATACAGCTCCACAATCCCTTTTATGACCGTCGTTTTCCCCGTCCCAGGCCCTCCGGTTAAAATCATAAACGGTGAAGAAAGGGCTGTTTCAATCGCCTCCCGTTGAGACGGGGCATATTCAATTTTCAGCTCTTCCTCCAACTCTCCAAGCTTTTGCAAAAATTCTGAAGCAGGGAACTCCTCTTGTACTTCCTGATGAAGTAGCGAAACGATGCTTGATACAATTCCTTTTTCTGCAAAGTATAACGATTTTATATACACGCGCTCCTCTTCAACTATGAGAGCTCCTTCTTCTTCCATCATTTGCATTTGCTCTAATACGTCCTGCTCCTCAATCGACTCAGCTGGTGATGATAAAAGCTGAATAATCTTAGGAATGAGCGCTTCCTTCGTCAAAAAAATGTGCCCTTCTTGTAAGCACCACTCTTGTAAAACGAAGTGACAGCCGGCTTGAATTCGGTCGGGATGGTTGCCTTTAATGCCAATGGCTGCTCCAAGACGATCTGCACGACGGAATCCTATTCCCTCCACATCATAGATGAGTTGGTATGGATTCGTGCGAATGATTTCAAGGGCGTGAAGCTTGTAGACATTAAATACTTTCATCGACAACTCCACCCCAAACCCGTAATCGGATAAAGCGGTCAAAACTTGTTCAAAACCTTGCTGCTCTAAAAGCTGTTCTCGAAGCAGTTTCGCTTTCTCTTTTGAAAGCTTTGGTACGGCATCAAGGGCCGATTCATCCTCTACAATTCGTGACAACGCTTGTTCTCCAAGTGTATCTACAATTTGCTGAGCTGTCTTTTTTCCGATGCCTGGAAATCTGTCGCTCGACAAATAACGAATGATCCCTTGTGACGTTTTCGGTACTTCGCGGCGCAAGTCGTCCACAACGTACTGTTCACCGAAACGAGGGTGCTCTTTGAAAGAACCATAAAAGGTAAACGTATCATGAACTTCTAGCTTCGGTAGCAAACCAACCACGGTCATCGTTTTCTCTTTCACATCATCAGACGACTCGTGGACACGAACTAGCGCAACCGTGTACTGGTTCTCTTCGTTCCGAAAGATGATCTGAACGACTTCCCCTTTGAGATAGCTTTTCTCGAGGTGCTCATTTTCATTGGTCAATGAGCGCCCATCCGTCATGCTTCGTTCGCTCCTTTATTTAACGCTTCTTCCACCGTTTTTTTACCGTTATGGGCTAGAATATGCTCCGGCTGAATATGTATCGCTCGTTCAAAATGAGCCAAAGCTTCTTCCAGTCGATCTTTGTATGCAAAAGCTACTCCAAGATTAAAGTGAGCATCCGCATGATCAGGGACATGTTCAACGACAAGTTGCAAATGTTTAATCGCTTCGTCAACCTGTTCCAGTTGAGCAAGACAAAGCCCAAGCTGGAAACGGGCTTCCACATCATTCGAATCAAGCTCAAGTGTGCGCTGGAAATTAGCCTGGGCATGGGGAAGCGCACCTAATTGGTAATAGCACATACCGAGCATGAAATAAACATCAGTCTCGTTTAATTTGTGGGCAATCGCCTGCTTAAACATTTTTGCCCCATCCTCGAACTTTTCTTGCTTATAATAAATCGTCCCAGCCCCATAGTAGGCAGGAGCGCAATCTTCTTGAAGGCCAATGGCTTTATCAAAAAAGATAAGCGCCTTGTCCAGTTCTCCTACCATTCCAAGAAGGTTCCCAAAGTTCACAAACCCAATTGGATCACTCGGATTGGCTTCAATTGCTGCATTAAATGCCTTCGCCGCCTCTTCATAGTTCTCTTCTCGCATGTAGCGAACTCCTTGCTCATGAAAGTTCATTTCGTTTCCCCCTTACTCATGGTTTTTCCTCACGGTTCCAAAAGATGAAAAGCAAGCCGAGCACATACGCCATGCCCAGCCCATCATTCTCCTGTCCATTTTGTGTAGTTCAATGTTCAGAAAAAGCGGGAAAACGTCAGGCGCTTTCCCGATCCTCTTTCTTTTTCAACACGTGATCAATTGTCCCGCCGCCAAGGCAGACATCGCCATCATAGAAGACAACTGCTTGTCCTGGTGTGATCGCCCGTTGTGGCTCGGCAAACAGGACTTCTACGGTTCCATCGCTCTGTGAATAGACCGTCACCCTTTGATCTGGCTGACGATAACGAAACTTCGCTGTACATTCAAACGGCTCGTCGCTTTCTCTTCGCAAAATCCAATTCACCTTAATCGCGCGTAGCCCTTCCGAATACAACCCTGGGTGATGGAAGCCTTGTCCTACATATAAGATGTTTTTTTCAAGGTTTTTTCCGATCACAAACCAAGGCTCTCCTGAACCACCGATCCCTAACCCTTGTCTTTGGCCAAGCGTGTAGTACATTAAACCGTCATGAGTGCCTTTCACTTCACCGTCTAACGTTTGCATCTCTCCTGGCTGTGCAGGTAAATAGGAGCTCAGAAATTCTTTAAAATCCCGTTTTCCGATAAAACAGATCCCGGTGCTATCTTTTTTCTTCGCCGTTGCTAACCCTGCCCGTTCCGCAATGGCACGTACTTCTTTTTTCTCTAAATGGCCGAGAGGAAACATAACCCTTGACAGCTGTTGCTGACTTAACGCGTTTAAAAAGTACGTCTGATCCTTGTTCGGGTCTTTCCCGCGAATTAATTGATATTGGCCATCGACATTTTTTACTTGCGCATAATGACCTGTCGCTACATAGTCTGCACCTAAGGTTAACGCATGGTTCAAGAACGCTTTAAATTTAATTTCTTTATTACACATCACATCTGGATTTGGCGTTCGACCAGCCTTGTATTCCTCTAAAAAGTAGGTGAAGACTTTGTCCCAATACTCTTTTTCAAAGTTGACCGCGTAATATGGGATCCCTAGCTGATTACATACTTGAACGACATCATGATAATCTTCGGTCGCAGTACAAACACCGTTTTCATCTGTATCGTCCCAATTTTTCATAAAGATCCCGATGACATCATAGCCTTGTTCCTTTAAAAGTAAGGCTGTTACAGATGAGTCGACCCCACCTGACATCCCGACGACGACTCGCGTCTGTTCTGGTCGTTTTGCTTCCATTTGCATCACCACCTTTTGGTCTTGGGTTTTTTATCGAATAAACGCCTCTTGGTCCTGAAGTCGTTTGACAATCTTCGCTGTTTCTTTTGCCGCCCATTGCACATGCTCTTTCGTATTGCCTAAACCAAAGCTAAAGCGCACACCTGATGTGACAAGCTCTGAGTCGCTTCCATGCATCGCCACAAGGACGTGGGAAGGCTCGATCGATCCTGCCGTACATGCAGAGCCACTTGAAGCAGCAATTCCCGCGAGGTCAAGATTAACGAGTAGCGCTTCCACATGAACACCAGGAAAGCTGACATTAAAAATGTGAGGTAAGCGCCATGTCTGGTGTCCATTCATGACAAATTGTACGCCCTCTTGTTGGAACTGGTCAAAGAATGTTTGACAATAATCGAAATAAGCTTTTTGCCGCTCTTCCCGATTGGCAATGGCTATTTCCACCGCCTTAGCAAAACCGATAATCGCTGCAACATTTTCCGTACCTGCTCGCTTCTTCCGTTCTTGCTCCCCGCCATATAAAGCCGGCTTCAGGACAACCCCATCTCGAACATACAAAAGACCAACACCTTTTGGGCCGTTAATTTTGTGTGCAGATACTGACAGCATATCGACAGGAAGATGGTCAAGCTCAATTGAGATTGCGCCAAACGCTTGAACAGCATCTGTATGAAGCACCGCTTGATGGTCTTGAAGCAAGGCACCGATCTCAGCAATCGGTTGAATCGTCCCAACTTCATTATTCCCATACATGAGTGTTACGAGAATGGTGTCATCGCGTAACGCTTGCCTAACGTCTTCTACCGAAACGCGTCCCGTTTGATCGACTGGTACGTACGTCACTTCGAAACCTTGATGTTCCAACTCTTGACATGCATGAAGAACCGCATGGTGTTCTACTTGACTCGTAATAATATGATTTCCTTTTCCCCGATGTTGATAAGCATAGCCAAAAATCGCTAAATTATCGGCTTCTGTACCACCACTCGTAAAAATGAATTCAGAAGGGTCCGCCTGAAGGAGCCTCGCGATCGTCCCTCTCGCCTCATCCACTCCTTGACGCGCTCTGCGCCCAAACTGATGAATGCTAGATGGATTCCCGAATTGCTCCTCATAATAGGGGAGCATCGCTTGGATCACTTCTGGATGAACCGGTGATGTTGCCGCGTGATCTAAATAAATCGGCTCCATAGTTACACACACCCTCTTCAAATGCTAAATATAGAACATATAATATTCTTGGTCACCTTTATCTTCATAATTCGCTAAATCTTCCAATGTGGTACTATCCAACACTTCCTTGACCGCATCGCGAATTTTAATCCATAGATCTCTTTTGGCCGGTTCTTCGTTCTCCATCACTTCCACCGGGCTAATCGGCCCCTCAAGCACGCGAATGATATCCCCAGCGGTAATTTCTGATGCCTCTTTTGCTAACATATATCCTCCGTAAGCACCCCGAACGCTTTTTACAAGCATAGCGTTACGTAACGGTGCTATTAATTGCTCTAAATAATGTTCTGATAAGTCATGCTCTTTCGCGATCGATTTTAGCGAAATTGGACCCTCACCTGATTTTTTCGCGAGCGCCATCATGATGGTAAGTCCGTAACGCCCTTTCGTGGATATTTTCATAACGAATCCCTCTTTCTAATAAGTAATCTACGAACGCTTTGCATTGGGGTAGCGTAAACCCGACAATCGTTCCGATCCCGAAACAAAACAGAACCGTCCCGAGAAATACCGGTCCACCCAATAGCCAGCCTGCTGTGAGTACGAGTATTTCCATCCCGCCCCTTGCATACTGCACCTTCCATCCCGTTTTTTCAGCGATGGCTAGCATTAAACTGTCCCGTGGACCTGCCCCACAATTCGGTGCGATATATAAACCGATACCATATCCGATAATTATAATACTAACGATCAAAGCGATCAGTTGGACGACAAACCCTTCAAATGGAGGGATCATCCATAAAAAGATATCGATGAACACACCAACTAAAAGCATGTTTACAAACGCTCCTAGCTGCGGCCATTCCTTCGTTAACCAAGCAGTCAGACCAATGATACAAAAACCCATAATAATCGACCACGATCCGACCGTTAAGCCAAACTGCATCGTTAAACCGATATGTAGGACATCCCATGGAGCACTTCCTAAATTGGCACGAATCATCAAAGCAATCCCAAAGGACATGACGATCAGGCCGATCATGAAAATAAGCCAACGTAAAAGTAAGCGTTTCGTTCTCCACTCCGTTTCAGATAACATTCTGAATACCCTTCTCTCTCTTGAAGTCCTTGCCATTATAGCATGAATTGTTTTCAAATTGGTATCATCTCACACGGTTTGCGTTTGCATTGGTTTTTTCTTCAAGATGTTTTACACTTGAGACAGACTTAAACATTGTAGGTGACGTTACATGAAAAAACAGCCACTAGCCTATCGAATGCGGCCATCGAACATTGATGAAGTGATTGGTCAACAACATTTAGTTGGTGAAGGAAAAATTATCCGTCGCATGGTGGATGCTGGGCAGCTTTCATCGATGATTTTATACGGACCTCCGGGAGTCGGAAAAACATCGATCGCTCAAGCCATCGCCGGCAGTACAGATACTCATTATAAGTTGTTGAATGCAGTCGTCAACAATAAAAAAGATATGGAAATTGTCGTTGAGGAAGCAAAAATGTCTGGCCAACTTATTCTTATTTTAGATGAAGTCCACCGCCTCGACAAAGGGAAGCAAGACTTTCTCTTGCCTCACCTAGAAAAAGGGCTGCTTATTTTAATTGGAGCGACAACAGCCAATCCGTTCCACTCCATCAATCCTGCGATCCGTAGCCGCTGCCAAATTTTTGAACTCACTCCACTAACGACGGATGAGATTAAAGTTGCCTTAACAAGAGCCTTGACGGATAAAACACACGGACTTGGGGAGGAGCCTGTTGTCATTTCCGACGAGGCGTTGGCGCATTTTGCCTTCGCTTGTGGCGGAGATGTACGCTCTGCTTTAAATGGACTAGAGCTTGCCGTACGCTCGACCCAACCGAATGTTAAGGGAGAGAAGGAAATTACATTATCTGTTGCAGAGGAGTGCATTCAACGAAAAAGCTTTCATCATGATAAAGATGGTGATGCCCATTATGATGTTTTATCCGCTTTTCAAAAATCGATTCGCGGCAGTGATGTCAATGCAGCTCTTCACTACCTTGCAAGACTCATTGAAGCGGGAGATTTAGTAAGCATTGGCCGTCGTTTACTTGTGATTGCATACGAAGATATTGGGCTCGCCAGCCCACAGGCAGGGCCGCGGACCCTTGCGGCCATTGAAGCAGCAGAGCGCCTCGGCTTCCCAGAAGGCCGCATCCCGCTGGCAAATGCTGTGGTTGAACTTTGCCTCTCCCCTAAGTCGAATTCTGCTTATGTTGCTTTAGATGCAGCGATTGCCGATATTCGTAAAGGTCATGTCGGAAGCGTTCCAGCCCATTTAAAAGATGCCCACTATAAAGGGGCTGAACAACTCGGACGAGGAATTGGCTATAAATATCCACACGATTATGAACGTGGTTGGGTTAAACAACAATATTTACCTGATTCCTTAAAAAGTCGAGCATACTATGAGCCCAAGCGAACAGGCAAGTTTGAAGATGCCTTAGCAGATGTCTATGAGAAGCTTAGAAAATCAACATTTTCAAAAGAAAGCTAGCATTTTTCTATCATACTGGTATATCTCTTCATATTCTTGGAAACGATACAACTAGACAATGATTTAATGAGGAGATGATCCAGAATGAAAGTAAGACAAGATGCATGGTCTCATGAAGATGATGTTTTCTTAGCGGAAACCGTACTAAAACATATTGAAGAAGGAAGCACCCAATTACGTGCCTTTGATGAAGTAGGTGACGTATTAAACCGGACATCTGCAGCCTGCGGATTCCGCTGGAATGCTGTTGTCCGTCAGCGTTATGTAAAACAAATTGCGGAAGCGAAAAAGGAACGAAAGCGCCGAAAACGTGCAGCATCTTATGCCTATCAGCTATATCCTACAGCGAGCCAACAACCAGTTGTGTTAACTGGTGAGGCTACATCTCTTACACTACCGATGGTAATTGAATTTTTACAGCAGTTAGCAACCCATAAAGTAGCAGACGGACAAACGCGTAAAGAGCAAGAAGAGCTGATGAAACAAAATGAACAGCTTCAAGAACGAAACAAAGAGCTTGAAAAAGAACTACAAAAAATCAAACAAGAGCATAGTATCATCGAAGAAGATTATCAATCAATGATCCAAATTATGAATCGTGCGCGGCGGATGGCGATTTTACAAGACGACGAACCAGCCTCGACGCAAGCATTCAAGATGGATAAAAACGGTAATTTGGAAAAAATCGCAAAATAACGAAACAAAACCCATTCGGTCATGAGTGACTGAGTGGGCTTTGTGTTGTATTAACGCTGGATTTCAATGCCATCGAGAAGTTTGCTGATGACGTGACCGGCCATGAATAATCCAGAAACCGACGGAACGAATGCATTAGAGGATGGTGGCATTTTCGCCTTTCGTATCTTTCCACTTTCGGCAGCCTCTGGGACAATTTCTTTGCGAATGTCTTCTCTGATTCGAATTGGCTGCTCATCGGAATAAACGACTTCGATCCCTTTATGAATCCCCTCTTTGCGTAAGCGGGTGCGAATCACCTTTGCAATCGGATCATAGCTCGTTTTCGAGATATCCGCAATTCGCAGACGAGTCGGATCCATCTTATTAGCAACACCCATACTCGAGATGATCGGAATGTTCCGCTTGAGACATTCTTTCATAAGATGAATCTTGTACGTAATCGTGTCACTGGCGTCAATGACGTAGTCTGGCTCGTAGCTGAAAAACTGCTCATATGTCTCTTCTGTGTAAAACATTTTTAAGGCAATGACTTCACACTCTGGATTTATGTCGGAAATTCGCTCTTTCATCAAGTCTACTTTTGGCCTTCCGACCGTCGATAGCAATGCGTGAATTTGACGATTCACATTTGTAATATCCACATCATCTTTATCAACGATGACGATGCGGCCGACACCGGAACGGGCTAATGCCTCTACGGAAAACGAGCCCACTCCGCCAACTCCTAAAACCGCAACCGTCGATTGCTTTAAGCGCTCTAATCCATCGTGTCCGATGGCAAGTTCATTTCTTGAAAATTGGTGCAACATTCCTTCTTCTCCTTCCACATGCGTCAATCCTTTTACGGAAATGACTATATCATAACAGATCGAAAAAACAAAGACCTCAACGCTTGATTCTGGGGAAACGAGTATGAGTTAAAAAGAGGTTCATTGAGGTTAGCCTTATGTATGGCGGAAGCGATCGCTTTACTCTCTTAAGCGTAAAAAAACCTAAGGGTGTGTCCCCCTTAGGCTCAAAATACAGTGTGTGAAAGAGTCCCAAATGTGCCGTCGAAAACTTTGGTTTTGAACCTGCCCTCGGCAGGTGGGTGCTCTGCTCATCACTTCTTACGTCCCTCATCTATGAGAAAGGGCATGTAATCCATGAGGAGACAACAAGCTCCCTTATTCAAAAGTGTTGGCTCAAAACGTACAGTTATGCACGTACACCTCAGGACTCTTTGTTCAATTTCTGACCTTATTCTAGCATAAAGACCTCATCTAATGCAAGGGTGCACCATCTTTTTTCGCAATTTTCAGTCATTGTTTTCTTTTGTCGCTCACCTTGTAACTGTGATACGATAAATAGCAAATCCATTACTGATTATGGAGGGTTTACATGGACTGTCTTGCAAGTCAACGCTATGTTCTCATCCGGCAAGAAATAGGATGGATCGAAAAACGAACGATCGAGGAAACGTTTGAAATGCACCTGTTTCCTGATCAATTAGTAACATCATCAGAAACCTTTCCGCTCAAGCAGATTTTAGATATTTCTTACCGTAAGTCTGAAGAGGATATGGGCTATCTTTATCTTCATACGACCAGCGGTGTACGCACGTTTATTATTAAAGATGACCCTAAGCCTTTTGTTCAAGCGTTTCATCGATTGACGAAGGGTGATGCATATTTGTCGTAACTAGCTGTTTTTCAAACGCCCCATAAACACGATAGAGACTTAATCCTAGCTGCTTCGAAATGAATGGGATAACATCCTCATATACCTTCAGCCACCACGCTTCGCCTTCGCCCGCCGCAAATGTATTGATCCGTTGACACGGTAAGTGCTCTACCACCTTTTCTGCTTCCTTTTTTTCATGAGCAGCAACCATGACAAGGACGTTCGCGATCCTGTTTTGCTCTTTTTCTTTTATGAGCATCGGTTGACGTTCTCCTTTGTATCGTTCATGGAACAAGTAATCTTCGACCATGCTGTTGGCCGTCGCCTCCTTCCCTGCACCAGGTCCAGTGAACAGCAGTCGCTCGATCGCTTTCCCTTCCAAGACAACAGCGTTCGTAACGCCATAGACTGTACTAAATGGATGATCGTTTGTAAAAAAGGCAGGTGCAACAGACCCAATAATGGTGTTATTTTTTACAGAGGCTCTACCGTCAAGCTTTAACGTGAGCCCTAGTGATTGACCTAATTCGACGTGCCAGTCGAGCACGTCATGTAGTCCGCTTCGCGAAATGTCGTCACGGTTTGACCAAATCCCAAAACAAAGTCGTGCTAATATTCGGATTTTATACCATGCATCATATCCTTCAATGTCGTCCGTTGGATCAGCCTCTGCATACCCTTTGGCCTGGGCTTCCTCCAGCATGTCTTGAAACGGTCGGTTTTGCTCAATCATCCCTGTTAAAATATAGTTTGTCGTTCCATTTAAAATCCCCGCTACTGATGTAAAGGAAGTCGTCGCTAGCGTACCTTTAATGGCATTTAAAATCGGGATTCCTCCGGCTACCGCTGCCTCGTAACAAAGGTACGTGTCGTTTTCGGCAGCTAGCCGTTCCAGTTCCTCTCCTCTTTCAGCAACGAGTTTTTTGTTTGCGGTCACGACGGGTACGCCTTTTTTCAAAAAGAAGCGGACATAATCATACACTGGCTCAATTCCACCAGCCGCCTCAAATACCACATCATAATGACGAGCAGCAAATGTCTTCCAATCGTCTGTTACAAGGGCGTACTGTTCACTATGTTCATGCTTTCTCCGATTGGTCACAAGCAACATTTCGAGAGTAACTTCTTTCCTTAATCCTCGCTCCAATTGAACTAGACTCTCGACAACACCTTGCCCAACGGTGCCAAATCCGATCACACCAACTTTAATCATCTGATTATTTCCCCTTTCGTATGCCCTCTCCTCATTTTTATAGGTTCTTAGTCAAATGTTGGGGTGGCATAGGAGGGCGAGCCCCTCTTATCCTACCCCGAATGTTTGATGTTTGAATTGATGATGCAAGAGAATACGGCTTCGCAAGCGATCATAACGCCGAAAACCA
>NZ_SNUY01000178.1 GCF_004376175.1 Halalkalibacterium halodurans | reverse complement strand
GTTGTTTTGTGGCGAACGAGAAATTACGTTTTATTCGGTTGAAGGCTGGTACCAGCCTTCAACCGAATAAAAGGCCACCAAGCGTAGCGCGGTAGCCCTTCACCCCAACATTTGACGGAGAACCTTCCGAAAAAGACGAAACACGTAAAATCGTTTGTAGAAACCAATAACAGGAGGAGTGTACGGTGGGGGCAATCACATCATCACCAACATCATCTGGAGAACATCAGCATCATATGGGAGCAATAGAAAGTGAAACTCAAACAACAGTTATTTTCAAGGATCGTGTATTCCGTGTGATATCAGCATAATACGAATAAAGAGACTGGGCTGAGCCAAAAAGGGATAAAATGTATCCCTTTTTGGCTCAGTCCTTTTTGATGCTTTTAAATCTCTAAAAAGTGATTTCCTCCTTCCTCAAAAAATTACCAAGGGGAGAGTGTAAAATATTTTGTGTAAATAGAAATGCACTAAATGATGTTCATAGAAAAAAGAAGACCCTTTCTGTAGAATAAAGTTAGCCGACTAAATTCACAGAAAAGAGGTCTTCCCTATGAATCAT
>NZ_SNUY01000177.1 GCF_004376175.1 Halalkalibacterium halodurans | reverse complement strand
GGGTTGTGCTTTTTTATTGTCAAAAAGTAAAATTGTTTCTACAAGGAGGACCAAGAGATTTGCGGAAGCAAGGGAGAGACGGACTGAGCGTATACTAACATACGTGACAGGAGGGAACGAGCGTAGCTGACAAAAAAGCTCGCCGGTCATCTGAAGTAGAAAAGAGCGCTGAAGAGCGTTGATCCGAAGGAGCAGAGTCATCACTGGAAAGCCGATGGTCACACCATGAAAAGGCGCCAAAGAAAAGCGTCATGTCCCCCCTGCGAGACGACCCCATTCTCTTCGTAAACATCGTGAGAAACGACAGAGCGAAACGGTGTGGTAAAAGACCCCCGTAGGAGAGAAAGGGGGAGCCCAAGGACGCTGCCAAGCAGTAAAGCACAATCCAATCGGGTTGTGCTTTTTTGGGTGTGCCAGGCATGCGCATATTCTC
The DNA here is from genome assembly GCF_004376175.1 of Halalkalibacterium halodurans. Lineage (GTDB taxonomy): Bacteria > Bacillota > Bacilli > Bacillales > Bacillaceae_D > Halalkalibacterium > Halalkalibacterium halodurans. Next base: position 146 of record NZ_SNUY01000177.1, on the reverse strand, counting down.
TAGGGTTCAAGTCCCGAACTGTGAAGGCAGTCGTAACAGTTAGCTTAAGACAAGGGTGTCTGGGGTGACCCAGAATCTGAAGGAAGTCGGCGGCAAACCTCCGCTCCTAGGAACACGAACTTCATAATAAGGCTAGGTAGACTTGG
>NZ_SNUY01000176.1 GCF_004376175.1 Halalkalibacterium halodurans | reverse complement strand
TTTAATATAATTTCAAAAAAAATGTAAACTCACTCTCCGCTCTTAGCCTAATTTAATTTTTTTCTACGCTAGTTCTTCTGTAAAAATCGCTATCAACCAAGCAGAAATTAATTTTGTCCGGACGCTCCTAATAATACGAGAAATTTTTCATCTCCAACGAAATGTTCAGCTAAAGAAAGGGCACTTGCAATTCCATCCGCTTGATCTTGGATCATATAATGGAGATGCACCCCTAAATCTTTTCCATCACCTAATAGTTGAATGAAGGCGGCTAAATGTTCTCGTGAAGTTAAGATCAGGATTTCGTGAAGGCCGGCTTCCTTTGCTTTTAAAATCGACCAATAAATCATCGGATAGGAGCCAACGGGGAGTAGGTGCTTATTAATCACTCGGGTGATTGGAGATAGACGTGACCCCGTCCCTCCAGCTAAGATGACTGCCTTCCTCATGTTTTCACCCCCTTGTGGACGATCGTATTGTCAAAACTTTATATAAAATAGGCTATTAAATCCTATGTTAGAGGGCTTTATAAGCAAAAAAATTGCCACTCCCTGATTTCTGTAGATAATTGAGGTTACCAAACACCCAATTCCAGAAAA
>NZ_SNUY01000175.1 GCF_004376175.1 Halalkalibacterium halodurans | reverse complement strand
GTTTATATGTAATTAATAGGGAAGCGATGCACAACCAAGCTTCCCTTTCATTTGGACAAAATAGGGAGCAATATCGGGACAAAGTTTCCCGTCTTCCGCATGACTTTATATGGCGTCAGTAACAGTATATGATCAAACGAACGAATAAGCAGATTAAAAAGATACATGTTATTAAAATAGATATAATTGGATATCTGTTCAGAAAATAGCTAAAAAGGGGGTTGACTACAAAAAAAATTCATTATACGATTTAAATCGTAATGATTACAATTTTCATTTGGTTAAATCATTCGATTTTTGAAAAAAGAAAAGGAGCATTCCTGTAATGAAGAAATTTTAGGTTTGAAAAGAAAAGAGCCCTCTTGGTATAGTACAGGGTGTCAATGCATTGACCCCGAATTTAATAAAATACCAAGGGAGGACTCAAAATGAATTATACTCAAAATCACAAAATCTCGCAAATCACATCATCAACTTGTTTGAGTCAAGTATTTATAGGCAGTTTTTTTAACACCTTAAATTTGAAAGCGGATTCAAACTCTTAGGATACTCTCTTGGTAAGAATTTTGCCTTTTTTAAAAGCCAGACAACTCTTTTAATGCTT
>NZ_SNUY01000174.1 GCF_004376175.1 Halalkalibacterium halodurans | reverse complement strand
TATCCATGAAAATGCACCTCGCAAATTGGTATTTTTGGTTGATTCGTTACTTCCATTTTACCATTTTTCGCTAAGGTGCATTTTTATTTTTTTTCGGATTTTATGGCTTTTTGAACAAGCTCTTAAATTGAAGAAGCATTTGAGTTTTTAGAACGGTTTTCAAAGTGCGATTGACACTCTCATTTACATTCACAAGCTGGGAAATGTTTGTGGCAGCTAAGTCGTTGTTAGGTAACGTTCCAACAACTGCTTGAACCTTTTCTGCTTCAGCGTTAATAATGTGTGCTAGCCCAAGTTCTTCAAATGCTACTGATGCTAATAATAGGTTAATGACATTTTCTCTAGTGATGTCAATCGTGGGTGTAACGTTAGGAATATTAGGAAAGCTCATCGTAAAATCACCTCATTTATTTTGTTTTTTTATATATTATGAAAAGCAGTACTACCCGTAATAGGTAACAAACCTAATCTATGTTTTTTTATTTAGAGCGTCCGGACAAAATTAATTTCTGCTTGGTTGATAGCGATTTTTACAGAAGAACTAGCGTAGAAAAAAATTAAATTAGGCTAAGAGCGGAGAGTGAGTTTACATTTTTTTTGAAATTATATTAA
>NZ_SNUY01000173.1 GCF_004376175.1 Halalkalibacterium halodurans | reverse complement strand
AATGTCTGAGCAGGTTTTATTTGGTGTACTCAAAAACGAACGTATTTAACTTAAAAAGCAATGAAATGAAAGAAAATTAGGATTTATCAAAATCGATGGAACCACTGCTTTTTATCACGGATTCAGGAATAAACTGATAGATAGCCGCTTCGAAACGATCGCATATTTTGCGTCTAGTTTGAGGTGGCTCTTTTTTTGCGTAATTGCGACACGTTTTTAAAATGGACTGCTGTTTACTAGCTTTAAAAAAGTATTGCGAAGAATGGATGTTCATGATATATTATCGATTATTGTAAGGAGATTTAGCGTTTCGAACATTGAAAGGTAGCGAGTTCATCATTTAAAAAACAGTTGCACAATTGCTCGGAATGTGTTAAATTATTAAATGTCGTTGTTGAGATACACAGCGAACCACTTAAAACCTGATAAAAAAGTTATTGCGCGAAATTAGTTATTTTGATATAATAGATTTTGTCGCTAAAAAAACTACAGTTCTTTGAAAACTGAACAAAAGCCAAGCGAAATAAAGAGATACAAGGTATCTCGTCAATTTACTTCATTATATGAAGTGTCGCAGGAAACAACATCCTGTGAAACATGAGCTTTATCAAA
>NZ_SNUY01000172.1 GCF_004376175.1 Halalkalibacterium halodurans | reverse complement strand
ATAAATTGGTTTGAGGAAAATCCTTGAACCACAAAGCTCGGCGAATGCCGAGAGTCTATTAATATGTTTGGAGGAAGGGATATATTGGTGTACTGGGGATGGTTTATTCATTGGCTTGGTCAAAAACGCACAATTTGGCTTTTATTTATCATCAATTTGTTAGGAACGATATACGGATATATATGGTATATGCCTCAATTGAGCGAGACAGATTGGAGGCTATGGCCGTTTGTCCCAGATAGTCCAACAGCTAGTCTATTTTTTACCATCACATTACTGAGCTTTATAGTTGGAAAGAGATGGCCACTTATTGAAGCGTTGGGTGCAGTTACTTTGTTTAAATACGGCATATGGGCAGTGGTGATGATAATAGCAGGAAAATTATCTGGGGGAGATCTTCACTGGACGAGTTACATGCTTATCACCTCTCACCTAGGAATGGCTTTACAGACCTTATTATTTAGTAGGTATTTTAAATTTAGCTTTAAGCTGTATTTTGCAATAGAAAAGTGCAGAGAAATGCAATGAAAAATGCAGAGGTTTGCCACCCATTTAATTCCTTTTCGACAATGCGTGGGACAGTCTATAGCTCTCGCCATGAAAAGAGATGATATGGG
>NZ_SNUY01000171.1 GCF_004376175.1 Halalkalibacterium halodurans | reverse complement strand
TTGACTTGATTACCAAGAAAAAAATAAAACTGAATATTTCGTAAAGTTATAAAATGTAATAATTATCAATAATATTCCATTTCTGTACCCTTGACTTTGTCTTCACTTTTTTGTGCAACGCTAGTGACGTAATATAATAAAGATATTAATATTAATATTAATATTAATTTGCATAGGGAAAGTCCTTTTATATAGTGAATAGGATTAGGCGACAACTCAGCCAACCCCACTTAAAAAGAGACAAACTATGGACACGTTACACCAATATGTTTTGGTTAATAAGAATTTAAAATCATCAATGGAAGACGTAAAAGTAAGATCTACTTAACTTACTTATAATTGATTCATGTAAGTTTCTCCTCGTATTCTTTTTGTAAAGGAAAGAAAATCTTCCATTAAATACTACCACTTAATGGTTAAATATGTAAACAAAAAATCATCAGCATTCATAAAATTTACAGTATAATCAAATGTAGTATATAAAGTTCAAAGCGGTTGTCCCACCTCAGATTTGCTCGTATTGTCAAAACTTTATATAAAACAGGCTATTAAATCCTATGTTAGAGGGCTTTATAAGCAAAAAAATTGCCACTCCCTGATTTCTGTAGATAATTGAGGTTACCAAACACCCAATTCCAGAAA
>NZ_SNUY01000170.1 GCF_004376175.1 Halalkalibacterium halodurans | reverse complement strand
CCTTTGAATCGGGTTTTCGTCGACTATGATTCTACCAAGGAGAGACCCTTTTTTCATGTATTTTGCTTAAACCCTACCGCGCTTTCGCTTGGTGGCCTCCTCATCCAAGTAACGTAAATTTCCATTAATTGGATGAGGAGGTTTTTTCTTCTCCCACAAACATTTTACTCATACTGACTCTTTATTTGAGTTTGGACCAAAAGAAGTAGATGGACACATTATTCAATCAAGAGTAAGAAAACCTGAACCGACAATTAGCGATATTTTCAATTACCTAATTGAACATTTTGAACATGAACCAAAAGCTCAAAGACTATTGGCTGCGATTAAACCATTTTTATCTACTGGTTCTAAACCTATATTTGATGGACAAACAAAACTTGGGAAAAATGCTTCAAGCTCATTGGCTTCTGCTCGCTTGATTAACTTTAACATTAGTCAAATGGAAGAAGGTTTTTTGAAACCAATTGCCTATCACACAATTCTTAACTTTCTATGGGAGCATTACATTAAAAATACGGATAATGCGCTTAAAAATAAGATACTATATCCTGAATTATTCATACCTCGAACATAAATCAGGGTTTTAGGCCAAAAACGATTAGATTCCCGATCCCTTTGAAAGAATCATGGTTATTTTTCTTCTGAAAAGCATCTTTCTAGAATGAGGAGCGG
>NZ_SNUY01000017.1:1627-60528 GCF_004376175.1 Halalkalibacterium halodurans | reverse complement strand
AAACAAATCAAAAGCAACGTCTCGAACTCGAGAAGCGTCCCATTATCTAGTTTTGAGAGAATCTTGTTCTCCAAAGAAGCTTCGATACAACATCGCACCATGTGCGACGTTGATCGGAAGCCGTGATCAAGAGATTATTCTCTTAGGTCCAAAGAAAAGGGTTTCGAGAAACGAGCAGTTTTAGGAATTGAGCGACGACAGACCGGAGCGTACACACGGTACGTGAGGATCTGGAGGAGTGAAGATGACACCAAAATGCGACGTTGATCGGAAGCCGTAACTATCTACAAAGAGGATCAAGAGATTTGCGGAAGCAAGCGAGTGACGAACTGAGCGTATATCAACATACGTGACAGGAAGGAACAAGCGTAGCTGACAAAAAAGCTCGCCGATCATCTGACGTAGAAAGGTTTGGTGGCGATAGCGAAGAGGCCACACCCGTTCCCATGCCGAACACGGTCGTTAAGCTCTTCAGCGCCGATGGTAGTTGGGGGCTTCCCCCTGCGAGAGTAGGACGCTGCCAAGCGATAAAGCACAATCCAATCGGGTTGTGCTTTTTTATTGTCAAAAAGTAAAATTGTTTCTACAAGGAGGACCAAGAGATTTGCGGAAGCAAGGGAGAGACGGACTGAGCGTATACCAACATACGTGACAGGAGGGAACGAGCGTAGCTGACAAAAAAGCTCGCCGGTCATCTGAAGTAGAAAAGAGCGCTGAAGAGCGTTGATCCGAAGGAGCAGAGTCATCACTGGAAAGCCGATGGTCACACCATGAAAAGGCGCCAAAGAAAAGCATTCGGCGAAGGTCTCGCAGGGCGGTTTTCCCGAGGAAGCTGAGGCAATGCCCGAGACAAGCGAGCATCCTGTAGCGAAAATCAACAACAAAGTTTAGCAGAGGATAAAAAGGGAAGAGAGACACCCACCCAGACTTATTGGGATGAGTGCCTCTCTATTTTTTATTTACCGGGTTTTGTCCCAGCCTCTTTTTAGTTCAAATCGTTTCTACAAGGAGAGCCAGAGTTTAACGGATAGGGGGAAACTTAATTTTTCCTCTCGATTTCCTTGATCGGATAGGCACGGGAATACCACTTGAAACGTACGATGTAGAAAGGAATCAAAAGTAGCAAAACGCTGAAAAGAATGAAAATTTGAAGCCATCTGCGTTTAAGCAGGGCGTTTTTTGACAAGGATGATAACGGGGGTGAAGTGGATGAACGAGCCAAAGGGTACAACCGTACAGGAACGAAAAAGGTGCGTCATTTGCGAACAACCGAGGCCATCAGGTATTCAATTATTCGAATCATTTATTTGCGAAGGTTGTGAACAGGAAATAGTGAAGACGGAAATTGAGGATATGGCATACTACCATTTTGTCCGCCGTTTAAAAAAGATCGCCCTTCCGAAAACATAAGGTGGTAAGTGATAAGTCGAAACGGCTTATCACTTTTTTCATTAGATAGGAAAGGAGATAACCAGAGAGTTCTAGCACCAGGCACCAAACACGAGGCGAACGTCCCAAGAGCGCCTTATGATCAGTCATCATCGACTCGCAAGCTCTCTAGGATTTCTTTCTCTCCTTGGTAAGCGGGCACTTCTTATTGAAGTGACAAAAGGTTTGTGTTCTCTTTACATGTTTGAGTGTAAATGCTACTAGCGGACTTGCCCCACGTGAGTGTCAATCGTTATAATGGAAGAAACACAGAAGGAGTAGCATAACATGAAAAAAGCCTCAACATTGCCGCTATTTGAACGGCTCGTTCAGCATGATCGCGGGGGACCTATCTCGTGCCATGTTCCAGGCCATAAGCAGGGGGCTCTTTTTCATAAGGATGCCTGTTCATATTTTCAAAGCATTTTATCCCTTGATGTAACGGAGCTAACCGGCCTTGATGATCTCCATGACCCCGAAGGAGTTATTGCAGAGGCTCAAGCTTTGACAGCCCGCTACGTCGGGGCAGAAGCGACGTGTTTTTTAGTCAATGGCTCGACGGTTGGTAATTTGGCAATGATTTTAGGTACACTTGAGCCTGGCGATACTGTTTTTGTACAAAGGGATTCGCATAAATCGGTGATGAATGGGTTAGCGATGGCAAGGGTCCATCCAATCTTTCTTTCACCAGCCTACGATGAGAGAACGCAATTGCCAACAGGTATTACCGAACAAACGTTAAAACAAGCACTAATAGAACACCCGAATGGGAAAGCACTTATTTTAACATATCCATCGTATTATGGGGTTGCCCGCTCGATCCGTCCGCTCGTCCAGATGGCGAAAGAAGCTGGATTGTACGTACTTGTGGATGAGGCGCACGGAGCACATTTTCCGGTAGGTGATCCATTTCCGAAACAAGCACTTGAGCAAGGGGCCGACGTAGTCGTTCAATCTGCGCATAAAACCTTACCCGCCTTAACAATGGGCTCCTATCTTCACTTTGCTCATGGACTACATTCGAAAATCAAGGATTCCATTCGAGAGCAATTGCAGATTTTGCAGTCGAGCAGCCCATCCTATCCGATTCTTGCCTCATTAGATGCAGCAAGAGGATTTTTAGAGGATCTCACGAATGTAAAAGATACGCTCGATTCCATCGCGGAGATAAATAGGCGGATTGAACAGGTCGAGCGTTTGTCGGTTGCTACATTTTCCCCGCTACCCACCGATCCATTAAAAACGGTGATTACAGTAGAAGGGGCAACAGGATTTGCCTTGCAAACGGAACTTGAAAAAGAGGGGATATACTCAGAGCTGGCAGACGATCGTCATGTTTTGCTTATGTGGGGGCTAACCCCTTTACAGAAAGTCCGACAAGAGGAAATCATCGACAAAATGTGCCGAGCAACCAAGCGGCTTCCTGCGCTTGAGCAAATAAGTAAAGCTTGCCCCCTATCGTTATCGTGGCAAGCACACACGTCGCTTGATCTATCATATGATGAACAAAAACGATATTCAATTGAAGAGGTTGCCGTGGAAGAGGCTGTGGGGAAAGTGAGTGGAGCAACGGTTATCCCTTATCCCCCAGGGGTACCTCTCCTATTAAAAGGGGAAAAAATCACAGAACAGTTAATTGCCCAATTTCAGCAGTTGCAGGAGGCAGGGGCCCGTTTTCAGGGGAGACCTTCTGAGCAACAAGGGTTGTATGTGTTTACGTTGGAGGCTATGACATGACGAAAGGTTGTTTTATTACAGTTGAAGGTGGAGAAGGCGCAGGGAAAACGTCTGCGCTAGATGCGATTGAGGAAATGCTAAGAGAGAACGGCCGATCGGTCGTACGGACCCGTGAGCCAGGGGGAATCCCCATTGCTGAGCAAATTCGTTCCATCATATTGGATGTTGACCATACAAGAATGGACCCGAGAACAGAAGCATTGCTTTATGCAGCAGCCCGTAGACAGCACCTGGTTGAAAAAGTGTTGCCAGCACTGGAAGCAGGGCATGTCGTCCTATGCGATCGCTTCATTGATAGTAGTTTGGCGTATCAGGGATATGCAAGAGGTATTGGGTTTGAGGATATTTTAGCGATAAATGAATTTGCCATTGAAGGACGTTATCCGGACTTAACTTTGCTTTTTCGTGTAGATCCAGACGTAGGTTTATCACGAATTCATCGTGATCAGTCAAGAGAGCAAAATCGCTTGGACCAAGAGGCCCTTACGTTTCACCAAAAAGTAAAAGAAGGTTATGAACGGATAGTCGAGACGTACCCCGAACGAGTAGTGGAGATTGATGCAAACCAGTCCTTTGATCAAGTTGTTGCTGATGCCGTCCGCATGATAAAGCAAAGGCTATCACTTTAAAAATGAGGAGTGAACAGTATGAAATTAATTATTGCGGTTGTCCAAGACAAAGATAGCAATCGGTTGTCTGAAGCCCTTGTAAAAGCGAACTATCGTGCGACGAAATTAGCAAGTACGGGCGGTTTCTTAAAAGCAGGTAACACGACATTTCTTATTGGGACCGAAGATGAGCATGTAGAAGAGGTCATGACGATCATTAAAGACAATTGTAAGAGCCGTGATCAGTTAGTAGCACCCATTTCGCCAATGGGTGGAAATGCGGATTCCTATGTTCCATATCCAGTCGAAGTCCAAGTCGGCGGAGCCACGGTTTTTGTTTTACCTGTAGAACAGTTTGAACAATATTGACAAGGAGGGGTCGCCTATGACTTGGGAAAATCTCGCCAAAAACCAACCATTTGTCGCAACGATGCTAAAAAACAGTTTGGCTAAAGGGCGACTCGCTCATGCTTACATCTTTGATGGGAACCGGGGAACTGGGAAAAAGCGCATGGCTCTTCACTTAGCGAAGAGCTTCTTTTGTGCACAGAGAGCTGGAGTTGAGCCTTGTCAAACGTGTAAAGAATGCAAGCGCATTGAGCATGGCAATCATCCGGATGTTCATTTCATCGAGCCAGATGGTCAGTCGATCAAGAAACATCAAGTCGAGCATTTACAAAAGGAATTTTCCTATCGTGGGATGGAATCCGCAAAAAAAGTGTACATCGTCAACCATGCAGATAAAATGACAACTAGTGCAGCGAACAGTCTGCTTAAATTTTTAGAAGAGCCACTCGCAGATACGGTGGCAATATTGTTGACGGAACAACTGCAAAACATGCTCCCTACCATTAAGTCGCGCAGTCAGGTTTTATCCTTTGCTCCGCTTGAGGTGCAAGCATTTGCGAAATTACTGGAAGAAGGGGGGATATCTGAATCCGTTTCCAATCTCTTAGCAAGTTTGACAACAAGTTTTGAGGAAGCGATGGCGTTTGTGGCAGATGAGTGGATTGCACAAGCACGAAGCCTAGTGTTACAATTGATGGAAGAGCTCCAATCTCGGCCGAATCAAGTGTTACTAACGGTTCAAGATCAATGGTTACCACACTTTGATGATCGCCCGAAACAGGAGCTTGGATTAGAGTTACTTCTTTTATGGTTTCGAGACCTTTTATATACACAAGTGGGAAAAGAAGAGGCGTTCACCTACGTTGGCGAGGAAGAGGCCCTTTCACGACAAGCGCTTGCCCTCTCACAACATAAAGTCCGTAAAGGAATGACTGCCATTATTGAGGCGAAACGTCATCTGAGTGCGAATGTATCTCCACAGCTTGTGATGGAGAAGCTTATGCTCAGATTACAGGAGGGATAAAAGATTGCATCATGTTGTTGGTGTTCGTTTTAAAAAAGCGGGCAAAATCTATTACTTTTCTCCAGGTGACTTAGACATTCCTCGAGGAGAGAGTGTTATTGTGGAAACTTCTCGAGGCGTTGAATACGGCAATGTCGTCATTGAGAAAAAAACAGTCGGGGACAACGATGTTGTATTACCGCTTAAGCAAGTGATTCGCGTAGCGACCGAAAAGGACAAGCTAGCGGTTCAAGAAAATAAAGAGGCTGCAAAAAAAGCCTATGACGTCTGTGTTCAGAAAATTATGGAGCATCAGCTCGATATGAAGCTCGTAGACGTGGAGTACACGTTTGATCGGAATAAGGTATTGTTTTATTTTACAGCCGATGGTCGTATTGATTTCCGGGAGCTTGTTAAGGATTTAGCCTCGGTTTTCCGTACGAGAATCGAATTGCGGCAAATCGGTGTTCGTGATGAGGCAAAAATGCTTGGCGGTATAGGGCCGTGTGGGCGAATCCTTTGCTGCTCCTCTTTTTTAGGTGATTTCGAACCTGTGTCCATCAAAATGGCGAAAGATCAAAACCTTTCGTTAAACCCAGCGAAAATCTCTGGCCTTTGTGGCAGGTTGATGTGCTGTTTAAAATATGAAAATGATATGTATGAATCAGCGAAGCAGGAGCTGCCGGATCTTGGCGAAACGATTGATACACCTCATGGGAAAGGAAAGGTTGTCGGGTTAAACATGCTGGAGCGACTCGTTCAAGTTCATCTGTTTGAAGGAGAGCGGGTGCTGGAGTTTTCCCTAGAGGAACTATTAGAACGAGGGGCTGTTTCCGCTGAAGCCACAGAATAATGAGGTGGTTGATACGTGAACAAAAAGGCGATTTTTACACAAGTGAGTCAACTTGAGGAACGGATCGGTGAGCTGCACCGGGAGCTTGGGGGTCTAAAGGAGCAATTGGCTTACTTAATCGAAGAAAATCATTTTTTAACGATTGAGAATGAGCATCTACGTGAGCGATTAGGGGAGCCTGAACTAGAAGAAACGGAAGAGAAAGAGCAAGTGACGAAAGAGAGAAAGCCGTTTGTCGGAGAAGGCTATGATAATCTGGCCCGTCTTTATCAAGAAGGATTTCATATTTGCAATACTCATTACGGTAGCCTTCGTAAAAACGGAGAAGATTGCCTGTTTTGCCTGTCATTTTTAAATCAAGACTAATGTATAAAGCGATAGCCTTTTCCCGGTGAAAAGGCTTTTTTGCTCATGAGGAGGGACTTAGGTGATGATTCCAACATACGACGATGAGCGCATAGATTATACACCTGGACGAACGCGGCAAGTGATTCAAAGTCCAAATGTGTTTGCGTTTTCAATGGACGCCGTTTTGCTTGCCCGATTTGTCTATTTGCCGATACAAAAAGGGGACATACTCGATCTTTGTACAGGAAATGGGATTGTTCCTCTTCTCTTAACGGAGCGCTCAAAGGCACGAATGGTCGGAGTGGAGATTCAAGAACGCTTGTTTGAGATGGCGATCCGCAACAGTCAATTAAATGACCTTGAGCAACAGCTTACGTTTATGAATTTAGACCTTAAAGATCTGCCGAAGAACATGCCGATGCATTCCTTTGATGTGGTGACATGCAACCCACCGTATTTTGCTAATTTGAATGAAGATTTGCTAAATGATAACCCTTATTTGGCCATTGCTCGTCATGAAATTCATTGCTCCCTTGATGATGTGTTACGAGTGAGTAGCCAGATGGTAAAGAACCGAGGGAAAGTAGCAATTGTTCACCGGCCCGAGCGATTAACTGAATTAATCGAAGGGATGAAGCGGTATCGCATCGAGCCAAAGCGGCTACAATTCATCCACCCGAAGGCAGGCGCGGAGGCGAATATCGTTCTAATTGAAGGTATGCTTGGCGGTAATTCAGGAGTAAAGGTTCTCCCTCCACTCACTGTCTATGATGGAAATGGGAAATACACGATAGAATTTCAGCAGGTGTTTGCGGGACAATGAATCATTACGTGTACATATTAGAATGTAAAGATGGTAGCTGGTATACCGGATACACGACAGATGTAGACAGGCGCATAAAAAAGCATGCTAGTGGAAAAGGAGCCAAGTATACACGGGGGAGAGGACCATTTCGGCTCGTTGCCACTTGGGCCTTCCCATCTAAAGAAGAAGCGATGCGGTGGGAATATGAAGTGAAACATCTGTCACGGCGGAAAAAGGAACAGCTCGTGTCATTAAAAGGGGGTCCATATGAAAACACAACAAAGCTATCAACAACGTGATGACAAGGGAACGCTCTATCTTGTAGCCACCCCGATTGGAAATTTGGAAGATGTGACGTTTCGTGCGATTCGGACGTTAAAGGAAGTAGATCAAATCGCGGCAGAGGATACACGGCAGACGAAAAAGCTGCTCAACCATTTTGACATTGCCACGAAGCTTGTGAGCTATCATGAGCACAATAAAGAGACGATGGGCAAGCGATTGATCGATGATTTAATAGAAGGGCGTACGATCGCTCTCGTTAGCGATGCGGGGATGCCTGCCATTTCCGATCCGGGGTATGAGCTCGTGGTATCGGCGATTAAGGAGGGCATTGCCGTCATCCCGATTCCAGGGGCGAATGCTGCTGTTACAGCGCTCATCGCTTCAGGTTTACCGACGGAAAGCTTTCAATTTATTGGCTTTCTCCCACGGCAAAAAAAGCAGCGCCGCCAAGCGTTAGAAGAGACAAAGCCTACAAAAGCGACGTTGATTTTTTACGAATCTCCCCATCGTCTAAAGGACACGCTTGACGATATGCTGCTCATACTAGGAAATCGCCATGTGAGCATTTGCCGGGAATTGACGAAGACATATGAAGAGTTTTTACGAGGAACGTTAGAGGAAGCGGTTCATTGGGCGAGAGAAGCTACGATCAAGGGAGAGTTCTGTCTGATCGTGGAGGGGAATGGAGAGAAGGTTGAGCCTGAAGAAGTATGGTGGGAGTCTTTGTCACCCGTTCAGCATGTAGAACATTATATTGCACTAGGATTTCGTTCAAAAGAGGCCATTAAACAAGTGGCGACAGACCGCGGGGTACCGAAGCGAGATATTTACAACATATATCACCAAGAATAAAAAAGAAAGCTCTGGCATTTGCCAGAGCTGAGCAACCTTCAATTAGGATTGTGTTGTACGTGATACGTAATCTTGAAGATCTTTTAAGATATCTTTCGCACCTTGAGGGCTTAAGATGATCTTTCCTTCTGCAAGAGAAAGGTTGTCGTCAGATACTTCACCAGTTACTTGACAAGTCATGTTTGGCTTATACTTTTTCAAGATGATGCGATCATTGTCGACATAGATTTCAAGAGCATCTTTCTCAGCAATGTCTAATGTACGACGAAGCTCAATAGGAATTACCACACGACCAAGTTCATCAACTTTACGAACAATACCAGTAGATTTCATAGAAAATTCTCCTCCCGAAAAAAATAAATCTGTTTTATAAAATGTGTCATAATTCGACATTTTTTTATCTGAACTAAGAATACCAATGTTTCCAAAACAAGTCAATTACTTTTTTGAGAAAAATTCAATGTAATTTTTTCCTTTTTGCTAGATTCCTTTTATATCAACGTATTACGTAAACGAAAGGATGAAAATATGATTGAAATCTCTTCAGATTTAATAGAAAAACTGACGAAAATTAACGATATCTTAAAAGAAAGGTCAACTATTTCGTCACTCGAAGTAGACAAAATTCGACACTCTTTATCGATTTCAGGAGCTGTCTTTCGACAAATGGAGCCTTTAGGGAGCGAAATGATTGCTCGTTGGCTTGATAATAAGCAGATCGGAGCTGTGGATGGGTCGGTTAATCAGACAAAGGGATCGCCTCCTCATGTGCTCTATTTATTTCAAGCTTTAGCGAAAACACTCCAAGGTGTTGAAACGAAAAAAACAGACGTCTATTCACCTCTTCTTGACTCACCTGAGGATGAGACGGAGCCGCTGAAATGGCGAGCCCACATTTTGTCGAAGCTTGAACTTAAAGCAGCACTAGATTTAATGGATCAAGCAGAACTTGCCATTTTAATGATGGATGGCGCCTTGTACCATTATCGAATCGATGCTCCAGAGGAGTGGGAAGTACTTAGAAACAGGGCCCTAGAGCGAGGGACCCTTCTTGTTGGCGTGTCAGAGGAGATAACAACAAGGAATATTGGTAGTCTATCCCCTTTTACGACGATGTTTAAACACCAAACTGTCTATGATCGGGATTTGTTATTCGGTGTATTGCATAAAAGGGAGAGTTTATATATTGAAAGCATTCAACAGAAAGCTGGGCTCCGATCTGTCTGGATGAGGGCTAGCAGTAGTCCGGCTATTACAGGGTTTGATATGTTAGAAGAGCAGGCGGAGGAGATGAACGATGTTGCTGATTTCTTAGCAACGATGACTCCTGAAGACGGTAGGGGGATTCCTCTCTTCCTTGATATTGTTGATCGTGAGGTGCGGCTATCAGATAAACTAGTCGAAGCGATGGTCGATCAGTATTTAGAAACGGAGCTAAAGGAACGCTACTTTTCCCAGAAGCGTGAGGAACGGCCTTATTAAGTTTAGGAAAAAGGAGAGTGTGAGATGCAAGTAGTCGGGATTACGACCCAGCATGAAGTCTATGTGGCCTCAAAAGAACACAAATTTCGTATGAACGAAATGGTCGTTCTTGAGGATGAAGATTTGTTCGATCCGAAAGGGGAAGTGGTGGAGACCTTTTCCTATAATCGCTACATCCCGATGGGGTTTGATAAAGGGATCGTGGATCAGCAAGTGCTGCAAACGTTAGAGCAACTCGGATACGATATTGGCTCAGATGATATTCATTTAGCGAAGGTGCGTCTGTTTGAAGAGGCGATCCAACCGATTCAGACAGGTGCGAGTGTACGACATCCGTCTTTTGCAGAAATCGCTCCTCTGTTAGTGAAAGCAAGGCCTGAAGATGGTCTTGTGTTAGGAGAGGTTAAGTCTACGGAATATGTAGCAGAGACGCTTCCAGACGAATTGAAAGGATTAATGAAAATTCGTGAACAAGAACAGACGCGGAAGCAGGAAGGGGTTCCGTTTATTTTTGATATTCGCGCGATGCAACAATATCCCCATATCGGTGTGTTCGGTGGATCGGGCTCAGGAAAGTCGTTCGGCCTTCGAGTCATGTTGGAGGAGCTGATGAAGCTCGAGATCCCGACCCTTGTGTTCGATCCTCACTTTGAGATGAATTTTTCAGCTAAAGCCGAAGGACAGGAGGATGCTCCTTCCTATCAATCGAACTATACCGTCGTGCAAATCGGTCGTGATGTGGGAGTGGATTTCTCGGCATTATCGACGCGGGATGTGGAGCGCCTATTGCAAGCGGCTGGTTCATTGTCCGAATCGATGGTGAACGTCATTCAATCGCTCCATAAACGAAAGGATAGCTACCAGTCATTTAGTGACCGGGTTGGGAATTTGGCGGACGCCCTTGAAATCGGTCGGCAAAAGGTGGACAACTTGCTACATGACGGCGGAATGAGTCGCGAAGAGATTGAACGATATCAATCGTACAAAAAACTACTCGAGCAATATGGAAGCTTACCCCTTGCCTCTGTTAAAGGGATTCAATGGCGACTGTACCGTCTCAATCAAGCTGGGTTATTTCAGCAGAGCATCCGTGTCATTGAAGAGAGCTTGCACCGCGGACAGCTTGTTGTCGTTCAAGGAGCAGTCTGGTTGCTCCAAGTGTTTTCAAGCTATGTCGTTGGAGCATTATACGGAAAAAGAAGAGCCTATAAGGATGCGAAGCTGCAGCACGAGCAGGGGGATTTCTTTCCACCGTTTGTCATTGTCACCGATGAGGCCCATAACTTTGCACCAAAAGGATATGAGGCCCCTGCAAAGCCAGTACTGAAGGAAATCGCTCAGGAAGGACGGAAATATGGCGTGTTTCTCATTTTTGCGACGCAGCGGCCAACCTTGCTTGATGAGACGATTACGGCTCAGCTCAATTCGAAGTTCGTTTTCCGAACGGTGCGTGGCACGGACATTCAGACGATTAAGGAAGAAACCGATCTAACAAATGAAGAAGGAAAACGTTTGCCATATTTGCGATCAGGAGATGTGTTTGTGTCATCCGCTATAATGGGGCGAACAATGGCTGTTCGTATCCGGCTAGCCCATTCGACGAGTCCACATACGGTCAATCCATTCGATGAACTACAGGAACGGAAAACCCAAGGAGATGACGAGCTAATCAGTGCCCTTGAGCCGTTTTTACCGCTGGCCGAGACAAGTGTTATGAATCATATGGATGCGCTTCATAAACAGACAGGTAAGCGGTGGGATGTAAGCGAGTTAAAAAAAGAGTTGGAACGACTTTGTGATGCAGGGAAACTAAAAAAGCAAAAAACACCGTTCGCCACTGTTTATGACCGCCCTTGACAGGAATGAGGGTTGTTCGGTATATTTTGGCTAAGTCAAGGTGAAAATGAGCGTAAGAACACAACGTGATAAGAGACCTGATGAAGGGATGAGTACAGCTGATTGACCTATTTGCGTCATGCTAAGCAGAGAGCCGGGGGAGCTGGGAACCGGTATAGGGGGCAGCTGGAAGATGGTCCTGGGAGGGTTTTCTTTCGAGTGTTGCTTTTAAACATGAGGGAGGAACGTAGCTGGCGTTAACAGAGAAGTCAACGTGACTTCATGAGCCAATCATTGTGAAGTGATTGGAAAACATGGGTGGTACCGCGTGAGCACTAGGCTCTCGTCCCAATGGGATGAGGGCTTTTTCTAGTTTGTTTTAGGAAAGCGATTCGATCCCGTATAAAGTTTGCGTGAAATAAGAAGGAGGAAGACGATTATGTCGAAAGAGCAAAAAACATTTTATTTGACTACACCGATCTATTACCCGAGTGACAAGCTACATATTGGTCATGCATATACGACAGTAGCTGGTGATGCGATGGCTCGCTACAAGCGGCTTCGTGGCTATGATGTTATGTATTTAACGGGGACGGATGAGCACGGTCAAAAGATCGAGCAAAAAGCAGAGGCCAAAGGGTTAACACCTAAGCAGTTTGTCGATGAGATTGTCAGCGGTATTCAGGATCTATGGAAAAAGCTCGACATTTCTTATGACGATTTTATTCGTACGACCGAGGAGCGTCACATAAAAGTCGTTCAGCAAATTTTTGAGCAGTTGTTGGATCAGGGAGACATCTACCTTGGGGATTACGAAGGTTGGTACTCCATTCCAGATGAAACGTTTTACACGGAAACTCAGCTTGTAGATAAAGAATATGATGCTGACGGGAATCTCATCGGAGGCAAAAGCCCTGATAGTGGGCACCCAGTAGAAAAGGTCCGTGAACAATCGTATTTTTTCCGAATGAGTAAATACGCAGATAGGTTGCTACAGTTTTATGAAGAAAATCCACAGTTCATTCAGCCAGAATCTCGGAAGAACGAAATGATTAATAACTTTATTAAACCAGGACTTGAAGATTTGGCTGTTTCTCGCACGTCGTTTACGTGGGGCGTTCCAGTGCCGCGCGACCCGAAGCATGTGGTATATGTTTGGATTGACGCCCTTTCCAACTATATCACTGCACTTGGGTATGGCTCGGACCAGCAAGAAAAATACGAGAACTATTGGCCAGCTGATGTTCACCTTGTCGGCAAGGAGATCGTTCGTTTTCATACTATCTATTGGCCGATTATGCTGATGGCTTTAGACTTGCCCCTTCCGAAAAAAGTATTTGGTCATGGCTGGTTGTTGATGAAGGATGGAAAGATGTCAAAATCGAAAGGGAACGTTGTTGACCCGGTCCCACTTATCGATCGTTACGGGTTAGATGCGCTTCGCTATTACTTACTTCGAGAGGTACCGTTTGGCTCGGATGGTGTCTTCACACCAGAAGCATTCGTTGAGCGGGTGAACTATGATCTAGCCAACGATCTTGGTAATTTGCTCAACCGAACGGTGGCGATGATTGAGAAATATTTCGATGGGAAGATTCCTTCCTATGTAAAAGACGGTACCCCGTTTGATGCGGATCTTGTCGAACTTGTGTATTCAACTGTAAAAAAAGTAGAGGATGCCATGGAGGAAATGGAATTTTCCATTGCGTTAACAGCCATCGGTCAGCTGATTAGTCGCACGAATAAATATATTGATGAAACCCAACCGTGGGTTCTGGCAAAGGATGAATCGAAACGTGAGCAATTAGGGGCAGCAATGTACCATTTAGCTGAGTCCATTCGTTATGTATCGGTGTTGCTACAACCATTTATGACAAAAGCACCGCAAAAAATTTGGGAACAGCTTGGCATTGATTCCTCCCTCACGACATGGGAATCCCTCGAAACTTTTGGACAAATTCCAGGGAACACGAACGTACAAAAAGGGCAGCCCCTTTTCCCGCGGTTGGATGTGGAGGAAGAAGTGGCTCACATTAAATCCCTTATGGGTGGAAGTAAAAAACCAGAAGAGGCGCCAAAAGATGAGAAGGAAGAATCGGATGAAATTACGATCGATGATTTTTCAAAAGTGGAGCTCCGCATAGCGGAAGTCATAGATGCTGAGCCTGTGAAAAAGGCCGATCGGTTGCTGAAGATTCAGCTTGATCTTGGCTATGAGAAACGCCAGGTCGTTTCAG
The DNA here is from genome assembly GCF_004376175.1 of Halalkalibacterium halodurans. Taxonomy (GTDB): domain Bacteria; phylum Bacillota; class Bacilli; order Bacillales; family Bacillaceae_D; genus Halalkalibacterium; species Halalkalibacterium halodurans. The sequence continues at coordinate 46,706 of NZ_SNUY01000017.1, read as the reverse complement.
GTATTGCAAAATACTATTCTCCAAGTGATTTAATTGGAAAAAAAGTCATTTGTGTTACGAACTTAAAACCAGTGAAGCTTCGTGGTGAGCTTTCACAAGGAATGATCCTAGCTGGTTCGAAAGGAGATCAATTGCGGTTGGCGACAGTTGATGGAGCATTACCGAATGGGTCACTTGTAAAATAGTGCGGGTGGAAGGGAGGAGGACTACTTCTCCCCTTGCTTTTTCCAATGGGTCAAAAACATAAAGTTTTTATTATTATAAAATAGCGAATATAGAGGTGTCTGTCATGTTGTTTGATACACATGTCCATTTAAATGCGGACCAATTCGATGAGGATCAAGAGGAAGTGATCAAGCGGGCACAAGAAGCTGGCGTGAAAGAAATGGTCGTTGTCGGATTTGATGAGAAGACGATTCATCGCGCGCTCGCGTTAGTTGAGCGGTATGATTTTATCTACGCCGCAGTAGGTTGGCATCCAGTGGATGCGATCGACATGAAGGATGAGCATTTAGTGTGGCTTGAAGAGCTGGCAGGCCACCCAAAAGTCGTTGCTCTCGGTGAGATGGGCCTTGATTATCATTGGGATAAATCACCGAAGGACGTGCAAAAAGAAGTGTTTCGGAAGCAAATTGCATTAGCGAAAAAAGTGAAATTACCAATTGTGATTCATAATCGTGATGCTGATCGCGATATTGTGGATGTGCTTAGGGAGGAAGACGCTGGGCAGGTCGGTGGGATTATGCACTGCTTTGGTGGGAGTGTCGAGATTGCTCGTGAATGTATGGAGATGAACTTTTACATTTCCCTTGGAGGTCCTGTGACATTTAAAAATGCAAAACGCCCGAAATTAGTTGCGAAGGAAGTACCTTTGGATCGGCTGCTCATTGAAACCGATTGCCCTTATTTAGCGCCGCATCCATATCGTGGGAAACGGAATGAGCCTGCTTATGTTAAACTAGTAGCAGAGCAAATTGCCGAGCTTAAAGACATCCCGTACGAAGAAGTGGCAAAAGTAACGACGGCAAATGCTCGAAAATTATTTGACATCGTTCGCTGACAGATAGTGTCTGTTTATGTAAATGTCTGTCTAACGAAAGGGACATGCGGAGAAGTTCTACATAACTTGCGCAAGGCATAAAGTGGACGTGTCGAGAGATTTTTGTTTTCAACTTGAGCAAAATTTAGGATAATAGGAGCACAGGTTGAATTCAAAAAATCGAAAAAGAGTTGACAAAGTGAGGTGAACTATTTATAATTCGATCCTTGAAAGGGAGGAATCATTTCACATGGAATCGAATGTAAGCACATCTTCGTCTGGACCCAGGTCCATGAAGGGGCTCGTCATCTCCATCATTAGTCTGATTCTCTTTGTTGCCATTATTGCTTTTGCGGTACATGAGTCTTCAAAAGCAACGGTCACAGTTCAAGTGGATGGGGAAGAGTATGTAGTCAAAACCCATGCTAGTACTGTTGCCGACCTTATGGCTGAACAAGGTTGGGATTATCAAGAACATGACTTGATCGAACCAGCCCTTGATGCGGAAATTTCAGGGAATATGACGGTCTCTTGGAAAAAAGCCGTACAAGTGTTTGCCACGTTCGATGGTGAAGAGAAGACGATTTGGACGACAGCTGATACTGTTGAGCAACTTATCGACGAAATAGATTTACAAGTCAAGAAGCATGATAAGCTTAAGCCAAGCTTAGAAACCGCGATTACCGAAGGTCTAGAGTTAAACTATGAATCTGCTTTTCAAGTTGAGCTCATAAGTGACGGTGAAGAGCGCAAAGTATGGACAACTTCGACTACTGTCGCTGACTTTTTAGAAAGAGAAGAAATTGAATTGGGCGAACTTGATCGGGTTGAACCTGAGCTATCAGACGAGATTGATCAAGAAACGGACATCCGAGTCATCAGAGTGGAAAAAGTCACCGATGTAGTGGAAGAATCTGTTGCATTTGCAACAGTGACTCGAAAAGATGAAAAGCTAGATAGCGGAAAAGAAAAAGTCGTAGAAGAAGGGCAAGAAGGAAAAGTTGCCCATCACTATGAAGTTATTTTGGAAGACGGGGAAGAAGTTTCTCGTGAATTAGTGAAAACAGAAACCGTCGAAGAAAGTAAAGATCGGGTTGTTGCGGTTGGAACGAGGAAGGTGCAGGAGAATGTCTCTCGGAGTAGCGGATCATCCTCCTCATCATCGTCATCATCGTCATCATCGTCTTCCTCCTCATCATCAAAATCTGATCAATCGAGCAAGAGTGAGTCATCCTCATCCTCTTCATCTTCTTCAGGCGGTGGGAAGACATTTACCGTAACAGCAACAGCCTATACAGCTAACTGCAGTGGTTGCTCTGGTGTGACAGCGACAGGAATTAACCTGAATAACAACCGTAACATGAAGGTGATCGCTGTCGACCCTAATGTTATTCCGTTAGGTAGCAGAGTCCACGTTGAAGGTTATGGTACAGCGATTGCTGGCGACGCTGGTGGCGCGATCGTCGGAAACAAAATCGACGTTCATATGCCGTCAACTGCGGAAGCGCAGCGTTGGGGCCGAAAAACGGTGAAAGTCACCATTCTTGATTAATCCAAACACTAAAGCATTGACACAGGGCATTTTTTGCTCTGTGTTTCTTTTTTTAATCGATTGAAGTTTACTCACGGATAACGAGTACCGAATCCGCGTTTTCCTTTCATCCAGGAAGGTCGTATAATGAGGGAGGAACATAGAAAGAGATGGGAGGACGTCATGAAGATCAAAGAAATGATTGTCGTTGAAGGAAGAGATGATACGATCGCCATTCAACGGGCAGTCAATGCAGATACAATCGAAACAAACGGTTCGGCCGTTAATGAGGAGACGCTCAAGCGTATTGCCCTTGCGCAACAACGGCGAGGGGTGATTATTCTAACCGATCCTGATTATCCCGGCGAGCGAATTCGCCGAATTGTTAGTGAGCGGGTTCCTGGGTGCAAGCACGCCTTTTTGCCGAAAAAAGCCGCACTCTCAAAAAATGGTGACGATTTGGGGGTAGAGAATGCTGCACCGGAAGCTATTCGCCATGCATTGGAGAAGGTGCATGAGGCGATGGAGGATCCTTTAGAGGTCATTTCAAGGCAGGACTTATTTGATGCAGGATTAATGGCCGGAGCGGATGCGAAAAAACGCCGAGAACAGCTCGGTATATTGTTAGGGATCGGATATGCCAACGGAAAAACATTGTATAAACGCCTGAAAGCATTCCAAATTACAAAAAGGGAATTTGCCGAGGCAATCGCCCAAATAGTGGAGGAGGGCCGAGATTGACAAAAGATATTGCAACACCTATTCGAACGAAAGAAATTTTAGCGAAACACGGATTTACGTTTAAGAAAAGCCTAGGGCAAAATTTTTTAATTGACCCGAATGTTTTGCGCAACATTGTAGATGTGGCCAGTCTAACACCACAATCAGGTGCAATCGAGATCGGTCCTGGGATTGGTGCATTAACGGAACAGTTGGCAAGGCAAGCAAAGCGAGTCGTCGCCTTTGAAATTGATCAGCGTCTAATACCGGTTTTAAGGGAGACGTTAGCGCCTTATGAAAACGTCACCGTCATCAACGAAGACGTGCTAAAAGCGGACGTGAAACAAGTGATTGCTACGACATTTGAAGAAGGACAAGACCTTATGGTAGTCGCGAACCTCCCTTACTATGTGACGACACCGATTTTGATGAAGCTGTTGGAAGCCAAGCTCCCCGTTCGTGGAATTGTCGTCATGATTCAAGCGGAGGTAGCTGATCGAATTGCCGCAAAGCCTGGCACGAAGGAATACGGATCTCTTTCGATTGCTGCCCAATATTATGCGACGGCAGAGCTTGCGGTAAAAGTACCAAAAACGGTCTTTGTCCCTCAACCGAATGTTGATTCTGCTGTTTTGCGATTAACGATTCGTGAGAAGCCACCGGTAACTGTCGCCGATGAAGAGTGGCTGTTTGCGATTGTGCGCGCAAGCTTCGCCAATCGAAGGAAGACCATCTTAAATAATCTTATCCATAACCTCGTCGGTAAGGAGCGGAAGGATGAGGCTGTTCTGGCGTTAGCGGAAGCGGGAATTGACCCGAGTAGGCGCGGTGAAACATTAACGATTGAGGAGTTTGCCAATTTAAGTGAACAACTACAAAAGCGATGATGGAACCTCCCCTCCTTTCCTTACATAGGCTGAAGAAGGAGGGGTTTTTTTTCGATGAAGCCAAAGGTTGGGGATATCGTTGCGAGAAAATCGTATCAATGTGATTTACTTTTTCGTATTGTAGCCCTCCACAATGATTTTGTGGAGTTAATTGGTGAGGATATGCGCCTTGCGGCTGATGCTCCTTACCATGACCTTGTGTTGATTCAAGAATCAGAACGCAAGCGAAGGAAAAAGGAGTTTTTACAAGCGGAGGAGCAGTGTTATAAGCTTTTTAGACAGGATTACAGTTTGATGAAGCAACGGGATGAATATGAAGCCTCCTCAGGTTATACGAACGATGCAGCGTTTTTTGAAATGCGAGGTAGGGTGCTTCATATGGATGGTGACCCTCTGTACTTACGCAAGTGTACGGAAGTGTATGATCGATTGGGCGTGCCTGTGTATGGAGTCCACGTTTCAGAAAAAGAGATGCCGGAACAGATCGCCTCTCTTATCGAAATGGTACAGCCGGATATTATTGTTGTGACAGGACATGATGCGTATTTAAAAAACCGTGGGACGGAAAAGGACCTTAAAGCTTATCGGCATACAAAATTTTTTGCGGAATGTGTAAGGATTGCGAGACGCTATGTGCCTCAGCGGGATGAACTTGTGATTTTTGCAGGGGCTTGCCAATCCCATTTTGAAACACTGATCAAAGCAGGAGCTAATTTTGCAAGCTCACCCAATCGAGTGAACATTCATGCTCTAGACCCGGTGTATATAGCTTCCCGTATTAGTATTACATCGTTTATGGAACGTGTTTCCTTATCAGAAGTACTCCGAAATACGATTACAGGGGAAAAAGGTCTAGGAGGGATCGAGACGAAGGGTGTCATGCGAAAAGGGATGCCTTTAAAAGCTTTGGAAGAACAAGAGGATTCATAACACATGTTCAGAAAAACTTGGCATATTGCCGAGTTTTTTCTCGTTACAAAGACAAGCGAGACGTGTTATGGCTTACGATTCAATCGTTGCTTTTTTAGCAGCTGTTTTTCCCTTAGCTTTAATAAAATAAGAATACGTCCAATTTGATTGTACCTGGTGATCAAAGCTCTTTTGCAATGGCGATCAGCCTGTAATTTTGCAAATTTTATTCATATCTTCAAACAAAAAGAAGTTCAAATCCTTACATAAATTTCATCCTTTTCGTACATGATAAATATAGACAATCAACCGCGAAAAAAATCGAATTTAAATCGTTGACAATAACAAGGTTAAGTTGATATAATTTTTTATTTTCTTGACATTTTCATCCTAACCATGTTATACTATTCACAGAGAGAAGCGGGGTGTTATAATTGGGAAAAACCTTGGTGGAAATTAAGCGTGCCCTTGATGCTAACGTAGGCAAACGAATTACGATTAAAGCAAATGGTGGGCGACGCAAGACGACGGAACGTTCGGGTTTGCTAGAAGAAACATACCCTTCTGTGTTTATTATTAAGTTGGATGAAGATCAACATGCGTTTGAGCGTGTATCTTACAGTTATGCGGATATCTTGACAGAGACAGTTGAACTGACGGTCTGTGAGGATGACGGTGCAACAACGACGCTAAAGCTGTAAAACACTTCATGAATCGACATACATTGGCCCTTTGGATTTTTTTCAAAGGGCCATATTTCATGTCTTCCTGTACATACTAAGTGTATGTCGTAACATTGATTATCAAGCGAGGAGCTGTTGCGTCATGAGTCGAAGACGTGGAATCATGTCAGATCGCTTAAAGGAAGAAATTGCGAAAGAGTTAGGGTTCTACGATACCGTCCAACAAGAAGGTTGGGGAGGCATTCGTGCACGTGATGCAGGAAACATGGTGAAGCGTGCCATTGAGCTTGCTGAGCAGCAATTAGCAGAGAGAGAATCTTCACGTTAACAATGTTACGATATGTTAGGGGTTGGGTCACCAGCCCTTTTTTCTCTTTTCAATGGGGGAGGGAATCGATTAAGCGAGAAGGCTCCTCTCCCCTGTTTCGCCCAAAAAAAGACAGCTTTCTTGCGCCATTTGTTACACGGTCTGGCTTGTTTCTGTCCAAAATGATAAAATAGCCTAAGCAAATGGAACATAGAAGGTGAAGCGTGTGAAACAGTCAGTGAAGGCCCCAGCTAAAATCAACTTATCTCTCGATGTCTTACATAAACGACCAGACGGTTATCATGAAGTAGACATGATTATGACAACAGTCGACCTTGCCGATCGGATTGATTTAACACTCCGTGAAGATGGGCTTATTTCGGTCGATGTCTCTGAAGGCTTTGTACCAAATGATGAAAAGAACTTAGCGTACCAAGCAGCGGCTTTGCTAAAAGCGCGCTATCACGTAAACGAAGGGGTCTCCATTTACATAACAAAGCGAATCCCAGTAGCAGCTGGCTTAGCTGGTGGAAGCAGTGATGCTGCCGCCACATTAAGGGGGCTGAACGATCTATGGCAGCTCGGGTTATCTTTGGATGAATTAGCGGTTCTTGGAGCGGAAATAGGCTCTGATGTTTCGTTTTGTGTATATGGAGGGACAGCAAGGGCCACAGGACGTGGGGAAATCATAGAACGGATTGCCTCACCGCCACCGTGTTGGGTTATTTTAGCAAAGCCGCCCATCGGTGTATCCACCGCTGATGTTTATAAACGACTAAATGTATCTGCGATTGACCATCCAACAACAGAACACATGATTGCTGCGATCGAGGGGAAAGATTTTGATGGCATCTGTCATCACTTGCACAATGTCCTTGAATCGGTTACCCTCGATCTTTACCCAGAGGTAAGAAACATTAAAGAACAAATGAGGCGCTTTGGTGCTGATGGGGTATTAATGAGCGGAAGTGGCCCCACTGTTTTTGGTCTCGTGTCGAAGGAATCGCGAGTTCAACGGATCTACAATGGGCTACGGGGTTTTTGCCATCAAGTGTATGCGGTTCGGATAATTGGATCGGCCGGCTCTTGATAGAAACCGTATGAAAATGGTATATTTACTTTAAATATTCGGTTTTTGCTGGAGGGCATTATGAAAAAGTTAAAGCGCAGTGGGCGCCTTGTTGATATGACGTATTTTTTATTGCAACATCCCCACGAGCTGATCCCACTTACCCATTTTTCAGAACGGTATCAATCGGCAAAATCTTCAATTAGTGAAGATTTGGTGATTATAAAAGAAATTTTTGAAAGCGAAGGGATCGGAATGCTTTTAACCGTTCCTGGTGCAAGCGGTGGGGTTAAGTTCATTCCTTCCATGGGGGAGGACGAAGCTCGCCAGCTAGTCGGGGCAGTTTGTGAGAAGCTTTCCATCTCAGACCGTATTTTACCGGGTGGCTATCTTTATATGATGGACATGTTAGGAGATGCTCGTTTTATGCAGGAGGTCGGGCGATTGTTTTCTGCCATCCTTTCGCACAAAAAAATTGATGCGGTCATTACGGTGGCGACAAAGGGGATTCCTCTCGCGTATGCAGTCGGGCAGCATCTAGACGTTCCAGTAAGCATTGTCAGACGTGATCACCGAGTCACAGAAGGATCAATGGTTAGTATTAATTACGTGTCAGGTTCATCTAAGCGTATTCAAACGATGACGCTTGCAAGAAGGAGCTTGAGCCCAGGCTCCAACGTGTTTATTGTGGATGATTTTATGAAAGCCGGTGGTACTGTCCGAGGAATGATGGACCTGCTCCATGAATTTCAAGCGGAGGTTGCTGGGATAGGTGTCCTCGTGGAGTCAGGCGAAGCAGAGGAACGACTTGTGGATGACTACTTATCGGTTGCACGCATTTGTCAGTTGAATGAGAGGGAAAAAACAATTCTTGTCGAACCAGGTAATGTATTAGAGTATATGATGACATTAAAGGAGGACCAATCATGAAGGTTGTACATACGAACCAAGCACCAGATGCCATTGGACCCTATTCACAAGGGATTGTCGTAAACAATATGTTTTACAGTTCAGGCCAAATTCCACTGACTGCTGAGGGAGAACTTGTTCAAGGAACGGTGGAAGAGCAAACACATCAAGTGTTTAAAAATCTTCAAGCCGTTCTAAAAGAAGCTGGAGCTTCACTGGACACGGTTGTAAAGGCGACGGTATTTATTAAAGACATGAATGACTTCCCACGTATTAATGAAGTGTATGGGGAATACTTCCAAACACATAAGCCGGCACGCTCTTGTGTAGAAGTGGCTCGCTTACCAAAAGATGTCCTTGTAGAAATCGAGGTTATTGCTCTCGTGAAATAGCATTTTTTTAAACATGCTTCGTTCCTAGAAGCATGTTTTTTTAACGCTGTAGAAAGTTTACTTTTTTGTGCATGAGAGGCTCAGAAAAAACGATTGCTCATAAGCCAAGTATTCCGAGCGTTTTTTATCCTTTAAAGGTACCTGTGCTACTGATGAAGCCAGTTCATCATCAAGGAGAAAAACTTCGAATCAAAATTCACAAAAATTCTTTCGGAAAAAGAAGGAATATAGCCGGTCACCGAGAACTTAATATACAGACAGCGGAAAACCAACTACAAAGGAGGTGACTTCATGCAAGTAACAGATGTCAGGCTCCGTCGAGTTAACACCGAAGGACGGATGAAAGCGATTGCGTCCATTACTATTGATCATGAATTTGTTGTTCACGATATTCGGGTGATCGATGGAAACAATGGACTGTTTGTTGCTATGCCAAGCAAACGCACACCAGATGGTGAGTTTCGCGATATTGCGCACCCTATCTCTTCCCAAACACGTGAGAAGATTCAAACAGCTGTATTGGCTGAGTATGAGCGTGCTGGAGAATTGGATCAAGTAACATATGAGGAAGCAGGAGCCTCCTAATAAACAGCCAGGCCTTACTCCAACTAGGTGGAAGTGAGGTCTTTTTTTATAAATTCAAAAGGGGAAAATCCTCTCCTATTCATATGGGACCGTTTCCTTTCTTATTGCTAGTGCAAGTAAGTTCTTGCGCTTTTTTATTTGTTCCATCTTCATCCAGCAACAAAAGGGGCGGTATAACGCTTGTTTTTCCGGATTTCTCTTCTTGAAAACACAACCGTTTTAAGATATATTCGTAAGGGAAAAATGGAACAGTTGGAGGGGAACGATGAGCAATCGATTTGCGGTCATACTTGCCGCTGGACAAGGGACGAGGATGAAGTCAAAGCTTTATAAGGTGCTCCATTCAGTTTGTGGAAAGCCAATGGTTCAACACGTCGTTGACCAAGTCTCAGCCCTCGGATTTGACGAAATTGTGACAATTATAGGGCACGGTGCGGATGCTGTAAAGTCACAGCTAGGAGAGCGTGTCTCCTATGCTTTGCAAGAGGAACAGCTTGGGACAGGACATGCTGTACTTCAAGCAGAATCAGCTCTTGGCGGAAGACGAGGAGTAACGATCGTATTGTGCGGTGATACACCGTTGTTGACAGCCGAAACAATCGATCATGTGATGTCCTATCATGAAGAAGAGCAAGCCAAGGCGACTGTGCTAACGGCCGAATTGGCTGATCCAACAGGATATGGGCGAATTGTACGGAACGATAAGGGACTTGTTGAACGAATTGTTGAGCACAAAGATGCGACTTCTGAAGAGAAGCAAATTACAGAAGTCAATACAGGGACGTACTGCTTTGACAATGAGGCGTTATTTCAAGCGTTGAAAGAAGTTGGTAACAATAACGCCCAAGGGGAATACTACCTTCCTGATGTGATCCAAATCCTTCAAACTAAAGGGGAAAAGGTAGCGGCATACAAAACGGCCCATGTTGAGGAAACTTTAGGGGTTAACGACAGGGTCGCTTTAGCTCAAGCGGAGCAGGTGATGAAGCGTCGTATCAATGAAGCATGGATGAGAAAAGGGGTTACGTTCATTGATCCTGAGCAAACGTACGTATCACCTGATGCAACAATTGGTCAAGATACCGTGATTTATCCGGGAACGATGGTGCTTGGACAAACGACCATCGGTGAAGGATGCGTGCTTGGTCCCCATACGGAATTAAAAGATTCAAAAATCGGGAACAAAACGGCAGTTAAGCAATCGGTTGTTCATAATAGCGAAGTGGGGGAGCGTGTATCTATTGGACCATTTTCGCACATTCGCCCTGCATCAATGATCCATGATGATGTACGGATTGGTAATTTTGTTGAAGTAAAAAAGTCAACCATTGGAAAAGAGAGCAAGGCATCACATTTGAGCTACATTGGTGACGCTGAAGTTGGCGAGCGGGTGAACTTTAGTTGTGGATCCATTACCGTGAATTACGATGGGAAAAACAAATTTTTAACGAAAATCGAGGACGATGCATTTATCGGCTGCAACTCTAACTTAATTGCCCCTGTCACGATCGGAAAAGGGGCTTTAATAGCAGCAGGATCTACAATAACAGAAGATGTGCCAAGTGATGCACTCTCGATCGCACGCGCACGGCAAACAAATAAAGAACACTATGTAACGAAAAAAAACAATTAATTTATGGTGGAGGTTTAAGGAAACATGGCAAACTACGGTGACCCCAACTTAAAGGTGTTTACGCTCAATTCAAATAAAGGGTTGGCTTATGAGATTACAGAACGAATCGGTGTACCGATGGGGAAAAGCTCAGTCACTCGCTTTAGCGATGGAGAAGTGCAAATCAACATTGAAGAAAGCATTCGAGGTTGCGATGTTTTCTTAATTCAATCAACAGCTGCTCCGGCAAACGAGCATATTATGGAGCTCCTGATTATGATTGATGCGGTGAAGCGTGCATCGGCGAAAACCATTAATGTGGTGATCCCTTATTATGGATATGCGAGACAGGATCGCAAGGCGAGAGCTCGTGAACCAATTACTGCAAAATTGGTGGCTAATTTACTAGAAACAGCCGGAGCGACTCGTGTTTTGACACTTGATTTACATGCGACACAAATTCAAGGCTTTTTTGACATTCCGGTTGATCAGCTTATGGGCGTTCCGATTTTAGCTGAGTTCTTTGAGAAAAAGGGCTTGGATGATGTCGTTGTCGTTTCCCCTGATCATGGAGGCGTGGTGCGTGCCCGCAAGCTAGCCGACCGGTTAAAAGCACCGATTGCGATTATTGATAAACGTCGTCCGAAACCAAACGTGGCAGAAGTAATGAATATAGTCGGTCATATTGAAGGGAAAACAGCAATTATTATTGATGACATTATCGATACAGCGGGGACAATCACATTAGCAGCAAACGCCCTCGTTGAACACGGGGCAAAAGAAGTGTACGCATGTTGCACCCACCCTGTCTTATCAGGACCTGCGATCGAGCGAATCAAAAATTCGAAAATCAAAGAGCTTGTCGTCATGAATACAATTGAGCTTGAAGAAGAAAAATTAATTGATAAGATTACTACGTTGTCTGTAGCACCGCTCATGGCAGAGGCCATTGTCCGTGTTCATGAACATTCTTCTGTAAGTTTATTATTTGATTAATCGGCTTTTTTCTGCTGTTTTTAAATTTCTCCGTTTGAAAAAGGGATGCTCAGGGAAAAGATGAAAGAGAGCAACTGTAAAAAACGTAGAGGTGATAAAAATGGCAATGAGCTTAAAAGCAGAGAAACGGCCAGATCTACGTGGCTCTGTTACAAGAAAAATTCGTAAACAAGGGTATGTGCCGGCCGTTGTTTATGGAAATAAGACGAAAAGCCAACCAATTAGCGTCGAGGCTGTAGACTTTTTAAAAACGGTTCGAGAAGTGGGCCGAAACGGATTGATCTCACTTGAAGTAGAGAAAGGCACGAAGCATCAAGTGATGGTCCATGATTTGCAAATGGATCCGTTAAAAGGCGATTATTTGCATATTGATTTCTTCGAAGTGGATATGTCCTCTGAGATTGAAGCAAATGTTCCTGTTCGATTAACAGGGGAAGCGAGAGGAGTATCCGAGGGCGGTGTCCTTTCTCAGCTTATGTATGAAATCACGGTTCGTAGTTTGCCAGCAGACATTCCGGAAGAAATCACGCTCGATGTGTCATCCTTAACGATTGGGGATTCCATTCAAATAAGGGATGTGCGAGGGAACGTCCCTGTTCAAGTCGTAAACGAAGACGAAGAAACCGTCGTAACTGTCCAACCTCCTGCCACGGAGAAGGAAGAAGAGACGGAAGCAGCAGTGACTGATAATGAGCCAGAAGTAATCAATGAGAAAGAGGAGCCTGCTGAAGAGGCAAAAGAAGAATAAAGTCAATTTGTGTCCATCACAAGACAGCTGTAAAGTACGTACGCAGCCTTAGAAATGGCGCTGCTCTAAACAACCTTTAAAAAGGTATGACCCTTGTGGTTATACCTTTTCTGTTGTTATACTGTTTTTAGTAACTGTGAAAGGGACACTAAAAAGGTGATATAGATGAAGCTAATCGTCGGTTTAGGAAACCCTGGTGCTAAATATGATGGCACGAGGCATAATGTCGGTTTTGATGTAGTAGATGCCGTCGCTCGCCGCTTGAATATTGAGATCAAGCAGTCGAAAGCGAACGGACTTTATGGGGAAGGTCGAATCGATGGAGAAAAGATCTTTTTGTTAAAGCCCCAGACTTTTATGAATCGATCAGGAGAATCGGTCCGCCCATTCCTTGAATACTATAACATGGAAGTGGAAGACCTACTCGTGATTTATGATGATTTAGATTTGCCAGTAGGTAAAATCCGCCTTCGTCAAAAAGGAAGCGCTGGTGGCCACAATGGGATGAAATCTTTGATCGCTCACCTAGGCACGAGTGATTTTAAACGAATTCGTGTCGGGGTCGACAGGCCGGCACCAGGAGAAACGGTCGTTCAGCACGTGCTTGGGCGCTATCGCCCAGAGGAAAAGGACGCCATCTCGGAGGCGATTGATCTCTCGGCAGAGGCAGCAGAAGCTTTTACAAAGAAACCATTTCTTGAAGTGATGAATACATTTAATTAAAGCTAGATCCGATGAGGTATAGCTCGTTCCACTTCCGTTCATACTAAAAGCAACTGATGATCTAGAACGGAGGGGACTTGCGTTGACGATTCATTATCAATGTCGCCATTGTCAAACGAAAGTTGGTCAATTAGAAGGTAGACATACATCTGAACAGTTAGGACTTCATCATTTGACTGAAGAGGAAAGAGCCTCGATGGTGACATATAATGACAGTGGAGACATGACGATTCACGTTATTTGCGAAGATTGTCATGAAGCCTACATTCGGAATCCAAACCTATATGAACTGGATGTTACGTCACATATTCAATAAATGACAACCATAAGAACTCGTTGGCTTTGTCAACGCTTTGGTTTTAGACCAAAGCATTTTTCTGTTTCCAAACAACAGTGACATCAGTAGGATTTTTAAAAAAGAGGAAGAGGATTTTCAAAAGTTTCATAGAATGTCATGAAGCGAATTGATTTATACCTACAGCAGGGGAGGACCCCCTGCTTTAAGGCGTTTTTAATGAAATGCTTGTAGCAGAAGGCTTTAGGGGGAAAGGTATGCTAGGTTTACAACGTTTTATTCAAGAACAGGAAGACACACAAGCGATTGTACAGGGCTTGGAAGTGAATATGAAGGAACAACTCGTCTCAGGATTGTCAGGGTCTGCTAGGCCTGCCGTTATGGCTGCTTTATATAAGGAGACGAGACGGCCACAGCTTGTCATTACCTATAATTTGTATCAAGCACAGAAAATCTTTGAGGATCTTGTCGAACTCGTAGGGGCGGATCATGTACTACTCTATCCCGTTAACGATTTGATTTCATCAGAAATTGCGATTGCTAGCCCGGAAATGAAAGCGCAACGCATTGACGTATTAAATCAGCTCGTAGCTGGATTTTCAGGAATCGTAGTCGTTCCATTAGCAGGCCTGCGGCGTCTATTGCCTCCTTCTTCCTTATGGAAGGAAAGCCAAATTCGTTTAAGTGTTGGGGATGACATAGGTGACTTGGAGTCGTTGATTAGACGGCTTGTTCGCAATGGTTTTACTCGTGTTGATATGGTGACGACCCCGGGAGAATGTAGTGTCCGTGGGGGCATTATTGATCTGTATCCCTTAACAGAGGAGGACCCAATTCGAATTGAATTGTTTGACACGGAAATTGATTCGATTCGGACATTTACGATTGAAGACCAGCGTTCAAAGGACTCGCTATCCGAAGTTGTCATTGGACCAGCGGCGGAAATCATTATGGATGAAGAGCATTTTATTCAAGGGGCATCACGCTTAGAGGACCGTCTCAGTCAAACGTTAAAAAAAGTAAAGAAAAAAGAAGTAAAAGAAAAACTAACCGAACAAATTTCTTTTGATATTAGTGAGCTGAAGCAGAAACATCCGTTTCCATCGATGTACAAATACATTTCTCTTTTTTACGATGATACGTACAGCCTTTTTTCATACGTACCTTCCACTGGGGTCATTTTTGTTGACGAAATGAGTAGGGTTAAAGAAATGTCCGAAAGTTTAGAGAAAGAAGAGGCGGAATGGCATACGACGCTTATTGAACAAGGGGAAATTGTCCACGATGTAACCTTAGCTCACTCAGTTCTAGAGCAGATGAAGCAAGGCGTCTTACCGATCGTTTACTTGTCGCTTTTCGTGCGTCACGTGCCGTCTACGAATCCGCAAAATATTATTAGCTTCCAATGCAAATCGATGCAAAACTTTCATGGACAAATGCCACTGCTTCAATCGGAAGTTAAGCGCTGGATTTCATCACAATTTGCGACCGTTTTCATTGCAGCGACGAGGGAGCGGGCGAAGCGACTAAACCATGTCTTAGCTGAGGAAGGAATAGAAGCCCTCGTTGTAGATGGGGAAGCTCCACTTACGCCAGGTCAGGCGCAAATTATGGTCGGTGCATTAACGAGCGGCTTTGAATTGACCCTGCACAAGCTAGTGGTGATTACAGAAGAAGAAATATTTGCGAAAAAGGTGAAGCGGCCACAGCGGAAACAAAAACTATCGAACGCCGAAAGAATTAAAAACTATAGCGAGTTAAAAGTAGGCGATTTAGTCGTCCATACGAACCACGGGATCGGGAAATATTTAGGAATCGAAACCTTAGAAATTAATGGGGTTCACAAGGATTATTTACACATTCGCTATGCAGGTAACGATAAACTATACGTTCCTGTAGAACAAATCGATCAAGTGCAAAAATATGTGGGCGCCGAAGATAAAGATCCAAAGCTGTACTCTCTAGGAAAAAGCGATTGGAAAAAGGTAAAGCGCCGTGTCCAGTCATCAGTGGAAGACATTGCTGATGATTTAATCAAGCTGTATGCTGAGCGAGAAGCGAGCAAAGGGTTTGCATTCGCCCCAGATGGACCAGAGCAAGCGGAGTTTGAAGCATCATTTCCATATCAAGAAACAGAAGATCAGCTTCGAGCGATTCAAGAGATAAAAGAAGACATGGAAAAAGAGCGTCCGATGGATCGGCTTCTTTGTGGTGACGTTGGCTATGGGAAAACAGAGGTGGCGATTCGCGCTGCTTTCAAGGCCATTATGAACGGAAAGCAAGTGGCGATTCTCGTGCCAACGACCATCTTAGCGCAGCAACATTTTGAGACGATCCAGGAGCGCTTCGCTGATTATCCAATTAACATTGGGGTTCTTAGTCGTTTTCGTTCTCGAAAGGAACAGTCACAAACGCTTAAAGGACTAAAAGCAGGATCGGTTGACCTTGTGGTCGGTACCCATCGTCTGCTGTCCAAGGATGTTCAGTTCAAAGATCTCGGCTTGCTCATTGTCGATGAGGAGCAGCGCTTTGGGGTGACGCACAAGGAGAAAATTAAACAGTTAAAGGCAAATATTGACGTTCTAACATTAACGGCAACCCCGATCCCGCGAACACTTCACATGTCGATGCTCGGCGTCCGTGATCTTTCTGTCATCGAAACACCACCAGAGAACCGCTTTCCGGTGCAAACCTATGTGGTAGAATATAACAGCCCTCTTGTGCGAGAAGCGATTGAGCGTGAACTATCCCGTGGTGGACAAGTGTATTTTCTTTACAATCGTGTGGAAAACATCGAGCGAATGGCAAATGAAATCTCTATGCTCGTCCCAGATGCCCGAGTGTCTTTTGCCCACGGGCAAATGAAAGAAAGCGAATTAGAGTCGATTATGCTCGCCTTCTTAGAAGGGGAGAGCGATGTGTTAGTAACGACGACCATTATTGAAACAGGTGTGGACATTCCAAATGTTAACACGCTCATCATCCACGGTGCCGATAAAATGGGCTTGTCCCAACTGTATCAAATCCGCGGACGGGTCGGACGCTCCAATCGGGTGGCTTACGCCTATTTCACGTATCAGCGTGACAAAGTGTTGTCCGAAGTTGCAGAAAAGCGACTCCAAGCCATTAAGGAATTCACGGAGCTCGGGTCTGGATTTAAAATAGCGATGCGAGATTTAGCGATCCGTGGTGCCGGTAATTTGCTTGGCGCGCAGCAGCATGGTTTTATTGAATCGGTTGGCTTTGATCTATACTCACAAATGTTGAAGGAAGCCATTGAAAAACGAAAAGGCGAACAGCCGAAAGAAGAACCACGAAACGTGGAAATTGATGTACAAGTGGATGCTTATATACCGGATTCATACATTCAAGACGCAAAGCAAAAAATTGAAATGTACAAACGGTTCCGTGGGGTCGAGACGATTGAAGAGATCAACGACTTAAAGGACGAAATGTTTGATCGGTTCGGTGAATATCCTCAAGAAGTAAGTGACCTTCTACAGCTAACGACGATAAAAATTTTAGCCTATCAAGAAGGCGTCGAAAGCATTGTGGAGTCAAAGGGTCAATGGATTATTCTCCTTTCGCCAGAAACGACAGAAGGGATTGATGGCGCTAAGCTGTTTGAAGTCATTCATAAGCTCGATCAGCAAGTTGGTCTTGGGACTGAAGGTGAGCGAATAAAATTAACGTTAAAAACAAAGCAGCTAGGGACAAATCAATTGCTGGAAGTAACAGAAACGCTCTTGGCTTCACTGGCGGATGTAAAAAAACAACCGTCTCCAGTTAATTCGGTTTCCTAATATTGATATCCCAAGGAAGGAGTAAAACGGCAAAAGGATGTCTTTTTTCTTCGAATGGTGAATAGTTCTTCTGGAAACAAAGATACTAACACGTAAACAGGATCATCTTTACTTACATCCAGAAGTTATTCCATCAGAAGAAAGTGAGGCATCATAGGTATGAAAGCAACAGGAATTGTTCGACGGATCGATGACTTGGGGCGTGTAGTGATTCCAAAGGAAATCAGAAGAACGTTGCGCATCCGCGAAGGGGACCCTCTCGAAATTTTTGTGGATCGTGATGGAGAAGTCATCCTAAAGAAATACTCGCCTATTTCTGAGCTTGGTGATTTTGCAAAAGAATACGCAGAAGCGCTTTACGACAGTCTGAATCATAGTGTGCTTATCGCTGATCGTGATACGTACATCGCGGTGGCTGGAAGCTCGAAGAAGGATTATACAAATAAAAGCATCGGGGACATGATAGAGTCGGCAATGAACGACAGAAAATCAATCGTCCATACAGATGCGGGCGAATACAACCTTGTTGGTGAACAGCAAGAAGAACTTAAAGGCTGCGTCATTGCACCAATTATTGCAAATGGAGATCCAATCGGGGCAGTGGTGATCTTTAATAAAGATGAAACATTACAAGGACAAGTGGAACAAAAGCTGGCAGAAACAGCAGCGAGCTTCCTTGCCCGTCAAATGGAGCAATAATCACGAAGCCATTCTTTCCGAGGAAGGAATGGCTTTTCTACTTTAAGCGATTGGTTGGAATCCAAGTTTTGCTAACAAACGTCCAACTTTATATGTCAACCTATGGTATAATGACAAGAAAAAAAAGGAGAAACGCCAATGCAAAACAACGAAACCATTCGTCCGTTTCTGCGTGGGGCGCTTTCTGTTTCTGTTGCGGCATTGTTCGCGAAGGTGTTAAGTGCGGCGTATCGCGTGCCATATCAAAACATGGCTGGAGATTTAGGGTTTTATGCTTACCAGCAAATTTATCCTTTTTACGGGATTGCGATGATTCTCGCTATGTACGGATTCCCTGTGTATTTATCCAAAGTAGTGACAGGTTATTTGGAGCGTGGGGAAGTTGAACAAGCGAAGGCGTGGGTCTCTTTTTTCTTTTATCGACTCATTCTTTTATCTGTTGCCATGTTTAGTACCTTGTATGTTTTTGCCGAGAGAATAGCCCTCGTCATGGGAGATATAAACCTAACTGCACCGCTGCAGACCGTGGCTTTTTCCATCTTGCTCATCCCCCTTTTATCGGTCGTTCGTGGAGTGTATCAGGCGCATCATCAACTAGAGCCGACGGCCCTTTCTCATGTGACCGAGCAGATTATTCGCGTGATTGGTATTCTCTGTCTCGTAGGTCTTTTTATGTCGCAAGGGGGCGATGGCTATGATGCAGCGGTCGGTGCAGCGCTCGGATCAATTGCTGGCAGTGTCGGGGCTATCATCGTCTTGCTTATCGGGTATCGCTCAATTGCTTGGAGAGAGTGGTTATCTCGGAAAAATCTTCGGATGTTGAAGGGGAACAGAAACACGCCATGGTTTAGGCAAAGTGTGTACATTTGCTTAAGTTCCCTCGTCTTTGTGCTCGTCCCGCTTGTAGATGCATTCACGATGATCCGCTTGCTAGGGGTGGCAGGAATCGAAGGGACGTGGGCATTTATTGAAAAAGGAATTTATGATCGAGGACAGCCGCTCGTTCAAGTGGGCATCGTCGTCGCTACGTCCTTCTCACTTGCAATCGTTCCGTTTATGACAAAAGCAGTACAAGGAAGAAGGTTGAGAGAAGCTCGGACATTCACAGAGTTAGCTTGTCGGTTTACGATTCTCATTTCAGGGGCTGCTGCACTTGGTTTGTTCATCGTAATGGAGCCAACAAACATCCTGTTGTTCGGGAATAGCGAAGGAACACATGTGTTACAAGTGTACGGCTTTTCTATCTTTTTTGCGAGCTTGTTTGTTGTAACAGCTGCCTTGCTCCAAGGATCGGGTTATGTTCACATTCCGATGATCGCACTTGCGGTTAGTTTGCTTGTCAAAATGGTTGCAAATGTTGTCCTCATTCCAGCATTCACCACGGTCGGTGCAGCGATTGGGACGATCGCAGCATACGCTACAATGGCAACGATAAATGTTGTCGCCCTTTCGAAACTGTACGGCGGCCTTGCGCGTCTAGTTGCCAATGCACAGGCGATGTTGGTATGCTTTATCGCCATGGCGATCCCTGCGAGTGTTTGCCGTTACTTGCTCTCTTTAGTAGTGGGAGAGGGGCGGATGGAAGCGCTATTGATGGTTCTGCTCACAGTAGCTGCAGGTATCTTAGGCTTTCTGTTTGCTGTATTGCGGAGCAAGGTCATTAGTGAGAAAGAATGGGACATGGTGCCGACCTTACAAAAGTGGGCGAAGCGAATGAACCATTTGTTTGGTAACACGTAAGAAGCTAAAGGAGTGGGAAGATGAGCCATACGATTACGGTCATTGGCCTTGGAGCAGGAGACTTAGAACAATTACCGCTCGGGGTATATCGCTTAATTCTAAATCAGGATCATCTATATGTGAGGACAAAGGATCATCCTGTAATAGAAGAGCTCATTGGTGAAGGGCATTCTTTTACCTTTTTTGATTCGATCTATGAGCAGCATGAGACATTTGAGGCCGTCTATGATGCCATTGTTGCCGAACTTTTAGAGGCGGCCAAAAGCAAGGAGGTTCTTTATGCTGTACCTGGGCATCCGCTCGTGGCGGAGCGAACGGTTCAACTGCTGCTAGCAGCTGAACGGGAAGGGCGCGTCACGGTGAAGATATTAGGGGGACAAAGCTTTTTAGACCCTATGTTTTCCGCATTGAAGATCGATCCGGTCGAGGGATGTCAAGTGCTCGATGGGACGATGCTTTCGCGTGATGAAGTGCACGTAACGCAGCACATTGTCATTTGTCAAGTATATGATCAGATGATAGCATCCCATGTGAAATTAACACTTATGGAGCTTTTGCCAGATGATTACGAGGTGACAGTGGCAACCGCTGTTGGAACAAAAAATGAAAAGCTAGAGACCGTGCCATTATATGAGCTTGATCGAGTGACGACGATCAGTAATTTAACGGCGGTATACGTCCCCCCAGTTGAGGATGAGGTTATACTGTATCAAGACTTTCGAACGTTGCGCCAGATCATTGCGACGCTTCGCGGGCCTGACGGCTGCCCTTGGGATAAGAAGCAAACCCACCAATCATTGAAAAAATATCTATTAGAAGAAGCGTATGAAGTACTTGAAGCGATTGATGAAGAAAACGAGGATCACCTTGTTGAAGAGCTTGGCGATCTTTTACTCCAGGTCTTGCTGCACGCTCAAATTGGCGAGGATGATGGTTGGTTCCAAATCGAGGATGTCATTCGTTCTATTTCAGAAAAGATGATTCGCCGTCATCCCCACGTATTCGGTGAAAGACAGGTAGAGGATGCAGAAGACGTAGTCGAAACATGGGATGAAATAAAGAAAGCCGAGAAGGGCGAAGATCAAGCTAGTACGTCCATCCTTGGAAAAATTCCGAAAGGCTTGCCAAGCTTAATGCTAGCATTTGAACTGCAAAAGAAAGCGGCGAAGGTAGGATTTGATTGGGCAGAAGTGGAACCGATGTGGGCGAAGCTTGACGAGGAACTGCATGAGTTTAAAGAGGAAATTCAGGCGGGACACTCGCAAGAAATGGCAAAAGAGTTCGGCGATGTACTGTTTGTCCTCGTAAATATTGGCCGGTTTTACAATATATACGCAGAAGAGGCTCTCCACCGAACGAACGAGAAGTTCAAGCGGCGCTTTCAGTCGATTGAACAGGCAATTACTGCTAAAGGGGACACTCTCGAAGAAAGTTCCTTAGAAGAAATGGACGTCCTTTGGAATCAAGCAAAAGAAAGTGAAAGTCAGGGGGAGTAAGAATGAGACTCGATAAATTTTTAAAAGTTTCCCGGTTAATTAAACGGAGAACATTGGCGAAAGAAGTTTGTGAACAAGGTAGAATTACGGTCAATGGAAACGTAGCAAAAGCAGGGACTGTCGTGAAGGAAGGGGATGAGCTTGTGATTCGTTTCGGTCAAAAGCTTGTCACTGTTGAAATTACAAATGTGAAAGAAACGGTTCGGAAAGAAGAAGCAAGCACGTTATATGAAGTAAAAAAAGAAGAGCCGATTTCTAAAAGTGAGTAAAAGAAAAACCGTCGTTATGCGGCGGTTTTGCATTTTAGGAAGGTGCTTTTCAAGTTGGATCTTAAGGGATGGGTCTTTATATCTATTTATAGGAACAGAATCAGATTAAGGGGCTTGTTCTATCTTTGGTTCCCCCTTCATAGACTGTCAGTAAAGTCGTAATGAGGAGGAATCGGAATGGACCAGCAGTATGACTTCGGCAGACCTATGGGACATGAACGTCGGTCAAAAGAGCACGATGTGACGATGCGGAATCGTAAAACACTTGATATAACGGGGGTTAAGCAAGTCGAAAGCTTTGACAATGAGGAGTTTTTGCTTGAGACAGAAATGGGTTTTCTATCGATTCGTGGGCGCAATCTGCATATGAAAAATTTAAATGTAGAGGAAGGACTGGTGTCGATCGAAGGAAAGATCTTCGATATGGTGTACCTTGAACAGGGCCAAGGAGAAAAATCTAAAGGGTTCTTTGGGAAGTTGTTCAAGTGAGTTTAACCATTCAATTTTACACGATGCTATCAATGGCTGCGATGGGCGTTTGGCTTGGCGCAGCTATTGATACCTATCACCGGTTCTCAAAGCGCCGCCGTATGCTTTTTCACTGGCTTGAGTTTATCAACGATGTTCTTTTTTGGCTGATTCAAGGGCTCATTCTGTTTTATGTCCTCCTTCAAGTCAACCAAGGGGAAATTCGCTTTTATATATTTTTAGCTATTCTTTGTGGGTATGCTGCCTATCAAGCATTGTTTCGCCAAGTTTATCAGAAGCTATTGGAGCGTGGTATCCAGTTCGTACTAGCGCTTTATCGGTTTGGGAGAAAGATGATCCATATCTTTTTCGTTTCGCCGATCAAGTGGCTGTTGAATCTTCTTTATCGCTTGTGTATGATGATAATATCGGCGGTCCTATCTATTTTCTACTTTTTGCTAAATTTGATATGGAAACCTATCTTTTGGGGGCTAAAGGTAGTTTACCGCCTTTTAGGCATTCAGAAGCTGATCAATAAGATTCAGTCCACAACATTTTTTCAAAAAGGAAAAGGATTTTGGAAAAAGCTGTGGAAATGGATTCAAAAGGAGTGAGGGCCATGGTCAAAAAACAACCATCAAGAATTCGTGAAATTGACTCGCAATATATCCAGCAGCATGAACAAAATCTCGAAATGCAAAAGCGGAAACGCCGTGGGTTGGTTCGTCGACTTGTGGCCATTGGAATCGTGTCTGTATTGCTTTGTGTTTTTGCCTTTATGACGTTGCAAACACAAGCGAAAATGCTAGAGGATATACAACAAGAAAAAATAGCCCTTGAGCAAAAGCTCGATGAACTACATGCGGAACAAGAATTTCTTGAACAAGAAATTAAAAATTACAACGACGAAGAATTTATTGCAGAGATTGCAAGGCGAGACTACTATATGACCAAGCCAGGTGAAACGCTATTTAAGTTGCCTAAATCATCCTCAGATTGACACCATTTTTTTGGATCGGGTATACTATACCAAAGTGAAGATTTTTAGCTACTTTAAGGAGGAACAATTTTTTCATGGCAATTGAAGTTGGCAGCAAGTTGCAAGGCAAGGTAACGGGAATCACCAAATTTGGTGCATTTGTTGAGTTGCCAGGTGGTTCTACAGGTCTTGTGCACATCAGCGAGGTTGCTGATCATTATGTCAAGGACATTAATGAGTTGTTGACAGTTGGACAGGAGGTTCAAGTCAAGGTTTTAAATGTAGAGTCTGATGGGAAAATTGGACTTTCTATCCGAAAAGCCCTTGATCAGCCTGAACGACCGAAACGCCCACATGGAGGTGGAAATCGCGGTCCTCGTACAAATCGTCCGGGCCCATCATTTGAAGATAAAATGGCTCGCTTCTTGAAAGACAGCGAAGAGCGCCTTGCTACGATTAAAAGGCAAACAGAGTCAAAGCGTGGTGGACGCGGCGCCCGTCGAGGGTAACTTGCTGCTCGCTTGATCATACAATGTTGAGAAAGACAAGCATTCGCTTGTCTTTCTCCTTGATAAAAAAAGATATTGACTTTTGTTTGGTCATCATATATATTATTACATGTCGCAATCAACAAATTCACACTATGGCGGTGTAGCTCAGCTGGCTAGAGCGTACGGTTCATACCCGTGAGGTCGGGGGTTCGATTCCCTCCGCCGCTACTCTTTCAAAGCCCTGCTCGTGTAAACGAGTAGGGCTTTTAAGGTGCACTAGGAATGGGCGTAGTCTTCACGATCTATCCAGCTTAGGCTCGGCATCACCGAGTTTTCTTGATCATTAAGAAAGTTTTCCTCGCTTCTATTTCCTTTAATCGTATCTGCTTTCCTTCATGAAATATCGATCAGTCCACTTTTGCAATTATTGCTCGTTTTTTTCTTTCCTCACATTTCCCTATCAGTCTTTCGTTTTTCCAAGATTGTGCGTTTTCCTCGATTCAACTCATCAGTCGTTTTGGCTAAACAGTCTGAATGGAGCCGAAATGAGTCGAACATTTCTTTGTTTTCACTTTCCCATTTTGACAAAATCTTTCTTTTGGACATGTTTTAATGGAGTCACGATCTTAAAATGGGTGGTGGATGATAATGATTCGGAAGCTAACAAAAGAGATGGTGGGATTTAGATTGGAGTGGAAAGGGGTAGAACGGGTTAATCGTTTCATTCGGTCAGTTAGTCAATCTCTTACCAAAGGGGGAGCGATTGTCTTTTATCAATGGGGGTTGCTCCTGGCGATTGTCGGCTTTTTGCTTGGGCGTGCGGTCATTTTAGAAGAGTTGACGCCGTTTGTTGTTCCATTCCTAGCCGCTGTTTATTTATTGAAAAAGGACAAGCTGATGCTTGCGGCGATTGCTATGTTTGCCGGCGCTGTTACGAGCTTTCACCAAGAGGTTGGCTTTGTCATCGTGGCCATGGTCGCATTCCTCCTCTTCCAAAAGGTAACAGAACGCTTTACGGATCAACGAAAAAAAATCGTCCCCTATTCGGTATTGATCGCCAGCGTGGTTTCTAGGCTAGGGTTAGTCTATTTAATTGAAGGGGCTATCTCAAACTATGCAGTCATGATGGCGATTGTTGAGGGTGGGTTAAGCTTTATCTTAACACTGATCTTTTTGCAAAGTGTCCCATTGCTGACGGCTAAACGTATTCAGCAGCCTTTGCGGAATGAAGAGATTGTATGTCTTGTGATTTTACTTGCTTCTGTTATGACGGGTACGGTCGGATGGTTCTTCTATGGGTTAACAGTTGAGCATATGTTTGCCCGTTATCTCGTGTTAATCTTCGCATTCGTTGGAGGTGCAGCGATCGGATCGACCGTAGGCGTTGTTACAGGGTTAATCTTGAGTTTAGCGAGTGTGGCTAGTCTCTATCAAATGAGCCTCCTTGCATTTTCTGGTCTTCTTGGTGGTCTACTAAAAGAAGGTAAGAAAGTAGGTGTCAGCCTCGGACTTCTTGTTGGTACGATGTTGATCGGTCTCTACGGTGAAGGGGGGACCAATATTCAACTAACGATGATGGAAACAGCAGTTGCCATTGCAATCTTTTTGATCACGCCAAAAGGGTGGATCCATGCGATCGCTCGCTACATTCCTGGAACGACAGAGTATTCGAAAGAGCAGCAGCAATACTTGCGAAAAATCCGCGATATCACAGCAGGAAGGGTCGAACAATTCTCAAATCTTTTCCAAACGTTGTCGACCAGTTTTTCTACACCTACGAGTGCTGCTACAGAGGATGCGGAAAAAGAGTGGGACTACGTACTAAGTAATGTAACCGAAAAAACATGCCAAGCGTGTTTTAAAAAGGAAAAGTGCTGGGTTCGTAACTTTAATACAACCTATGATGCGATGCAACGGCTTATGATCGAAACTGAAAAAAATGGGGAAGTCATAGATAAGAGATTACTTGTTGAATGGAAGCAGCATTGCATTAAACCCGATAAGGTGATGCAAGCGATCCAACAAGAGCATACTCAACACCTTGCGCACCAGAAGCTGAGGCACCAAGTGATGGAGAGTCGGAAACTTGTAGCTGATCAACTCCTGGGTGTGTCACGAGTGATGGGGGATTTTGCAAAAGAAATTCAAAAAGAGCGTCAGGAGCATCATCTAGAGGAGGAGCAAATTTTAGAGGCTTTACGGAGTGTTGGCTTAGAGATTGGCCATGTGGATATTTTTCAACTCGAAAAAGGAAATATGGAGATCGACATGAGCATAGCTGATGATTCTGGTCACGGGCAGGCAGAGAAGATCATTGCTCCAATGCTCTCCGACATGTTAGGTGAAACGATCATCGTCAAACATGAAGAGCGACATTATTACCCTAACGGCTATCAGCATGTATCCTTTGGTTCTGCGAAGCAGTTTGTTGTGGAAACGGGGGTTGCCCATGTAGCCAAAGGGGGCGGCTGGATTTCTGGAGATAGTTATTCGACCATTGAGCTAGGATCGGGAAAATACGCAATCGCCATAAGTGATGGAATGGGCAATGGTGAACGAGCTCATTTAGAAAGTAACGATACGCTTCAGCTGTTACAAAAAATTTTACAGTCGGGGATCGAAGAAACGGTGGCGATTAAATCCATCAACTCCGTATTATCGTTGCGCACGACAGATGAAGTGTTTTCGACACTTGATCTAGCGATGATTGATTTGCATGATGCTACAGCGAAATTTTTGAAAATTGGCTCAATCCCAAGCTTCATTAAACGAGGCAACAAAGTAATCAAAATGGAGGCTGGTAATTTGCCGATGGGCATTATTCAAGAGTTTGATGTGGACGTCGTAAGTGAGCAGCTAAAAGCGGGAGATTTGCTCATTATGATGAGCGATGGAATTTTGGAAGCGCCCCGTCATGTAGAAAACCGAGAAATGTGGATCAAGCGTCTCGTTTCAGAAATGGAGACAGACGATCCACAAGAGCTAGCAGACTTGTTACTAGAACGAGTGCTACGAACGGAAAAAGGTCAGATTGATGATGATATGACGATCATCGTAGCAAAGGTGAAGCGAAACATGCCAAAATGGGCGGCGATCCCCATGCATAAGCCAAAACGTATTCTTAGGAAGAAGGCACAATAACATGAATGTATATGATTATTGTATAAGAAAACAGATTTTTGCGAGAGAGGGTATGGCAATAAAACAAGTCTTTTAAATCAAGTGGCAACATTGTAAAGGTATAAAAATCTCCCTTCTTGACAAGCATGATAGTAATGAGTCTCATAGGAGGGGTTGAGATGGAGAAAGGTACATTAAAGCAAATTTTATTGCTTACAGACGGATGTTCTAATCATGGTGAAGATCCTGTAGCAATAGCAGCGTTAGCAAAAGAGCAAGGAATTGTCGTTAATGTCATAGGAGTCGTAGATGATAATCACTTAGGTGAGCAAGGTACGAAAGAAGTAGATGCTATTGCCATGGCTGGGGGTGGCGTAAGCCAGATTGTTTACGCCAAGCAATTATCACAAACGGTACAAATGGTGACCAGACAAGCAATGACACAGACCCTTCACGGTGTAGTAAATAAAGAGTTACAACAAATCTTTGGAAAAGAATCAGAGATGGAAAGTCTATCACCAGAAAAAAGAGGGCAAGTAATGGAAGTCGTAGATGAGCTCGGTGAAACGGTTTCCCTGCAAGTGCTCATCTTAGTAGATACTAGTGCGAGCATGAAAAACAAGCTGCCGATGGTACAAGATGCACTGACGGATCTTTCCATAAGTTTAACGTCCAGAATGGGTGATAACCAATTTTCTGTTTATTCATTTCCCGGGAAACGAAAAGATGTGGATAAACAATTAGATTGGACGCCCCACATTCATTCACTGACCAATATTTTTAATAAGCTGTCATTAGGAGGGATTACACCAACTGGGCCAGCCTTACGATTTGCAATCGAACAATTTGGTAGACGTGGCTCAAGAAGGAGATTACTGAGCAATGATGAAGAACAACGAGCTGAAGAGTCTGGCCTCTAATCTCCCGAGCGGGACACGAATCGTTGGGAAATGGCACAAGCAGCGCTATCGGATCATTCGAAAAATAGGATCAGGTGCGACGGGCACCGTTTATTTGGCGGAGTCGATCCATGGGAACGTTGCGGTAAAAGTAGCAGATAGCCATTACGCGATTACGTCTGAAGTGAACGTGTTAAGGCATTTTCAGAAGGTTCAAGGAGAACGACTTGGGCCTTCCTTGCTTGATGTAGATGACTTTGTCACGTCCCGCGGAACGATCCCTTTTTATACAATGGAGTATGTGAGAGGCACAAACATTGTACAATTCATGGCAGCCAAAGGAGAAGAGTGGTTGGGCTTACTCATCGTCCAGCTGCTGGGGGATTTAGATCGATTGCATCAGTCTGGCTGGGCGTTTGGTGACTTAAAGCCTGATAACTTACTAGTAACAGGCCCTCCTGTTCGAATTCGTTGGTTAGATGTAGGTGGGACGACCCTTTTAGGGCGATCTATAAAAGAGTTTACCGAATTTTATGATCGTGGTTATTGGGGCTTAGGGACACGAGTAGCAGAGCCGTCATATGATTTATTTGCAGTGGCCATGATCATGCTGCACTGTTATGACCGAAAACATTTTGGCAAGAAGGAAGGTAAGCCACTGCAACAAATGAAGAGGAAAATGGACTCCATTCCTCAACTAAAACCATTTCGCCCGATCATGCTTCGCGCGCTCCAATCAAAATACGAAACCGCGCATCAGATGCGTGAAGACATGATCCAGGCACTAAACCATGCAGGGAAAGAAACAACCTCCTCTGTAAAAACAAGACCGAGCCGTGCCGCTAAACGAGCAAGCAAAAATGATCGTCGCAATGAAAAAAAATCTTCCTATTTTGTTGAAATCTTTTTAATAGCCTCTTTTCTTCTGTTCCTATCTATCCTATACTTATTTGGACAAATCATGTAATGATAGGTTTTGTGTAGAATGGGGGCATGATGGATGGTAAGAGCAGACGAAATGATGGATATTTGTATGCTTGCCGGGGAAATTATGCTCATTAACGGTGCGGAAACGTATCGAGTGGAAGAAACTTTAGAGCGAATGGCGAAGGCGGGTCAATTTCGGAACGTCCACAGCTTTGTGACGACCACGGGCATCTTCTTGTCCTTCGAAGAAGAAGGGGCAGGGGATGTTATGCAAATGATTCGCGTGGATGATCGGATGCAAGATCTTAATAAAGTCACCTTGGTTAATCAAGTATCCCGTGAGTTTGTGAATGGAGAAATTGATGCAGCCGAAGCCTTAACAAAATTACAGAACATAGCGAAACAACCGATGAACTATTCGCCGCTTCTTTTGCACACCGCCTCGGGGGTGGCAGGAGGAGCCTTTTCCTATTTGTTTGGCGGGAATTTGTTTGATACTTTACCTGCTTTTATCGCGGGATTTGTCGCTAGCATGGCGGTTGTTCATCTTCAATCCTATTTAAAGGTTCGGTTTTTTGCTGAATTTATGGCTGCCTTTACTGGAGGAGCGGTAGCCATTTTACTTGTCCTCATTGGCCTTGGGGAGAATGTGGATCAAGTCATCATTGGGACCCTTATGCCATTAGTGCCTGGCATCCCTCTGACAAATGCTGTTCGCGACTTAATTTCAGGTGATTTGCTTGCAGGTGTTACTAGAGGAGCAGAGTGCTTTGTTACATCGTTATCAATTGCAACAGGAATTGCGCTAGCGATTGCGCTCCTGTCATAAAGGAGGGATTGTTAGGTGCTTGTTATTGAGCTTTTCTTTGTGTTTATCGCTACCGTTGCCTTCGGGATTCTATTTAATGTACCAAAACAAGTCCTTTGGATCGGAGGATTTATTGGCGCTAACTCCTGGCTAGTGTTTTCCTTACTTCCCATATACGGTGCATCGCCGATCGTGGCGACTGCAGCCGCCTCCTTAGCAAGTGCAGCGATCTCGCACCTCTTGGCAAAGTACTATAAGGTCCCTGTCACCACGTTTAGCATTCCTGGCATTATCCCCCTTGTGCCTGGGAGTCGGGCTTACTTTACGATGTTAGCCTTCGTGGAAGGCGATTATTTGCTCGGACTAGAACTAGGCATTGAAACAATGCTACAAGCAGGTGCTATTGCCGCAGGGCTTGTGTTTGCATTGGCAGTGTTTTCATATAGAAAAGGAGGCATCGGCCAGCGCTATGAAACAGGACGTTCTTAATTTTATTGAGGAGCACCGACTGTTTGCTTCTGGAGGGCTCGTGATCGTAGCAGTATCAGGAGGGCCTGATTCGATGGCTTTGCTCCACTTCTTATTTTCTCACCGAGAGCAGCTTGGCATTACGGTAATGGCGGCTCACGGTAACCATCAACTACGACAGGAAGCTGATGAGGAAGAGACATTTGTCCATCAGTTTTGCCTCAGCCACGGCATTCTGTTTACGAGTGCGCGTCTGCCTGTAAAGGAAAGAATGGAAATGAGCGGTGAGGGGGTTCAAGTAACGGCACGAGAGCTTCGTTATAAATGGCTGGAAGCTGAAGCCAAAAAGCATGGTGCTGCCTTTATTGCGACGGGCCATCATGGCGATGACCAAATCGAAACAATATTAATGAAGCAGGTGCGTGGAACGTTTCCTCTAAGTCGAGGTGGGATTCCAGTTAGGCGAGAAGTTGGGGATGTTCTGATTGTCCGTCCGTTTTTAGGAATAACTAAAGGACAAATTGAGCACTATTGTAAAGAAGTGAATATTGAACCCAAGCGAGATCCTTCAAATAATGCCTCTAGCTATACCCGAAATCGTTTTCGGCACACAATCATTCCTTTCATTCGGGGAGAAAACCCAAATGCTCATCTACATTTTAGGCGGATCAGTGAATGGAAGGAGGAGGACGAGTGCTTCCTTCTTGATTTAGCGGAAAATGCATTAGCTGACGTTTTATTGCATAAAGATGAACATCTCGTGACAATTGATCGTGACGCCTTTCTTAACGTGGGTCTCCCTTTACAAAGGAGGATGATTCATCTAATATTAAAATATCTTTATACAAATGATTCTCCAGCTAATGGGTTCATACATATAGAGCGAATCGAAACGTTAATTCGGAACGATGTAACAGGGACGAAGCTACACTTACCGATGGGAATAACCGTCGAGAGGGTTTACGGACAAATTCGGTGGGTGAGGGCGTCAGGCGAAAAGCAACCAGTTCCTGTTTACCCAGTAGTAATAGAAGGTGAGGGCCAAGTTTCTACCCCTTTTGGTCGATTTTGTGTCGTGCAGTTGGTCAGTGGTCCTCGCTCTGTGTCTCCGTTTACGTTTACGTGTTCTGCTAGTGACTTTCCACTTACTGTTCGATCTAGACGAACAGGGGATCGAATCGTCCTCTCCGTAGGAACGAAAAAAGTCAGTCGCCTGTTTATTGACAAAAAAGTGGAGAGAGAGGTAAGGGATCGCTGGCCTCTTGTTTTCAATCAATCCTCAGAGATTGTATCCGTGCCTGGGTTATACAATCACCCTTCACAGAAACATAAACAGGATTTCCAAGTTACCTTTACCCCCAAGGATGTTCGCTTGGAGGACTACGTTTAAAGTCACGAGAGTATAAAAAGGAGTTTTTTGCGTTGAAGATGAGAGATGAGATTCAAGAGATCTTGATAACAGAGGAAGAGATTCAAGCAAAAATCGTCGAGCTAGGCAAACAGATTACCGAAGAATATGAAGGGAAATTTCCCCTCGTCATTGGCGTATTAAAAGGTGCCATGCCATTTATGGGTGATTTAACGAAACGAATTGATACTCATTTAGAAATGGATTTCATGGATGTCTCTAGCTACGGTAAAGGAACAGTTTCCTCTGGAGAGGTGAAAATTATTAAGGATTTGGATACGTCTGTAGAAGGACGGGACGTATTAATTGTGGAAGATATTATAGACAGTGGCCTCACACTTAGCTATCTGATTGAACTGTTCCATTATCGAAAAGCGAAGTCAGTGAAGGTTGTGACACTACTGGACAAACCGGAAGGACGTAAAGTCGACCTCGTTCCTGATATGGCAGGCTTCACGGTACCGGATGCGTTTGTAGTAGGATATGGATTAGACTACGCCGAGCGTTATCGAAACCTTCCGTTTATTGGGATTCTCAAGCCTGAAGTTTACGAAAGCTAATGTTTGTGAAAGATGAAACCATTGTGGTACGATAGTTGAAGCTGATTGTGCGTGGGAGGAGGTCAGGAATGAATCGGATATTCCGAAATACGATATTTTATTTATTAATATTCCTCGTAATCGTTGGGATCGTTAGCTTTTTTACAGGTGATCAAACGCAAACCAAGCAGATTACGTTTGAAGAATTTACCCAGCATTTAGAGGCGGGTGAAATTACAAGTCTGTCGATAAAGCCAGAACGGGATGTGTATCTCGTACGTGGACAGCTTCGCGGGGCCGATGAAGATGAGTTTTTCGAAACTTATGTACTCCCGACTGAGCAAATGGCAGAAACCATTTCCGAGGCCGCTGGTCTTGAGGTCATTCCAGCCGATGAAACGAGCGGATGGGTGACGTTCTTTACAGGGATCATTCCGTTTATCATTATTTTTATCCTATTCTTCTTCTTGTTGAGCCAAGCGCAGGGCGGTGGAAGCCGTGTCATGAACTTCGGTAAGAGCAAGGCGAAAATGGTAAATGAGGATAAAAAGAAGGCGAAGTTTAAGGATGTAGCTGGTGCTGACGAAGAGAAACAAGAGCTTGTGGAAGTTGTAGAATTTCTGAAAGACCCTCGGAAGTTCTCGGCGATTGGGGCTCGTATTCCTAAAGGGGTACTTCTTGTCGGGCCACCAGGAACAGGGAAAACGTTGCTTGCTCGTGCAGTTGCAGGGGAAGCAGGTGTACCGTTCTTCTCGATAAGTGGTTCAGATTTCGTTGAAATGTTTGTCGGGGTAGGGGCATCCCGTGTCCGCGATTTGTTTGAAAACGCAAAGAAAAACGCTCCTTGCATTATTTTTATCGATGAAATTGATGCTGTAGGTCGTCAACGTGGTGCTGGTTTAGGCGGTGGTCACGATGAGCGCGAGCAAACGTTGAACCAATTGCTCGTTGAAATGGACGGTTTTAGCGCTAATGAAGGAATTATTATTATCGCTGCGACGAACCGTGCTGACATTCTTGACCCGGCCTTGCTCCGTCCAGGACGCTTCGATCGTCAAATTACGGTCGGACGCCCAGATGTGAAAGGACGCGAAGAAGTATTAAAAGTGCATGCTAGCAATAAGCCGCTTGCTGATGACGTAAATCTTAAAACGATTGCGACTCGTACACCAGGATTCTCTGGGGCTGACCTTGAGAACTTATTAAATGAAGCCGCACTCGTTGCGGCTAGACAAGATGAAAAGAAAATTAGCATGGTTCATATTGAAGAAGCCATTGACCGTGTCATTGCTGGACCGGCGAAGAAGAGCCGTGTCATTTCCGAAAAGGAAAAGAACATTGTGGCGTGGCATGAAGCTGGGCATACAGTCGTAGGGGTGAAGCTCGAAAACGCCGATATGGTGCATAAAGTAACGATCGTACCTCGTGGCGTTGCTGGTGGCTATGCTGTAATGCTTCCGAAAGAAGACCGCTATTTTATGACAAAGCCGGAACTCCTCGATAAAATTGTCGGACTTCTTGGCGGACGTGTAGCAGAGGAAATTCAATTCGGTGAAGCGTCTACAGGAGCCCACAATGACTTCCAGCGAGCCACAAGCATTGCACGTAAAATGGTGACCGAATATGGAATGAGTGAAAAGCTTGGACCGATGCAATTTGGATCAGGAGGATCTGGTGGTCAAGTTTTCTTAGGGCGGGATATTCAAAATGAGCAAAATTACAGTGATGCGATTGCCCATGAGATTGATCTCGAAGTGCAACGAATTATTAAAGAGTGCTATGAGCGTTGTAAGCAAATCCTTTTGGACAACAAGAAAAGCCTCGACCTTGTAGCTGAAACGCTTTTAGATCTAGAAACCCTTGACGCCGAACAAATCAAATCACTGATCCATGATGGAAAGCTTCCAGATAATCACCACTTAGCAGAGAAGATTGCTGAAACGCGTGAGAACGGGCAAGATTCAGAAGTTAAGGTGAACATTCATTCGAAAAAAGGTGAGGAAGCAGAGGGCGAAGAATCAGCGCCTAACACTGAAGATGTAAAAGAAGATGACGAAAAGAAATAATCGTCTCTAGAAAGCCCGATGAATGTCATCGGGCTTTTCATATCCATAGGTATTATTTTTGTATATAAAATGATAATCGGTTCCATCAAGATTAAAGAACGGTTCAGTTGAAGAAAAGTTTGCCTTCTAGCTAAGGCTAAAGTATATAAAAACATAACTACCGCTCATAAGACTTGGCGGTAATCCAAGTTTTACTAAAAGATGTGTGGTGATGAAACATGATACTTGTCATTGATGTTGGAAATACAAATACTGTGTTAGGGGTCTACCAAGATGAAACGTTAGTGCATCATTGGCGGCTAGCGACGAGTAGGCAAAAGACCGAGGATGAGTATGCAATGACAGTGCGTTCTCTCTTTGATCATGCAGGTCTACAGTTTCAAGACATAGACGGCATTGTCATTTCATCTGTTGTCCCACCGATGATGTTTTCCTTAGAGCAAATGTGCAAAAAATACTTTCATGTCACTCCTATGATTATTGGGCCTGGAATTAAGACAGGCTTAAATATTAAGTATGACAATCCAAAAGAGGTTGGGGCCGATCGAATCGTTAATGCAGTTGCAGCGATTGAGTTATATGGCTACCCTGCCATTGTCGTTGATTTTGGAACAGCAACAACATATTGCTTAATTAATGAAAAAAAACAATATGCAGGGGGAGTCATTGCTCCTGGAATCATGATCTCAACAGAAGCGTTGTATCATCGCGCATCAAAATTGCCACGGATTGAAATAGCGAAGCCGAAACAAGTCGTAGGGACAAATACGATTGATTCGATGCAATCAGGAATCTTCTACGGGTATGTGAGCCAAGTCGATGGTGTTGTGAAACGAATGAAGGCTCAAGCAGAAAGTGAACCGAAAGTCATTGCAACTGGTGGGCTTGCGAAGTTAATCGGAACCGAGTCGGAAACCATTGATGTAATCGATTCGTTTTTAACATTAAAAGGATTGCAACTCATTTATAAGAAGAATGTCTGAAAGGAATGAACCGATATGGGTGATTATTTAGTAAAGGCGCTCGGCTTTGAAGGGAAGGTGCGTGCCTATGCCCTCAAAGCGACAGAGATGGTCAATGAGGCGGTGAGGCGTCAAGATACGTGGCCGACAGCGTCAGCAGCTCTTGGGCGTACGATGATGGCTGGCACAATGATGGCTGCTATGTTAAAAGGGGATGCCAAGCTGACCGTGAAGGTTGAAGGGGATGGCCCGATAGGAGCGATCATTGTTGATAGTCAGGCAAACGGACAAACGCGTGGATACGTGAAGAACCCCCATGTTCACTTTGAATTAAACGAACACGGGAAATTGGATGTGGCACGAGCAGTCGGCACAAACGGATCGTTGTCTGTGGTCAAGGATATCGGCTTACGGGACCATTTTACAGGAAGTGTTCCGCTCGTTTCTGGAGAGCTTGGGGAAGACTTTACGTATTACTTTGTGTCTTCTGAACAAACGCCATCTTCAGTAGGAGTAGGAGTGCTTGTGAACCCTGATAACAGCGTGCTTGCAGCAGGAGGTTTCGTTCTGCAATTGATGCCGGGAGCAGATGACGCTATTATTTCAGAAATTGAAAAGCGGCTGCAGACGATACCGCCGATTTCCAAGCTAGTTGAGGCAGGAATGCCACCAGAAGAGATACTTGCTGCTCTATTGGGGGATGACAATGTGAAAATCCTCGAAAAGATGCCGATCGAGTTTGCATGTCAATGTTCAAAAGAGCGGATTGCCCGCGCGATCATTAGTCTTGGGAAAGATGAAATCCGCGCAATGATTGAAGAAGATGGTGGGGCTGAGACAACCTGTCATTTTTGTAATGAAGTCTATCTCTTTTCCAAAGAAGAGCTGGAGACGTTATACGAAGAAGCCTAAAGGGCATAGCAAAGCAGCGACGTTTAAAGAAAGCGCCGCTGTTTTTTGTTGAGCAAATTGTCCAAGCCTTTTTCCAGTACATACGATGATTTTTATTGACTTATCTGAAAATCTTTGATACCATCAAACTTAATAAAACCAATAAATTTACTTGGGATTAGGGGGCTTTATTATGAGAGTGGCAAACTCCATTACCGATTTGATCGGTCAAACGCCGTTAGTAAAATTAAATCGACTCGTTTCTGACAAACATGCCGATGTTTACTTAAAGCTTGAATTTTTTAACCCTGGAAGCAGCGTAAAAGATCGTATTGCACTTGCGATGATTGAAGCTGCAGAAAAGTCTGGGGCTTTAAAGCCTGATGATACAATCGTTGAGCCTACTTCTGGAAATACTGGGATCGGCCTTGCGATGGTTGCTGCTGCAAAAGGGTATAAAACAAAACTTGTCATGCCTGAGACGATGAGTTTAGAGCGCCGGAACTTGCTGCGTGCATACGGTGCAGAGCTTGTTCTAACTCCTGGCCCTGAAGGAATGGGAGGAGCGATTCGTAAAGCAACAGAGCTTGCCCAAGAAAATGGGTACTTCATGCCACAACAATTTGAAAATGAAGCGAACCCAGAAATTCACCGTGAAACGACAGGTCGTGAGCTTCTTGAGCAGGTGGACGGTCAGCTTGATGGCTTCGTATCTGGAATTGGAACAGGTGGAACGATTACAGGTGCAGGTGGATTGCTAAAAGAAAACTTCCCGAACTTGCACATTGCAGCTGTTGAGCCTGCAGATTCTCCAGTATTATCTGGTGGAAACCCAGGGCCTCATAAAATTCAAGGAATTGGTGCCGGATTTGTGCCGAAAATCCTTGATACAGACATCTATGATGAAGTCATAAAAGTTTCAACAGAACAAGCATTTGAATACGCTCGTCGTGCAGCGAAAGAAGAAGGAATCCTTGGAGGAATTTCTTCTGGTGCAGCGATTTATGCAGCGTTGCAAGTGGCTGAAAAGCTTGGGCCAGGTAAAAAAGTAGTAGCCGTCATCCCATCAAATGGAGAGCGCTACTTGAGCACACCTCTTTATCAATTTGAGGACTAATAATTAGAGGCAGTTCCAGTGGCGGAGCTGCCTTTTTCTATTTCAGGAAAATCTCGTGAGTAGGTGCTTCTGATTTGCAATTTAAGAAATCGATAAAGGAAGGAAGTGTAGGAAAAAGATTGCTTCCACCAATAGTGGTTCGCCATGTTTTTCTAAGCACTATTCGTTTTTGCCAACGTCTTCAACTTTCCTCATCTATGCAGTTCATGTAAAATAGAGAGAACGATAAATGGCAGGAGTGAGGTTGTTGCAGCAAGGAAAGCAAGAGACGAAACGAACGGTTTGCGCCACTTCCTTTCCGATGGAGGAGAGCCAGTTTTTTCGCCGCTATAAAAAGCAATCAAGGGATCGGGAGCGGCACGTATTGTTGGAGAGCGGTAGGGGTGGACGATACAGCATGGTCGGACTTGAGCCGGTCATGGTTCTTGAAGGCAAGAAAGATACATTAATCGTTACGACAGAAAATGAAGTCGTGAAACGGCAAGGAGCTTTATTAGATTTAATGCGCGACGCACTTGCCTCGTATCAAGCTGAAACGTTACCAGGTGCTCCCCCATTTCAGGGAGGTGCGATTGGCTTTTTCAGTTATGACCTTGTCCGTGAAATTGAGCGGTTGCCAACTATCGCTCAAGATGACTTGAATCTTCCGGACTTATATTTTCTTATTTTTGATGATGTGTTTATTTATGATCATGAAAAAAAGGTTGCGTGGATCTTTGTTCATGGGGACGCCAGTGAACAAGACTTATCGGAGCAAAAGCTAAGACATTACGAAGCGACATGGAAGCAGCCGGTCAGCTTGGACGAAGAAGTTGCAACTTCTTATTTGGAAACAGAAGGGGAGAAGGTCCATTCGTTTAGCGAAGAGACGTTCGCAAAAGCTGTAGAGAGAGTGCGAGAGTACATTGCGGCAGGGGATGTGTTCCAAGTGAACTTATCCGTTCGCGAAGGACGCCCTTTAAGGACAACTCCATTATCGATTTATGAGGCGTTACGTCAGATCAATCCTTCGCCCTATATGAGTTATTTGCACACTCCAGATTTCCAGCTTGTTAGCGGTTCTCCAGAGTTGTTAATCAAAAAAGATGGCCGGAAGTTAAGCACTCGTCCGATTGCCGGTACCCGTTCTCGCGGGGCAACGGCTGATGAGGATGAAGCTCTCGTTCAGACATTATTGTCAAATGAAAAAGAGCGGGCCGAACATGTGATGCTCGTCGATTTAGAGCGAAACGACCTCGGGCGTGTAAGTGAATACGGTTCGGTTGAAGTGAACGAGCTTATGGTTGTGGAAAAATACTCCCATGTCATGCACATTGTTTCCAACGTACGAGGGGTGTTAAAAGAGGGGCTTGATGCATTTGATGCGATCCGCGCTACGTTCCCAGGCGGGACGATAACGGGTGCGCCTAAAGTACGAACGATGGAAATCATTGAAGAGCTAGAGCCGGTTCGTAGAGGAATTTATACGGGTTCAATTGGCTGGATTGGTTATAATGGTGATATGGAACTGAACATTGTCATTCGCACAATGTTGTGTAAAGATGAGATGGCGTATGTTCAAGCGGGAGCGGGTGTGGTCATTGACTCCAATCCTCGCTATGAATATAAGGAATCATTGAAGAAAGCAAAAGCATTATGGCGGGCGTACGACCAGAGTATAGACGAGCAAAAGCAAAGAATAGAAAAGTAGAGCTGAGGAGGAATTACGATGATTTTAATGATTGATAATTACGATTCGTTTACCTACAACTTAGTGCAATATTTGGGCGAGATGGGTCATGAGCTTGTTGTTAAGCGGAATGATGAGGTATCGGTGGAAGAGATTGAGCAAATGTCACCAGACTTTTTGATGATTTCACCGGGGCCTTGTAGCCCGAATGAAGCGGGGGTTAGCCTTGATGCGATCCGCGCATTCGCAGGGAAGCTCCCGATTTTTGGTGTTTGTTTAGGTCATCAATCGATCGCCCAAGCATTTGGCGGTGACGTCATTCGTGCGGAGCGGCTCATGCACGGAAAAACGTCTGAAGTGACACACGATGGCAAAACCATTTTTAAAGAGGTGGCGAATCCTTTTACTGCAACGCGTTATCATTCATTAATTGTGAAACGCGAAACGTTACCGGATTGCTTCGAGATTTCAGCTGAAACGGCTGAAGGGGAGATCATGGCGATTCGTCATAAGGAGCTTTCAATTGAAGGGGTGCAGTTTCACCCAGAATCGATTATGACCGATGCGGGCAAACGACTGTTGCGTAACTTTATCGAAACGTACGGGAAGGAAACAAACGATGTACATGTACGTTAATGACAAACTTGTCAAGGAAGAGGAGGCGATCATCTCGCCTTTCGATCACGGTTACATGTATGGTCTCGGTCTTTTTGAAACGTTTCGACTTTATGAAGGTCATCCATTTTTATTGGATGACCATTTTGTCCGTTTAGAGGAGGGGCTACGCGCCCTTGCGATTGATTGGACGTATAATCGGTCTCACGTTTTACACCAGCTTGCCACGCTTTGTAATAAAAATGGTGTGAGAAATGCTTATATTCGCTGGAACGTCTCTGCTGGTCCGGGTCCGATTGGGCTGTACACGGACACTTATAAAGAGCCGACAGTCATCATCTACATGAAGTCATTGCCACAAGGGCTATCGACGCGAAAAACGGGGACATTGCTGGAGCTAAGAAGGAATACCCCTGAAGGAGATCGACGACTTAAGTCACACCACTTTCTGAACAACGTTCTTGGAAAGCGTGAGGTGGCAAAGGACCCACAAACGGAAGGGATCTTTTTAACAGAGGATGGCGTGTTAGCGGAAGGGCTGACTTCGAACGTGTTTTGGGTAAAAAACGGGGTCGTGTACACGCCTTCTGTTGATACAGGAATCTTGAATGGCATCACTCGGCAATTTGTTCTCACCTTATGTGATAAGCAAGGGATTCCGTGGCGGGAAGGGCGCTACCCTAAAGAAGCATTACTGAAAGCGGATGGGGCGTTTATTACAAATTCCATTCAAGAAATCGTGACTCTCACTTCCGTTGGACAAGCTGAATTTAACCAAGATGAAGCGGTGATTATGAGTTTGAGAAAAAGCTATCAGAAATACTGCACAAAACTATGGTCCAAGAACGAGATAAAGGAGGGAAAACAGGATGTCAACAACACTTGCAAATAAAACGCGATTGAATCCGTTACAATTCTCGGATCGAACGTACATTATGGGAATTCTTAATGTAACACCTGATTCTTTTTCAGATGGAGGGAGATACGTTGATGTTGAAGCGGCTGTCCGTCACGCGAAGCAAATGATCACCGACGGCGCTGATCTAATTGACATCGGCGGCGAATCTACGCGCCCAGGGCATACGAAAGTGGAAGTGGGCGAAGAACTTAACCGTGTGATCCCTGTGATTGAAGCTGTTTCAGCGCAGGTCGATGTACCGATTTCAATCGACACGTACAAGGCAGAAGTAGCCGAGAAAGCGATCAAAGCAGGTGCTTCGATCATCAATGACGTATGGGGAGCAAAAGCCGACCCTAGTATGGCTCACGTTGCCGCTAAATACGGGGTACCGATTATTTTAATGCATAATCGAGACAATGAGGATTATACAGACTTGATGGCCGAGATGATCGCTGACCTAGAGGAAAGCATCTCTTTGTGTAAACAAGCAGGCGTGAAAGATGAGAACATTATATTAGATCCGGGAATTGGCTTTGCAAAAACATATGAGCACAATTTGGAGGCGATGCGTCGACTGGATGAGTTAACTGCGCTCCCATATCCAGTTCTGCTCGGTACGTCGCGAAAATCCCTCATCGCGAAGACGCTTCATTTACCTGTGGACGATCGGGTTGAAGGAACGGGAGCTACTGTCTGTTATGGGATTGCCAAAGGCTGCAATATTGTTCGAGTTCATGATGTAAAAGAAATGAGTCGAATGGCAAAAATGATGGATGCGATGATGGGGAAAGGGCGTGATATCGGTGGATAAGATTTATATGAATCGGATGGAGTTTTACGGGTATCATGGGGTCTATGCAGAAGAGAATAAGCTTGGCCAACGGTTCTACGTCGACTTGACGTTAGAGCTCGATTTAAAACGTGCGGGGGAATCAGACGCTCTCGTTCATACGATCAACTATGCCGATGTATACAAAATCACGAAAGAAGTTGTAGAAGGGGAGCCGTATAAACTTGTGGAGTCCGTTGCGGAAACGATTGCAGCAAAGCTCCTTGCTTCCTTTGAGCCTTTGCAATTCGTCACCGTTACAGTGACGAAGCCAGATCCACCGATCCCTGGTCACTATGACTCTGTAGCTGTTGAAATTACGAGGTCTAAATAAATGGAAAAGCAGTGTTACATTGCGCTTGGATCAAACATCGGCGATCGTTCGCGTTTTTTAGAAGAAGCGATCCAACAGTTAGCTGAACACGATAAGGTTACGGTTACATGCTGTTCCTCTATCTATGAAACGGATCCGGTTGGGTATACGGATCAAAGCCCATTCCTAAATATGGTTGTTGAAGTGTCTACGTCTCTTCCGGTGGAACAATTGCTAGAAGTAACGCAAAAGATAGAGCGTTATTGTGGGCGTGAGCGCCATATTCGATGGGGGCCTCGCACGTTAGACCTTGACATTCTCCTCTATGATCAAGAAAATAGAGAGATGGAGAACTTAATTATCCCTCACCCGCGCATGTGGGAACGGGCGTTTGTTCTCATTCCTTTAATGGAATTAAATCCATCGATTGTTGCTCCTTCTGGCAAAACGATTGAACAGGTTGTCAGAGAGTTAAAAGATAAAGAAGGTGTGACGTTATGGAAACAGGAAACTGGGGCCAGCGTATACGGGCGTTTCGAAAGCTAAAGGGCTATACGCAGGAGCGATTTGCCCAAGCGATTGGAGTCTCCGTGTCCGTGTTAGGAGAAGTAGAGAGAGGCACTCGAACACCTAATCGTCAGTTAATTGAACGAGTTGTTTCAGTTTTAAATATATCGGAAGACGAGTTGCTTCCGCAAACAGAAAAAGAAAAGAACTAGGAGGTGAATCATCATGCTTAAAATTGGTCCAATCGAAATGAAAAATCAAGTGGTCTTAGCACCGATGGCAGGGGTATGTAACCCTGCGTTTCGTTTGATTGCCAAGGAGTTTGGAGCAGGACTAGTCTGTGCAGAAATGGTGAGCGATAAAGCCATTCTTCATAAAAACGAAAAGTCATTGAGCATGCTGTATGTAGATGAGCGGGAAAAACCGTTGAGTTTGCAAATTTTTGGCGGAGAAAAGGAAACCCTTGTCGAAGCGGCCAAGTTCGTGGATAAGAACACAAATGCCGATATTATTGACATCAATATGGGGTGTCCAGTGCCGAAAATTACAAAATGTGATGCGGGTGCTCGTTGGTTACTTGATCCAAACAAAATTTATGATATGGTTTCAGCCGTTGTTGATGAGGTCGATAAACCTGTTACGGTTAAGATGCGGATCGGTTGGGATGAAGAGCATATCTATGCAGTCGAAAATGCTCAAGCAGTTGAACGTGCAGGTGGTGCAGCGGTTGCTGTCCACGGACGGACGCGTGTGCAAATGTACGAAGGAACAGCTGACTGGAATATCATTCGTGAAGTCAAACAAGCCGTAGGTATTCCCGTTATTGGAAACGGGGATGTGAAGACGCCGCAAGATGCGAAGCGCATGCTTGATGAAATTGGTGTTGATGGAGTGATGATCGGGCGTGCAGCACTAGGAAACCCTTGGATGCTTTATCGGACGATCCATTACTTGGAAACAGGGGAGTTACTCCCAGATCCTACGCCGCGTGAGAAAATTGATGTATGCATGATTCATTTGGATCGCCTGATTAAGCTTAAAGGCGAAAACGTAGCGGTTCGTGAAATGAGAAAGCATGCTGCTTGGTATTTGAAAGGCTTGCGCGGGAATGGGAAAATCCGCGATCAAATTAATCAATTTGAAACTCGGGAGGATGTATCCTCAACCCTTTATGCCTATATTGAAGAGTTAGAGGCAAAAATGGCGGAGAAAAGTGCGAGTGTGGTTTGATAGAAAGGCTTGTCTCTAGGGGAGCGTGACTCGAGTGCGCCTTCTTCTTCTAGAAGGCAGCCTTTTTACATAGAGAGTCTAAATATGAAAAGCTTAGGAGCTGATTTTGAGATGAGCGAAGAGCTCGGATTAAATGACCTCTTGGCTGTGCGCCGAGAGAAATTGCAAAATTTAGAAGC
This sequence comes from Halalkalibacterium halodurans, assembly GCF_004376175.1. Lineage (GTDB taxonomy): Bacteria > Bacillota > Bacilli > Bacillales > Bacillaceae_D > Halalkalibacterium > Halalkalibacterium halodurans. The sequence continues at coordinate 3,908 of NZ_SNUY01000017.1, read as the reverse complement.
CGAAGGGGCAAATCCATTTGGTGGGAAGTTTGAGCGTACCGATACTGCCCAGTCTATGAAAGAAAAATATGACGCGAAGTCAAAAGAAGAATTAGAAGAAGAAACGCATGAGGTCGTGCTTGCAGGACGAGTGATGACGAAGCGTGGAAAAGGAAAAGCGGGCTTTGCTCATATTCAGGATTTAACAGGGCAAATACAAATTTATGTACGTAAGGATGCAGTAGGCGACAAGTCATACGATTTGTTTACGTCAATCGATATTGGCGACATCGTGGGCGTCAAAGGTGTTGCTTTTAAGACGAAAGTAGGGGAACTATCGGTTAAAGTACAAGACTTTCAACTATTGACGAAGTCATTGCGCCCTCTCCCAGATAAATATCATGGCTTAAAAGATGTGGAGCAGCGCTATCGCCAACGTTACCTTGACCTCATTGTGAACCCTGAAGTTCGTGATACGTTTGTCTTGCGTAGTAAAATTTTACAATCGATGCGTCGTTACTTAGATGACCGTGGATATTTAGAGGTGGAAACCCCGACCATGCACTCCATTCCAGGTGGGGCATCGGCTCGTCCGTTTGTTACTCACCATAATGCGCTCGATATGACATTGTATATGCGGATTGCGATTGAGCTACATTTGAAACGGCTTATTGTTGGTGGGATGGAAAAAGTCTATGAAATTGGTCGAGTGTTTCGTAATGAAGGTGTGTCAACCAGGCATAATCCGGAATTTACTATGATTGAGCTTTATGAAGCATATGCGGATTATAACGATATTATGGAATTGACAGAACAACTGATCGCTCATATCGCCAAAGATGTACTGGGGACGACGACAATTACTTATGGTGAGTATGAAGTGAACATGGAGCCGAAGTGGCGACGTGTCCACATGGTGGAGGCCATTAAGGAAGAGACAGGTGTAGACTTTTGGAACGAGATGAGTGACGAGGAAGCGCGTGCTTTGGCTAAGGAGCACAACGTTCCTGTAAAAGAGACGATGACGTATGGGCACGTCGTAAACGAGTTCTTTGAGCACTTTGTGGAAGAAAAGCTCATTCAACCAACATTCGTTTACGGACACCCTGTTGCGATCTCGCCATTGGCAAAGAAAAATCCTGATGATCCTCGCTTTACCGATCGATTTGAATTATTTATCGTAGGACGAGAGCATGCAAATGCCTTCTCTGAACTTAATGATCCGATTGATCAACGTCACCGTTTTGAACAACAATTAGTTGAGCGGGAGCAAGGGGACGATGAAGCTCATATGATGGATGAGGATTTCGTTGAATCATTAGAGTATGGGATGCCGCCAACCGGTGGGTTAGGAATTGGCATCGATCGATTGGTCATGCTTTTGACAAACTCACCGTCCATACGTGATGTGCTATTGTTCCCGCAAATGCGTCATAAAGATTCACCTGCTACTGAATAAGCTGCCTAAGGGGCAGCTTATTTTCTTTAGGTGTGCCAGGCATGCGCATATTCTCTAGGGTTCAAGTCCCGAACTGTGAAGGCAGTCGTAACAGTTAGCTTAAGACAAGGGTGTCTGGGGTGACCCAGAATCTGAAGGAAGTCGGCGGCAAACCTCCGCTCCTAGGAACACGAACTTCATATAAGGCTAGGTAGACTTGGGTGAGATTGCCTAACAAATCAAAGTCCAGACTGCCAAAGGGTCTACCGAGTAAATGAAGAGGAGACATGGAGGGGAAGAATGTGTACTTACCCTGGGAGATCTGACTGATACGCGACACGCATGTCGTAACCTTGCATAAGAGTGCAAGCTGAACGGTCAGAAGTCAGCAGAAGCCATAGTACCCGCTTGGTCTAGACAAGAGGGGAAGGGCTGAATCACGTAAGGAGAATCATCCCTTCGCATACACGCATCTTGATGAAACAGAAAACGAAGAACCTCCTTCGTGGAGGAAGCGATGAATCTCGCTGGGGACACGAAGAGAGGGTGGAGAGAGCGCGTCACATAAGAAGAACCGATGATTCACGTAGGAGATTGATACGATGTTGGAACGAATTCTATCCCGTGAAAACTTAATACAAGCACTCGAACGAGTGGAAAAGAATAAAGGAAGTTACGGTGTGGATGAAATGGACGTAAAATCCCTACGCCTCCATCTTCATGAAAACTGGACTTCCATTCGAAATGAGATCATAGAAGGGTCTTATTTCCCGAAGCCTGTCCGTCGAGTCGAAATCCCGAAACCGAACGGTGGCGTAAGGAAACTAGGGATCCCCACGGTGATGGATCGTTTCCTTCAACAAG
>NZ_SNUY01000017.1:0-1617 GCF_004376175.1 Halalkalibacterium halodurans | reverse complement strand
ACTGGACTTCCATTCGAAATGAGATCATAGAAGGGTCTTATTTCCCGAAGCCTGTCCGTCGAGTCGAAATCCCGAAACCGAACGGTGGCGTAAGGAAACTAGGGATCCCCACGGTGATGGATCGTTTCCTTCAACAAGCGATCGCCCAAATCTTGACTCAACTCTATGATCCAACGTTCTCCGAACGAAGTTTTGGGTTTAGACCGCATCGGAGAGGACATAACGCCGTCAGGCAGGCGAAGCAGTGGATGAAGGAAGGATACAGATGGGTCGTAGACATTGACTTGGAGAAGTTCTTCGACAAGGTGAACCATGACCGTCTCATGAGGAAACTCTCCTCCCGAATCCAAGATCCTCGAGTGCTTCAACTGATTCGCCGATACCTCCAAACGGGTGTGATGGAAAGAGGACTGGTGAGCCCGAACACGGAAGGAACTCCGCAAGGAGGACCGCTTAGTCCACTCCTGTCCAATATTGTCCTAGATGAGTTAGACAACGAATTGGAGAAACGTGGATTGAAGTTCGTCCGCTATGCGGACGACTGTAACATCTATGTTCGATCCAAACGAGCGGGGCTCCGTATCATGGAGAGCGTAACCTCTTTCATCGAAAACAGGTTGAAACTTAAGGTCAACCGAGAGAAGAGTGCCGTTGATCGTCCTTGGAACCGTAAATTACTAGGATTCTCCTTCACACGAGGAAAGGATCCGAAAATGAGGGTGTCTAAGGAAAGTGTCAAACGACTCAAACAACGGATTCGAGAACTGACGAGCCGAAGACACTCCATGAAGATGTCTGATCGGTTACGCAGACTGAATCGCTACCTAACAGGTTGGCTTGGGTATTATCAATTGGTGGACACACCAAGTATCCTCGCCCAAATCGATGCATGGATCAGAAGAAGATTAAGGATGATTCGATGGAAAGAGTGGAAAACCACTTCCGCTAGACAAAAGAATCTAGTCAGATTGGGGATCAAGAAGGCGAAGGCTTGGCAGTGGGCGAACAGTCGAAAAGGCTACTGGAGAGTCGCTCACAGCCCGATCATGGATTATGCCCTGAACAGTGAATACTGGAAAGGACAAGGTCTCATGAGTCTAGCCGAGAGGTATCAAACAAGACGTTGGACTTAAGTGAAACCGCCGTATACGGAACCGTACGTACGGTGGTGTGAGAGGTCGGGGGTTCGTCACCCCCTCCTACTCGATTTAACATAAGGGCTTTCTTTTTTCTTTAAAAGTAGTATAATAAATAGACGAGCTTTTTAATTTGTTTAGGTTTTTAAAAAAACACTTGCGCATATTTAAAAAAGGTGTTATATTATTGCTTGTCGCTGAAATGAAAAAAATAACTAAGAAAATTATTGTTGACTTTCATTTCGGGTTTGTGTTATATTAGAAAAGTCGCTAAAAAACGACGCAGTTCTTTGAAAACTGAACAAAAGCCAAGCGAAATAAAGAGATACAAGGTATCTCGTCAATTACTTCATTTATGAAGTGTCGCAGGAAACAACATCCTGTGAAACATGAGCTTTATCAAACTTTTATGGAGAGTTTGATCCTGGCTCAGGACGAACGCTGGCGGCGTGCCTAATACATGCAAGTCGAGCGGACCAAA
>NZ_SNUY01000169.1 GCF_004376175.1 Halalkalibacterium halodurans | reverse complement strand
TGACCGCTTTCAACCTACCAACTGAATGGTGCCTAAGCAGATGAAGGAGTTCGACTAGATTAGTATCTAATCTCGCTAACTTTATTTCTGGAATTGTGCGTGTACCACAGAAAGTGGTGAAGAGACATCCTTTTATTATAATACCTATTAATCATAAGATATTTTGATAAAATCTGGTTGTAATACAAGCTAACCGTTACATATATTTACTTGAACATATAAATAACAAAAGGAGGTAATACTTATGTCAATGCCTAACATTCCAGATATAAAACCCAATATTGATCTAGATCGTGAGGACATGATAAATCTTTTACTCGCATCTATTGCTTTGGAGGAAATAGGGTTATCACACATTATTAATGCAGAAGGGGAAAAAATCCAAAAAGGTATCCAATTAGCTTGCAATATTGAGGATTTAATTGATTTGAACAGAGGGGTAGAGCGAACATTACAAACAATTATAAAAAAGGAAATGATTCTTCAATTCAAATTAGAGAATGTCCTTGAAATTCCATCGACACATAGACCAAAACCAAAAAGAAGTTCGAAAGAAGATTGACCATTATAAAGGTGGCTTTTATGAGTGTTTATGGCAGAATAAAAATGTAGGTTATGGCATTCCTTTTATGCAGGCCCCCCGCGGGGGGCCTGCATAAAAAAAGCCACTTGCTAACACCCCAAAAATTCAATACACTTCCTGTTGGACCCA
>NZ_SNUY01000168.1 GCF_004376175.1 Halalkalibacterium halodurans | reverse complement strand
CCCTTGATTGACCTCTGAATAAACCATTGGTGTGTTTGTCAAGAGCGATAGCGTGGCATTTCCACCTAATAAATGGTAGGTAGTATGAACCGTGCTAGTTTTTCATAGAACTTTTGACACTACCTTTCCATCACTCTTGCGGACGAAATATTTTCGGCAAAGCATTTTGCTTGGATTCGTTCGAGCTCCATATTATTGAAGCCAAATTCGACTAAGGCGTTCACCGCTTCAGTCATAATTCCTTCACCCCAATATGGTTCCGATAAGACATAGCCTAGCTCTGCCGTTTTGTCTTTTGGCTTCCACCAAACAAAATCGACCGTTCCGATCATTCGCTCGTTTCTTTTCAGCTCAATGGCCCACGGAGAGACATCTCTTTCATCGTATTTGTTTAAGGCAAACGCTAAAAACGCTTCGCTATCTTTGATGCTTTGGTGCGTTTCCCAAAGGACGTATTTGGTCACCTGTTCATTGGACGCATAGTCGTAAATGGCCGCCGCATCAGCTTTATAGAACTTCCGCAGCCGTAGTCGTTCGGTTTCTAACGTTGGCAAGTCTCCATAGATGTCTTCAATTTCCATGTTCACCTCTCCCTTTCCTCTTATCGTATTGTCAAAACTTTATATAAAAATAGGCTATTAAATCCTATGTTAGAGGGCTTTATAAGCAAAAAAATTGCCACTCCCTGATTTCTGTAGATAATTGAGGTTACCACACATGTATTTTGCA
>NZ_SNUY01000167.1 GCF_004376175.1 Halalkalibacterium halodurans | reverse complement strand
GTAGCCGTATCGGAAGGTGCGGCTGGATCACCTCCTTTCTACGGAGTTTTTAACTCTAGTCGACCATTCGCAGTTTCATCTGCGGAGGGACGCTTGAAGCTTTTGTTCAGTTTTGAAGGAATTGTTCCTTCAAAACAACTGATTGTTTCTTTTGCGCTTGCGTCTGCGAGTATAGCTACGAAGCTAGCTTCCTCAGCGCATGGCTGCATGAAGAAATAGCGATGATGACCATCATGATGTGATTGAAGTCAGTCGCCATGTTCAGTTTTGAGAGAACTCAAAACTCTCAATTAAAATGCTTTTGCTCCTGCGATTACTCGTCGCAAGGCAGCATGAAGCACAGACTGGCAAGTGTTGCATGATGTGATTGAAATCAGTAGCCTTGTTCAGTTTTGAAGGAATTGTTCCTTCAAAACAACTGATTGTTTCTTTTGCGCTTGCGTCTGCGAGTATAGCTACGAAGCTAGCTTCCTCAGCGCATGGCTGCATGAAGAAATAGCGATGATGACCATCATGATGTGATTGAAGTCAGTCGCCATGTTCAGTTTTGAGAGAACTCAAAACTCTCAATACATTTTAAAAAAGTCATCTTGTATAGATGATCAATAAACCAATGGCTGGTTATCTTTAATCAATCAGTCAATTTGTTATGGGCCTGTAGCTCAGCTGGTTAGAGCGCACGCCTGATAAGCGTGAGGTCGGTGGTTCGAGTCCACTCAGGCCCACCATAA
>NZ_SNUY01000166.1 GCF_004376175.1 Halalkalibacterium halodurans | reverse complement strand
CGGCGTTATGATCGCTTGCGAAACCGTATTCTCTTGCATCATCCATTCAAACATCAGACATTCGGGGTAGGATAAGAGGGGCTCGCCCTCCTATGACACCCCAACATTTGACTAAGAACCTAAATTTAATTAATTCTTTTTTTAACAATAGAGTAAATTTCATAAATCTCAGACCTTTTGTTTCAAGGGTTCCTAGGCACAAAAAAGGAAGTACCTCCCCAAATCCAGTATAATGGTAGTCGACAAAAACATCCCAAAAAGACTGGAGGAGTACTTCCTATGACCATTATACGACAAATGAGTTTATTTAGCATGCAAGAATTATATGAGATGGAACCTACCCAACGTTATGACGCGATTTTTTCCGCTATTGATCTGTCTTCCATTGTCCACGAGGTGACGAAAAAATCTCACCTTGGGGCACCAGAAGCATTGAATTATCCAGCGATGGTTATTTCTATATTGATCCGTCTTGTCGAAGGAATTCCAACGATGAAGCACCTAATTAAGCGTTTGAACGAAGACCTAGCCTTTAAGAGAAATTGTGGTTTTCTTGTATCCGATTCAGTTCCATCTGAAGCATCCTATTCTCGACTTTTAACGAAGCTTGAGAACTCTAACATTTTAGCTGAAGTTCAGGAAAAAGTGATCCTCCAAGCGATCGCTGAAGGGTTTATTACCGATGACACGGTAGCGATTGATGCCACACATTTTGAAGCGCGTGATCAGGCT
>NZ_SNUY01000165.1 GCF_004376175.1 Halalkalibacterium halodurans | reverse complement strand
AAATTGAGGTTTGACAAAACATAAAGAACTTGATCACGTAAAAAGGTATGGGAACACATCTATAGTAGCAAATTGAATGGAATCAGTAATATCAAGGGTTACAGAAATTTGTCCTGTGGCTCTTATAAAGAGGCTGTTATTACGTAAATACTAGATTTATATACACATATGTTTGCTTAAAAAAAAATAAAAATTTCTTAGTTAGGAAAGGAAAGATGCCTACATAAAGGTTAGACCTTATGAGGCATCTTCTAAATTTCCTAAGGTGTAATGGTAAATACTTGAACATCTCCAGGGTTCATACTTGGAACATTAGCTATGAAGCCGTATACATTGTCAGTTACTATAACGTTTTGTAAAGGTACATTACCGGTATTGGTTACTATAAATCTAAATTGTGGTGATACACCTTCTGGTAATAAAGGTCCAGGTGACTCATTTGCAGAAATAAACGTTGCTCCATTATCTACAGAAACTAATTTTTCAATTGTAATCGATGGATTGAGCTGCTCTTGACCAAAGTAATAGGCTTGATCTGAATCCGTTACGGTCTGACCTTCATAATTTCCTGTAGCAGTAACAGTATGTATGAGTAAAATGTTTGTGGGAGAAGAAAAAACCTCCTCATCCAAGTAACGGAAATTTCCGTTACTTGGATGAGGAGGCCACCAAGCGAAAGCGCGGTAGGGTTTAAGCAAAATACATGAAAAAAGGGTCTCTCCTTGGTAGAATCATAGTCGACGAAAACCCGATTCAAAGGAGAA
>NZ_SNUY01000164.1:257-819 GCF_004376175.1 Halalkalibacterium halodurans | reverse complement strand
TTAATTTTATCAAAAGGTGTCCTTTTGGTTTACACAAAATACGAATAAAAAGGCGTGAAGCCTACACTTTTTAGTGTAAGCTCCTACGCCTTATTTTTTTATTTCCTGGGGTTTTGTCCCAGCCCCTGTTTTATCGTGCGCTTAAAATTACGATTGACGAATGATATCCCTCATAGGCACGATATCGATGAATGCAGACTTTATTTGCATTCATCGTGGATGCCTGCGGGAAAAGCAAGAGCTGAAGATCCATCGGGGCGATTTCTAGCTGAAGCCGTCCCCGCGGCAAGGGAGTGTTTTTGACACAATCAACCCCATATAAAAATAGCAGAAAAAGAGGCTCTACAATAAATGTTGGGGTTTTTGCACAAAAGAGGGCAAAAAAAATGCACGCAGGCTACTTTATCCATTATCCTTGAATTGCCGAGAAACAAAGAAAGGATAGGAGCTGCGTGTACGATGAATTTTACCATGAATTTGCCCGGATTAAAAGGTGTGAAGGTCACAAAGATGGAGGAACGAGAGGGCTTTATCGCGCTCCATGTAGAAATGCCGAGAACGT
>NZ_SNUY01000164.1:0-247 GCF_004376175.1 Halalkalibacterium halodurans | reverse complement strand
TCTGGAAGGGGTTCGCCGCCGAGTGCAAAAAACGTTCCATCCGTATCATCGAAAACGATGTAAACGGATCAAACATCTGTTTCAGAAAGAGAGAGAAGGACTGGATGATAAGCAAAAGAAGAAGGTAGAGCGGTACTTAGAGCTATCCCCTGATTTAAGGGAAGCGTATGAGCTAAAAGAACATTTTCGTCAGTGGTATCAAGAAGCGAAGATGCAAGGAAGGGAAGGACGAATGAGCGAGGTGAAA
>NZ_SNUY01000163.1 GCF_004376175.1 Halalkalibacterium halodurans | reverse complement strand
TGAGACTCGGCTACGGGTTACATTGGAATAACCCAACAGCGTTTTACGGTGCGGAAACAGAGGAAGAAGTAAGGAAGTTTCAACGAGACTATAACCTCCCAGTGAGTGGAATCGCTGATGCCAAGACTCTTGAAGAAATCAGAAAAGCCGTTGATAGAAGAGTTGTCAAAATCTTTTTAGACCCTGGTCATGGAGGAAGTGATCCAGGGGCAGTATCTAATGGGTTAAAAGAAAGTGATGTTGTACTTGACATTGCAAGAAGGACAGCAGATGTTCTAAGAACCCAATACAGCGGGGTGGAAGTTCAGCTTTCTCGAACAGGCGATACGACTGTTAATTTACAAGATAGAGCCAATATGGCTAATAATTGGGGCGCTGATTATTTTGTAAGCTTCCATGCGAATGCAGGTGGAGGTCGCGGGTTTGAAACATATATTCACAATGGAAGTGTTTCTAATGAGACAAGAGTAAGACAAAGAGATATACACAACTACTTAATAAGCAGAATTGGTATACATGATAGAGGGATGAAGTCTGCTAACTTTGCCGTACTTCGTGAGACAAAGATGCCAGCTATCCTAATTGAATATATGTTTATTGACAACGCGACAGAGCGTAGCTTACTTAGTGATCCTAGCTACAGAAGGTGGCTTGGTCAAATTACCGCTGAGGCAATTGCTTCATCTTATAACTTAAAGAGCTTGTTCAAAAAGCACCTTTTTAATCAAATCATAAATAGAAAATCAGTTGACTACACTTCCATTAATGGTAATGAAAGTAAAATAATTTCAGACAAAAAAATGTACCTTCGCCCCACTC
>NZ_SNUY01000162.1 GCF_004376175.1 Halalkalibacterium halodurans | reverse complement strand
TCGAATAATTTGTTCTTGATAGTTTATAAAAGTTAATAAATAGGTTATAATTTGAGGGTACAAATTGTCACTTCCTTTTCTGGAATTGGGTGTGTGGTAACCTCAATTATCTACAGAAATCAGGGAGTGGCAATTTTTTTGCTTATAAAGCCCTCTAACATAGGATTTAATAGCCTATTTTTATATAAAGTTTTGACAGTACGTTTTTTGTAAGGGAGAGGGAATAATGAAAAAAATACTTCTTGCCACAGATGGATCGGTCCAGTCACAGCGTTCTGCTGAGCAGGCCATTCAGCTAGCGACTGCTTTTAATGGGGTTATTGATGTCGTCCATGTCATTGATGCAGAACGTGCGAAGCATGATGCCTTAAAAAACATTACCCCTGCCGCGTTAGAACAAGATCGGAAGCAACGTCTGAACCCGGTACTGACTAATATTAAAAAGGAAGGGATTCCGTACAAGCTGCATTTCCTCAAAGGAGAGCCCGGCCCATCCATCGTCGATTTTGCGAACAAAGGCGAGTATGATTGGGTCATCCTTGGAAGTCGTGGACTGAACCCATTGCAAACGATGGTGCTAGGGAGCGTTAGCCATAAAGTAGCGAAGCGTGTAAAATGGCCGGTTATGATTGTAAAATAGTGAGATCTCGCGAGCGGTGCTCCTTTTTAAAGGAGGAGCGCTTTTTTTAGATTATTAAACTGTGTGAGTCAATTTCATAATTTGAACCCTTAGTCTCGCAAGGTTTTCAAGGCACGAAAAAAGGAGTACCTCCCCAAAAGTCGAATGAGTTAAGTGACGAAACAAAACTACAGACTGGAGGAAGACTCCCT
>NZ_SNUY01000161.1 GCF_004376175.1 Halalkalibacterium halodurans | reverse complement strand
ACCGCTTTCAACCTACCAACTGAATGGTGCCTAAGCAGATGAAGGAGTTCGACTAGATTAGTATCTAATCTCGCTAACTTTATTTCTGGAATTGTGCGTGTACCACAGAAAGTGGTGAAGAGACAAATATTTCAATTCATTATGTAAGTGAACGACTTGGACATGGTGACATTGATACTACCTTACGAGAGTATACCCACGTCATTAAAGAGTTACGAGAGAAAGAAGAGCAGGCAACAATAGAGATTTTCGAGAAAATGATTGGGTAAAACTTGTATAAAAAATGTGTAAAATCATTCGAAAACCAATCGTTTTCAATCGAAACCTAAAAATACAAAAAAAGCTCGTAAACCCTTATATATCAAGGCTTACGAGCAAATAATTCTTTTCTAAAATTAACTTAAAAAATATAAAAGATACCGGTGGTCGGGGTCGAACCGACACTCCCGAAGGAACACGATTTTGAGTCGTGCGCGTCTGCCAATTCCGCCACACCGGCACGTTAAACGTTGCTATAACGGCATCCTTCACCGTAATAGAGCGCATCTTATTTGTCCTACCGCACATTACTTGCTTACTTTTACGTAGAATCACCGACATATCAACCGAATGTCGATCGTGCGCGGGTTCGCAATTACACGAGTAGTACGCGTCGGACATATAGTAATATATCACGGATAATTTCGATAGTCAACCGTGAAAATAAAAAAGATTGTGTCAACCTTTTGTGGGAGGAGTATTTTCCATCCTCATATGTGTAAGCGAATTCAGGATTTTAGGGTTCTCCTCGTTGAGAATCTTATGGTTTTTAAAAGCCTTTCAAGTCTTTCA
>NZ_SNUY01000160.1 GCF_004376175.1 Halalkalibacterium halodurans | reverse complement strand
AGCACTGAAAGACTTGAAAGGCTTTTAAAAGCCCTAAGATTCTTAACAGAGGAGAACCCTAACATTCTGAATTCGCTTACACCTATGAGAATGGAAAATATTCCTCCCACAAAAGGTTGACACAATCAAGAGTCAGGATGAGTTGTGATCTTTAAAACATTCGTGATAATATGAGAAGTAGCTTCTTCAAGATAATTGCGTTCGAATACATCTATACCAGGATCATTGGTACCACGAACAACAATATCAAAAAAACCTAAAATCTCACCGATTTTTTCTTTTATAGGTACAAATCTTAAATATTTCTTTCCATCTTTCTCGATAATTTCCCTCAAATCATCTTCTTCTAATTCTGCTATTTCTTCGTCATCCTTATCATCTAGAGGGATATCACTATAATTAATAGAACAAGGGTTAATGACAATGTTACTTTCTTCATGAATATTTAAGTTTACTCCACCTAGACGATTACAAACTTTAACGAACTCGCCTTCTGGATCAATAATAGCTTGATAATGGTTAGCTACACTCATTTCTCTACTCAACTTGAGCTTCATAGCAAGTGATTTCCCTGAACCTGGTATTCCGAAAATCGCCATATTGTAATTTGGAGGTCGATATTCATCATTCCCAAAACTATTAATAAATTCTTTTTGTCCCGTTATCTTATTAATTCCAATAGGGACTCCACCTAAATACCGTCCGCTCCCTGTAATAAATGGGTGTATTTTGCAATAGAAAAGTGCAGAGAAATGCAATGAAAAATGCAGAGGTTTGCCACCCATTTAATTCCTTTTCGACAATGCGTGGGACAGTCTATAGCTCTCGCCATGAAAAGAGATGATATGGG
>NZ_SNUY01000016.1 GCF_004376175.1 Halalkalibacterium halodurans | reverse complement strand
TTCGTATCCCCTTTGTAATCATCAATCGCAATCCGAGGAGGAAGGTGATCCACCTTCTTCACGAGGGGGGCCGCCAATTGATCAAACCGGCGCATGGCAGTTGTCACGGACGTTTGGAATTGATTCGCTGTGTCCGTAAAGTTCTTCCCTTGAATGAGCCGTAAGCGAAACGCTTGATTCCATTCCACTGTCTGACGCTGATATCGCTCTACAAAACAGGCTTTCTCCGCAAACCGCTTCCCGCATCTGCACGCGTACCGGCGCTTTCGATAGAATAGATACACCCACCGTTCAAAGAGCTTGAGATGTTGAACTTTTTGGATGCGGTAATCATGGATTCTCTCGGTTCTCTCCCCGCAGGATGGGCAACGATGAGGCGTTCGCGGCATTTCTACATGGAGCGCGATAAAGCCCTCTCGTTCCTCCATCTTTGTGACCTTCACACCTTTTAATCCGGGCAAATCCATGGTAAAATTCATCGTACACGCAGCTCCTATCCTTTCTTTGTTTCTAGGCAATTCAAGGATAATGGATAAAGGAGCCTGCGTGCATTTTTTTTGCCCTCTTTTGTGCAAAAACCCCAACATTTATTGTAGAGCCTTTTTATAAAAACTTGGCTCTCTAACAAAAAAACCTTTCCGATAAGGAAAGGTTTTCGCCTTCGCTTATCTTCCAGAATGAAATCATTCTGCTGAAATTAGCACCTTCGTTTGCTTGGCTAACAAACGGGTTGCCGGGCATCATCGGGTCAGTCCCTCTGCCTCTCTCGATAAGTCTTTTTATTATCACTTTTCACTTGATCTTGATTGCCATTATAAGCAGGAAATATCCGCCTGTCAATGAAAAGATTTTGATCACACGTTTACTTTATCTGGCTTATGACCAATAATTGATAAATTTAAATCGAGCAGTTGTTCTAGACTAACTTCTCCTGGCGCTTCTGTTAACAAACAACTTGCGCTTGCTGTTTTCGGAAACGCAATAGTATCACGAAGGTTCGAGCGACCAGCTAAAAGCATGACGAGTCGGTCAAGCCCAAGAGCAATTCCTCCATGTGGCGGGGTCCCATATTCAAACGCTTCAAGCAAAAAGCCAAATTCTTTTTGGGCACCCTCTTCTGTGAAGCCTAGAGCCGCAAACATTTTCTCCTGAACCGGGCGCTGATAAATCCTTTGGCTTCCACCTCCAAGCTCATAACCGTTTAACACAAGGTCATAGGCATCGGCGCGAACGCTCGCTGGATCTGTTTCAAGCTTCGTTAAATCTTCTTGCTTCGGACTTGTAAACGGATGGTGGAGGGCGACGAATCGCTTCGCCTCTTCATCGTATTCAACAAGTGGAAAGTCCACAACCCATAGGAAGTTAAATTTCGACTCGTCGATCAAGTTGAAATCTTTACCTAGCTTTAAGCGAAGAGCACCAAGGCTATCGAAGACGACTTCCTTTTTGTCAGCAGCAAAGAACAGCAAGTCTCCATCCTCTGCCCCCATCGCTTGCTGTAACTCAGCACCAGTCTCTCCTGCAAAGAACTTCGCAATCGGGCCTTTCAGCTCATCTTCTTCTACCTTCAACCAAGCTAACCCTTTCGCGCCGTATGGTTTGACAAACTCGGCAAGCCCGTCGATCTCTTTACGGGACAGGCTTCCTGCTCCGCCTTTCAAGTTTAGGCCTTTAACAATTCCGCCACTCTTGATAGCACTTGAGAATACTTTAAAGTCACTATCTTTCACAATGTCAGACAGTTCAATGAGTTCCATTTCAAAACGAGTGTCTGGCTTATCTGAGCCATATCGGTTCATCGCATCGTCATACGTCATTCGTGGGAACGGCAAAGCGACGTCGAGCCCTTTTACTTCTTTCATGATTTTTGCCATCATGTTTTCCGTCATCGTAAGCAAATCTTCTTTATCCATAAAGGACGTCTCAATATCGATTTGAGTAAACTCTGGCTGGCGATCAGCCCGTAAATCCTCATCACGGAAGCAGCGAACAATTTGATAATAACGCTCAAACCCTGAAACCATAAGAAGTTGCTTAAAAATTTGCGGTGATTGGGGCAATGCGTAAAATTCCCCGTGATGGACCCGACTCGGCACTAAATAGTCGCGAGCGCCTTCCGGTGTACTTTTCGTCAACATGGGTGTTTCAATTTCAAAAAACTCCTGTCCATCAAGAAAATCGCGAATAAGCTTTGTTGTTTGATGACGGAGCTTCATCGTCTCCTGCATGTCTGGACGACGAAGATCCAAGTAACGATACTTTAAGCGAATGTCTTCTGACGCGTCCGTGTTCGCTTCAATTTGAAACGGGAGTGATTTCGCTTTATTTAAAATTGTCAGGCGCTCTACATGAACCTCGATGGTTCCTGTCGCAATTTTGTCATTGACTGTACTTGGGTCCCTTTTTAAGACAACTCCTTCCACATCAAGGACGTACTCATTGCGCACCTTCTCTGCTGTCTCAAGTGCCTCCTGTGAAATATCGCTGTTGAACACGAGCTGAACGACACCCGAGCGGTCCCGTAAATCAACAAAAATGACCTGCCCTAAATCTCTTCTTCGTTGCACCCATCCTTTTAATTGAACTCGCTCGTTCACTTGCTCCTCTGATAGTTGTCCGCAATGATGCGTACGTCCGATCATGATTCGTTTCCTCCTTCGACTTGTTGTTTCATATGTGAGACTAAATCAGTTAGCGCGACATCTGTCTGCTCTCCTGTTTCCATATTTTTCACATTGACTTTACCTACCGCCAGCTCATCCTCGCCTAAAATAACGGTCCATTTCGCGTGAAGGCGATCTGCCGCCTTTAGTTGCCCTTTCATTTTCCGGTCTAAATAATCTTTCTCTGCGGAAATGCCAGCATTTCTTAGTTGATAGACGAGTTCGACCCCTTTATCTTTGGCCGCTTCCCCTAGCGTGACAACATAGCAATCAATCGCTTGGTTGTGGGCAGGTTTAGCCTGTTGAGCCTCCAACGCCATAATCGCCCGTTCGATCGAAAGGGCGAACCCAATTCCTGGTGTTTCCGGTCCACCGATCTCCTCGACTAATCCGTTGTAACGACCACCACCACAAAGGGTCGTAATCGCACCAAAGGCTTCCCCATCCACCATCACTTCAAAGGCTGTATGATTGTAATAATCAAGGCCACGAACAAGGGTCGCATCAACGACAAACGGAATATTTAATGCGGTTAAATACGATTGCACCTTTTCGAAATAGGCCTTTGATTCTGTGGATAGATAGTCATGAATCGACGGGGCCGTTCCCATCAGCTCATGATCCCGATCCTTTTTACAGTCTAAGATGCGAAGTGGATTTTTTTCTAGGCGATCCTGACAATCGTTGCAAAATTCATGAATTCTTGGCTTAAAGTGGTTGACGAGTGCTTCTCTGTGGGCAAGTCGGCTATCCGTATCTCCTAGGCTATTGATCACGAGCTTTAGATTTTTTAGTCCAAGCTCTTCGTAAAATCTCATCACAAGGGCCAACACTTCTGCATCAATAGCAGGATCAGCGCTTCCTAGTGCTTCTACACCAAACTGAACAAACTGCCGCATCCGTCCTGATTGCGGCCGCTCATAACGGAACATTGGCCCGATATAAAACAACTTCGTCGGTTGATTCGCTTGTCCGTATAGTTTATTCGAAACATAGGCGCGTGTGACAGAAGCCGTACCTTCTGGGCGTAGGGTCAAGCTTCTCCCACCGCGATCTTCAAACGTGTACATCTCTTTTTGCACAATATCGGTCGTATCACCGACACCGCGTAAAAATAACTCCGTATGTTCAAACATCGGGACGCGAATTTCTTGATAATTGTAGCGCCGACATAGGTCGTATGCTTTTTGCTCAATCCATTGCCATGTTTCCACATCTCCTGGCAAAATGTCTTGTGTTCCTCTCGGAATCTGTATCGCCATTGTTATTCCCTCCATTTTATTAGAAAAACTCGGCTTGTCCCCAAACCTAGAAGATTCGAAATAACGGGTATCCTTTTTGATCTTGCGACGTTATGTAAAAGGACAAATAAAAAACTCCCACCCCTGATGTATTATCCATCAGGGACGAGAGTTGATTCCCGTGGTGCCACCCTAATTGAAGCATGATATGACATGCTTCCACTCAAATGCAGATAACGCCTGCCTACGTTCTCTCCTACTAACGATTGCGTTCAGAAAGACTCCTCAAAGGTGTTCATTCATTAAGGCTGTTTTAGAAGGCTTTCAGCCGCTGACCTTCCTCTCTTTGAAAACAGATCTTAATTACTTTTCCTCTTCATCGGAAACCATTCGCAGTATGTTGTTGCTTACTATCATACGAATGAACGCAAGCTGTGTCAATAGGTTATTGTCTTCTATGATTACAGCGGGACCGTTTGGCGTCATGTGGCATTATTCCATTAGGGGACACGACCTCTTGCTCAAGCCTTTGGTGCTCGCCCATTAACTCACCGATTTCGAACCATGGTGAGACAGGCAACCGCTGCTCCAACGTAGCTGGACGAATACTAGAACGCATAGTGCTTCTCCTTTCAAGCGTCTATTAGTTCTAGCATGGTCAAAACTCTTCCATTTCTTTCACTCAATTTACATGTTTATCGCAAGAACCGTCGACTCCCTGACAATGAGGCGGAACGGTAAACGTTCCTCAAAAGGAGGAAGGTCGTTTATCTGCTCATCAAGAAGCATAAACATCACCTCTAATGCTCGGCGACCAATGAGAGAAATGGGTTGTTCAATGGTCGTTAATCTTGGGGTGACTAGGGTGGCAATTTGTTGGTTGTCAAAACCAACAATCGCTAAATCCTTTGGGATGTTCCATCCGTGGACCTTCGCTTCACTTAAGATCCCTGCCGCCACTTCATCACTTCCTGTAAACACAGCGGTCGGACGGGTATTTGTTTCAATTGTTTGAAACAGGCGAAACCACCGCTTGCCGTCATCAATGGAGAAGGCGTGGTAATATGTCCACTCCTCCTTCACCTTGATTCCGTATTCTTGTAAAGCACGGAGATAGCCAGCTTTTCGATCTTCCGATAACGGGATCGCCTTATTCCCAGCAAGACACGCAATTTTCCTATGCCCTAGCTCTAGAAGGTGCTTAGTCGCCACATAGCCCGCTTCCTCTTGATTTAAACGAACGAGAGGGATCGACATTCCCGGGCGATATTCGTTGCAGGCGACCATCGGTCCGTAAGCCGTATAGGGCTCGATTACTTCCCATTCATTTTGCATTGAAGCCATGATGATCCCGTCGACTTGCTTCGTTCGCAGCAATTCTAAATAGCTTAATTCTTTTTCCTTGCTCTGTCTCGTGTTGCAAAGAATAAGCTGATAGCCGTGTTCTGAAGCAACACGCTCCATTTCATCAACTAATCCACTAAAAAAAGGATTCACGATGCGCGAGATGACAACGGCGATCGTCTCCGTTTTATTTCGCCTCAATCTCTGTGCAGAGGAATTTGGAACATAGCCAAGTTGCTTCATCGCATCGAGAACCTGTTGTCGTTTCTCATCGGAAACGTATGGGTGGTTGTTTATGACACGAGAAACCGTTGTTCGCGATAATCCAGCTAATTGGGCTACCTCTTTAATCGTCGCCATGTGACATCATTCCTCACCGTTAGAATCATCGCGTCCATATGACGGTGATCCTTTTTACAAATCGTACCTATTTCCTTAAGCCCACCACATCTCGGTCGGTTTTTCTTTAATGAGCAGCGGTTTTAAGTTACGAACCGCCGTCTCAAATCCTTCATCTATGGACATAAGCGGATCTTCGTGCTCAATGCTAATCACATGATCGTAACCGTATGTGCGTAAAGCGCTAATCATCTGCGTCCACTCATGTAAATCATGGCCGCAGCCGACTGAGCGGAAATTCCATGCTCGAGTTTGAATATGCGCATATGGTTGCATATCGGTTAATCCATACATATTGACTTGCTCTTGGTCAATAAAAGTATCCTTTGCATGAAAATGATGAATCGCACCCTCACGTCCGAGAATTTTGATCGCAGCCACAGGGTCAATTCCTTGCCACCAAAGATGGCTCGGGTCTAAATTAGCGCCGATCGCCGGAGACGTCGCTTTACGCAATGTGAGCAGGGTATACGGCGTATGGACGAGAAAACCGCCGTGGAGTTCTAACGCCACCTTCACGCCATGCGTCTCGGCCCATGCACCAATCTCCTTCCAGTACGGGATAAGCTTCTCTTCCCACTGCCATTCAAGAATGTGACGATATTCGTTCGGCCAAGGGGCGACAGGCCAGTTCGGATATTTAGCCCCTTCATGATCACCTGCTGTTCCCGAGAAACAGTTGACGACGGGAACGTTCATTTTCCCTGCCAGTTCAATCGTTTCACGAAGCGCTTGATCGCTCTCTTTTCGACATGCTTCATCCGGAGACAAGGGGTTGCCATGACAACTAAATGAACCAAGGAGCAGACCACGCTGTTCAAGCTCCTCTTGATACCGCTTACGTTTTTCCGCGCTTGTTAAAAGTTCTTGTCTTGGACAGTGCGCATCCCCAGGATAGCCGCCCGTTCCGATTTCCACTGCTTGCACACCCGCTCCTTTCACTTTATCAAGCATCTCAGTGAAAGAAAGGTTTCCATAGAGAACCGTAAATACACCTAACTTCATCGTCCGATACC
Source organism: Halalkalibacterium halodurans (assembly GCF_004376175.1). Classification (GTDB taxonomy): domain Bacteria; phylum Bacillota; class Bacilli; order Bacillales; family Bacillaceae_D; genus Halalkalibacterium; species Halalkalibacterium halodurans. The sequence continues at coordinate 54,014 of NZ_SNUY01000016.1, read as the reverse complement.
TCCTACATATAACTTAATCGTTCGCCCCGTTCTGCTTGCCTCCATCGCTGCTAAAATGATGTTTAACGACGCATACCCTTCTTTTCCAGAAATCGGTGGCTCTTTTCCCTCGAGTACACTATTAACAAAATGAGCGATCACCCGAGAATCGGTCTGACCCCCTTCATCATTTGACTGTATTTGCCCTAATTCGTATTTCACGGTTTCTCCATTTTTATAGTGAACGATAAGGGAATAGTGAGGATCGTCCTCTAATCGAAGGATGGCGTTTTCTCCATACAGAATCGTCGAATTATCCTCTTTTGCTACGTAAGACCAGCTTGCCGTAAGTGTACCAACAATCCCTGATTCTGTTTTTAAAATGGCAACGGCATTATCATCCACATCTCCCTGCTTCGCGCTAGTCGTCACAAACGCTCCCACTTCAACTACTTCTTCCCCGAGAAGGTAGCGAAGCAAATCGGCTTTATGTACACCGAGATCACCCATCGCCCCGATGAAAGCCTGATCTTTTTTGAAGAACCAGCTATTTTCACCATCCACACTCCAACCTTCGGGACCGCCATGGCCAAAAGTGGTGCGGAAGCTGTAAATTTTCCCGATGTCCCCCGTTGCAATGAGCTGTCTCGCTTTCTCGTGAGACGAAACAAACCGTTGGTTGTGCCCAATCATTAAGCACATACCCGCCTCTTCTGCCGCCTTAATCATCGCCTCGCACTCCTCTGCCGACGTGGCCATCGGCTTCTCACATAAAACGTGTGTCCCTGCCTTCAAGGCGTCGATTGATATAGGAGCGTGGTATGCATTTGGTGTGCAAACACTCACGAGATCAATCTCTTCCTTTTCCAACAGTTGCATGTGGTCAGTGTAAGCGATAGCTCCATATAATTTTGCTACCTTTTTAGCCCGTTCCTCAACAGGATCACAGACGGCCACAATGGTCGTATGAGGATTTTGTTCATACTCTGGTAAATGTCGATGTTGGGCAATACTGCCGCAACCAATGACAGCAACTCGTAATGTTTTCAAGTGAATCCCTCTCCCTTCCATTCATTCTCCATGTTATTTTCTTACTTTTCTGAAATGGTTTCAAGCGGTTTGGCATTCCCGTAAACTGGTCCACCTCGCCTTACAGGTGCGAGCCACTTCACACAGTTCACAATAACCTTACGAATATCCTCATGGTAATAGGTCGGATATGTTTCATGTCCTGGCCTGAAGTAAACAACTTTTCCGTTGCCACGGCGATACGTTGCGCAGCTACGGAACACTTCCCCTCCTTCAAACCAACTCACCATCACAAGTTCATCAGGGACAGGAATGTCAAAATGCTCCCCGTACATTTCTTCTTTTTCAAGGACAATGGATTCACCAATTCCTTCAGCAATCGGATGACTTGGATCAACGACCCAAATCCGCTCTTTTTCATCTGCTTCACGCCATTTTAAATCACAAGAAGTCCCCATCAGCCGCTTGAAAATTTTCGAAAAATGCCCTGAATGAAGGACGAGCAGTCCCATGCCTTCCAGCACTCTTTTTTGCACACGATCGACAATTGGATCCTCCACTTGATCGTGGGCAACATGTCCCCACCATATAAGTACATCTGTTTTAGCCAGTTGCTCCTCTGTTAACCCGTGCTCTTTGTCGGCAAGGGTAGCTGTCTGTACGTGAACGTTTGTCATTCCTTTAAAGCACGAAGCGATCGCACCATGAATGCCGTCTGGGTACACGTTTTGTACGAGAGGGTTGTTTTGCTCATGAATGTGCTCATTCCAAATCAAGACGTTCATTTTCATACACGCTCCTATTCTTTTACAGACCCTGATGTTAGTCCGGCAACAATTCGCCGTTGGAACAATAATACGATGATGACAATGGGAACCGTGACGATAACCGTCGCGGCTGTAATATCTCCCCACGGAATCGTATATTGACTTTCATAAAGTGACAAGCCGACTGGTACGGTTCGCCAGCGGTCTGCCGTGTTAATCGTTAACGCAAATAAATACTCATTCCATGCCGCAATAAACACGAGAATCGCCGTCGTGAACACGCCTGGTGCCGCGAGTGGGAAAATGATTTTGCGAAACGTTTGAAATGGGGTGGCACCATCAAGCTTTGCCGATTCCTCCAGCTCGAACGGAATCTTTTTAAAAAATGTCGCTAAAATCCAGATGGCCAGTGGAAGGCTGATCGTAATATACGGGATCACTAACCCGAAGTAGCTATTACGCAAGCCTAAGTCAGTAATAAAACTATAAATCGGCGTAATGATCGCAATTTGCGGGAACATGGATGCTGCTAAAACCGTCCCGAGAATGAGGCCCTTTCCTTTAATCGGCAACCTCGTTAATGCGTATGCAGCAAGGGATGCACAAGCAATGGCAATCAATGTTGTGAGCGAAGAAATGACAAAACTGTTCATCATATACGTAAACAACGGCCGGTTGTTCACAGCATTTACGTACGATTGAAACGTTGGCTCGGCCGAAAACCAAGCAAACGAAGCAAAAATTTCACGGGGAGGTTTAATCGATGTTAAGAACACCCAAATGAATGGGAACATGACGAGAAATACAAAAACTATCAAGAAGAAATAAAACGAAGCTCCACTCTTCTTTTTCATCGCCTATGACCCCCTCGTACGGCCTTCAAATAGATCGGAGCCGATAAATTTAATAAATGCAAAACTAATGAGCGCTACCGATAAAAAGACAATGACCGACAAGGCGGACCCTGCGCCGAAATTTTGCTGAGAAAATAGCGTACGGTACGCATAAATCGAAATCGATTCGGTTGAGTTAGCTGGTCCACCCCCGGTTAAAACGAAAATTAAATCGAAGACGCGGAACGCATCAAGGGTACGGAACAGTAACGCAACTAAAATCGCCGATTTCAATAAAGGCAGCGTAATTTTAAAAAAGGTTTGAATCCGATTGGCCCCGTCCACCTTAGCTGCTTCATACAAGCTATTCGGAATTGTTTGTAGTCCTGCCAAAAGGAGCAAAGCCATATACGGCGTCGTTTTCCAAACATCGGCGAAAATAATCGAGAACATAGCGCCTGCACCCGTAGATAAAAGAACAGACGAATCTGAGATCAACCCTAGCTGTTCAAAATAGTGGGCAATTACTCCGAATTGACCATCGTATAAATAGCGCCACATCATGGCCGCGACTGCCGTCGGAATCGCCCACGGAATCAAGACCGCGACACGGACGAGACCTCTCCCTTTAAACGTCCGGTTAATCAAAAGGGCGATTGCAAGGCCTAGTACAAGCTCAGCAGCAACGGACACCACTGTAAAAAATAACGTATTGGACATGGCAGCCCACATTCGACTATCTTGAACATAATTTATGTAATGAGAAAAGCCGATAAAATTTGATTCTAGAATGGCTGTTTCAATGTTTTGCACATAATGATAAAAGTTTTGATAGAGTTCAGCATGCTCTTGGTTAGCTTCGGTGATAAGCGGTTCGACCGTTGCTAATACTTCGCTTAACTCCGCCTGATATCCTTCTGCAATGTCACGATCGAGCTTCGCGTACTTAAGGCTTTGATCCCGAACGGGTTCGTAGTTATTGACCATTTCCTCAACCGTTGCATAGCGTTCTTTAACGTGACTGTCCGCTTGTAACTGCTCATGATATTGGCGGATCGATTGTTCGATGTCCTGAAAGATATCTTGATGCTCTGGAGCACTAGAGGTCGACAGGTGATCCAACGATCGATCCAAATAATAATAGTTGTTCACGTAGGCTTCCAAATCTACCGACGAACTGAGCATCGTCTGTGACCGAGTAGGGTCCGTTAATCGATAATCGAATAAACTATTATAAAAGGATAAAGCCACAGGCCACAGTGTCACCACAATGACGAGTATTAAAGCTGGGGCTACCATGGCATAGCCAAGCTGTGTTTCTGACAAGCTAAAGCGTAAGCCCCTCTTTCCTTTTTTCGCCATCAGCACCACCCTCTATTCGAAAAAATGATTGATTGTAGGGAGGAGAGCTAGCCTCCTCCCTTAAGGATGATCAAAAAGAGAAATCTTTTTGATCTTGTACGGAATTAATTAATCGCTGCGTTCATTTTTTCTTCCATGTTTTGAACGGCTTCCTCTGCTGTAAGTTCACCTGCGAGTAGCTTCGAAATTTCTACTTGCATAATGTCAGAGATTTCAGGGTAAATCGGTGAAACTGGGCGCGGAACGGCATTTTTCAACGTTTCCACAAATTCCTCGTTGGCAAATAGTGGCGAAGCTTCAAGCACCTCATCATCAGAGTAAAGGGCTTCGATTGTTGGCGCGTTTCCTCCGTGAATGGCCGTAATTTTTTGCCCTTCAGGACCAGTCATAAACTTCACAAGCTCCCACGCTGCATCAACATTTTCAGAATAGCGATTAATCATCACCATCCAGCCACCAAGGCCAGCGGCATTTCCTGCATCTCCTGCTGGAAGGAGAGAGAATTCAACATTTCCCGAAACGTTTGATTCATCGCCATCCGAAAGCGCTTGCATATATGGCCAGTTGCGGGCAAACACTGCATTTCCTTGGATAAAGGAGTTGGCCGTCTCTGTCTCCATAAAGTTCGTTATGTCACTTGGAACAACATCTGATTGAACAATTTCTTTCATTTTCTCTAAACCTTTAATCGCTTCTGGTGAATTAATGACAACCTCACCATTTTCATCAATGACAGCACCGCCATATGCTGCGATAAATTCGGTCGCATTGACGACCATCCCTTCATATTGCGCCGCCTGCATTAAGTACCCAAACTTAGTGCCTTCTTCTCCTTGTAAATCTTCTGCCATTTCAAGCAACTCATCCCACGTTGATGGTGGTGTTTCAACGATGTCGCTTCGATAATAGAGCAAACCAGCATCTGTAAATTTCGGCATCGCATATTGAATGCCTCCTACATTCCCTGCCTGTACCGTCCCTGGGAAGTATTGATTCATATCAATTCCGTCCCGTTCAATAAAACGGTCTAATTCTAAAGCATAGTTGGCTTGGGCAAATTCGGCAGGCCATATGACGTCGACGTCGAACACGTCAATTTCTGAGCTTTGTGCGCTGAACGCTGTCACATAAGCCGAGTGCTGTGCGCCTGTATCAGCAGGCATTTCTTGAAACTCCACTTTAATATTTGGGTGCTTTTCCATAAAGGCTTCAATCAGTTTCTCGTTACCACCTGTTTGATCATAGCCTCTCGCATAGGTGATCGTGACAACTTCATCATCGGCTGTTGCTTCCTCTTCTGTTTCATCACCTGGCTCCGTTGGTTCTGCTGGTTCATCCGTTGGATCAGAACCTCCGCAAGCTGCGAGCATTACTGACATGACAAGAGTTGCTGTTCCTAGCACAAAACGTTTTTTTAATTTTTTCACGCTTATCCCCCCATATGGAATCGATTTCACATCAAGACGGACATAACTCAAATTTATCGCATGATCACCTCTTTCTGAGCACCTATGGAATCGTTCTCATATATTTGCTCAAAACAATTGTAAGCGTATACATAACGGTCAGTCAATATTTTTTTGTTAAAAATCAAAAAATTTAACATATTAATCGTCTTGCTGTCATCATTGGAGATAGGAGAAATGCTCCTGTTGACAGTCGGGAAGTCCACTCGCATTCAGTTGTCGTCAAATGCGGTAGCGAGAACCTTAAAGTGAAAAAAAGATCCGACCGAATGTAGTCAGATCTTTCCTTCTCTATTTACTTTCTACAAGTAAGGTAACAGGTCCATCGTTAATCAACTGGACGTCCATCATGGCGCCAAACCGGCCAGTCTCCACGTGAAGGCCTAATTGCTCTAAATGGCTGTTAAGCGTCTCGTAAAGCGGTTCTGCATGTTCCGGTTTTGCCGCCTCCATAAAGTTCGGACGTCTCCCTTTTCTACAGTCGCCATAAAGGGTAAATTGGGAAATGGACAATATGGCGCCACCTACATCTTTTACCGATTGATTCATTTTCCCGCCCTCATCTTCAAAAATACGCAAATGAGCAATTTTCTCCGCAAGGTAGCGAGCGTCTTCCTCTGTATCCCCATGGGTAATACCAATGAGGAGAACAAGGCCATGGTCAATGGCACCAACAGTTTCCCCTTCCACTGTTACCTGTGCCTGTTTTGCTCGTTGCAACACAACTTTCATTACTAGTCACTCCTACAAAACCAACGTTCTAATTCATCACTCGTCGGACCGAATAAATGTCCTTCAGCTGCTTAATTTTCTCAACCACTTTATGAAGGTGGTCGATGTTGTGAATAGAGATCGTCATATGAATCGTCGCCACCCGATTTCGATGATCCGAACGACCTGAGACAGCATTGATCAGTGTTTTGCTTTCCGTCACCGCCTGAAGGACTTCGTTCAATAAGCCATTCCGATCAAATCCTGTAATCTCAATATCCACATTGTAATTTTTATTTGATTCTTTATCTCCTTCCCACTCAACTGGGAGAAGTCGTGTTTTAGCTTCTTCAGTGTTAATGTTCGGACAGTCTTGGCGGTGGATCGATACCCCTCTCCCCTTCGTAATATAACCGACGATTTCGTCTCCCGGAACAGGGTTGCAACAGCGTGATAAACGGATCAACAAATTGTCGACCCCTTTTACCCGCACACCGATCGTTGTCTTTTTCTTCGGTGCGACGCTCTGCACTTCGGACAACGCTTCTGCTAACGATTGTTCTTCTTCTTTATCCTGTTGTTTGCGCAGCTTTTCCGTTAAGCGATTAGCGATTTGCTTCGGGCTAATACCGCCATAACCAGCCGCTGCAAACATATCCTCTTCACCTGCAAAGCTAAACTTGTTTGCCACCGCCTGGATGTTTTCCTGTGTTAACACTTCTTTCGGATCAAAGTCTAGGATACGAATTTCTTTTTCTACTGATTCTCGACCCTTCGCAATGTTTTCTTCCCGCCGTTCCTTTTTAAACCATTGCTTAATTTTATTTTTGGCATGGGATGATTGCGTAATTTTCAACCAGTCTTGACTCGGCCCATATGAATGCTTCGACGTCAGAACTTCCACAATGTCACCCGTTTTTAACTGGTGATCTAAAGGAACCATTTTCCCGTTTACTTTTGCTCCAATACACCGATTGCCAATTTCTGTATGAATACGATAAGCAAAATCAAGTGGTACAGAGCCCCTCGGTAATTCGATGACGTCCCCTTTCGGAGTAAAGACAAATACCATGTCCGAGAACAAGTCCATCTTTAACGATTCCATAAATTCTTGAGCATCGTTCGTATCGTTTTGCCATTCAAGAATTTCCCTGAACCATGTTAACTTGTCCTCCATCGGGTTAGCCAAAGTTTTACCTTCTTTGTACGCCCAATGAGCCGCCACCCCGTACTCAGCCACTCGGTGCATTTCCTCTGTACGGATTTGTACTTCCAATGGATCCCCATTTGGGCCAACAACGGTCGTATGCAGTGATTGGTACATGTTTGCTTTCGGCATAGCAATGTAATCTTTAAACCGACCAGGCATCGGTTTCCAACATGTATGAATAACCCCGAGACCTGCGTAACAATCTTTAATATTTTTAACGATAATTCTGACAGCTAATAAGTCATAAATTTCGTTAAACTGCTTGTTTTGTAGCACCATTTTTCGGTAGATGCTATAGATATGTTTTGGTCGACCTGAAATTTCCGCCTCCACTTTAATGTCTTGCAATTGTTTACGGATCTTGTCAATGACATCTTCAATGTACTCTTCTCGCTCCGCACGCTTTTTCTTCATGAGATTCACAATTCGGTAGTACTGTTGTGGATCCAAATAACGTAACGCGATATCCTCAAGCTCCCATTTAATCGTCGAAATCCCTAAGCGATGTGCTAAAGGCGCGAAAATTTCCAGCGTCTCGTTCGAAGTGATCCGCTGTTTTTCAGGGGGCATGTAGCGTAACGTACGCATGTTATGAAGGCGATCCGCAAGCTTAATTAAAATGACGCGAATGTCTTTCGCCATAGCCACAAGCATTTTCCGGTGATTTTCCGCTTGTTGTTCTTCCTTTGATTTGTATTTGATTTTTTTCAGTTTTGTCACACCGTCAACGAGCATGGCGACCTGCTCGTTAAATTCTTTTTCTAACGCCTCCACCGTTACATCCGTATCTTCAACGACATCATGGAGGAAGGCGGCAGCAACCGTGTTTGGATCAAGCTCAAGATCAACGATAATGCCAGCCACTTGAACAGGGTGTAAAATATACGGTTCCCCTGATTTCCGATATTGGCCAGCGTGGGCTTTCTCCGCAAACTCATACGCTCGCTGCAAAAACTCAATATGATGCTCATCTAAATAGCGACTTGCCTTTTCCAGGACTTGATCTATGGTCATGAAATCACCCATCTACCCATTTCTTGAACAGCGCCTAAGGACGATCAACGATGGTCAGCATGTGACACGATCGACTGTTACATTTTATTATAATACCTTCTATTATCGTTAAGATTGAAGCGTATGTAAAGGAAAAGCTATAAATTTTGTCGAACAAAATCGATACAATGTTTCCACATATTTGCTAATCGTCATGATTCTTATCCGTATAGCTAGTTCACTCGTTCTAAAATAAGCATGCATCAAGAGAAAACTGGGCAACAGTAAAGATTCACTTCTATCATTGCAAATGTTTTAAAAAAGCACCTGCTAGGCAGATGCTTGGTGTTCATTATTCATATGTTGTAAGTGAGAACACATCGTACGTTTCCAATTTATCACGGCCATTTAAATAACCAAGCTCTATCATGAACGCAATCCCGACAACTTCACCGCCAAGTTGCTCTACCATTTGAACGGTCGCCTCGATCGTCCCGCCGGTTGCAAGCAAATCATCGGCAATTAACACGCGTTGACCTTTCTGAATGGCATCTCGATGAATCGTTAAACGATCCTTTCCGTACTCTAGTCCGTAATCCACAGAAATGACTTCGCGCGGCAATTTTCCAGCCTTTCTTACAGGAACAAACCCTTTGCCAATCGCATAGGCAATTGGACAGCCAACCACAAATCCTCGAGCTTCGGGTCCAACGACCAGATCCACTTCCTTTTCCTTTGCAAATCGTGCCATTTCGTCAATTGCTCGCTTGTACACTTCGCCGTTTTGCATCAATGTTGTAATATCTTTGAATCGAATGCCTTCTTTTGGAAAGTTTTCTACAATTGTAATATGCTGTTTAAAATCCATCACTGAATCGTCTCCTTGATCTTACGTTCTTGAATCGCTCGAGTGAACCATTGCTTTAACTCTTCATAGGACGAATAAACAAATTGCTGTTCAATCGTTGCTTGTTCTTGTTTCATTCGAAATGTTCGCGATTGATCCAAGCCTTTTTTTTCGGGTGCCTCCACAAGCGTGATCACCCCATCTTTTATTGTAACAAAACCTAGTTCGAAAAACACCTTGGCCATGAATGAGATCGTTTCTTCCGTCCAACCACGGGTATAGGCAAGCCTTTTTCCATGGGTATGAAGATTAAACTGTTTTTGCTTCATTAAAAAGCCATAAAACCAGCGAAAATGCTCTCGCGTCGGATTCGTTGAAAAATACGAATCTTCCTCTTGATAGAAGATCGAATAAATCCGACTTGGACATCCTCCTTCAACAAAAAGGGCGGAAAGCTGATTTGATTCCACCGGGGGATCGAGTAAAACAACGTACCGATTTTCCATGCTAGGGATATTTGCTAGGTCATTTCCATCGAACACGTTAAACGAGGCTAAACCTAACGCCTGTACTGTTTGCTCACGGAAGGCTATAAGCAGTCGTTTCTCTTCTGGCAAGCCTATGATCCGCTCAGACAATATGTCGACCCGTGCACTGCGCCAGTCGAAGAGTTGCCATTCGTTCACCGCCAAATCTTCAATCATTAATTGTGGCTTGACGTGACCGTTCCATTCATTAATAGACAAAACTCCGACGGCCGAAACTCTAGCTGTTGGCGAAATCTCATCGGATAAATGGCCTAAATGAAAGCCGACCCCGTCAAGGGTTGTGCCGTTTTGTTGAAACGTCACTTTTAAATGATTTGATGCTGCGCCAATTTTCCGCATCCCTTCGATCTTCACATCAGTTAACATGACTTTCGGTTCTGGATTGCCAACGCCATAAGGTGCGAGAGCATTCATTTTTTCGATGGTAGAAACGGAGATCTCATCGACCGACGCTTGCACATCAATGCGTGTGATCGGTATAAAATCCTCCGGTCGTAACGCCTTCCGTGCTTGAGCATTCATCCGTTTTCTCAGTTCGTCTACATCTTGAAGGCTCATCGTCAAACCCGCAGCCATTGGATGTCCCCCAAAGTGAGGCAACAGCTCGCGATTTTTAGATAGCTCATGAAACATATCAAACCCTTCAATGCTCCGCGCGGACCCTTTGGCTATTCCTTTTTCTTCATCATAACTTAATATGATCGTCGGGCGGTAAAACGTCTCCACTAATCTGGAAGCAACAATTCCAATGACACCAGGATTCCAACCATGTCCACCGACGACGAGAACGTGATTGTCTTCTGGTGGATATAATTCTTTTACTAGATTAATTGCTTCAGCAGCAATCTCTGAAACAATTGCTTGGCGCTCTTTATTCAGTAAATCGATTTGTTCGGCTAGCTGTTGCCCTGTCTCTACTTGATCGGTGATCAACAATTCAACAGCCGGTTTGGCCGAATCGAGGCGTCCGGCGGCGTTTATTCGTGGACCGATGCCAAAGCCGACATGCTCCGCCTGAACGTTATCTTCATGAAAACCGCAAACTTTTTTCAACGCCTGAATTCCTGGCTTCGTTGTTGTTTCGATCGCCTTTAATCCTTCTTTTGCTAACCAGCGATTTTCATCTGTTAGAGGAACTAAGTCGGCAATCGTGCCAATGGCCACAAGATCGAGCAAATCATAGGGGACCCGTTCCAATAGGGCATGGGCTAGTTTAAATGCGACCCCAACACCAGCTAAGTGTTTGCACGGGTAAGAGCAGCCAGGCTTTTTCGGGTTAATTATGGCCACTGCATCTGGAAGCACTGGTGGTGGTTCATGATGATCCGTCACAATAAAATCTAGTCCGATCTCTTTCGCAACCTCTGCTTCATGAACAGCTGCAATTCCGGTATCAACGGTGATCACTAGTTGATAGCCTTCTTCCTTCGCCCACCTGAGAGCGTTTTCGTTCGGACCGTACCCTTCAGTAAACCGATTGGGTATGTAGTAATCAAACTGGGCTCCAAGCTCACGCAATGTATAGACCATCACGGACGTGGAGCTAACGCCATCCGCATCATAATCACCGTAAATCAAAATCTTTTCCTCGGCCTTGATCGCTTGCCTGACCCGAGCAACCACTTGTTCCATTCCATCAAGCTCATACGGATCATGAAGGAGGGACTCGTCCACTTGTAAAAAAGTCTTCGCTTCTTCTACCGTGTCGATCCCGCGAATCACTAAAAGTTTGGCAACGATCGGTTCTATATGTAAATGTTCAAGCAGCGGACGGATTCGTTCGTCCAGCTGCTCTGCTACGTTCCATCTTGCTTTCGATTCTAGCATATGAACACCCCTTGACCATCCTATTATACTAGAGGGATTAAGGGGTGACAATGATGTTCTTTTACGATTTATCAGAGTCCGTAGAGGGACATTTGTCGTCTCTCTCTTGTTGATCAGCGCCCGTTTGTTGAGGCTGCTTTGTGCGAGCCGTTCCTTTTAGACGACGCACCTCGTGCTGAAGCTGATAGATTCGTACGATCGACAAGCCTCCTGCCATTAAACTTCCCATGAGCACAGACCCTAAGATGACTAAAATGAGCGGCCATTCGGCTGTCCCAAACAAATAGTTCACCTGGACCGGATCGACATTAATGACAGCAAAAACGGCAATGATCAGTGCTGCCAAGAGTCCTAGAATTAATCCCCACTGTCCTTTCATATAAACCTCCTACGAGTCCTTTCCGTTATAAGGGTTCACATGCACGAACACATCGTGAACATTTGGCTCTAACATGAGCCGTTCTTTCACCGCTTTTGCGATCGTATGTCCGTCCTCTACGGTCATGCGAGGGTTGACGGCAATTTTTATATTTATGATCACATAATGTCCATGCTCTCGTGCATGAAAAGCATCAAGGTTCATGACCCCGTCCACACTTTTTGCCGCTTCTCTCATTTCCACAGTATCTTCATCATGAAGCACATGATCAAGTGTATTATGAATCGCTTGATTTCCAAGATCCCATGCCATTTTACCAATTAGCACAGCGACGACAGCACTAGCCACGGCATCACCGTACACGAGCCACTGGATGTGAAGATAGCCGCCAAGAATCGCGGCGCCGATCCCGAGTAGAGCGGCAAATGAAGAAAGAACATCGGAGCGGTGGTGCCAAGCGTCGGTCACAAGCGCGTCGCTTTTAAATTTTTTACCTAAATAGTGTTTATAACGAAACAATCCTTCCTTTACGAAAATGGAGATGAGTACCGCATAAATCGCTAATGTTCGTGGGACTTCAACCGGTTCGAAAAAGGATTGAAAAGCTGAAACAGCAATTTCAAAACCAACAATAAAAAGCAGGACCGCCACTATGATCGAAGCAACTGATTCCGCTTTCCCATGGCCGTACGGATGATCTCTATCAGGCGGCATTTTTGCGGCACGAACCCCAATTAAAACGACGACTGAGCTAACCACATCTGAGGCGGAGTGGACCGCATCAGCAATTAGCGCTTTACTATTGGCGATCACGCCGACAATGGCTTTCATTGCAGCTAATCCAAGGTTAGCGACAATTCCTATCCATGCAGCAAATCGAAGTTTTTGGTAGCGAACCTCTTCTTCTCTCAATGTATCACTCCCTACAGTTTTTGACTGCTAGCCTCTATCAAGTTAACGATATGAAACACTCTTATCCGTGTGAAGACCACTGTCTTCTTATCATACCCGAAATGGAATGGTTTCTATCAGTGATTTAGCAACTCTTCTTCCATTTCATAAAAAAAAGGAAAGCGCCTGCTGAAAAACGAGCGACAGGGAGCTTGCAAATGAATGACGATTGCTGCTTTAGCTAACCATCTCCGTTTTTATTCAAAGAGGGTTACACCTTTATAACGTTAAAGTTTCAAAAAGAAAAGACATGACCGAGCCTGTCAGTCATGTCTAGAAGCTTATGGTGTTGGTTCTTCTTCAGGTTGAACTGGTTTGGCACGGAACTTTTTCTTTTTTAGCTGTTTCGATTTCCATACTAACCATAGTTGAGAAGCTAAAAACATGGAGGAATACGTTCCAGCAACCAATCCGATCAGAAGTGCAAACGCAAAGCTACGAATCGCCTCGCCACCAAATACAAAGATCGCAGCCGCAGCAAACATAACCGTTAAGACCGTATTGATCGAACGGGCCAATGTTTGTACAAGGCTTTTATTGACAATGTCTGCTAAGTCGTCAAAGCCTTTGACTCGCTTGGCATATTTCATATTTTCACGAATCCGGTCAAATGTAACGATCGTATCATTGATCGAATACCCGACGATCGTTAACACCGCCGCAATGAACGGAACATTAACCTCAATTTGCAACAAGCTAAAGACAGCAATGATAAAAAATGCGTCATGGAACAAGGCGACAATTGCTGCAACTCCATACAATAGCTCAAAGCGAATCGTGACATAGATAATGATCCCAATCGAAGCAATGAGGACGGAAATTAGCGCATTCCGTGCCAGCTCTTTCCCGACAGTTGGTGACACGGTACTTATGTTTGGCATCAGTCCATATGCATCATTGAAATGATTTTGAATGGTTGCAATTTCGTCTTCTGACAAGTCACGACTAAAGGTAGCATATGCCAATTCATTGTTGTTCCCTGCGAGTGTGATGTCATCAGGCTCAAACCCGATCGCTTCAAATTCAGCCAGTACCTCTTCGCTCGTTAAGGTGGACTCTCCTTGTACTTCAATTCGCGAGCCGCTTTCAAAATCGATCCCTAAATTCAGCCCGAACGTTAACAGCACGATGATCCCAATGAGCGTGAAGAGCCCTGAGATGAGGAAGAACTTTTTTCGATGTTTAACAAAATCGATCTCTCTGTCTTTAAAGTTCACTAATCTCACTCTCCTTCACGCCAAACAAGCGAAACTTTTTGTTCAAAGCCCGGCTGTTCACCCAAAGACCAAGGAGTAAGCGCGAACCGAATACAGCAGTAACAAAGCTCATCAAAATACTGACGATTAACATCACCGCAAACCCTTGAACCGAGCTTGTCCCATAAATATAAAGGACCGATGCAGCAAGAATCGTTGTAATGTTCGCATCCAAAATCGTCGAGAGCGAACGTCGGCTCCCGGCCTTAAAGGAGGACATGATCGATTTTCCTGATCGAATCTCTTCCTTAATCCGCTCATAGGTAATGATGTTCGCATCGACCGCCATCCCGACACCAAGAATAAGCGCCGCGATTCCTGGCAAAGTCAAGACGGCATTCATCCAATTAAAGATGAGGAGAACTAAATAAATATAGACGGTTAATGTAATGGTAGCGATCATTCCCATGAATCGATAGTACAAGAGCATGTACAAAAAGATGAGAGCCACGCCAATAAACCCTGCGTAAACAGTACGCTCCATCGCTTGCTCCCCGAGCGACGCACTAACGGAGTTGGACGACAATACGTCAAGCTTGGCTGGCAGTGAGCCCGCATTTAAAATGTCCGCAATGAAACGGGTTTGCTCTACCGTAAAGTCCCCGCTGCGATTTTCAATCATGACATCCCGCGTAAACAACGGCTGATTGACAGATGCAGCAGAAATATATTTCGGACTTGCTTTCATCGCTTCTTCCGCATAAGAGTCTACCCCTTCTTCAAAATCAAGCCATATGACGAGCAAGTTTTCTCCCATTGGACGCTGAGAAATTTCACGGGTAATTTCCCCGAATTGATTGGCATCCTTTAACGTTAGCGTGACAATCGGCATGTTCGTATCAGGATGGAACGAAGCACTTGCACCATTTTCTGCAAGGTCCCCACCATCGAGCAGTACCTCGTCGTTTACGTCGCGAATCGTTAAATTAGCTTCTGTTGCTAAAAGCTCACGGGCTGTTTCCTGATCTTCAACACCTGCAAGCTGCACGCGAATCCGATCGTCCCCTTCGATCTGGATGTTCGGCTCAGATACTCCAAGAACGTTGATCCGTTGATTCAACGAGCTGACGGTCGCTGTTAACGTTGCCTCCGTCACCTCAGCCCCTTCATCAATTGGACTCACTTCATATAAAATTTCAAATCCTCCTTGCAAATCAAGGCCTAGCTTGATCTCACGGGTCACATCCATGACCGTCTGTGAAATAAGCACGCCAAGAGCAATGACGATAAGAAAAAAGGCGGCAATCCGTCCTTTTTTAACCATAGTAGATGACTTCCTCCTTCGACAAAAGGCAACCTTCTCTCGTTTCTTCGTCGCCTCTTTGGTTAAGATCACTATGTACAATTCCTTTCATTATAAGGGCTTCCGGAAATCCCTGTCAATTTCCACAATTCGTTTACGAGACAATGGAATGGGAAAAGGAGCCTGAAGCCTACACCTCAAACTCCTGGAACCAATCTTCCGGCTGCTTGTATGCTTCGGCTGTAAGCCATGTCATGTATTGCTGCGGTGACAAGGCTAAGATCGCATGAACAAATACATGCTTTGCAACAAAATTCTTTTCCTTCCGAAGCCGGTGTAGTACACACGCCCATACTTCGTCCTCTGTCGCCCGATCATAGCCTAATAGATGAAGTTCGTCCACCTTGCTCACAATCGCAGGATGAACGTCGTCGCGCCAAAGTTCAAATTGCTGTTTTTCTTCCACAAACTCCCCTCCCTTCTAACCAAAAATGTCGGTTAAACGAGGATATACGAAAATAGCGTCATGACTATGCCTGCAATAACAACCCCTGCGGACACGGCAAAAAACGCAAAGCGAAACGGAATAAAAAAGAGTACGGCCGCTAAACAAGCCGAATAGGCTCCTGTTGTTGGCAATGGCACTGCCGTAAAGAGAATCAAACCGATCGCGCCGAACTTTTCCACGTTGTTGCTCTTCTTCATTGTACGATTGTAGAGCCAATCATACAATCTCTGATACCACTTAAACCTCAGCATCCAACCACTGATCGGCCGGAACAACAGCAAGATCGGGACAATGGGGAGTAAATTACCAATGATTCCAAATAGGAGCGCTTCCCATGGGCTTAAACCAAGGATGACACCTAATGGGATGCCACCACGCAATTCAACGATTGGCACCGCAGAAACGAGTACGACAAGTAATTCAGTCGGCAAAAAGCCAAATTGCTCGACAAGAATGTCGGTGATGAACTCCTTCACGTTGCTTCGTCCTTTCTGTATCTTTCAATCTAGTAAAACAACTTGTCATGCTTGACCCACTACTAAGCATATAAGTAATAACGGAAAATATCCATCCTTTTTTGTACGTAATAAATGTTCACACATATTTCAAGGCGCAACTATAAAAAATATTCGCTTCTACCAATACGGCTTGGCGCAAGCAAGCCAAGTTTTCCAAAGAAAGTAGGGGGGCAAACATGTCCAAGCAGACGTTTCTGAAAGGCACTTTTATTCTGATTATCGCAGGGCTCATCACAAGATTTCTCGGATTTGTGAACAGAATCGTCGTCGCACGTATTATGGGTGCTGAGGGGGTAGGCCTATATGTCATGGCTGTGCCCACCTTGCTTCTCGTCATTACGATTACCCAATTCGGTCTCCCAGTTGCCATTTCAAAGCTCGTAGCCGAGGCCGACGCTTTAAATGATCGCTCACGAATTAAGCGAATTCTCGTCGTGTCTACGACGATTACACTGACGCTAAGTATCGTCTTTACGACCGCGATGATTTTGTTAGCTCCCATGATAGCGTCCACCCTTTTAACCGATTCAAGGGCGTATTGGCCACTTGTAGCCATTTCCCCAATTGTCCCGATCGTGGCCCTTTCATCGGTCATGCGCGGCTATTTTCAAGGGTTGCAAAACATGAAACCAACCGCTTATTCACAAGTAATTGAACAAGTGGTTCGGATTACATTTGTCGCTTTATTGACAAGCGCCTTTCTTCCATTAGGGGTCGAATATGCTGCTGCTGGAGCGATGATCTCCGTCGTCCTCGGTGAACTAGCTTCCTTGCTGTATATGATCGTCATGTTCAAACGAAAAAAAAGCTTTCGTATCCGTCAGAAGTTTTTTGCTTATTTAGGAGAAGGGAAGAAAACATTCGTCGACCTTATGGCCATTTCCCTGCCGACAACCGGGAGCCGCTTAGTCGGATCGGTCTCTTATTTTTTCGAACCAATTGTCGTCGCCCAAAGCCTTGCGATTGCCGGAGTAGCAACGGCTGTAGCCACACAGCAATACGGTCAGCTCGCTGGGTTTGTCATTCCATTATTAACGCTACCAACGTTTATTACGTATTCTCTTTCAGTATCACTCGTTCCTGCAATTAGTGAGGCCGCTGCGAAAAAACGGTATCCATTAATCCATCATCGCCTTGGCCAAGCGCTGCGACTCGCTATGCTGTCAGGCGGGATATCCGTTGTTGTCCTCTACGTATTTGCCGAACCAGTTATGGCGTTAATGTACGACGCGCCTGAGGCGGCTGTTTTTATTAAAGTAATGGCGCCATTTACGATCTTTTTATACTTCCAGGGTCCACTCCAATCGACGCTACAAGCCTTAAATTTAGCCAAAGCTGCGATGATGAATAGCTTTTATGGGGCGATTGTGAAAATCGCTGCGATCTTCGCTCTTGCTACTCGACCAGAGCTTGGCATCATGGGAGCCGCGTTAGCGATTGTGATCGGGATTCTCCTCGTCACCACGTTACATTTTGCTTCTGTTGTAAAAACCATCAGTCTGACGGTGAATATCATCTTTATCGCCAAGGCTTCCGTCCTTCTCGGAGCATCCGTTGTCTTTAGCAGTCTCGTACATCGTTATGCATTTTCAGATTGGCCCCTTATGATACAAACATTGCTAGCGATCGGACTGACGGTGTTATGTTATGCGTTGCTCGCCCTACTTCTCGGCTTAGTGAAAAAAGAAGAAGCCACGCGAATCCCTCTGATCGGCTCATTCTTAAGCAAGCTTATTCCAGCATAGATTGTTGTAGGATATCAATAAAAAAACAGCTGACTCTACATTTGAGAGTCAGCTCCTTGATTAAATCCAAAATAGAGCAGCGCCTAGAGCAAACCCAGCAATGGCTGCAAGTGCGACTGGGAAGAAAGGACGCCAGCCCCAGCCCCATCCGTAACAAAAACCACCAGGTCCTCGATGCCCTCCGACAGGCTCCAAGTAGACATATTGGTGATCCACCGCTACAATTCGACCGACGTGGCGTTTTCCGCATTTTTCAGTGATTTGAACCACTTGGCCATGATGTTTGCAGCACAGATCATAGTAATATCCCATAGTATCGTAAAGCCTCCCTTTTGTGAAGCGTTCTAAACTATACTATGGGATTGACCCTCCTCTCGTTTCCACGCTTATCCACTGTATTTCGCCCTTATTTTTCATCCTTTATGTCAATAAAAAACGTCCCATCCTCTTTTATGGCACAGTAGGAAATTTTTTTTATGTCTCGATAGCCGAGTTTCCTTAATTGCTGTCTTAGCCATAGAGACGTTTTATTTATTTTCTCCAAATGTTTTTCCTGAACCTTTCCATCCAATATGAGTGGTAACGGTAAATAAGAAGAGCTTTTCCCAGAAAACGGACGCTTTTCGATTACCGATAGTTTGCCTGAAGGCTCTAAGATGGCGAATTCAACGTCTGATATATCGCGGACATTGCTTTGACGAAGCTGAATGAGCAGATCATCAAAATTGTAGCGCTGTTTGCGCATTTCCCTTTCATCAATTTTCCCTTGACTAATTAACACCGTCGGCTTTCCGTCCACAAGTCGGCGCATCGTCTTACTTTTTAATGAAACATATGCAAAAACAATTTGAATAAGCGAGAGAACGACAATCGGAATAATCGTATTCATCATCGACACTTGGATATTCTCAATTGAAATAACAGCTAATTCCGCAATCATGATGGAGACGACAAAGTCTAGAACAGATAGCTGTCCAATTTCTCGTTTCCCCATGATTCGCAAGACGAGCAAAATGATAAAGTATATGAGGATTGTACGAAGAATGATTGTCGGGTACTCCATCAGGCTCCTCCTTCATCTTTATGACTAGGGTTCCCGCAGATGAAGGAGACGATAAGAGAAAGAGTTTGGAAATCCTGTTCGAACTTGACGTTAAGGTATTTTTCTAAAAATAAATCAAATACCGAATGTACAAATAAACAGTACAAAGTAAAAACGATACGAGGGCCACCGGAGCCCCTACTTTTAAAAACTCTAAATAACTGAAGGACTGTTTTGCTTGAACGGCAAGCCCTGCCACGATTACATTAGCGGTAGCGCCAATAACCGTTGCATTCCCCCCAAGACAAGCGCCAAGGGCGAGCGACCACCATAGTGGGTCCAACTCTCCGACTCCGTACTCTTGAAATTCCAAAATGACGGGAATCATCGCAGCAACGAACGGAATGTTGTCAACAAATCCTGATAAGATGCCGGACCCCCATAAAATAAACAGTGAAGTCTTTGGAATGTCTCCTTCTGTATAATAAATAATCGCCTTTGCAATTTCATCAATGATGCCTACCTCTTTAATTCCACCGACAAGCATAAATAGACCGATAAAGAAAAACAGTGTTACCCATTCAACCGAACGAAAGACTCCCTCCATATCTTGCTCATTTTGAGTGATTAACATTAATAGCAACGCTCCTGCCATTGCGATACTTGTTAGCTCCACAGGTAAAAACGGTTGGATCGTGAACCCAATGGTCGTTAAGGTCAAAACGGTCATTGACTTTATAAGGAGAGGACGATTTTTTAAATATGACGTCGGGTCCACACCTCTTAGTCTGGAGCGATCTTCCGCCGTCACGGAGAGTTGCCTGCGGTAGTATAAAATAAGACCAATGAGCACAACAAAGAAAATCACTGCCACAATTGGTCCTAAATGAAGCAAAAAATCGTTAAACGACAAATGGGCCACGGCCTGCCCAATCATTAAATTGGGCGGATCTCCAATCAATGTAGCGGTTCCACCAATATTTGAGGCCATCACGAGTGTTAATAAAAACGGGACGGCGTTTAATTTAAGTAGGTTCGTTAGCGTTAAGACGATCGGGACAATCAACAAGACCATCGTCACGTTATTAAGAAAAGCCGATCCGATGGCAGTTATGCCAGCAACAACAATCAGAAGCGGGATTGGCCGTCCGTCAACTTTTTGCGCTAAGCGGATGGCCATGTATTCAAAAAAGCCGCTTTGGCTTGTAATGGAAACGAGTATCATCATGGAAAGAAGCAACGTAATCGTGTGCCAATCGATGTACTGTAAAAACGCAGCGTCGAGAGGGTAAATGCCCACAAATAACATGAGGACCCCACCGAGACAAGCAACAACGGCCCGATTAAACGTTTCTGCCATGATGAGAAGATAGCATATAACAAAAATGACTAAAGCTAGGGTTAATTCCATGAAAGCGGACTCCTTCCATCACGTTTATACCATCCTATGACAAGCCATATCCAAACATGTCCATAGCTCGGAGTTCCACCATATTTTTCATCAACGATTGTCGCGAATAAAGTAAAACTTCTAATTAAATACAAGCTTGAATATGTATTGTACAAACATGGAAAGGAGTCGGATGGACATGAGTTTAAAAAACTGGGGTCCTGCTTTATTGATGGGGCTTTTAACGATTATGATTGTCGTCTTATCCTTTAGTTTGCTCGCCTCTCTTATCGTTCATTTTTCTTCCTTGACAGAGATGTCGTTCCAGTGGGCGATTTTGGCAATTGCCTTTATCGCTCTCTTTCTTGGCGGAGCAGTAGCTGGAGCTAAGACGAAGGAACGGGGATGGATGATCGGAGCGCTAACTGCTTTGTTTTTCTCATTAGTTACGTTTCTTATCATGTTTCTCGGTTACAATACAACGTTTACGACGAGCCAAATGCTGATTCATGGAGGGTATTTGCTTGCGGGGATGCTCGGGGGCATTATTGGAGTAAATTTCAGCGGGGGAAAGGATCGTTGAAAAGAGGATGAGCAAAGAAAAGCGCAGCTACTGAGGCTGCGCTTTTCTTATGTATTAATCTGGATTGACGACTTCGCGGATCGCTGAACGATCAAACGTAAGTTTACGATTATCGTTTACAAGAATGACCACTGTGCTCTCATCAAGAGAATCAATGGTCCCATGAAGTCCACCGATGGTAACGATTTTGTCTCCGCGTTGCAAATTATTATGCATTTCTTGAATTTGCTTTTGCCGCTTTTGTTGCGGACGAATAAGCAAGAAGTAAAAAATCGCAAACATTAAAATAAGCGGAATTAAAAATCCTCCAAGACCTTCCATTCATTTTCCCTCCCTTCCATTACGAACGACTTCCAATCAGAAATTTTTCGCATTCGGCTGATTGAAGCCATATTGCTCAAAAAATTCTTCCCGAAAGTCCAACAATCGATCATCAAGGATCGCTTGTCTTACGTCCTTCATTAATTTTAACAAGAAATAAAGGTTATGATAACTGGTTAATCGAAAACCAAACGTTTCGTCACATTTTACTAAATGACGAATGTAGGCACGGGTGTATGTTTGACATACGTGACAATCACAATTTTCATCGAGCGGTCTGAAATCTCGGGCATATTTTGCATTTCGTACGACTAATCGACCATTGCTCGTCATACATGTGCCGTTGCGGGCGATTCGAGTCGGCAGGACACAATCAAACATATCGATCCCACGAATGGCGCCATCAATAAGGGAATCCGGTGAACCGACCCCCATCAAATAACGCGGTTTATTGGCAGGCAATAGCGGTGTTGTAAATTCAAGAACACGATTCATGACGTCTTTCGGTTCACCAACCGATAACCCACCGATCGCATAACCTGGAAAGTCAAGTGAGGTAATGTCCTGCGCGCTTTGCCTGCGCAAATCCTCATATTCTCCACCCTGAATAATACCAAATAGGGCCTGATCCTCTGGCCGTTTGTGGGCTTTAAGACAACGCTCAGCCCAACGACTCGTCCGTTCCACCGATGGACGCATATAGTCCCGTTCCGCTGGATATGGCGGACATTCGTCAAACGCCATCATAATATCAGAGCCGAGGGTATTTTGGATCTCCATTGCTCCTTCAGGAGATAAAAATAACTTTTCTCCACTCAAATGGTTGCGAAAATGAACCCCTTCTTCTTCAATTGTACGCAAATCGCTCAAACTAAATACTTGAAATCCGCCAGAATCGGTTAAGATCGGACGATCCCAGTTCATAAACTCGTGTAATCCACCCGCTTCTTTCACGATATCATGACCTGGTCTCAGCCATAAGTGGTACGTATTGCTTAAGATAATTTGCGCCCCAAGCTGTTTTAACTCCTCAGGACTCATCGTTTTGACCGTTGCTAACGTTCCAACAGGCATAAAGATCGGTGTTTCGATCGTCCCATGGGGAGTATGAAGCTTCCCTAGACGAGCTCCTGATTGCTTACATGTTTTTATGAGTTCATAGGTGACTGCCGCCATTGTGACTCCTCCTTCTTTCCTGCATCCGATGCCGCTTATGAATTTGTCTTTTTATCATAAATGAGCATCGCATCGCCAAAACTGAAAAATCGATACGATTGCTTGACGGCATAAGCATAAGCGTTCAACAGATTTTCCCTTCCAGCCAATGCACTAACAAGCATCACGAGCGTCGACTTCGGAAGATGGAAGTTCGTTATAAGACCATCTATTCCTTTAAATTCATAACCAGGATAGATGAAGATAGACGTCCATCCCGAGGTCTCGACAAACTCGTCGTGTTCTTGACGTATCGTTTCAAGTGTGCGCGCAGATGTGGTCCCAACGGCAATAATTCGCCCACCTTGTCGCTTTACCTCATTTAACAGGCGAGCAGTCCCAGCGCTCATCTGATAAAATTCTGCGTGCATCTCATGCTCCTCAATCTCTTCCACACTTACCGGGCGAAACGTCCCTAACCCTACATGAAGAGTGATAAACGCAAGGTGCACCCCTTTTTGCTTCAATTGATCGAGCAGCTCCTCCGTGAAATGAAGCCCTGCCGTTGGCGCCGCTGCCGATCCACGATTTTTGGCAAACACGGTCTGATATCGATCCTTATCATCGAGCTGTTCTTTAATATAAGGTGGAAGGGGCATTTCACCGAGCTGGTCGAGAACCTCATGGAAAATCCCCTCGTATGAAAACTCAAGCACCCTTCCCCCATGCTCTAGCTCCTGTACACATGTTGCTGTCAGTTCGCCATTGCCAAAACGAATAATCGTTCCGACCTTCAGCCGTTTGGCAGGCTTCACTAATGTTTCCCACCGATCCCCTTCCATTTGCTTTAGCAAGAGAACTTCAACCTGAGCCCCCGTTTCTTCTTTCACTCCAAACAGTCGAGCAGGAAGGACACGTGTATCGTTAAGGACGAGACAATCACCGGCCTCTATAAACTGAAGCAAATCAGGGAATTTTTTATCTTCAACCGCTCCTGTATGTTTATCCAATACGAGCAAACGAGACGCCGTCCGATCCTTAAGCGGCGTCTGTGCAATAAGCTTTTCTGGTAAGTGAAAATCAAAATCACGTACATTCATCTTTCGTCACCTTTTCCATCCGTTCAAATTGCGATCTTTCCTATCTTACAAAAACGAAGACTACTTTGGCAAGAACGTTAACGAAATCGTCCAAGCAAAAACAAAATGAGCGATAGGACGATACTAATGATAATCGACGTCATGATCGGAAAATAAAACGTGGCATTTTCTCGTTTAATTAAAATATCTCCTGGTAATTTTCCGAGCGGTAGAAACCGACCACCGATTTGCCAAAGAATGCCGATGATAATGAGAACAATGCCAAGGGTAATGAATATTTTGGGGATGTTCATTTATTTGGCACCTCCATGTTGAAATGCTCGTAAGCAAGTGGTGTCACAACGCGTCCACGAGGCGTTCGTTGCAAAAAGCCAATCTGCAGCAAATACGGTTCATACACTTCTTCAATTGTGTCAGTCTCTTCACCGATCGTAGCCGAAATCGTTTCTAGACCAACCGGTCCTCCGTTAAACTTCGTCATAATCCCTTTTATTAATTTATGGTCAATATGATCCAATCCTAACCGATCCACCTGTAATCGTTCCAAGGATTCAATCGCCCTGCTTAAGGAAATACGCATATCCCCCGAAACTTGAGCAAAGTCACGAACCCTCCGCAAAAGACGATTAGCGATTCTTGGCGTCCCCCGTGATCTTCGGGCTATTTCAATCGACGCGTCTCGCTCAAGCACTGTATCGAATATGGTGGCCGTTCGCTCAATGATCGTTTTCAGTTCTTCCACATTGTAATATTCCAACCGTGCCATCACACCAAATCGGTCTCTAAGCGGCGAGGATAACATCCCAGCCCTTGTCGTCGCCCCTACAAGCGTAAATGGTGGTAAATCAAGACGGACGGAGCGCGCCGTTGGTCCCTTGCCTATAACAATATCGATACAATAATCCTCCATGGCTGGATAGAGCACTTCCTCCACCATCCGGTTTAACCGATGAATTTCATCAATAAACAGAACATCCCCCGGTTCCAACGCGGTTAAAATAGCTGCCAAATCACCTGGTCGCTCAATCGCTGGACCTGATGTTGTTCGCATTTGCACCCCTAATTCGTTGGCGATGATCGCTGAAAGTGTCGTTTTCCCTAGTCCCGGGGGACCGTAAAGCAGTACATGATCTAACGCTTCCTCGCGCATTTTTGCCGCCTCAATAAAGACCTTTAAATTTTGCTTCACTTTTTCTTGACCAATGTACTGCTCAAAGGAATGCGGTCGGATGCCTTGTTCAACCGCAGCTTCTTCTGTTTGTGCTTCCGCTGATACCATACGCTCTTCCATGTTCGTTCACTCCCTTAGCGGTTCAACATAAGCTGCAATGCTTTTTTAATATACGCATCGGTCGTTAACGTTTCCTGCTCGAGTTTTGGCTTCACTTTCTTAAGCTCTTTTTCCACATACCCTAGTGCTTTTAGCGCCTCCATCGCCTCATCGAGATCCTGGTTCCCAGCGTTTTTCTCGTGAGGTTTTGGCTGCTCTTCCTTCTGAGAGAAAAGACCTGGGGGCAATTCATCCACTTTTCCTTTTAAATCAAGGATGATTTGTCGGGCTGTTTTCTTTCCTACGCCAGGAAACTTGACTAAAAAGGCCTCATCTTCCTCTTCAATCGCCTGTATGACATGCTCCGGTTGACCAGTAGCTAAAATGGCAAGTGCTCCTTTCGGTCCTATGCCTGAAACATTTAAAAGCTTCTCAAACAATGAACGCTTTTCCTTTGTCCGAAAACCATATAAGCGGATCACATCTTCTCGAACATATTGGTATGTATAAATGGTGATCACGGAATCCCGTTCTTTTTCAAACTCATATGGGTTTGGGCAATACACTTGATAACCCACCCCATGAACCTCAACGACGGCATATTGATGGTCAATACCCGTTAATGTTCCTCGCAAGTAATCAATCACAGCTCGTACTTCCTTTCCACAAAATAAGTCCGTCTTTATTGTAGCATAACGAGAAGAAAGTACGTGAAAAACCCCTCTTGCTTTTTCCGCAAAAGGGGGCGTCTCTACATTTCCTCTTGACGATACGGGAGACAAATGGAAAGTACTTCTCGGTAATCGTCGAGGGTCCCAATCCGAATGCCGGACCGCAATTGATCGTGAAGCCCACTTTCCAACTTTTTCGTATCCAATCGAAAAAACGATTGGATGATCGGCTGCTCTTCTGCTGACCCATCGTACAGGTTCAGCTGTCCATCGTTTGAAATACTAAAAAAACCATTAGCCTTTGTTAAAGGAGACAGGTCTGGGACATCCTTTTTTAAAATCATCTCGTCTCCGTTTTGAGAAACAAAAATCCATCCATGGTATTGCCCCATTAATTGTTCAATCGTCTCGATTGGTTCGGTTATATACTCTTCACTTATTTCACCATCTACGTAGTGACGTTCGAGTCGTACTGAAATGGAGGTCGAATGAGTTTCAGCTGCCACTGCAATTTGATTCCCGCCCATGGCTACAATCGAACTAATGAGAAAAAAGTTAACGATCACCATAACTGCTAAAATCGAACGAAAAACCATTTTCATAAAAATGAATTGTTCCATTGTTCTCCACCGCCTTAAATAATTAGCGATCTATGTAGAAAGTGTTTCCAAACTCTATGGATTTTACTCGTTCAAGGGAAAAGTCCTTTACATTAGAAAAAGAGGAGCTAATACAGCTCCCCTCCCAAAATGACTATCGAGTTCGTTCAAACGGACGTTGTGCTGCGCGACCAAGATCTTCTAACATCGTTCTAAAAGTGGCCTTGACTTCGTTCCAAGCCGCTCCAGTACGGAGACGGTCATCCATCGTACGCACTCGGTCAAACACATCGGCATCTGTGACAACGTAAACATCTTTATCATCATCCGTCATCTTTTCAACCGTCCGTTTTACATCACGACGGACATCTTCTTGATCTCCTCGTGTTTGGACTGCAACAACGATATCCCCGTTATGGGCAACAACGCGACAGTCTTCAACATCGTCCAAACGTTCCACACGCTGTACAATGTTTTGAACCGTTTCTCCGTCGTACTCTTTATGGTAGCGAACTTGATCGTCGGTCACTGTTCCACGAAGGTGTTGTCTTCCTTCTTGGCGTGGTACTGCTCGATCTTGTTGGGTTAATGCTCTTTGACGATGAGTCTGTCCTCCCATCGCACCTTGACGCCCTCGATTTAATGGATTAATGATACCATCATCATCAACCATTCCAGGACGGTCATTTCCGGTAATACCAGCTCGTATTCCTGGTCCACGACCGTGCGGGGCAACTCCATCACGAGTAAAACCAGCGCCTGGTCGTACCGTATCATATGTCCCCATATGCGTACCATGACCTGCTCCACGGTGAAGTCCGCCCCGAGCGCCATGTTGGTCTAGGCGTCCGTAGGCACCTCCACGGTAATCAGGCGTCATCATATCTGTTACAGGACCTTGTCCGCGATAGCGATTAGCAGTATAAGCACCACTCATGTCTTGAGCTTCAAAGCCTACACGACGGTTATGCGTTTGCATATCTTGTGCAGCTGGATCTCCACCACATGCGGCGAGACCACTTAAAAGCATCGTTGCTGCTGTGAATGAAATGGCCATTTTTTTCATCGGTTTTAAAAGCCTCCTTTCACCTTTTAGACTGGCTTAAGGAGGCTCTCTTTAGTCTGTTAGTTACTGGAGTGACTGTCAATCTTCGTAGTCATCTTCTTCCCGATACTGATTTGGCACTTCATAATCACTGAATTGACTTGGCGCTCCCCATCCCTGTCCAGAACCTGGCATCATTCCATATGGAGAATGTCCCATTCCATGCATTTGTTGCGGCTGTGTGCCAAATGGCATCATTTGCGGTTGCATTGGTTGCTGAGACATTTGTGGCCATTGCTGTGGATGCACGTTTTGATCCATTTGCGGCCATTGCTGTGGATGCACGTTTTGATCCATTTGCGGCCATTGTTGCGGATGCACGTTTTGATCCATTTGCGGCCATTGCTGCGGATGCACGTTTTGATCCATTTGCGGCCATTGTTGCGGATGCACGTTTTGATCCATCTGCGGCCATTGTTGTTGCATTGGGTGACCCCACGTTGACGGTGGCATCATATCAGGTGTCCACTCGTGGTGGCCAAAATCCATTTGGGGCATCGTTGGGTACATTCCATGTGGACTATGCATTCCATGAACAGGACCTGGGCTACATCCTGGCATTAATGGACTCACCGGTTGCCATTGAGGTTGAACGCATTTACTCACTGGCATATGCATAGGCATTTGTACAGGCATTGGTTTCGGTTTTGGCATCGGTTTATGGACAGGTGCGGTCACCATCGGCATCGGCTTCGGTTTTGGAGGAGGCGGAGTAGGCTTCGGCATTTCTTTTTTTGGCATCTCTTTTTTCGGAAATTCTTTCGGTGTCACTTTCTGTTTAGGCATTTCCTTTTTAGGCATCTCCTTCTTTGGTACCTCCTTTTTAGGGATTTCCTTTTTGGGCATCTCCTTCTTTGGTGGTTTCGGAATCGGTGCCACAGGCGGTTTCGGCTGTCCGTAATAATTAAAGTTCAAATGAGTTTCATACATATTTTGCGTTTTTTCCGTTACTTTTGCTTCCTGTGTCACTTTTGGGTGGGGCATCGTTGGCATTTGCGGCATGACATGAGTTGGTGGTGGAGTCGGTGCTTCTTTCGGATGGATTGGTTGCACCGGTTGCTCTTTCACCTGAACGTGTGGTCCTTCTTTTTTCACTGGCACGCTTCCTGTCGGAATTTTGATCTTCATCCCAGGCATGATCATATCGGGATTCGCTAATTGGCTATTTGCTGCCTTTAGCTGTTCAAAATCCACTCCGTACTTTTTGGCCAGCTTCCATAAGGTGTCCCCTTTTTGCACAATATGAATTTTCACGTTACACTCCCTCCTATAGTCATCATCCTATGCAGTATTGGGCAAATCGCCACTATCAAATTTCTGACATGATGTGACAAAGGCGCCGGTAACAATCTATCTCAGCAAACTTTATGTCGCCTTGATCAAAAATATGTGTCAAGGTTCGATTTTTTTCAGGAGAAAAGCTTGTCTTCTTGCAAAATCCTTCGTTTCTAACTTTTTCTTCGGAAAACACACCTTACGAACGTTTCTCTTGAAAATGAAATGAAAAAAGTTCACGACAATCATCGTGAACTTTTCATCTAAGCTCGATCGAGCATGCGCTGCAACGCTAAAAGAGCCTGTCCCCGATCCTTATCCTCCACCTTGATCGGATGCTGGAAAATCCCCTCCGCCAATTGATCTAAGCTCCAGCATAAATGCTCAATATCGATGCGATTCATCGTTAAACAAGGACACATCGTCGGGTTGAGGGAAACGATTTCCTTGTCAGGGTGTTCATTTGCTAAACGGTTGACTAAGTTCATTTCCGTTCCTACCGCCCATTTTGTTCCAGAATCAGCGCTCTCAATTGTCTTAATAATATAATGGGTAGAGCCTGCATCATCTGCATGGATCACCACATCGTGAGTACATTCTGGATGAACGATGATCGACATATCAGGTTCATTTTTCCGCAAATGTTCGATATGTTTCACCGTAAATTTTTCGTGTACAGAACAATGGCCTTTCCAAAGAATCACCCGTATGTTCTCTAACGGCTGATCTGTCTCCAACCGTTCAGTCTCAGGATTCCAAACAGCCATCGCCTCAAGAGGAATTCCAAGTTCGTATGCTGTGTTCCGACCTAAATGTTGATCCGGTAAAAACAACAACCTTTCCTTTTGTGTGAACGCCCACTCCAGCATCTTTTTTGCATTTGATGAAGTAACAGTAGCCCCTCCGTTCCGACCGCAAAACGCTTTTATTGCTGCTGTACTGTTCACATATGTCAACGGGAGGATCGTATCACCAAACATTAATTGCAATCGCTCCCACGCTCTTTCGGTTTGGTGAATATCGGCCATATCGGCCATGGAACAGCCTGCACGCAAATCGGGAAGTAACACCGTTTGCTCTTCGCTTGTTAACAGATCAGCCGTCTCTGCCATAAAGTGAACTCCACAAAAAACAATAAACTGTGCCTCTTTTTCTTTTGCTGCCATCTGTGCTAACTGTAGTGAGTCTCCTGTTTGATCCGCAAATTGGAATACCTCATCTCGCTGGTAGTGATGGCCTAACATCAAAAGTTTTTTCCCAAGCCTTTCTTTATGCTGGCGAATTCTTTCCTCCAATTCAACTCGTGTCATTTGCCGATACACGTCTGGCAGTTTTTTTGACTGTTGTAACGTATCGAAAACGTTCATTGTTCTCCCTCCTCATCGATAAGTAAAGTGAAGTCTAATATCGGAGCTGAATGGGTAATGAACCCAAGCGAGAGATAGTCAACACCGCAGCCGCGATAGGAAGCAATTGTTTGTAACGAAATTCCTCCTGAAGCTTCGGTAACAATTCCATCTGGAACTAATGCTACATACTCTTTAATGATATGAGGAGGCATGTTATCAAACATAATAATATCGACACCTGCATCAACGGCTTCCTCTAGTTGCTCTCGATTTTCCACTTCCACTTCAATTTTCAACGAATGTCCAATCACAGAGCGCGCCTGTGTCACTGCTTGACGAATGCCCTTTGCTTGGGCAATATGGTTATCTTTAATTAACACCATGTCACTTAAATTGAGGCGATGGTTGTAACCTCCCCCTGACCTTACTGCATATTTTTCGAACAACTTTAAGCCTGGTGTCGTTTTTCGTGTATCGCAAATTCGAATGGACGGGTCATTCAATGTATCAATCGCCTTCCTCGTCACAGTTGCAATCCCACTCATCCGTTGAATTAAATTCAATAGGACACGTTCCCCAAACAATACGTGATGAACCGGTCCTTGAATCGTTGCGATCACATCTCCTGGTCGCACTTCCTGACCGTCCTTCACTCTTTCTTCCACATGAATGTGATCATCTAACAGACAGTATCCTATTTCGAGAAGGGAAAGACCAGAAACAACGCCTCTTGCCTTCGCCTTCACATGGGCAACACATTTTTCAGATGGAGGAAAGATGGCAGTGGTCGTTATATCCCCATTGAAACCATCTTCTAGAAAAAAACGCTCCAATGCTCTCTTCACCGCTAATCGATTCATCGACTCAACTCCTTTATCGTCGGACGCTGCCTTTTCATATGGGCTCCATTTTGCCATTCGATGATGAGTTGTTGAAACTTATCCTGACTGTTCGGGTAGTCTGCACGGAAATGCCCCCCTCGACTTTCAGTCCGTATGGCCGCCGAACGTGTAATGAGGCTGGCGAGCAATATCATGTTTGCCTGCTCAAACATGTCCCGCTCTGGCCATGGCCCATTATAGTGAGCAGTGTCTAAGAACGGCTGAAACCAATTATTCATATACCATAGCGATCTCGCATGACGTTCAATTCCAACATAACGCATCATCTTTTTCTGTAAGTCTTCTCGGGTTGGCAACTTGAAAGAACGTGGTTCCGCTTTATCTCTTTCTACGAACAATCCAGCTGTCAGTGGTTGAAACGTCTGTTGAATGTGAGTAGCTGCTTGATGAGCAAATACGAGACCTTCAAGCAATGAGTTGCTTGCCAACCTGTTGGCACCGTGCACACCGGTGCATGCCACTTCTCCAACAGCATAGAGTCTAGACAACGACGTTTGCCCCCACGCATCAACCGAAATTCCACCATTTAAAAAATGAGCGCCTGGTGTGACTCGCGGCTTCAATGTTCTTCTATCTGATTTGTTTAATCCCTTATAAAGGGCCGGGAATTTCCTTTCAAAATCGCTAATCCCCGTTAAATCTAAATGGACTGTATGACCTTCCCTCTCTTGCCTAAAAATCTCACGGCTTACAACGTCCCGCGATTTTAATGATTGCAACCTCTCACCAGCAGAAGTTATCAGCTGACCGCCTTCCCCCCGAACGGCTTCTGAAATGAGTAGCCCCTTCTCCTTTTCATTGCCGGCATAAACGGTTGGATGAAATTGAATGAATTCTACATCTGAAATGGCCGCACCACTGCGATACGCGAGGGCGATCCCATCTCCCGTTGCCTCTTTTCCGTTCGATGTGACCGAATACATTTGTCCACATCCTCCGGTCGCCACAATCGTTACAGGAGCAAAGAGACTCCCTTGGTCTGTCTCCACACCAATAATCTCATCCTTATTTTTTATAAACCGATACACACATGTACGGTCTAACAGTGTGATTTCATCTTTTATCGCCTTCCATAAAGCACGCATGACCGCTTTTCCTGTCTCCGCCCCATTGACGTGGACGATTCTCCTTGTACCGTGGGCACCTTCTAATCCTAGCGAGTACCCGCCACTTTCTTCACGATCAAACGGGACGCCTAGATCATCAAGCAATTCGATCATGTTCACCGCATGTTTTGTCATCATTTCAATCGATGTTTCATCGCCATGTGCGGCCCCTGCCTTCCACGTATCGGCCGTGTGGGCCTGCCAATCATCCCCTTCTGCGATTGGGGCGGCGATCCCCCCTTGCGCAAGAAAAGAATTGCTCGCAAAAACATCAGACTTTGTGATCATGATCACATGAAAAGACTTTCGAAGCAGGTATGCGCTCATCATTGCAGCAATTCCACTACCAACAATGATGACCTCTCCATCGCACCTCAATTTAGACACCCCTCATTTACATATGTCTTGACATCTATATTTACACAAATTTAAACTAGCGACAAGAGTTTTTTATCGCTTAACAAATAGTGGAGATTGACCAAAGGAGGGATCGTAACATGATTTATTTAGATTATTGTGCAACAACACCAATGTCAGACTATGTAAAAGACGTTTATGTAACGGTCGCCTCACAATTTTATGGAAATCTGAATAGCTTACACGATGTTGGCTACGAAGCATCGAACATTTTAGAGCAGTGCAAACGACAAATCGCCAACCTTTTGCACATAGATCCAGCAGGAATCTTTTTTACCGGCTCTGCCTCTGAGGCCAACTTTTTAACAATTGTTAGCCTTGCCCTCGCCCACCGCAGGAAAGGGAGGCATCTCATCACGACAAAATGTGAACACCCTTCGGTTTTGAGCACATTCCGCTATTTGGAATCCCAGCAGTTTGACGTTTCGTATGTACCAGTGAACAGTTACGGCCAAGTGTCTGTTGATGCTCTTATGGAGACCATTCGAGAGGATACAATCCTCGTCTCAATCGCTCATAGCCAGAGTGTTCTAGGAACGATTCAATCGCTCGAAACCTTTGCCGAACCACTAGTCACTTATGATATACTTTTCCATAGCGACTGTACCCAATCGATCGGCAAAGTTGATGTCCCGATTAGGCTGCTTCACAGCTTAACAATGTCAGGACATAAGATCAATGGCCCAAAAGGGATCGGCCTCGCCTATATCGATCCTGCGATCCAATGGGAGCCTTTTCTTTCTGGCGTTACCCAGCAAAGTGGCTTTCGCCAAGGAACCGTTGATATTCCTAGTGTCGCTGCCTTTACCGCTGCCATTGAAGAGAGCTTTCAGCATCGGACAGCATACGATCAACATATTACGAAACTCCATCACCAGTTTAAAGAAAAAATGATGGAATGGCCTATGATCCTAGAAGGTCATCCGTCTAACCGATTGAAACACCATTTTGGCTTACGGTTACATGGGATGGAAGGACAATTTGTCATGCTTGAGGCGAACCGAGCAGGATTTGCCATCTCTACTGGAACGGCGTGTTCTTCTTCTCACCATGAGCCTGATCCGGTTTTTGCAGCGATTGGCCGAACAAAGGAGGAAGCTGATCAGTTTTTTCGTGTCAGCTTTGGGATAAGTACGACGGAACAGGAATTTAATGCTTTTATTGACTTTTTACAACAATTAATCGATAGGAAAGGTGAACCGATGTGAGTGATGAGAAAAAAATATTAGGTGAGGAGCGACGAAGCCTATTAATCAAGTGGTTAAAAGCAAGCGACACACCTTTAACAGGTGCAGAGCTTGCCAAACGAACCAATGTGTCTAGACAGGTAATCGTCCAAGACGTATCACTACTCAAAGCAAAGAATCATCCGATTCTCGCGACAGCTCAAGGCTATATATACATGAAGGAAGCTAATACTGTACAAGCACAGCGCGTCGTCGCATGCCAGCATGGGCCAGCCGATATGAAGGACGAGCTATTAACTCTTGTCGATCACGGCGTTCTCATTAAAGATGTGACGGTTGATCATCCTGTTTATGGAGACATTACCGCCTCCCTCCACTTAAAATCGCGGAAAGATGTAGCACTGTTTTGCAAGCGGATGGAGGAATCGAATGGCACATTGTTATCTACCTTGACGAAAGGTGTTCATATGCACACGTTAGAAGCTGAATCTGAGGCCATTCTAGATGAGGCCATTCGTGCTCTAGAGGAAAAAGGCTACTTATTAAACTCTTTTTAGGTATCATCCAGCAAAAAGCGAGCCCTTATACGGAGCTCGCTTCTGTTAATTTTAAGCTAGTGTGAAAAAAACACGGGTAACTGCCGAGTAACTCGACACCACAGCCAAGGGCCTCCAGCTCTTGCATGACACCAGGAATCAACACATCATCTGCTTCACAATCCACATCGATGATAAAAAAGTAATTGCCTAGCCCGGTTTTCATCGGGCGAGATTCAATTTTCGTCAAATTAAGTTTGCGCCACGCAAAAGCGGACAGCACTTGGTGCAACGCTCCTGAAAAATCAGAGGATAATGTCACCATCATCGTCGTTTTTTTCGTATAAGGCTCTACTTGATACGGCGGCAAAGAGAGCTTACCTTTTGCTAAAACAGCAAAGCGAGTCCGGTTTTCATCGTAATCATGAATGTCCTTTTCCAACATGTCTAGCTGGTATGAAGTGGCTGCTTGCTCATTGGCGATGGCTGCCACTGGTTCGTTAGGGTGATCTGCTACCCACTGGGCGGCTGCGGCTGTTGACGTCATGTACTCAATTTCTACACCTGGATAGGATGAACGTAAAAATTCATGACATTGAGCAACAGCGTGTGGATGAGAAAGAATTTTTTTGATTTCGTTATCCCGTTGATTAGGATGCACTAAAAAATGTTGCGAGATCGGAACGACGATGTCTGCCACTATTTCTAAGCGCTGTTTATGAATCA
This sequence comes from Halalkalibacterium halodurans, assembly GCF_004376175.1. GTDB lineage: Bacteria > Bacillota > Bacilli > Bacillales > Bacillaceae_D > Halalkalibacterium > Halalkalibacterium halodurans. The sequence goes on along the minus strand of NZ_SNUY01000016.1, from coordinate 19,108 downwards.
AATAGTCAAGGGTGACGTTCACCGAGCCCTCAATTGCATTTTCAACTGGAACGACCGCTGCATCCATGTCTCCGTTAGCTACACTATCCATGCAATCCGGAATTGTCCGATAAGGCTTTAATACATTCTTATCATCGAATAACGTTTGCACGGCCATCTCTGTGAACGTTCCTCTAGGGCCTAAGTAACCAATCTTCATGCCTCTGTCCAACCTTTCTGTTACGAACCAGATCCAACTAGCTCGACTTTTTCCACTGCTTCCATCGATTCAATTTTTTCGACCAACTCATCGATTTCAAGTGACATAGTGGCCGTGTCGATCGAGAGGGTAATGTTCGCCCTTCCCTGTAGCGGGATCGTTTGATTAATCGTCAACACGTTTGCTTCGGCTTCCGCTACCGTTGCTAGCATTGCAGACAAGTTACCTGAGCGATCTTCTAAGTTGATGGATAACGTGATGATCTTTTCTTTTGTCATCGTATGAAATGGAAATACTCCGTCTTTATATTTATAAAATGCACTGCGACTTAATCCCACTTCATGGACTGCTTCATTAATTTTTCGCTTTTTTCCCGATTCGAGGAGTGCCTTCGCTTCGAGCGTCTTTTGCATCGCTTCTGTCAACATATCCTCGCGAACGAGATAAAATTTCTTGCGCGTCATCGTTTCACCACCAATTATTCTAAAAGCCATCTAAAATAAACGTTTTGACAAAACACTGTCATCTTATTATAAAATTGCCGAAACCTTTTGACAACAGAAACGGAAAGATTAGAAAAACTTAGCTTTACACTTTGTTCCTATGTGAAGAGGGTTACAATCACAAAAAGAGAACAGTAATTTTATTTGGAAGAAATAGAACTCGCCCTACGGCGAGCTCTCCATTATTCAATAAATTCAAATTCAAACTCGAGTAAGCGAACAAGGTCACCGTCTTTGGCTCCACGCTGGCGCAAGGCCTCATCAACCCCCATGTGACGCAATTGTCTTGAGAAGCGGCGGACAGACTCGTCTCGAGAAAAGTCAGTCATCTTAAACAGCTTTTCAATTTCCGCACCTGATAACACGTAAGCTCCATCATCTGCTCGGCTGATAACAAATGGGTCTTGCTCTTTTTCATGTTTATAGAGGACACGGCTCTCCGTCTCTGTCTCCTCATATATCGGAAATTCTGGTGTCGTTTCAATCGTATCCACAATGGCCCGAAGTAGCGGCTGCAGTCCATCCCGAGTCAGAGCAGAAATCGGAAAAATCGGATGGTTGTCTGTTAACTTTTCCTTAAAACGCTCTAAGTTTTCCGCCGCATTGGGCATATCCATTTTATTGGCGACAATTAATTGCGGTCGTTCCATGAGCCGTAAATTATACGCCTTTAACTCTTCATTTATGCTTACATAATCGTCATACGGATCTCGCCCTTCAAGAGCCGACATATCGATCACATGGACGATGACACGCGTTCGTTCAATATGCCGCAAAAACTGATGCCCGAGCCCAATCCCTTCATGAGCACCTTCTATTAATCCCGGCAAATCAGCGAGAACAAAGCTTCTTCCATCGTCCACTCTGACGACACCTAAATTAGGCGTAATCGTCGTAAAATGATATTCCGCTATTTTCGGCTTAGCAGATGACACGACTGACAAAAGGGTCGATTTCCCTACGCTCGGGAAGCCGACTAAACCGGCATCAGCGAGCACTTTCAGCTCCAAAATAACGTCCCGCTCTACCCCCGGTTCACCGTTCTCAGATAGCTCAGGAGCTGGATTGGCCGGAGTGGCAAATCGGGTATTTCCGCGGCCTCCTCGTCCACCTTTCGCGATAATCGCTTCCTGTCCGTGATGGGTAAGATCAGCAAGCACTTGACCTGTTTGCTCATCAATCACGGTCGTACCTGGAGGAACTCGCACGATTTTATCTTCCGCATTTTTTCCATGCTGGTTTTTCGGACGGCCGTGCTCCCCTCGATCGGCTTTAAAGTGGCGCTGGTAACGAAAGTCCATCAAGGTACGGAGCCCTTCATCCACTTTAAAAATCACACTGCCTCCTTTACCCCCATCTCCTCCAGCCGGACCACCGTCAGGTACGTATTTTTCGCGGCGAAAGGCAACCATTCCGTTACCGCCGTCTCCACCTTTGACGTAAACTTTAACTTTATCAACAAACATCCTTTTTTCACCTCATTTTTTCTCAAAGCAAACAGAAAAGACACATTCCTCTTCCCTTAGTTCAAAGGAATCTTCTCGCTTTTGTAGAACATGCTTAAGCGCCGTTTCAAGCTCCTCTAAACGGCACAACTTCCCTTGAAAATCAAACGTAAGCCGCAGGAAATCAGGGAACAGTTGAAAGGTTAACAACAGATGATTTTCTCGCTCTAATGAACAATGAGCTTTAAATAAGTCTGCCGCAGCTCGAACTAACGATTCTAGCTCTTGTTCGATCGACTGCAAATCCGTCACTTCTCCCATTACTTCAAACTCAAGTGTATACGGTGGCTGTAGCCAATTAAATGTTAAAAGATAGCAGGAGACGTTAGGAATCGATAAATTGGACAGCTTGCTTTCATTCAAAGCTTGCTGAATTGCTATCTCAAGCACCTCTTCAATTCGATCGTAGCGCTCTAACGCCAAATACCCTTTTATTAATTGAATGACATTCAACCAATCGTGTCGACTGTGCCGAAGCACATCGAGCATGTCCTTTTTGCTAGTCATTCTGCACTCCTATAAATCTAAATATTCTTAGTCACGCGGTATTATCTTACCATAAAAAGAGTCGATTATTAAAGTGGGTAATCCCATACTCTTCCATCCTCCTTTTGCTCATGGTCGTCATTTGACAGCTGCTGTCGTTGTGCATATACTAAGACAAGAAAACCCGACTATTTTCATCTGATTTCATTAGTTAGTTCAGATGTTTGTAGGAGCAGGAGGAAGGCAATGGCGAGTGTCATGATAAAAGACGTAGGGAAAACGTTTGAAGGTAAAGAGGAGCAATCGTCGTACCAAGTCTTTGAAAACATCAATCTAGAGATTCATTCAGGAGAGTTTGTCTCCCTATTAGGACCGTCCGGTTGCGGAAAATCGACGCTACTTAACATCGTTGCGGGACTAGAAAAAGCAAGTAATGGAGCCGTTTATGTCGGTCAAAATAAAGTGATTGAACCCGGCCCTGATCGAGGGGTTGTCTTTCAGGAAGCTGCTTTAATGCCTTGGCTTACAGTACTTGACAATGTTGTATTTGCGATTCGGAAGCAGTACAACAAAGAGGAAGCGAAGAAAAGAGCGCTTGAATACTTAAAGCTTGTCCATTTGAGTAAGTTTACGCATTCCTATCCCCATGAGCTCTCGGGTGGAATGAAGCAACGTGTCGCGATTGCTCGTGCATTAGCGCTTGATCCTGATGTTCTCTTGATGGATGAACCGTTCGGTGCTCTTGATGAGCAAACTCGTTCCATGCTTCATCGGGAACTCCAAGCGATCTGGCAACAAACGAAAAAAACGATCATTTTTGTTACCCATAATATTCGCGAAGCGATCTTACTTTCCGACAAAATTTTCTTAATGGGAGTCCGGCCAGGAGGCATCATTGGTACCTTTTCGGTTAACATGGAGCGGCCGCGAAAAACAAATAGTCTGATATTCAACGAGCTTGAAGAAGAAATTAGTCAGCAGCTTGCTGGTGAAATTGAAAAAGTCATGAAGGAGGAGATGGGCGATGGCTACCCTTCTTAGAAGACTCCTCTTTTTTGCTGCTCTGTTTTTTATTTGGGAACTCGTTTATCGTTTAGAATTGTTTCAAACGAGGTTGTTTCCGTCTCCCCTGCTTTCATTTGTTGAACTTTATAAAGGGTTCTTTGAAACGGGGATTTTAACTGTTGCCACTTTCGAAAGTTTATCACGAATTGCGATCGGCTTTACTATCGCCGTCGTGGTTGGTTCTTGTCTTGGGATTTTACTTGCGTTATCGAAAATAGCGGACGAGACGCTCGGCTCATTGGTCATTGCGTTACAATCTGTACCGAGTATCGTTTGGCTACCTATCGCCCTTGTCGTCCTGCAAACGGGTAATACGGCCATTATTTCTATTATCGTATTAGGTGGAACATGGGCGATGACGATGAATATGCGGATGGGAATTAAAAATGTCCAGCCCTTATTAATTAGAGCCGCTCGAACGATGGGATACCGCGGAGCCGAGCTCGTATGGAAGGTCATGATCCCAGCTTCCATCCCCTCTGCTCTCACAGGTATGCGCCTCGCGTGGGCCTTTGGCTGGCGTGCTCTCATTGCCGGGGAATTGCTCGGGCGAGGCGGGTTAGGTCGGACGCTCCTTGATGCAAGAGATTTTTTTAACATGGAACTTGTCATTGCAATTATGATGATTATTGCCGTTGTCGGTTTAATCGTTGAGTATTTAATCTTTAATCCAATTGAGCGTAAAGTTCTTTCACGCTGGGGATATGCAAAATCATAGAGGAGGAACACAACATGAGAAAATGGCTTTTAGGAGTAACCGCAGCTCTAGCTTTAACAGCGTTGGCTGCTTGCGGTACAGAAAGTTCTAGCACATCGGGAGAGGAAGACCAAGACGTAACCATTGGCTATTTCCCAAACCTTGATCATGCAGCGGCCATTGTTGGAAAAGAGAAAGGTTTTTTTGCAGAAGAACTAGGAGAAGAAAAAGTAGAGTTCACCCATTTCCCGAATGGGAACGATTTTATTGAAGCTTTATCAACAGGGAGCATTGATATTGGATATGTGGGACCTGGACCAGCGATTAATTATTATTTAACTGGAGGGGACGTCGTTGTTCTCGGATCCGCAACAAACGGTGCGACCTTGATTGTCGCCCGTGATGGATCTGGGATTGAGACGCTCGATGACTTTGACGGTAAATCGTTCTGTACACCAGGAAACGGTTGTACCCATAATGTACAGCTTGAAATTATGTTAAAAGAGCTCGGACTAGAGTCCAATCGTGTGGGAGGAACCGTGGAGCACCAATCACGAATTGCTCCGTCAAATATGGTCGCCATGTTTGAGCAAGGCCAAATCGATGCTGCAGCTGCCCCGGAGCCTTGGGGAACTTACCTTGTGGAAGAATTAGGAGCTCATGTCGTGGCTGAATGGAATGATGTCTTTTTAGGGGAAGAACTTGCAAGTGTCGTCGTCGTGACAACGAGAGAGTTTCTAGAAAATCATCCAGAGCAAGTCGAAGCGTTTTTACGTGCTCATGTTAAATCGGTTGAATTTGCACAAGAAGATGTGGATGCTACATTGGAAACGGTCAATGACGCCCTCTTTGATCTGACGCAAAACCGTTTACCTGAAGATGTTCTTTATAAAGCGTGGGAACGGATGGCTGTTACAACCGACACGTATCCGGATGCCCTTCAAGCATGGGCCGACGCTTCCTATGAGTTGAAATTCATGGACGAAGACCCAAACTTAGACGGATTTGTTGATACGAGCTTACTTGATTCCATTTTAAGTGAGTAATGAAGAGCCAATCGAGACTGGGAAAGAGCTAGCCAGACGTAATACAAAAGGTTCGGATCATCAAAATAAAATGATCCGAACCTTTTTTCTGTTGATTCATGGGACCGTTACGGTTATGGCCGAGTACTTACGTAAGTTCACGCCATTGCACTCACGGAAGCAGACGTTTCCAAGTTGATGGTCAACATGATGAGACGCCCGAGAGAAAGCAAGAGCTGAAGATCTACCGGTGCGCCCTTCTATGATTAACTGAAACCATGCCCGCGGCAAGCGAATGTTTTTGAAACAATCAATTCCATATAAATACCAACCTCTTTTTTTCATAGACAGAATCATCATTTTCAATGAAAAAGAAAATTATCCCTTTACAAGTAAAGAACTGTTGGTTATAATTTCAGACGTAAACAATTTTTGGTGTGATAAGGAGGTTGAACAACATGTTGTTTGGATTAACGCATTTAAAGAGTACATCGACAACTTCATTGAATGATCGTTCAACCGCTTCACACGTGGACAATGGTTAAGATTGGCTTAACACACAGATCCGCAGGTTGAACGTACCTGTGGTTTTTTATGCTCTATTCATGGGATTTTTTTCTAAACCGCAGGTGTTGTTTCTTCCTGCGGTTTTTTTGTCCAAAAAATCGTTTACATTTTATTCTAATTAAGGAGGTATGGGCGAAATGACGAACAAATTTTCCGCATTGTTACGCTGGTATGAGCAGGTGAAAGGCCTCACCTGAAAGGAGAAACGGATTTTACAGTTAGGAGGCATAAAGAATGACCTTTAATTTTCTTGTTTTTACGGTTACAGTAAAAAAACGTAAATACACGTCAAATGAGCTAGAGCAGTTCATTCGTGATGAAAAGCTTCAAGAAGAAAAGCTAAAGCATGAAGTTAATTATTGGCTCTATTACAATCGAAATGGATTGTAGGATGATGCCCAGGGCCTTACAATGGGTCCTGGGCTGTTTTATTCCATCCTCTCCATATGGATTTCGCCTCATTCATGAGCTGTGCTACCACGGCCCCGGCTTCCTCCCCATCTCGTTGCAATAACCTAAGTCCTTGACCTGACCAGAGAGAGGAATATTCTTGCTTTTGCTGACGACCGGCTTCCTTACGAATCGTCGATGTTAGATGATTCTGTGCTGGGAAAGGAAGTGGTTCGACCCCACTTGTTTCAAATTGATTTATAAATTCATTATCGATGCCTCGAGCTGGACGGCCAGAAAAAGCACGTGTTAGAACCGTATCTTCTTCTGTACTTGTCAAAAGCGCCTTACGGTAATAGGAGGCAGTCCCCGCTTCTTTCGTAAGCAAAAAACGAGTCCCCATTTGAACCCCTGCAGCCCCTAGCGCGAGTGCAGCAACGAGCCCCCTTCCATCGACTACACCACCCGCTGCGACAACAGGCACTTGTACGTGATCGACGATTTGCGGCACAAGAGAAAAGGTGCCGATATTCGCTCCATCTTTTTTTCATCAACAGAAAAGGTTCCCCTGTGGCCACCAGCATCACTCCCTTGTGCCACGATGACATCCGCCCCTTGCTGTTCGGCTTCTTGTGCTTCTCCTACAGTCGTTACCATGGCCGTCCACAAAATCCCGAACTCTTTCAAACGTTCTACATCATGTTTAGCCAGCAAGCCGAAAGCAGAGCTAAATACAGGTACTCTCTCTTTGAGCAAAAGGTCAAATTTATCTCGGAACATATCCCGACCTGCTGGGACTTCTTCCAGATTTCCGAGGCCAAGATTCGCTCTGATTTGATCAAGAACTGGCTTAACTTCCTCTAATCTTGAATAATCACATGCCCAGTCGGTACAAAACAAATTGACGGCAAACGGTCGGTCTGTCAATTGACGAATCCGTTTAATTGCCACTTCTAAAGCTTCCACTGTCATATAACCTGCACCAATCGTTCCTAACCCTCCATGATTGGAAACAGCAGCAACGAGTTCCGGAGTTGTCGGCCCCCCCCGCCATGCCTGCTTGAACAATAGGAAATTCAATAGATAACCGCTTACATAATGCTGTTTGAAACACGTAACGTCCCCCTTTCCCTTTCCATTCTAAGCTTTTCGTACATCTTTCAACAAGAAAACTTTGAATTCCAACTTTTTATGAATCAGAGCATAAAAATAATCGTTTCCCACCATTAAGGATGGAGACGGACCAAATTTTTCTAACCATTTGAAGAGAAACGGTTGACAACATCCTTTTTTGTTTCTATAATACAATTAAGTTTCCTTATAGAAACTTTTTTACCCTAACGAAATTCATTTCTCGTACGCGATCTTGATCACGTCTTGCTTGTCACCGTAGAAAAAGAGAGCAGCTTCTAAAGCCGTGATCCATTTCAAAGGAGGTGATGAAAAGCAAGACAATTACCGAGCTGTGAGATGCGACCCTCATCGAATACAGCTAGTAAATCGCTCAACATGTAAGTTGCCCACCCCATTTGGTTTTACAAAAGTTCATTGAAAGCCATGACTTACCTTACGATTCTCCTCCCTTTGAATCGTGCATACGATACGTCTCTAACGACAGAAAGGATCATTCGTTCATCTACTCAACGAATGATCCTTTCCCTATTTTACAATATTTCTTCCAAGACTGTTGCAACAGCTGCTTCCCCTTGGTCAATACAGTCTGGTAAACCAATGCCATCAAATCCTGCTCCGGCAAGTATAATCCCCGGCATTGCTTTTTTTAGTTCCTGTCTTACTTTTTCGAGTTTATAGCGATGGCCGACTTCATATTGCGGCATTGCTTTTTTCCAACGCGTCACCTTGTAAAACAGCGGCTCTCTTTTGACTGTCATGATTTGGTCAAGGTCTTTTTGCACCTGTTCAACAATTGCCTCATCCGTTTCATGTACAATAGATTCAGATCCTGGCTTGCCTACATAGCATCGTACGAGCGCATGGCCTTCAGGCGTTGTATGACGCCATTTTTTGTGCGTCCACGTACAGGCCGTAATTTCGTAGCGACTTTTCCGCGGCACGACGAATCCAGTCCCCTCATATGGAATGTGAAGATCCTCGGATTTAAATGCCATCGCCACCGTCGCCACCGTCGTCGCTTTCATTTCTCGCATGTAGTCTACGTCCACATATGGCTCAAGGAGACGTCCGGTTACGTAGGGTGGAGTTGTTAAAATGACATGATCATACGTCTGAACGGTCCCATCGTTAAACGTTAACCGGTACCGCTTCCCTTCCCGCTCACAAAAACGGACTTCCGTTTTTTTACGAATCGCCTTCTCATCGAGGTGCTGCTCGATCGCCGCTATAAACGATTGCAACCCGCGGCGAAATGTTAAGAACATTCCTTGCTTTTTCCCGACCTGTGATTGACTTTGCTTTCCCCTTGAAGCCTTTATTCCACGAATGAGGCTACCATATTTAGCTTCAAGCTGTTGAAACTGAGGGAAGGTTGCTTGTAAGCTAAGCGTATCCAAATCCCCTGCATAGATACCGGACAGAAGCGGTTCAATTAACTGGTCAACTACTTCATCTCCTAGTCGCTTACGGAAAAAGTAACCGAGGGAAACATCCTCATTCTCATGAGTAAAAGAAGGGATGACTAAGTCTTGAGCTGCCCTTAGCTTCCCAATAGGGGAAAAAAGCCGGGAGCGGATAAACGGTCCAATCTCAGTTGGAATTCCCATAATGGCTCCACCTGGTATTGGATAAAGCTGGTCATCCTTTAAAATGTAGGCCTGTCCAGTATCGTTACGAACTAGCTCTCCCTCGAGTCCGACTTCCCTCGCAAGTCTCGTCATGCTTTCTTTCCGCGCTAAATAGGAATCCGGCCCGCGTTCAATGACGAAGCCTTCGGTTACATCTGTTTGGATTTTCCCTCCAAGCTGATCGCTTGCTTCAATGAGTTCATATTCTATTGGCATTTGTTTTCTTGCTTTCTGAAGAGCCCAAGCAGCAGCGAGCCCGGTCATCCCACCACCAATCACCGCCACCCGATGGTTATTCGTCGTCATAGCCGTTCACTCTTTCTCAGCTAATTTTTTTTGAATCACCGTCGCTAAACATTCGATAAATTCCGGCTTAGCATTTGGCATCCCTGGACGATAATATTTAATGCCGAGTTCATCGGTTACGACTTTACATTCATAATCATTGTCATATAAAACCTCAAGATGATCTGCAACGAAGCCAACTGGGCAATAGATCATAGAAGTATAGCCATGGGTTTCATATAAGTCTCTCGTTAAGTCTTGGACATCCGGTCCTAGCCAAGGCTCTGGTGTATTCCCTTCACTTTGCCAGCCGACCGCATAGTTAGTAATCCCTGCTTCCTTCGCGATTAAATCGGCTGTCTCTTTCAACTGCTGTGGGTAAGGATCCCCATAGTCTACTATTTTCTCCGGTAAGCTATGGGCAGAGAAGATGACACAGGCCTTATCCTTATCTTCAATTTTGGCCATCGTGTCATTCACCTGATCAACCCAATATTGAATGAAGAGAGGCTCATCGTACCAGCTTTCGACACTTTGAATTCTTGGTCCGCCAATCCTTTCTGATTCTTCATGAGCACGCCCATTGTACGATTTCACGCTAAATGTCGAGAAGTGAGGCGCAAGCACGATACTAACAGCTTCTTGCACGCCATCCTCTTTCATTTGCTCAACAGCATCCTCAATAAACGGATCGATATGCTTTAAACCTAAATAAGATTTAAACTCAATGTCATCATAGAGCTCATTCAGCTTTTGTTCCAACGCAATCGCTTGATCATCGGTTATTTTCGCGAGCGGGCTCACGCCACCGATCGCCTCGTATCGTTCAGTGAGGTCATCTAGCAATTCTTGTGATGGCTTCCGCCCATGGCGAATGTGGGTATAATATGGCTCAATTTCTTCTTTCGTTCGCGGGGTTCCGTAGGCCATGACGAGCAACCCTATCTTTTTCTTTGTCATTCCATACCACTCCTTAGTTGTTTGCACTATATTCATGGACAAACGCAGTTAACCGTTTTAACGTATCTGGTTCAACTTCAGGGAAAACACCGTGCCCAAGGTTAAAAATAAAGTTCGGCGTTTCCAGCCCTTGATCTAAAATCTCCTTAGCTCGTGCTTCAATGACTTCCCAAGGAGCCAACAAGATCGCAGGGTCCAAATTCCCTTGCACCGTTTTTGTGACCCCCAATTCCCGTGCTTCCTTAATTTGCAAACGCCAATCAAGCCCGACAACATCTAACGGTAAGTCGTTCCACTCGTTGACGAGATGGCTAGCGCCAACACCAAACATGATGAGTGGCACCTTTTCTTTTTGCAATTCGCTAAAGATACGCTCCATTACTGGTTTCACAAATACGCGATAATCTTGAACGTTGAGCGTGCCAACCCACGAATCAAAAATTTGAATCGCTTGCGCTCCGGCTGCAATTTGCGCCTTCACATACGTAATTGTCATTTCACCGAGCTTGTCCATTAATAAGTGCCAAGCTTTCGGCTCTGCGTACATAAACGCTTTCGTCTTATTGTAACTTTTTGAAGGACCGCCTTCGATCATATAGCTAGCAAGGGTAAACGGTGCTCCAGCAAAACTAATGAGGGGAACGGTTAATTGTTCTCGCAACAGTTTAATCGTGTCAAGTACGTATGGCACATCTTCCTCTGGCTGAATGGTGCCTAGTCTCTCAACATCTGCATACGATTGAATCGGGTTGTCAATGACAGGTCCTTTTCCTGTCTTAATCTCCACATCCACGCCGATAAACGGAAGGGGTGTCATAATATCTTTATATAAAATAGCCGCATCGTTGTTATATTGATCCACTGGGAGTTTCGTGACGTATGCGCATAGCTCTGGCTGCTTCGTAATTTCAAATAATGAATATTTCTCTTTGATCTTTCGGTATTCTGGTTGCGACCTCCCCGCCTGACGCATATACCAAACAGGTACATGGTCGTGTACTTCTCCTTTACATGCTTTTAAAAACGTATCATTAAATGAATTAGACATTTCGTCACACCTTTCGTCTTTACACATTCGTTACCTATTGTAATGAAACCTAAACGAAAAATCATTTACAACGACTTACTTCTCAATCTTTCCACCTAGGAAAGTATGTTCTCCCCTTTAACTATAAAGATCGAAGTGAAACGTGTATAGACGTACGGAAGAACTGTCATAAAATTGACGAGAAATCAGTCACCTACCGATTCATGAAACCCGAAGCGAAATTCTACTTCCGCAATATTGGACGGCTCCCCTTTTCGCTTCGTCGTTGGATCATACGGAACGACTTGATAATCATTCATGGAAAAGGCGTTAATCGCTGGAATGTAATATTGATCCGTCCCCTCTGTTCGACCGACGTATGTTCGTTCCGCTCCCCGCCGCTCATAAATGTAGTAATGTAGCCGTTCATCTTCTGAACCAGACCACTCAAGCTTGATGCTCATTAGCCCAGTTCCTCCCATAGCAAAAGTCGCTTTTAGATCATCGATGTCTACTAAACGGACAGGAGGGTTTAGTTCCTCCACATCGTCAGGCTTTGAAAAGTTTGTAGCACGAAGCTGCGGTGTCGCTTCAGAAAGGATGTCGCGAAATAGCTTCGCCGAATAACGGCTCCCTCCCTTTAAATAAGATTCGGTTGATGTAATATCATAGCCCATCCACACCGTTCCTACCGCTTCAGGTGTATAGCCCGCAAACCAAGCATCCATCGTTGCCCCTTCGACCTCTGGAAAAGACGTGGTTCCTGTTTTTCCAGCTAAGGCACCAATCCCTTGGGCGGATGTTCCTGTTCCTTCTCTCACGACCGACTCGAGCATCCGTGTCATCGACCAGGCCGTTTGTGGGGAATAGACTTGTGTTTCCGTTCGGTCGACCTCTGCCATTTTTTCTCCTTCGCGATTATAAATGGCTTCAATAAAATATGGCTCGCGTTTTTTCCCGCCGTTTGCAAATACTTGATAGGCAGAAGCAAGCTCAAGTGGGGTGACACCATCCTGCAACCCGCCAAGAGCAATCGCCAACCCCTCATCGTCTAGCTGAAAGCCTTGTCTTTGCAAATACTGTTTAGCTGTTGGAATTCCTAGTTCGTTTAGGAGCCAAACAGCCGGGGCATTTTTAGATTGGGTGATCGCATCATAGAGCGTCACCTCTTCCTCATACTCATCGCCGAAGTTATGCGGTTCATACCCATCATATGTGCGCAATTCGTCACGGAGCAGCGAGTACGGTTCTGCTCGTCCTTCCTCCAAAGCGGGGGCAAAGACAGCGAGTGGTTTAAACGTAGATCCTGGCTGACGTGGAACATTTACACGGTTCAACCCGCGGCGCACGTAATCTTTCCCTCCTTGTACAGCTAATACACCACCTGTCCGAGCATCAAGTAATACAAAAGCAGATTGGGCATCTTCATTTCCTTTCGGATAGTACTTCTTTTCATGTATAAGGGTAAACGCTACTTCTTGTACCGCCTGGTCTATCGGCACAACGACTGTATATCCACCTGTCATGAACTCTTGATGAGATAGATGATATTGAGATTCGGCCTCATCGATGACCATGTCGATGTACGTTAAATAAGCCTCTTCCTCAGCAGGTTCATTTACGTCTAATTGAATCAATCTCCCCTTTGCACGTACTGCTTCTTCCGCCGTTATAAAACCTTGACGCTGCATAACGGTTAGAACTAAATCGCGCCGTTGCTTGCTCCTTTCAAGGTCAATAATCGGAGAGTAAATGGTCGGAGCCTTTGCTAATCCAGCAAGAACCGCCCCTTCCTCCACCGTCAAGTCTGACACATCTTTGTCAAAATACAAGTTGGCAGCGGATTGAATTCCGTATGCTCCATGGCCAAAGTAGATCTGATTCAAGTAAAATTCAAGAATAGCAGACTTACTGTAACGCCGCTCTAAGTTCATCGCAATGAGAACTTCTTTCGTTTTTCTTAGCCATGTTTTTTCATGATCTAAAAATGCATTCTTTACTAATTGCTGGGTGATTGTGCTACCCCCTTCTAGCTTTTCACCAGCTAGCATGTCTCGGTAAAGGGCACGGCCAATCGCGCGGAAATCGATTCCTTGATGATCATGGAAACGCGCATCCTCGATCGCAATAAATGCGTGCTTCACATGGTCAGGTACATCTAGTATCGACACGGGCTCACGGTCTTCAATGAATAACCGTGAAACAACACTTCCTTTTGTATCTACTAACGTTGTCGTCGCATTCATCACAAGCTTTTCTTCATCAATGACATACTGACCAGCATAAATAATGATTAAATAAATGATGAGACCAAAAAGGAGGGAGGATAAGATAAGTAATGCAGTACCCGCTAACTTTCGTAACATGGTAACGTCACTCCTTTGAAAACTCGGCGATTGCCGAGCCTGTACAGGGTAGTAAAGCCGTAGTTGCACTTATACTTTCACTTAAAATTTCTCTACGTCTTATGATTCTCAGGGCTAACTGTTGATATAGCTAATCCGTTCTCTTATGCTTTATAATAGGGGTTAAACGTTCTTAAAACGAATTAAAACCAATTCCTTCTATACAGTTTGGACAAATTTCTCCCATCCATAATCATTGATTTTCACGCAACTAAAAAAACGTTTGAAAATCCTCTAGCAATCGATCCTTATACAAACTTACCGCTACCGACTTTAAACACGCTGTTGACATTTTTCACATGCTTTACTGAAGTTAAGCTAAGTAAAAAAACGGGGTGGGACAAAACACAGTTTAATAACAAGTTTTATATAGGGTTGATTGAAGAGAAGGTGATTAGGACTTGCCTTCATGGCCGTGAACTTACGAAAGGACAAAACCATAATCGTCAATTAAACAACAGACAATCCAACGAATAAAACAAAAAAAGTTCGGGTCATCCAAATATAATGATCCGAACCTTTTTTATTATGTTAGGTTAGTTTTGTCCTAGTCTCGCTACTCTACGAGGCGATGCCGATGGGCATAAACGGCAATCTGCGTACGGTCCTCCAATTGAAGCTTATGTAAAATGTTGCTCACATGTGTTTTCACCGTTTTGATTCCGATATACAATTCATCTGCGATTCCTTGATTGCTTTTTCCTTCTCCGATAAGGCGAAGCACTTCCAATTCGCGTGGTGTCAGCTCCTCATGTAGCTCCTTTTTTCTCGACCGCATCCGCTCCATCATTTTATTCGTCACTTTTGCTTCAACGACAGCCTCACCATTGGCCGCAGCACGGATAGCGCTTGCAATTTCTTTTGCAGATGATGTTTTTAGCAAATAGCTAAAAGCTCCTGCCTCAATAACAGGATACACTTTTTCATCATCAATATAGCTTGTCAAAACGATAACTTTCACACCTTCCGTTGTATTCATAATGGCTTCTGTTGCTTGAACACCGTCCATTTTTTCCATTACTAAATCCATGAGGACAACGTCTGGCTTCGTTTCCTGGACAAGCTTAACACCTTGATGGCCATCGCTTGCCTCACCGACAATTTCTATATCCGATTGCGTGCGCAAATAGGCTGATAGTCCCATTCGCACCATCTCATGATCATCAACCAATACGACCTTAATCATACTCTTCACTCCCCTCTCCATGTGATAGGAATTTTCGCCTCTAACTGCGTTCCTTTTCCCGGAGCCGACACAATATCAAGGACGCCACCAATTTCATTGATTCGCTCATGCATCGTCTGAAGTCCATACGATCCGTGGGTTTCTTTTTGCACATCAAAGCCGATACCATCGTCGATCAATTTAAGGCGTACTTGCCGCTCCGTTTGCCAAAAACGGACTTCGACATGATGAGCTTGAGCGTGGCGCAGAATGTTGGATATCGCCTCTTGAAGCATCCGAAAAAGTTGATCTTCCACTCCTTTAGGCAATTCGTCCATCGGCTCAAGTCGCTTCGTAATTTTGAACCCTTGTTTTTGCTCTAACTCATGAAGTAAATACTCGACCCCTTGCTGTAAGCTTTTTCCTTCCAGCTCAGCGGGTCGAAGATGAAGGAGTAGCGCCCTCATTTCAGCCTGAGCCGTATTCGCCATCTTCTCCACAACATCCATCTGTTGTTGTACTTCTTCCGTTGCCTCGTGCAAATTTTGTTTAATTGCCGCCGTCATCATTGAGATGGCAAACAGCTGTTGGCTGACCGCATCATGAAGATCACGGGCTAACCGTTGCCGCTCCTCAGTAACTGCGGCTTTTTTCACCGTTTCTTGCATCTTTGCTCGCTCTGATGAAAGGCGCTGTAGTGAGGCAACCTGCTCCTCTACTCGCTCAGCCATACGATTTAGGCGATCGGTTAACTCGGCTAGTTCATCCTCGCCTTCGCTCTCGATCTGATGGGAGAACGTGCCCCGCTCATAGAGAAGGACACCATGAAGAATTTGATCTAGCTTTCGTTTAATCGGAAGTGATTGCATCATCCCGGCAATGAGACCAATAGCGATCATCGACAACAAAATCGGAACAATAATTGGTAGTCGAACAATCTGTTTGTCAAACAACATTGTAAGGCCAGCAATATCATCGTACGTCATAATGACAACGGTGAATAAAACAGCAAAAAAACTTACGATCAAGCTATTGCGAATAAACTGCCATTGCAACTGGGCGAGGCGCCGTCTTTTTTTCATACAGCCCTCACCTTCACTTCACCTATAACCGTCGATAAGACGAGCTTAATTCTGCGCGGAGATTGTTTGTAATCTTTTGTAGCCACTGACAACGTCTGAAAAAAGCCACCTTGTCTTCGTTGAAACAACGATACGTCGCCAATCCATGAAGTCCCTTGCACAGACACTGCTAAATCCTCAGGAACAAAAAGGTTGATCTCTCCGATCAGCTGTTGAATGATGATGACGGTCTCTCCTTCAGGAATCATCGCTTTAGAAAAATCGATTTTCACCTCGCCAATCCCATTCCAGATCGTAAAATCATCCAATTCAAAGGGATCATAAACGTAATGAATATCACCGATAAAGCTTCGTCTCGATGATGTAGTGACAATAATGTCTTCCTTTGACCTGCCTTTTCTTGTTGATTCAACATCTGTTGGTTGGAACTCTTGCCCCTCGGCTTCGAAGTAAGCTTGAGCGTTTGTTTCTTCCTTGTCCTTCCTTTGTGTGGCTTTTCGTTTTTCTCTTCCTTTCCGCTCTTTTTTGTGATCGCTAGTCTTCATCATTTTATAGCCGTAATAAATAAACAAAGCTGCGATTAGTAACCCGATAAAATTAAACGAAAAAAGGCGATCAAATAAGATTGTGGCAGCGATAATAACGAAGACGATCGCCAAAAATCGATGACTTCGCGTGTAAAAGAAATAACCGATGGCGGAAAAAACGATCGGAGCTAAAAAAATGTTGACGGAAAAACGCAACGCTTGTAAGACGACCAACAGTCCGATGATAACAATAATAAAACCGAAAAGCGTTTGCTTTTTCATCCGCCTAGCTCCTTTCTCTGTTTAATAAATCATAATATCCCCTGAAGTGGTCTTAATGTACACTTCATGTTGTCCAGAACCTATTGTACCAGAAAACGAACGTGATTGACGGCTTTGATTTACAAACGGTCCATCGACCTCGATCGTTCCAGAAATTGATTCTGCTGACAGAGCAGCGTCTGGCTCTGGTATCCTTATATAAACATCACCGGAAACAGTTTGCAATTGTACCTGTTCATTTTTACGATCAAAGTGGAGGCTTATATCTCCGGAAACGGTTTTCCCGTTGACGTCACCTGAAAAATCATGGATTGTTACATCGCCCGAGACGTTCTCCATTGACGTATCAAGCGACTCCAAGGTCTGTACTTCCAAGTCTCCAGATGTGCTGTGAAAGCGAAACTGATTCCCCTTTAAAGAATCAGCAAACACATCACCTGAAACCGTACGGATGGTTAAATGATCTAGCTCATGTTCACCTTCGATATAAACTTGACCTGATACGGTATGCCATTCCGCTCGCTCGATCTCCTCATACGGAACATAGACTGTTAGGGTGGGCTTTGCTCTAAAATTAAATGAGAACAGATGGAACCTTGGTTCCTTCATCTCAATTTCGATTCGATTGCCTCTTTCCTGCACATCTAACCGATAGTCATTTTCATTGTTTTCCGAAAGTGAAGCTGTAACTTCATTGTCTAGTGTCGGGTACACCTGCAAATCCACAGCTGTAACCTTGACTACAAGCTCCTCTTTCCCATCAACTTGAACGGTTATCTCTTCGGCTGATTCCGAACGCTTGAAGCTAAGGGCATCGGTTATTTGATGGACGAATAGAACCGCCCCAATGAAAACAAGAATAAAGCCAGCTATTTTTTTCAAATCTATTCCTCCCTCCTCTATAGTAGTGGAGAGAGGCCCGTGAGCCCCTCTTCCTTTTTCTTATTGCGCCTGTTCTGATGCATCCTTAGTATCTACAAGGGATTTTTTCATGTTTAAAAATTCCTGCTCCACTTGTTCGTCATAGTCAACGGAAAATCCTCTCCGCCCTTCACGAGCGGCTTCGCGAAGCTCCATGTCCTCAATTTTTTCCTCCATTCGCTGGAATTGACGCTCAGAGCCTTCTGTTGAAAACGTAGCGCGCGCTTTCTTCATCTGTTCAAATGCTTTAATAGACTGGGAGCGCAGCAAAAGCTCACGTTTTTTATCACGAAGCTGTTCATATTTCTTCTCTAAATCTTCGAGCTGGAGGCGCAACTCCAACACATGATCATGACTTTTTTGCATGAGCGCTTCATAGCGAGCCACTTGTTCAGCTGCGTTCTTTTTAGAATAAAGCGCCTTCTTTGCTAGTTCCTCCTCCCCTGCACTAAGCGCCGCCTTTGCCTGCTCTTCTCTTCGCTTCATTAATCTCTTTGCTTCCTCTAAATCACACTCTAATGAAACGTGGAGCTTCTTTTGTTCCTCGATCGCTTTCTCTGCTCGCCCCATCTCTGATTGTACATTCCGAATGTATTGATTTAGCATCATTTCTGGATCTTCCAACTTATCTAACCCTTCATGGATAGACGCTAACACTAAGTTTTTCATACGATCAAATACCATTATGAATTCCTCCCTTATGCTTCATCATATTTTTTCATCATTTTGTTAAACTCTTCATCAATGGAGTCGTAAGCTCTTGTCGTTGGTCTCTTTTCTAACGCGACATCCATTGGCTGTTCTTCGTCATTATCGCTTTTTTTCAATAATCGATATCCGAAATAAATGAAGAGGATCGCAACCGCAAGACCGATGACACCCCCTAGACCTCCCATGACGAGTATGGAACCGAACGCAAGCAACAGCACACTACCAAATGAAAGCTTTCCTCGCGCTTGCCACTGCTGATATCCCCAATAGAGGAGCAAGGCACCGAGAACGAGCCCGATGATCCCACCTAAATGAATATTAAACATGCCAAGGATCATATTCGCTCCAATAATGACTAGTAGAATCCCAAATATCCACTTTCCTGCACCTTTCATGTCCTTCCCTCCTTTGCTTTTACCGTATTGTCAAAACTTTATATAAAAATAGGTTATTAAATCCTATATTAGAGGGCTTTATAAGCAAAAAAATTGCCACCCCCTTAAATTCTGTAGATAATTGAGGTTACCACAACACCCAATTCCAG
>NZ_SNUY01000159.1 GCF_004376175.1 Halalkalibacterium halodurans | reverse complement strand
TTTATCCTTGAAGGAATGGAAGAAATGGCTATCATCTCAAAAGGACAAAAGGAAACGAAAAAGGATGTAATTTTAAGATAAAGTGAGATTAAGAGAGATACTGTCCAAAATACGGGGGTTAATCCGAAATATTTTACACTCTCTTTTCATGGGAGGATCGGGAACGACGCTTGCCTTAATCGCTGCGATTTTCCTTGTATCCGCTTCAAAACATTATCGAACGATTGGAAAGCTATCAGCACCTGCGGGGATTTTTAATATTAATGAGCCTGTTCTTTTCGGATTGCCTGTTGTGTTAAACCCTGTCATGTTCATTCCGTTTTTAACGATTCCGGTTCTTTTAACACTAACGTCGTATCTGGCCATTGCTATAGGACTCGTTCCTAAGACGGTCGCCCTTGTTCCTTGGACGACTCCGCCCCTCATTAGCGGTTATCTCGTGACAGGAGGATCATTCGCCGGCGTTGTTTTGCAGCTTTTTAACATTACGCTCGCTACTGCCCTTTACATTCCATTTATAAAAGCATCGATGAGAGCCGAACAGAGAAATTTTCATAACGAAGGAGATAAAGCCGATGCCGACACAACAAAAGCCTCTTGAAGAAATTGCCTTTCAAATCATTCTTCATTCAGGGAATGCTCGCTCATGTGCCATGGAAGGCATTCAATTAGCAAAAGCAGGAAAATTCGCTGCCCAATCAACCGTTGAAAAACCCTGGAATTGCTGCCGTGTTAAGTGCTCTTTGGTCCGGATTTGGCCAAATCTATAACGGACAAATAGGAAAAGGCATTTTATTTATTAGTCTCTTCACCACTTTCTGTGGTACACGCACAATTCCAGAAATAAAGTTAGCGAGATTAGATACTAATCTAGTCGAACTCCTTCATCTGCTTAGGCACCATTCAGTTGGTAGGTTGAAAGCGGT
>NZ_SNUY01000158.1 GCF_004376175.1 Halalkalibacterium halodurans | reverse complement strand
TCTTTGTCATGCACATTTTTGAAAATACAATGAAAATAATGAGTGTGCAGGCCATTCCAATCCAATTTCCAGTAATTTTGGTTCATTTCACCCGGAAAATTGTTATTTATTCCGAGACTCTATTTTATAAATTCACATTAATCCGCGGGATGGTTTGTTCATTTTTTGCAATGCCGATGTAGCGCAACGTTTGTGCCGGGGTTTGGTGGTTGAACCTCTGTTGCAGCAACGATAGGGCGACTCCTTGGCGATAGGCATGGTATCCGAACGTCTTTCTCAACGTGTGTGTGCCGATCTGATCTGTTAAGCCAACCTGGAGCGCGGCTTGTTTAATGATGCGGTATGCGTGCTGTCGCGTCATCGGCTGATCCGGGTTGGTGGAGGCAAACAAACAATGTTGTTCCTGAAATTCGATAAAATGGGCATAAAACTGGAGCGCTTTTTTCACTTGGTCATTCAAATATACAATTTCTCCAGATTCTAGCTGTAAATAATCTTTCGGCTTCTGTCCGTCATATACGTCCTTTATTTTTAACGCCAGTAACTGAGATATTCGCAGACCTGTGTTGATACCAATTGTAAAGAGGAGATAATCCCGTGGTGACTTCTTTTTGAGCGACCGTTTTATCGCCTGAATCTGATCCACATCGCGAAACGGTTCTACATATTCCATCGCCATCCCCCCTTTTAAGCTTGTTACATATTATTATACTATCATTATATTAAGTCACATTCAAAAGATGTGCTCTTCTGCATAAAAGTAAAAGCCTCCCAGACCATATCTGGGAAGCCATTTTTCAAAAATGCTATAAATCAATCCAATAACCTCCGATGTTTACCGAAGTGATCGTCTTTTTCGTACCATCATCTCCTATCATATCCATAGACTCTCGGCATTCGCCGAGCTTTGTGGTTCAAGGATTTTCCTCAAACCAATTTATTTCATCCCTCCTATTTTAGGTGGGATTTTTTAATGTTCATTTTTTAAAACTGGAAATTAATTATCAA
>NZ_SNUY01000157.1 GCF_004376175.1 Halalkalibacterium halodurans | reverse complement strand
TTTTACGACTTGTAATTTGAAACCTTTTGAGTGTCTTGTTCGTTTCATGATGTCAGCCTCCTTGGTACAATAAGTAGTATAATATTTATTACTCTTACTGTCCAAGTTCATTTAGGGGCTATAGAGACCATTCCTTTTTTAGCGTTAACAGCCTTTTCTCTGATTATCATATTTCTAACACTTGCAAAAACAAATAAAACTAACGAATAAGATGAACCATACGTTAAAAACCGTGTGGCTACACACGGTTACGCTAAGGAAAAAAGAAATCCAAGAGATAATGAATAAAGCCTTTAAGAGATTGAGTTCCTTCTACTTAAACATTAATGTTAGAGTTTAAAATTCAAAACGCATCGTAGCTTAATTACGATGCGTTTACCTTTTGATATTATGCTTAAAAGGAGATGCTATTTATGAAACAAAAACGTCGTCTACTTATTAGATCTACTATTTTACTCATAATTGTTGTAGCTTTAGGATACACGTTTTATCAAAACTTTTTTACTGATCAAAATGGAATGGTTAAAGTCGGTGAGAAAGCGCCTGACTTTGTGTTAAAAGACTTGAACGACCAAACAATCAGATTAAGTGATTATCGTGGCAAAGGTGTATTTTTAAACTTCTGGGGTACATATTGTCCCCCTTGTGAAAAAGAAATGCCATACATGGAAAATCAGTATGAGCGTTTTAAGGAACTTGGGGTGGAGATATTAGCGGTTAATGTGAATGAACCAGAATTGACAGTAAGTAAGTTTGTCGAACGTCACAAACTTAGCTTTCCAATTCCTATGGATTCTAGTGGGACTGTAATGGACGCGTATGGAATTAGTCCTTTACCTACTACATTTCTAATAGATGAAAATGGGATTGTTATACAAAGACTTACAGGAGGAATGACAGAAGTGTATTTGATAATCTAAAATTGAGCCACTTCTCATAGGTTCGATTACATAAAAAATGAGCCACATGATTTCCAATAATTCATAACTCTCTCTTATTATTGATAGTGACCAAACAATCAAGATAA
>NZ_SNUY01000156.1 GCF_004376175.1 Halalkalibacterium halodurans | reverse complement strand
TTTCTTTGTCATGCACATTTTTGAAAATACAATGAAAATAATGAGTGTGCAGGCCATTCCAATCCAATTTCCAGTAATTTTGGTTCATTTCACCCGGAAAATTGTTATTTATTCCGAGACTCTATATCCATCAATCCAATGGAAAAAAGACCGTACCAAGCTACACTTGTGTCAACATCATAGCGCTCGACTTTCGTTCGGTAAGCACCGTCCGGACCGACAGACGATGTCACTTCAACGCATTCCAAGTCGTGGACACATGCATAGCGCTCTTGCTCATTCATATGGGCAAGAATTGAAGCTTCCGTCATTGGAATGCGTGCAATGTATAGGAAAAGGATCAGCCAACTACTAAATCAACTGTGAATTTCTTTTAAGATTTTTGCTTTATTTGTCGTAAACAAAAGGTAGTCTTGTTTTTTCGTTTTAATCATGATTCGATCGGTTGTACCATAAGGCGTGCCGATTCTAACAGCAGCTGGATTTTCTCCACCATAAGTCTCGTCTTCATTCACTTCGTGGTGGTGCTCAACTGCCACTGAATGACTAGATTCGTTTCATCCTTTTTTACGTTTATTCCTAGCATGTTACCAATCCTCTCTCATTAGGTGTAAGGAATATCGTGCTTGCTTGCACTTACAAACACTGATGTTTATGGATATAATAACCATACCATAGAGGACTCTTTTCTAGCAACCGGATTTACAATCCTTGGTAGAGCGAGTGCCTTAGGATATAATTGATTAAGGAATGTATTTCGACCATTGATGTTGCTTTTCTTGAATTTACTGTGAAAAACGAACGTGGATTTAAATGAACAATTCAATCTTAGAATGGGGGGATAAAAAGCTCTAAATACGTCACCGCCTAATTACCAAGAAGAGTAAGTGGTCAACTAGACGGAGTTCTTTCCCAGATGACGAGTAAGTCTCGTCCTAATTAAAAGGTAGTGTCAAAAGTTCTATGAAAAACTAGCACGGTTCATACTACCTACCATTTATTAGGTGGAAATGCCACGCTATCGCTCTTGACAAACACACCAATGGTTTATTCAGAGGTCAATCAAGGG
>NZ_SNUY01000155.1 GCF_004376175.1 Halalkalibacterium halodurans | reverse complement strand
GATTCATAGGGAAGACCTCTTTTCTGTGAATTTAGTCGGCTAACTTTATTCTACAGAAAGGGTCTTCTTTTTTCTATGAACATCATTTAGTGCATTTCTATTTACACAAAATATTTTACACTCTCTTCATCATTCGTCGTTAATCATGTTTATTTCAACTGTTTTTTCATTTGTTATCATTAGAGTTGTTACACTTTATCAGGGAGAGGTGAAAAGGTATGGATTTTTCTATTAAAAAAGCTGTTTCTTATCATCATCAAGCTCATGATTATTTAAGGGAAAAAATTATTAGAGGTGAATTTTTACCAGGAGAGCGAATTTACGAAGCAAAAATCGCTCGAACGTTGGAAATTAGTCGAAGCCCTGTAAGAGAAGCTGTCCGTTCATTAGAACAGGAGGGGTTACTTGTCATTGATGAAAAATCGAGAATTTTTGTTTATGAACCTACAATAAAGGATGTTGAAGATATTTATCAGTGCAGACAAGCACTTGAATCAGTTGCAGCTGTTTTAGCAACGCGGTTGGCATCTGATCAGACATTGGAATATATATCAGATCTTCTTCAAAATACGAAAGAAGTGTTTAATAAAGGGAAAGAATACTCAATTGAACAAGTTGTTGAACTAAATTCGAAGTATCATGATCTTATAATAGAAGCTAGTCAAAACATGCGTTTAAAAAGACAATTAAATGATTTGCGTTCATTAACTTTCTTTTACCGATCGATGAATGTTGAAAACAGTAAAAGGTGCTTAGAAATTTTGGAGCAACATGAGGAAATTATTCATTTTATGAAAGCAAGAGATGTAGATAGGGCTGCAGCAGCAATGTCTAATCATATTGCACAAGACCTTAACTATTTAAAGGAGATATTAATCCGAGATAAAACAGAGAATAATTAGTAGCCAAAATAGATACTTCAACCTAAATTATTCATAAAAAATCTTTGATAACCAAATAATGCTGTCTCTTCACCACTTTCTGTGGTACACGCACAATTCCAGAAATAAAGTTAGCGAGATTAGATACTAATCTAGTCGAACTCCTTCATCTGCTTAGGCACCATTCAGTTGGTAGGTTGAAAGCGGTCA
>NZ_SNUY01000154.1 GCF_004376175.1 Halalkalibacterium halodurans | reverse complement strand
CGTAGTTGTTTTAACCATATCAGAAATGGATTCTTTTTTCATTTATTTGATGCATGGACCATTTAGCTCAATTACTTGATAGATAAGCATTATTTGGGCATTAAAGGTTTTTTATGAATAATCCAGGCTAAAACATTTCCGACTAAGAAGGAAGCAAAACTTTGGGCTTTAGAAATGGAATTAGCGAAAGGAGAAGGAAAAGAACTTGCTCATAGAACAACAACATTTGCGGACTTCTTCGAAAATTGGATTTATCTTGTAAAGGTTAATGACGTTAAAGAAACGACATTTCAAAATTATGTTCGTACTTTAGGAGTTATAAGAAATTTATTTCAGGATATCCAATTAAAAGATTTAAATGATATTGTTGTTCAGAAAAAGATTGATGAGTATGCCAAGACACATTCTCGAAAAACAACACATGAGGTTCTTCTTAAAATAAAAACATCTTTACGTGATGCATATGCTCGTGGCTATATTGCAAATGATTTTGCTCGTTTAGTAAAAACACGTGGAGAGAACCCACCCAAACGTAATAAAGCATTATCTATCACTGATTTTAGAAAGCTTCGTAATTACGTTTTACAGCATCCAGAAGACGAATTTAACTTACTTGTATTACTTGCATTAGAAACGGGGATGCGACGTGGAGAACTGCTAGCAATACGCCCAGAGAGTCTTTATGAATACGGAATAAAAGTTAGACATTCAATCAGTCCTACTTCTGATGACACTTCGTTAAAGACACAAAATGCAAAACGTGATGTTTCTATTAACAAAGAAGTATATGAACTCATTCGTAAAATTCCTGTTAAAGAGAATGGTTATATTTTCAGCTTTGGCGGTTTTAAACAGTCGGAACAATTAGCGGAGTTATTGAAGAAATTAGATATTAAGAAAACAACGTTTCACGGTTTAAGAGACACTCATGCATCATTTTTATTTTCTCAAGACATAGATATTGCATATGTATCTAAACGATTGGTACCGTCAAGAATTTTGTGTAAGCTCGCAGGGTTTCCTTTGGAATTGCCAATATATTAGACCTTAAGCAGCCTTGGTGACTACACAAAAAGTTTCAGAAGGTTCTGTCAAGGGCGAAGTGTATA
>NZ_SNUY01000153.1 GCF_004376175.1 Halalkalibacterium halodurans | reverse complement strand
TATCCATGAAAATGCACCTCGCAAATTGGTATTTTTGGTTGATTCGTTACTTCCATTTTACCATTTTTCGCTAAGGTGCATTTTTATTTTTTTTCGGATTTTATGGCTTTTTGAACAAGCTCTTAAAGAAAAAGTAGTTTAAAGAGGTGGACGTTTTTTACGTTCAACCTCTTTTTAATTAAAGGAAATTCCTCCATTTAATGTTTGATAATTCTACAAAATACTTAAAAATCCGACAAAAGATTCATTGAAAAGGATTTATAAATATCCGATATTAATAAAGTACTAAATCTTATTAATTGAGGAGGTGATACTAAAGTGAAGAAAAGACGTGCAGTAATATCATTCACGACATGTGTTCTTGTTCTTTCGTTCCACTTTAGTCCACTAGTTACAATAGCAGCAGAGGGAGAACCAGAAGGTGAAGGAGTAGAAGAGGTTAGTTCATCTGATGTAAATATGGTTTCGGAAAGTGCTGAAGAGGAAGTTACAGGCTCTGAATCCACCAACCAAATAGAAGAAAAAGTAGAATCTGAGGTTGATGAGTCGAAAGAAGTAAAAGAAGAGTTTAACGTAGATGAGTCTGAAGAAGTAGAAACCAAAGAGGAACCTGAAGTAGCAAGTGATTTAGCCGAGGAGGAGCTAGTAGAGTCAGATGTGGAAATGAGTACACTTTCTGTCGCATCTGATTCACTTCAACCTGGTGATCGCAATGAACAAGTGCTAGAAATGAAGCTCGACTTAATGAAGCTTGGCTTTGGAACGCATTGGAGCAACCCGACAAACTACTTCGGCCCAGATACGGAGCGGGTAGTGCGTGAGTTTCAGGCGTACTATGGACTAACGGTAAATGGTCGTGGAGATCAGGCGACGCTAGCGAAAATCGCAGAGGAGCTATCCAGTCCATTTCAAGAAGGGAAGCGAAGCGAACAGATTCGAGAGATCAAGCTGGACTTAATGAAGCTCGGCTTTGGGACGCATTGGAGCAATCCAACAACCCTTTACGGACCGGATACGGCGAATGTAGTTCGCGAGTTTCAACGCCACTATGGATTAGTGGTCAATGGAATTATTGACGAAGTCACCTACAAAAAGATCGAAGAGATAAAGAACCAGCCATTAGCACCAGGTTTAAGACGGGCGGATGTTATCGAC
>NZ_SNUY01000152.1 GCF_004376175.1 Halalkalibacterium halodurans | reverse complement strand
TTACGACTTGTAATTTGAAACCTTTTGAGTGTCTTGTTCGTTTCATGATGTCAGCCTCCTTGGTACAATAAGTAGTATAATATTTATTACTCTTACTGTCCAAGTTCATTTAGGGGCTATAGAGAAAGGTGTCCTTTTGGTTTACACAAAATACGAATAAAAAGGCGTGAAGCCTACACTTTTTAGTGTAAGCTCCTACGCCTTATTTTTTTATTTCCTGGGGTTTTGTCCCAGCCCCCTCTTCTTTACGATACCGCTTCTTCCTCTTTTTTAAAGAAGGTTTTCATCGCTCGGTACACGTCTCCTTTTTCTTTTAGCACGTACGAGCGGAATCGAGGGTCTTTTAGATTTTTATAAGCATTCATTAAGGTGCTGTGACGGGAGTACTGATTGACCTCACTAAGGTATAAACGTTGCAATCTGATTGGCGATCTTATTGATGGTGTTTCGAGCGATAAAAACATTTTTTCCTTTATCCACCTCATTTATTTATACAATCACCTAAACACTTATCATTTCTTAAAATTGTAACAAAATTACACAATTAAATTATTGACTCCCGATAACAAAATCATTATCATAAACATATGATATTAACGAAACAGGTAACCCATTGGAATTCATGTCTCTGATGTGAACACTCCAATGGGTTATTTTTTGTTTATCCCTTAACATATTGTTCAATATATTTTTTCCCATATCTAAAATAATCATAAATTGAAACTAACCTGTGAAAGTCACTTCTTTGATTACTTTGAAAAGTATCATACCTATCATATTCATCCTGCAAGAATTTCTTTATTTCATCTAAACTTAAACGTTCAAAATTTTTAATAGTCCAAAGATACTTTCGTCTGTAATTTACTCTTATTTCTTTTGGCATGTCCGTTAAGTTATCGCCTTGGCCGAGGTTTGATAATGCTCTTATAATCTGCGAATTTAAGTAATCCTCTTTTTTTTGATGAGTTATTATATATTTATATACATTAGTGCATTCCTTCACCTCTTCATAGGTAAGTCCTCTCAAATATTTAAAAATAGGAAGGATTCTCTTTATCTTAAAATAAACCTCTTCATATGTACCTTTAATTAACTGTTTCTCATTGAATTTTTTATTATTAAATAAAACGTCTTCAAATACTGACTGTACTGGCCTAATTTTGTATCCGTAAAAACTATTAGTAACGGATTAACCCCCGTATTTTGGACAGTATCTCTCTTAATCTCACTTTATCTTAAAATTACATCCTTTTTCGTTTCCTTTTGTCCTTTTGAGATGATAGCCATTTCTTCCATTCCTTCAAGGATAAA
>NZ_SNUY01000151.1 GCF_004376175.1 Halalkalibacterium halodurans | reverse complement strand
CTTTTTTCATGTATTTTGCTTAAACCCTACCGCGCTTTCGCTTGGTGGCCTCCTCATCCAAGTAACGGAAATTTCCATTACTTGGATGAGGAGGTTTTTTCTTCTCCCACAAACATTTTACTCATACGGCTATTCGGTTTAGAGAGGTTTCATGATTTATTTAATATGTAGAAAGGCGATTATTTTTCAAAAAAATTTTTTAAAATGGACGGAAATTAACGCATATTCACTTCAAATTGATGGAATTCAAACCAAATCATAATGTATATTATGTGCAATTTTTCGCAATCCTAATAAAAAAACATCAGGGTGAGCGGAAATGAATAATAAAGCGAAACTAATGATTTCAGGTGTGATTTTTTTGTCACTTTTTGTCTGTGCGGTTTTTGCCCATCAAGTGAACGAACGAATGATTCATGAGAGAGGATACGATTTGGACACAGTTGACATTCAGCAATTGGAAGAAAACACCCCTTTTACGGCACCTATCAGATCGAGGAAATATTTCCGGGATACCAATGAACTTCGTCGTTCTTTAATAGAAGAATGATGGCCAAAAAAGACGAAGCCCATTTTAGACTTCGTCTTTTTTACACGTTTTAAAAGTTAGAATTGATACAAGAAGTAAAACGAAGGGTTATTGGCGAAAGAACGTGAGACCGAACCTTCGTTTTTTTACAATACAACTCTACGATGTCAGTTTTAATTTCTCAGTTAATGAACGGCGCTCGATCTCTTCTTTGATGAGCCCGATAAAATCGTCTCCTAAATCCAACTCAATCGCCTTGTGGTATGTCTCAATGAGCAAATCATCTGATAATGTCTTCATTGATTATTCTGCCGGTACGGCAGTTCACCTCCTATGCGAAATTATCCGTATTTATACAAGGAGTGGACTAGCATTGTTTCAGGAACGGCGCATATACTGTTAGGTTCTTTTATTTTATACCCCTTATGCTACCATGTATTGTAAAATAGAACAACCGTTCGCGGTATCCACAGATACCAGTGGATAACCTGTGAGTTAGTTGTTTATATTTATCGAAAACCTTAATATGTCTTGCCTCAAACCGTGTATAACTTTATCCACAGGTGTTGAGATGGCAGAGTTTTTGTCGAAAATTTTTTGTTTTTTTCTTTTGAATGGAATGAGAGAGTGTGCAATATTCATGAAAAATAGTTGAAAAAGCGAAGTATGAGTAAAATGTTTGTGGGAGAAGAAAAAACCTCCTCATCCAAGTAATGGAAATTTCCGTTACTTGGATGAGGAGGCCACCAAGCGAAAGCGCGGTAGGGTTTAAGCAAAATACATGAAAAAA
>NZ_SNUY01000150.1 GCF_004376175.1 Halalkalibacterium halodurans | reverse complement strand
TCATTACGAGTCCTCCTTGGTTACTAATTTAAGGGTCCATTTTTGCTTCGAAGCTTTGGACACCTCGTATAATACCAAGAGGGCTCTTTTTTGTTCAATCCTCAAATTTCTTCATTACAGGAATGCTACTTTTTTGATAAAGTATCTCATATCATTTAGCCTATTTCGAGACTTTTATCGGTAGGAAAGGAATGACAGCTTTTGATTGTTAACTATTAATGAAGGTGCTTATCAACATAACGACCATAATCAGGAATGGCGATTTGATCAAATTCATTAACGAGCTTTTCTAAATTTGATCGTAAATCCTCGCCGAACATTGGTAGTCCATGCCCTGTAATTGCTAAGGATGGATCAAGGTCTTTAAGAATGTTGACAGACTGCCATGCTGCCTCCCAATCGGTTGTAAAATATCTAGGTGGTCCACTGATCTCTTGTTGTTGTGTGAGCACTTTATAAAGTGATTCTTGCTTCACAGTTACAAAAGCGTCTCCTACAATCATGGCATGATCCTCGGTGCGAATGAAAGAAATGTGTCCAGGGGTATGGCCAGGCGTATGAATCCATCTCCAGCCAGGCATGATTGGAATACGGTGATCGTTAGGGAGTGCTTGGACTCTCTTACCAAGGTTGATCGGCTCGTTTGGGAAAATAAAAGATAATTTGGCGATTAAGCCACCTTCAACACTTGTATCTGGTTCAGGATAGCTTTTTTGACCTGTGAGGTAGGGTAATTCTAATTCATGGGCGTAAACAGGGACATCCCATTTTTCTGCTAATTCAATCACTGCTCCGACATGATCAAAGTGTCCATGTGTAAGGACAATTCCTTTAGGAGGATGGACAGCACCGAAATATTTGGTTATACCATCAAGTATATGATCAGCTGATTTTGGCATTCCTGCATCGACTAATACCCATTCGTTTTCGACTGAGGGATTACCAACTACGCAAACATTGACAACTTGAATAGGTAAACAGAAAAGGTCTTGTGCAACCATTTGACCTACACCATCCGTCAATGTTGTCATTGGTATATATCGATATTCTTTGCTATATTCCATTTCTTGTTCCATGATAAAATCCTCCTATCTATTTGACATTTCACATTCATCTTAGTGTGTAACCAATTAACGGATATATGTACGGTCTGTTAATGAAAAAGCGATTCATCATTATTTTTTTTTCGTTTTTTAACTGGATATGATAAAACACTAGCGTTGCATTAAATAAAAAAAGATTTGTCAAGGTGTAATTAAATTCAATTTTATTGAATTTATGGTAAATACTAGTCTTCAACTTCATAAAAAAATCCTTATAATTAGATGACAGAAGGTA
>NZ_SNUY01000015.1:32410-62249 GCF_004376175.1 Halalkalibacterium halodurans | reverse complement strand
AGTTCATGTACTTTATCTAAAAGTTCTTGGTTAGCGTGATGTAATTGTTCAATGGACTCATGATCAAATCGTGTATAAAAGCGAGATAAACTTGGTTGAGAAGCTAAGGAGTCAGTCCCAATCATTTGGGTGAAAACAGGATCATTCGTCAATTGATCGGCCGCATCATCCTCAGCATAACCAGCGATGAGTTGATAAATCTTTTGACGAAAGAGATTTTCATTCGAATGAAGATAGTATTTTCTCTCGTCATTCAAATGCAGGTGTTGAACAAGAGTCTCAGAGAATCCGATTTTTTCATCAAACTCTCGAAAAACGAATTCACCTGTATCAGAAGAAAGAGAGCCTCCATCAGTTGACAATTTAATTTGACGATTGAAATCTAGTGTTAGTTGCGGTAAAGTAGCCATTATAAGAATCCTTTCTGTGGTTATTTCGTAGTTGCTTTAACCATATCAGAAATGGATTCTTTTTTCATTTATTTGATGCATGGACCATTTAGCTCAATTACTTGATAGATAAGCATTATTTGGTTATCAAAGATTTTTTATGAATAATTCAGGTATTATAATTGATGGGATAGGAGTATTAAAGGGAAGGTATAAGAAAAAAGAAAATGTTATGCATTTATATGTGGATTAGAACATATTATCTTGTTCATCTACCGAAAGCGAGAATATGGAAGCGAAAGCATGGGGACGGTTCTCTAGTTCTGAGAAGGAAAGGGAGAAAAAGAAACGTCCCGATGCATTACATAAAGTAAACTCTTACTTGTACAAGATCTATAATACTGCCGTCGACTGGACTGCGAGAATATACCCATAATTGTCCGCTAGGTGAGGTAGGTGGTCGATCAATGAGAACGGTTCCAGAAAAATAACCGTATGCAGGTGGACCTTCAAGTGCTGTCGTAAAGCGTTCTGCTGAGACGATCACCCCGTTATCATCCCGAATCTGCATCAATACATTGGTCTCAAATACACGAGCGAAGCCTTCCACAAGCTCTCTGCTTGGCATAATATCCCCTGGAAACGGATGAGTGACTACGATATTTCTTGATGACGGAAGTGGAAGGAGTAAACGAAAACCGACAAAAATGAAATCAAGTGAAAATCCAGGACGACCTTCGTTTGCTGCTAAAATTTTTGTTATCGGAATTTGAAAGCGTCTAGAAATCCCAAATAGAGTATCCCCTACTTCAATTTCGTACACAAAGGCTGGAACCCAGAGAAGCTGCCCAACAAAAATAAGGTTCGGATCCTGGAGTCTATTAACTCCGGCGATAAGGTCGAAATGTGCTGAAAATCGCTGACTAATCCGAAAAAGTGTATCTCCAGGGACCGGAAGATAGGTGGTGTCAAAGGGGCGTACGGTAGGGACAGGAATAACAAGTGTCCAGCCTGGAAAAATGACATTGGGATCGATGAAACGAGGATCCTGTAGGTTCGCCCGTTGAATTTCTAGGACTGTACTGCCAAAACGTGCAGCGATTGCAGATAACGTATCGCCTGGCTGAACGGTGTAAACGACATGTGATTGTCTTACAACAGGCATATAACATACACTCCCCTTGGGCTATTCGAATTGTAATATTCCTAGGTTAGCATCATTGTTTACGTTTTTTATTCTTACGATTTATAGTTGAAAAATATGATGAATACGAAAGACGCAGTAAATCTTAGTATGAAATTTAGAGTTGCTTTTATACCTACCAGGGTATATAATATGGATATAAACAACGAGGGGGGGCAGATAATTGATAAAGAAGTGTTGGCATATCATAATCCCTATAGCCATACTAATTGGATTTTTGGGATATAAACTAGCGCTTAATGCAGCCATAGATGAAATTAGCACGGAACAATTAGCCAAATTAATGAATAAGCAAAATGAAGATTATTTCTTTGTTGATGTTCGTGAGCCTTTTGAATTTAAAGAGGGGCATATAGATGGTATGATAAATATTCCTTTGAGTACACTGGACAATAATACCGACCTTATTCCTAAAGATCATACAATAGTCCTCATCTGCCGCAGTGGTAACAGAAGTCTTCAAGCTGCAAATGCATTAAAAGATCTTGGTTATCAAAATTTAGTCAATGTAAAAGGCGGAATGCTTTCATGGAAAGGTGAGGTTATAAAATAACTTCTAAGTGGCTTATATGACGACTATTATAATTGTATTTATAGTTATTTTATCGGTTTCTTATATGAAATTGGTTTTAATTTGTGTTGAAACTGGAAAATAAATGATCAAGATCATACTATCGTGCTTGATATAAGGACTAGGCTCAACTTTAGAACCAAACAAGGAGGGAATTCTATGGAGTACAATGACAAAATGAAAAACAGAGTAAAACGTGTAGAAGGACAAGTTAGAGCTATTCTTAGAATGATGGAAGAAGGGAAGGACTGTAAGGAGCTTGTCGTTCAAATGTCAGCGGCAAGAAATGCATTGGATCGTGCGATTGGTTTAGTCGTAAGCTCTAACTTAGAGCGGTGTGTTCGTGAGCAAATTGTAAAAGGTGAAGACACGGAAGCGCTTATTCAAGAAGCCGTGAATTTATTAGTGAAAAGCAGATAGTATATAAATAAATTGATTCACAGGGGTGAGTGATATCAATTACAACACCCCTATAGGTTTAATGGACTTTGATCAACGAATTAAAATGCTCTTGACAAAAATTTTTAATCTATTAAAATACCTGTATGGGTATAGGTATGTGTATAGATATAAAAAGGAGGCTACTAAAATAAAAAAACAGATAAAATTTCTTGATGGGAAAGGTCTAGATTGTCCAATATCAATTATAAAAGGGAAGAAAGCATTAAGTGAGATGGAATCAGATCAGGCTTTAGAGATTCATGCGACAGAAAGAAAGCAAAAATAACTTATCGGCTTGGACTAAATCTGGTGGGCATAAGTTACTTTCAGATAATGAAGAAGAGAGTGTATTAATGTTCTGAATTGAAAAAGGCTAAGCAACCTATTTTTTTGAATGTTTTAATACCCATACATGTATATGTAAAAGAAGAAAATGATAAAGGAGAGGACAACATGACAGACAAAAAGAAAACAACGATCATCTTGTTTAGTGGTGATTATGATAAAGCAATGGCAGCTTTTATTATCGCGAACGGTGCTGCGGCCTATGATCATGAAGTAACCATCTTCTCAACATTTTGGGGACTAAACGCTTTTAGAAAAGATCAACATGTACCAGTGAAAAAAGGATTCTTAGAAAAAATGTTTGCAAAAATGATGCCTCGAGGAGCTGATAACTTGGGTCTTTCTAATATGAACTACGCAGGAATGGGACCAAAAATGATCAAGCATGTTATGAAAAAACACAATACTATGCCATTATCTGATTTACTACGAGTGGCACAAGAACAAGGTGTAAAGTTAGTGGCATGTACGATGACAATGGATTTATTAGGACTACAAAAAGAAGAATTGATAGATGGTTTAGAGTACGCAGGAGTAGGTGCATATCTAGCTGACGCTGAAGAAGGAAATGTGAACTTATTTATTTAATAAGTTTGACCAAAAGGAGGGAAAAAATGAAGGTAGCTATTTTAAAAGCTATATTTCATCATTCATATCTGTTAAAGGTGTAAGACAAATTTCAACAAGTGACCTAAAAAAGCATTTAATGAGACAGGATATTCAATATATTGGTGCAAGAACATCCGGCGAGTTCTCTAGACATAAAGTCAACACATTACAAAACATTCGATTCGATGAACATTTTCAAAAAGGAAACCAGTTATCAAAAAAGAAAGAAGTTGTTGTTATTTTCCAGTGGAATGCGAAGCATATACCAGGAAGTGTAAATATCCCACTTGGATTACTAGAGTTTTCGTTGCATGAACTAGACAAAACGAAAGAATATATTATCGTTTGTCGCTCTGGTGCTCGAAGTGGAAGAACCACCGAGTTTCTGTCCAGTCACGGGTTTCATGCTATCAATATGGTAGGAGGCATGATGAACTGGGAAGGTAACGTTCAGTAAATTTTTTTGAACTTAATTATACCTATAAGGGTATTATTTCTAAGGAGGACTATTAATGGAAACGATTAAATATGATCAACTAGTAGATGCAAAAGGATTAGCATGTCCGATGCCAATCGTTCGTACAAAAAAAGCGATGAATGAGCTCGAACCAGGAAAAGTATTAGAAATTCAAGCAACAGATAAAGGATCAACTGCTGATATTAAAGCGTGGGCACAAAGCACTGGACATCAATATTTAGGAACCGTTGAAGATGGTGAAGTGTTAAAACATTATCTGCGTAAGGCTAATGGAGAAGAAAAAGAAAAGCAGAAGCACCCTCATGTAGTAAACAATGAAGAGCTACAAACCAAGTTGGCTAACAATGAAGATATCGTGGTTTTAGATGTTCGTGAATCAGCAGAATATGCGTTCAGTCATATTCCTGGTGCTAAATCGATTCCACTTGGTGAACTTGAGAATCGCTTAAATGAACTAAGTGAGGATGCAGATATTTATGTTGTGTGTCGAACTGGAAGCCGTAGTGATTTAGCCGCGCAAAAGTTAACAGAAGCAGGATTTAAAAAAGTGATTAATGTTGTACCTGGCATGAGTGAATGGAGTTACCGAACAGATCATCTAAATAAATAGGAAGAGTCTATCATGAGTCAGCTTACTGTTTATACTTCTAATGGTTGTTCATATGATGTAACAAAACGTATTCGCAGATCAAAACATTTCCTACCGTGAAGTGAATGTGGACACGTAGCAACTTGTAGAAAAAACAGGTCAATTAGGGCCTCCACAAACGGAAGTAAACGGCCATTGTGTTGCCGGTTATGACCCAAATAGCACTGTGCCAGCATTGAGATAATAGCGGGTTGGAAATTTGAGTATAAAATAGCGATCATTTCAAGTGGTGGTGGATTATTTGATGACTACAAAGTATTCAATGTAGCAACAGTTGCAGCTGCAACAGACCAAGAGGTAGCAATATTTTTAGCTTTGAAAGTGGGTGGAGCCGTTACATTCTTAGAATTCGCAAACGATGCAGATGTAACACATTATTGTTTTAATTAAATTTTTTTAAACTAAAACATACTAATGGGGGTATTGTGAAATGTCAGTAAAAGCGATGAATTCAAAAGAAATAGCAAGAAAAGTAATCGAAAAGAAAGAGCTATTCATTCTAGATGTTCGTAATGCAGGGGATTTCGCTGATTGGAAAATTGAAGGAGAAAACTTTGATTACTTCAATATTCCTTATTTTGAACTATTAGATGGTGTAGAAGAAATCATCGATAAAATTCCAGCAGATAAAGAAGTCTTAGTCGTTTGTGCGAAAGAAGGTTCTTCCATGATGGTAGCTGAGATGCTTTCTGATGAAGGGTTAGACGTAGCTTATTTAGAGGGAGGTATGAAAGCTTGGAGTGAATATCTTGAACCAGTAAAAGTAGGGGACTTGAAAGACGGTGGTGAGTTGTATCAATTTGTTCGTCTAGGTAAAGGGTGTTTATCCTATATGGTTGTTTCAAATGGGGAAGCTGCGATTATCGATGCAACACGTATGGCGGATGTGTTTGTGAATTTCGCAAAAGAAATCGGAGCGCACATTACACACGTATTTGACACACACTTGCATGCCGACCACATCTCAGGTGGAAGAAAAATTGCCGAAGCAACTGGTGCAACGTACTGGTTACCTCCAAAGGATGCAGGTGAAGTAGTGTTTGAATATGCGGCACTTGAAGGTGGGGATGACGTAGTGATCGGGAACTCAACGATCAACATTCATGCTCTATACTCACCTGGTCATACAATCGGATCGACTTCATTTGTTATCGATGAAAAGTACCTATTATCCGGGGATATTCTCTTCATTGATTCAATTGGAAGACCTGACTTAGCAGGCCTTGCTGAGGATTGGGTAGGAGATTTACGTGAGTCACTTTATAAGCGTTATAGAGAACTATCAGAAGAGTTAGTTGTTCTACCGGCTCACTTTATGATCATCGAAGAGTTAAATGACGATGGAAGTGTTGCAGAAAAACTAGGAACACTATTTGCTCAAAATCATGGACTAAATATTGAAGATGAAAATGAGTTTAGATCAATGGTGACAGAAAACTTACCGCCACAACCAAACGCGTATCAAGAAATTCGTGAAACCAATATGGGGAAAATCATGCCAGATGAAGAAAAACAACGTGAAATGGAAATTGGACCTAACCGTTGTGCAGTAAGATAACAAACGATAAAACTGGAGGTTTTATAAATGAATGCGGATAAAGTATTAGACGCAAAAGGATTAGCATGCCCAATGCCAATCGTTCGTACAAAAAAAGCAATGACTGAACTTGAGTCAGGTCAAATCTTAGAAATTCATGCGACTGATAAAGGAGCAAAAAAAGACCTAGCAGCATGGGCTAAGTCTGGCGGTCATGAGTTAGTTTCAGATACGGAAGAAGATGGTGTATTAAAATTTTGGATTAAAAAAGGCTAATTGCTATGGGAGCCAATTTGGTTCCCACCTTTCTTTGGAAGGAGGTCATCTTAATGGATTTTACCTTTATTTTCATCATTTTTTCAATTGGTTTTATAGGATCATTTATTTCAGGAATGTTAGGAATTGGCGGATCTATTATTAAATATCCCATGCTTCTATATATTCCACCATTGTTTGGTTTAGCCACTTTTAGTGCGCATGAAGTTACGGGTATAAGTGCGATTCAAGTGTTTTTTGCCACAATAGGTGGGGTATGGGCCTATCGCAAAGGTGGATACTTAAATCAAACGTTAATTGTTTATATGGGATCAGCTATTCTAATTGGCAGCTTTGTTGGTGGTTATGGATCAAAACTGATGTCAGAGGGCGGAATTAATCTTATATACGGAATCTTAGCATTAATTGCCGCAGTCATGATGTTTATTCCTAAAAAGGGATTTGATGATGTTCCACTTGATCAAGTGAAGTTTAATAAATGGTTAGCGGCTAGCTTTGCATTAATCGCAGGGGTTGGAGCAGGAATTGTAGGTGCCGCTGGTGCGTTCTTATTGGTCCCAATCATGCTTGTTGTATTAAAAATACCAACGCGAATGACAATTGCTTCTTCATTAGCGATTACCTTCATCTCGTCCATTGGAGCAACCGCCGGAAAGGTTACAACCGGACAAATTGATTATTTTCCAGCCATAATTATGATCGTCGCGAGTTTAATAGCATCTCCACTAGGGGCAATGGTAGGGAAGAAGATGAATACAGAGGTTTTGAAAGGGATATTAGCTTTATTGATTGCTGCAACAGCAGTGAAAATTTGGATAGATATCTTATAAAAACAGTGACAGGCGCACTAGTGTTGCATAAATGATACCTAAACAATTTAAACGTTTTCCCTGTGAGGAGTCAAAAAAATCAGTAAAGAGGCTCGATCCATTTTATCCGCATACTTTTCAAAGTGTAAATGTGTGGCTTGAAAACGAGGGAAGAATCGTCGTTACACAAAACAGAAAGCACTTGCTTATAAAGCGAATGTTAGAAGATGGATTTAGACAATGGTTAAGAGTCTCCATACAATGAGGAGGCTCTTTTTTTGTTAAAAGAAAAATAGAATATTCCCTTGTTCGAATATTCCTATAATGGTATATTTATTGTACAAAAGAAAAGGAAGTCGAGAGTGAGGTGACATTCTCAAAGATACAGAAAGGATCGAACGAATGGATACGAAGACATTCAGTGCGCTTGCTGAGCAAAATCGCTTAAGAATCGTGGAGTTACTGCGGGACGGCCCGTTACCGGTAGGAGAAATTGCTAACCGAGTAGGTCTTCGCCAACCACAAGCTTCAAAACATCTGCGTGTCTTATTGGAAGCAGGTCTCGTTGAAGTCAAAGTAGAAGCCAACCGTAGAATTTATACCCTTCGGCAGGAACCATTTCAAGCATTGCATGAGTGGCTTGAAACGTATAACACCATCTGGAACGAGCGTTTTAATTCTTTGGATCGGTACTTACAGGAGCTACAAACCAAAAAGCAAAAGGACACGTGATTTTTCAATTTCGGGGAGGAAATGATGATGGCAAATTCTATGATTTTTAAGGCAGAAGGGAATCAATTGATTGCGGAGCGTGTTTTTGATGCCCCTCGTGAGTTGGTGTTCAAGATGTTTACGGAAGCGGAACATTTGAAAAATTGGTGGGGGCCGCGCGGATGGGATCTTACTGTCTGTAATATCGACTTTCGACCTGGTGGTTCGTGGCATTTTTGCATGAAGTGCGTTGATGAAAATCAGGGGGATTTTTACGGATATGAATCGTGGGGTAAGGCACTTTACCGTGAGATAGTAGAAGGAGAAAAAATCGTATACGTCGATTACTTTTCTGATTCCGAAGGCAACCTATCGGAGGAGATGCCAGCTGCTGAAATCACCTTGACTTTCATTGATCTTGGAGGCAAGACGAAAATCGTCAATCAGGTGGAGTATCCTTCTGCAGAAGAGCTTCAAAAGGTTCTAGACATGGGAATGGAGCAAGGGTTCACAGAAACGTGGGATCGTCTCGTGGAATATCTCCAAGACATTCAATAAAAGATTAGGTTTAAGTGGGGCGACTGAATGAGTCGCTCCATTTTTATGTTCATGATCTCTCATTCTATCATTCACTTTAAAAAATTAATTAAAAATTTTCTTATAATTTAAAATACGACAAAATTCGACCGATATAATGAACGTGACTAATACATTGTGTAACACCCACTGTCAATGACAGTGGTTTCTATAAAAGGAGCATTCCTGTAATGAAGAAATTTGAGGATTGAACAAAAAAGAGCCCTCTTGGTATGATACGAGGTGTCCAATCGTTGCAACGAAAAAGGACCCTTAATTGATACCCAAGGAGGACTCGTAATGAATTATACTCAAAATCGTAAACTTGCGCAAATCACACCATCAACATTAATTATTGGCATTGATATTGCCAAAGACAAACATGTCGCACGTGCTCAAGATGATCGAGGATTAGATCTTGGAAAGCGTTTGGTCTTTGAAAATCGAATCTTTGGCTTTGAAGCCCTCGTTGAGTGGGTAAAGCAACACCAAGAAAAACACAAGAAGAATCACGTCATTTTTGGCGTAGAACCAACAGGACATTATTGGAAGAGTCTTGCTTACTATCTAACGGCAAAAGGTTACGACTTTGTCGTCGTGAACCCAATGCACGTTAAGAAAAGTAAAGAACTTGATGACAATTCTCCAACGAAAAACGATACGAAAGACGCAAAAGTGATCGCCCAGTTAATCAAAGATGGGCGATACTCTGTACCAAACCTCTTAGATGGCATATATGCGGAACTAAGAGAATGCGTAAAAATTCGAGATCAGCTTACTGAACAATTAATGATCACAGAAGGTCGCATTCAAAATGTGATTCAACGCTACTTTCCAGAGTTTTTCGATGTGTTTGGAGATTGGGAAGGCAAAGCCGCTCTCTGTACCCTAAAGCTGTTTCCGTTCCCCTCTGATATTCATAAAAAGACACCAGAGAGGGTTCTTCAAGAATGGAAACCGTATGTCCAACGAGGAGTTGGCATTAAGCGCGCAACGAAGCTTGTAGAAACAGCCAAAAAGAGCATTGGAATTGAAGTAGGCTTGAAATTTGCCAAGTGTGAACTGAAGAATCTTATTGAGCAGTATGAGCTTTTTAAGCGGCAATTAGAAGAGTTGGATCAGGAATTAGAAGCCATCGTTGAAACATTACCTGGTGCCCAACAAATGATGAAAATTCCAGGCTTAGGGGCGGTGACTGTTGGATTATTCTTTGCGGAAGTTGGGGACATTTCAAAGTACTCTCATCCTCAACAATTAGTGAACTTAGCAGGGCTATCATTACGTGAGCACAGTTCAGGTAAATTTAAAGGGCAAACAAGGATTACAAAGCGAGGAAGGAAACGATTACGCCGAGCCTTATATTTAGCGATTCGTCCCCTTGTCGCCCATAATTCAACATTTAAAGCCCTGCATCACTATTACACCAAACGCCCTGAACGCCCTTTGAAAAAGCAACAATCTTTGATTGCCTTGTGTTGTAAGTTACTACGTGTGTTGTTTGTCATTGGTCAAAAACAGTGTGAATTTGATGGTTCAAGATTAATAAAAGATATTCCTCAAATGGATGGATTACAGGCAGTGTAACCTTAGAAAGCAGATCACCCAAAGTGGCTTGACACGGAGCCTCTGCGGGCATGGCTCCTTGGCGAAGCGGCGAGTCATCCAATGATTCGCCCATGGCTAAGGAAGCCTACCATGCCCGCCACTCCATGTAAAGCCGTGCATCATCTGTATACTTACAAATAACAAACACCAATAGTGCAGAGTCGGAGTTTATTTTCACCATACGGGCTTATGACCCAGCAAAGGAGCTTATCCGACCTCCACCTCATGGATACGCAGGACGAAGGAAGGTATGGATACCAATCCGGAGAGACATGGGAGGGTTAGCGACCGTGAGTAGCGTGGAGATTTATAGGCACGGTCATACTACTCAATTACCAAACTATACCAGTTTGGACGTTAGGATGGATTATCCCCTGTAAGAAATTTTAATTCGTTCTACTTCTATCCAGTAGTACTGGTGAGATTACTATTTGGTGTTAGTGAAATTTGGAGAATACATGAGTATTAGCGAGAAAATTAAACTTTATTGAGGGAGGAGTTTCTATTGAACAAACGTCTTAAACGATGGTCAGCGATCATGAGTATTGTTCTGTTAGTGAACTTGCTTGTTCCTGTTGGAACGTTCGCAGATACAGATGAAGAAGAAAAAGTAGATATCATTGTCACCTACAAGGATGTAGTGTCAGAATCGCCTGACTCTCGTCTCTCAGTCTATGAAAACGAACAGACCATGAAAACATTGCCGATCAAAACGATGACAGTTCCCGTTAGTGAGGTGGAGCGACTAAAGGAAGACCCTAATGTAGTATCGGTTTCACTGGATCAACCGCTTCAATTAATGTCTGATACCCGCGAGCTTGGGGAGCATGATTGGAACAATGATATGGTCAAAGCGTTTGATGCATGGGATGACGGTTATACAGGGAAAGGTGTAAAGGTGGCTGTATTCGACACAGGCTTTGATGGACACCAAGATATTACATATGCTGGCGGTCATTCTGTCTTTGAAGGCGAGCCTTACACGCACGATCATCATGGACATGGTACTCATGTAGCAGGGATTATTGGGGCCCGTGAAGGAACGCTTCACCAAGGGATTGCCCCAGATGTTCAATTGTATGGCGTCAAAGTGTTTAGCCAAGAAAAGGGAGGCAATACATCTAACCTTATAGCAGGAATTGATTGGGCCATTCAAGAGGGCATGGATATTATCAATATGAGTTTAGGTTACACGAATGAAGTACCAGCCGTCCATACAGCGATTAAACAAGCGGTTGCTCAAGGAATTTTAGTGGTGGCGGCAAGCGGAAATGGTGGAAAAGCTGACGGTTCTGGTGAAACGATTGAGTATCCGGCGAAGTATGATGAAGTCATTGCAGTGGCTTCAGTGGATAAGGAGATGAAGCGGACGAATACCTCGGCGACAGGGGTAGAAAATGAATTAGCAGCACCTGGGCATTTGATTGGAGGGTTAGCCCCTGGGAACAAGTATGTGTTTATGAGTGGTACGTCTCAAGCAACGCCTCATGTCACAAGTCTAGCTGCCATTCTGATGGGAAAACATCCTGAGCTTTCGAGCCAACAAATCCGAGCACTGTTAGTTGAACAGTCACTCGACTTAGGTTCTGAAGGGCATGATCGCTTGTATGGCTATGGACTCGCTCAATATGTTTCCTCAACGCCGCCAGATGAAGAAGAGAACGAAGAGAGTCCAGCAGAAGATCCGCAAGAGCAGCCGTCTGATGGAAAAGAAAATGAAGGGTCAGAGGATCAAGGTTCCACGCCGCCAGATGAAGAAGAGAACGAAGAGAGTCCAGCAGAGAATCCGCAAGAGCAGCCGTCTGATGGAAAAGAAAATGAAGGGTCAGAGGATCAAGGCTCCACGCCGCCAGATGAAGAAGAGAACGAAGAGAGTCCAGCAGAAGATCCGCAAGAGCAGCCGTCTGATGGAAAAGAAAATGAAGAATCAAAGAATCCAGATTCAGCGCCACCGACTGGAGAGAAGGAAGGAAAACAAGCAGCACGTGTGCAGGTCAAACCAGTCAATCTAGGGGGAGTAGCGATCGTCTCAAATGCGGATGTGGCTTCCGTACTTGATAATGGAACATTGGTTGTGTTCTTTGATTCCGCTCTAGATGACTTGACTCGTTTAGCTTTAACGGCTGATCAAGTAAAGGAACTCAAGGATC
Organism: Halalkalibacterium halodurans; assembly: GCF_004376175.1. Classification (GTDB taxonomy): domain Bacteria; phylum Bacillota; class Bacilli; order Bacillales; family Bacillaceae_D; genus Halalkalibacterium; species Halalkalibacterium halodurans. The sequence continues at coordinate 49,899 of NZ_SNUY01000015.1, read as the reverse complement.
GAGGGATAACCCTTGTCATTGCAAAACATGATCTTGAACTTGTCATCCCGCACGGGGTCTTTAAAGTAGGCGATGTTGTCATCGAATTTGAACGTGTAGTAGGCAAAGGAATTCCGTATGCAGGACAGGCGAAAAGCACGGTATATCAATTCAAAATCATTCAAAATGGACAACAGGTTCGTCACTTTGATGAGGAAATCGAAATGGGTTTTCGAGTAGATCAAGAGAAAAACGTCAATAACTTAAAGATTTATTACTGGAACGAATCCCTTAATGAGTGGGAGAAAATTGGCGGTAACTATCAAGAGGGTTTTATTGTAGCGAGGACAAATCACTTTAGCACATACACAGTGTTTGATTCAGCTGTCTTTGAGAAAACAAAGAGCGGGACCCCGATAAGTGGAGGAAAAACCAATGGAAACTCTACAACTGAGGGTACTACAAACAGAGGGACGTCGAAAAACGGGACAGGAAGCGAACCTCAAGCTGAGGAAAGTAACGAGCAAAATAACAAGGATGGAACATTGCCGAAGACTGCTACAAATTTGTACAATTCGCTTGCGATTGGCGCGCTGTTACTGTTGATAGGATTTGTACTTTTACGAAAATCAAAAAGAAGAATAGTAGAATAAAGAGGAAAGGGCCTTTCGAGAACGATTGAAAGGCTCTTTTTGTCTCATTTTAAGAAAGGCCAGTAGCAACACTTTTTATTTATTGCAAGAAGGAACGGCCACAAAAGCCATAGAAATAGTGTCAAAACCATAAAAAATTGTACGAAAGGAATGAACCAATTGAAACAGATCATTGCGCTCGGGGGTGGAGGATTTTCCATGGAACCCGAGAATCCACTGTTGGATACATACATCTTGGATCAATGTACAAAAGCGAACCCCAAAATTTGTTTCATCCCGACAGCAAGTGGTGATTCAGAGCATTACATCACTAAATTCTATGATTTTTTCGGTAAACAGGACTGTCAGCCTTCCCATTTGTCATTGTTCCGACCACCTACGAGAGACTTGGAAAGCTATCTTTTAGATAAAGAAATTCTTTATGTAGGCGGTGGGAATACGAAAAACCTGCTCATTTTATGGAAAGAGTGGGGGCTTGATTCAATCTTGAGGAAAGCGTGGAAAGAAGGCATATTGTTAGCTGGTATTAGTGCAGGCTCTATTTGTTGGTTTGAGGAGGGGGGAACGGATTCATATGGCGATGGACAAATCGCACACGCAACAGCGAAATTACTCGATTTATTAGATAAGCAAGGTGCGCTACCGAAAACGATTTTGTATTGTGTGAACCCAAATGCAAACTATATTCTTGCTTCTATGATTGGGAACTTTACGGAAAGTGGCGTCAGAGGGAAGGTTCAGTTTGGTTCGGCATGGTGGTTTAACGACCATATCGATGGAATGAGACGACAACTAACCGATTTAGCGAGTGTCGGACTGCTAAGTAATTTTATTGGCATGTTAACTGATTCAAGGAGCTTTTTATCGTACCCAAGACATGACTATTTTAGAAGAATCCTCTGTCAGTTGATCGGCTCTTGGATCAAGGAAGGGCAGCTTCCACCTGACATGGAGCGGTGGGGGCAGATCGTCCAAGACATATGCTACAACAACGTAGTTGACTATTTCGACATGAAGGAGACTGTTCGACTATGAGACTTACGATGAGATGGTTTGGGCCGTCAGACAAGGTCAAGCTTGAGTATATTAAGCAAATTCCAGGCATGAAAGGAATTGTCTCAGCGATCTATGATGTGGCCGTAGGAGAAGTGTGGCCAAAAGAAAAAATCCTCGCGTTAAAAAACAACATTGAGCGGCACGGATTAACGTTGGATGTGATTGAAAGTGTTCCTGTACATGAGGATATTAAGCTAGGAAAACCGACAAGGGACCGGTATATCGAAAATTACAAGCAAACTCTTCGTCATTTAGCAGAATGCGGGATTGACACTGTTTGCTACAATTTCATGCCCGTGTTTGATTGGACCCGCTCTCAGCTCGACTTCAAGCTGGAAGATGGCTCAGAAGCTTTGATCTATGAAGAGGACGTGATTAGCCGAACAAACCCGCTTTCAGGAGAATTGGAGCTGCCTGGATGGGACACAAGCTATGAAAATGAAAGCTTAAAAGGGGTCCTGCAAGCGTATAAGAAAATATCAGAAGAGGATTTGTGGGATCATCTTACCTACTTTGTTCAAGCGATTATGCCAGTGGCCGATGAAGTTGGGATCAAGATGGCGATCCATCCAGATGACCCGCCATGGTCGATTTTTGGTTTGCCGCGCATCGTAACGAACAAGGCAAACCTCGAGCGATTGTTATCCCTTTACGATAGTCCGAACCATGGAATCACTATGTGCTCAGGGTCGCTAGGTGCCAATGAAGCAAACGACCTTCCAGAAATGATCCGTCATTTCGGCGGGCAAGGAAGAATTCATTTTGCCCATGCCCGCAACATCAAAAGAACAGGTCCTCGCTCCTTCCAAGAGTCAGCCCACCTATCGGAAGCGGGCTCCGTCAATATGGTGGCTATGTTAAAAGCGTATCATGATATCGGCTTTACCGGCCCACTTCGCCCAGATCACGGTCGGATGATTTGGGGAGAAAAGGGGAGGCCGGGCTACGGTCTTTATGATCGAGCATTAGGGGCGACGTATTTAAATGGAATTTGGGAAGCCGTTTCGTCATAAAGAAAAGCTTCTAACGATGGGCAAGCCAAGGGGGATCGGAATGGAGTTATCATTTCAAGTTGATTTAACAAATAAGGTCGCTGTTGTGACAGGTGGAAGTGGTGTGCTTGGACGAGAATTTTGTTTAGCGCTGGCCAAATGTGGGGCGAAGGTGGCCGTTATCGGAAGAACGGACGACAAGCTAAAAGCTATAGTGAACGAGATAACAGTCAATGGCGGGAAAGCCATCGCTATTAGTGCTGATGTTCTGGCCAAGACAGACATGGAACGAGCACGGGAGCAGGTTCGAACGGAATTAGGTACGTGCGATCTTTTGATTAATGGCGCTGGAGGAAATCATCCGAAAGGAACGACGCAGCTCGATTATTTGCGAGAGGCTGACTTACATGGGATTGATCAAGACGTCCGTACGTTCTTTGACCTAGATGCCGATGGGATTCGCCATGTGTTTGAGTTGAACTTTTTAGGGACATTGATCCCTTGCCAAGTGTTTAGTCAAGATATGCTCGGCAAGGAAGGGGCGAGCATTGTCAACATATCTTCAATGAACGCCTTTACCCCTCTGACACGAATTCCTGCCTACAGTGGAGCCAAGGCCGCTGTCAGTAACTTTACCCAATGGTTAGCGGTTCACTTTTCGAAAGTTGGAATCCGTGTCAATGCGATCGCGCCAGGATTTTTTTTAACCGAGCAAAACTATTCGTTATTAGTAAAGGACGATGGCACTTACACGGATCGAGCGAATAAAATTTTGAGTCAGACGCCTGCTGAACGATTCGGAAAGCCAGAAGAACTGATTAGTACACTGTTATGGCTCGTGGATTCCTCGACTAGCTTTGTCAATGGAGTTATCGTACCGGTGGACGGCGGTTTCTCTGCTTATTCAGGGGTGTAATGAGGAGCTTGGGGAAAGGGGGGAGTCTGTCATTAAGACAACGGCTTTCCCCCTGAAGGGTTTCTTGATCCTATTTTATCGCCATGGCAGCGATTTTATAAAACAGACATGTTTGCAGATAATCAACCTCCCTCTTGATTTAGCAGAGGAAGGTTGATTTAGATATTAAGTTGTCTCTGCATAGGGAAAGCGAAAGTCAACTGGCAATGGCTCTGGCTTACGACATGTGCTTTTCATTTGATAATGGTGCCCTGACGTAGAAGACATGTGAAACCCGTGCATGGCTTCTAGCACGTGGAATCCCATCGTGCCACTTGCCCGATAGTCACTCCCGGTAAGAAGAGACATAGCCATATCGGCGACACCGATCCCGCGACTGTTTTCAGTATAGTGGTAGGTTAAAGGGACCTCTACAAACTCCCTTTCATCACGTTTTCTCAATTGAACCGGCCCATTAAACGTATTTGGATCTGGAACGAGCAAGGTACCTTCACTGCCATAAACCTCAATTGGTGGAAGGGCAGAGCCACCGAAGGCATCAAAGCTTGTCGTAATGCTAGCAATCGCTCCATTGGCAAAGTCAATCACACCTGAAATATGAGTCGGGGTTGACACTTTGATTTTTGTGCCTTTCTTTGGCTCGCTTAAAATGGTTCGCTCTGGATAAGTTATTCGAGCAGAGCCCGATACTCGCGCCATAGGACCTAGCAAAGCGGTGAGGGCTGTTAAATAATACGGGCCCATATCATACATTGGTCCGCCCCCAACGTCGTAATAGAAGGCAGGATCAGGGTGCCAGTGCTCATGGCCACGGCTGATCATGAAGGCGGAGGCTCCAACTGGTGTCCCGATTTCTCCTCTTTCAATCACTTGAATCGATGTCTGAATCCCTGCTCCTAAAAAGGTATCTGGTGCGCACCCTACGAGTAGTCCTGTTTCTTTCGCTTTCTTCAATAGTTTCTGTCCCTCTTCTAGGGTGATCGTTAAAGGCTTTTCTGTGTACACGTGTTTTCCCGCCTCTAACGCTTGGATACAAACCTTTGCATGTACCTGAGGGATGGTTAAGTTGATCACTAGCTCAATTTCGGGATCTTCCAATAATTCTGCAACCGTGCAAGCTTTCGGAATGCGATACTTTTCTGCTTGAGCTCGTGCTCGTTCAAGATGTAAGTCGGCACATGCGACTATGGTCAGATGTTTGAACCGATGAACGTTTTCAAAGTAAATCGAACTAATATTTCCGCAACCAATGAGACCTGCCTTAATGATTCTCATCCTGTCTCCTCCGTAGGTAGCTAGTGTTATTGACTATCGCCCATGCCAGTATAGGTTTCTTTCTTCTCCGTATACAAACGAGAATATCGTTCCTTTCCTTCCGCAGCCCATAAGAAACCGCGCCGCATGATTGTTGTGACTTCAGGCATGGCGACAATATTTGCTTGATGACCTAATGAACAATAAAATACCCGTCCCAACCCCCAGCGCTTCGTCCAGACAACAGGCATATCCACTGCCTTGTTAGTGGAATGGGGGCCTTCAATAATAGGAAAGCGGGTGGTGGCTAGTACTTCGACTGCGGGGTCTACATGTAAATAATATTGTTCGCTGCAAACGTTAAAGTCTTCAATCCCTTCAAGAAGTGAACTGGAAGAATGTTTGATCTGAACGGTATAGTCAACCCCGTCATTACCTGGATGGGCAACCCAGCTGCCGCCTGTGATAAATTGCCAATCCACGTTGTTGCGAAAAGCGTCGCACATGCCGCCGTGACATCCGGCGACTCCGACGCCACTTTGAATCGCCTCGGAAATATGGTGGACGTACTCTTTAGGAATGGTCCCCATCGTCCAATGAGGGATAATTAAATCTAGGGATTTAAGTTTTTCCGCATCTGCATAGGATTCGAGAGTGTTCGAGACTTCTACTTGAAACTGTTCTTCCTCGAGGGTCTGTTTAAAAATATGCGCCACTTGCTCAGGTTCATGGCCATCCCAGCCACCCCAAACGATGAGTGCTTTTTTCGGCATCATCAAAAACCTCCACATCTATAAGTTAAAGATCAGAAACTTGGATCCATTCACGTTTTGCAATGGACAAATCGACGGCCTCTAAAACTTGTTGACATTTAACGCCGTCTTTGAAGTTGGGGACAGGTTGCCGACCTTCTTGTAAGGATTCCATTAGCTCGGCGATTTCATGGATAAAGGTATGCTCATACCCGATCGTGTGTCCAGCTGGCCACCATCGATCAGAGTACGCATGTGCCCCATCTGTTGCCAATACTCTGCGGAAGCCTTGGACGTCATCTTGATCATCGGTAAAGTAAACCTGCAGCTCATTTAACCGTTCAAAGTCAAAAATAACACTACCTTTACTACCGTTTATTTCAAACGAGTTCGTGCTTCGATGTCCGGTAGCGAAGCGAGTCGCCTCAAAGCTTCCTAAAGCACCGTTGGCAAATCGTGCCATAAACAAGGTGGCGTCATCAACTGTCACTGGTCCTTTTGGTGCTGTATAGTCGTTACTTCCCCTTCCTGACAATCCGGTCATTTCCGTAGGAAGCGGGCGTTCTTTAATAAAGGTTTCATTCATTCCAATTACTTCGGTTATGTCCCCAATCAGAAAGTGGGCCATATCGATAAGGTGGGCGCCTAAATCTCCATGGGCACCGGAGCCAGCAATGTCTTTTTGTAGTCGCCATACGAGAGGGAAATCGGGAGCGACAATCCAATCTTGTAAAAACCATGCGCGGAAATGATAAATATCGCCTAATCTTCCTTCGGCAATTAATTTCTTTGCTAACAGGACGGCGGGAGTAAATCGATAATTGAAGCCGATCATATGCTTCACTCCAGCAGCTTCAACTGCTTCTAACATGTGGCGTGAATCTTGTAATGTAAGCGCTAACGGTTTTTCGCAAAAAATGTGTTTTCCTGCTTGTGCGGCGGCAAGGGTAATTTCTTTGTGGACATCACTCGGGGCGTTAATGTCGATTAAATCAATGTCATCTCGGCGAATAAGGTCCTTCCAGTTAGTCGTGTATTCCTCCCAGCCATATTGAGACGCAGCCTGTGCAACCCCTTCTGGATTCCGTCCACAAATGACCTTCATTTCAGGACGAAGATGGTCTGGGAAAAACATCGGGAGGTCACGATATGCATGACTATGCGCTTTTCCCATAAATTTGTAGCCGATCATTCCAACCTTAATCGATCCCATGGAGGAGTCTCCTTTCCATAATCGTTTACGAGCAGAGCTACGAGTTCAACTTAATATTACCTATTTGATTACATCATAATAGCCATCGTTCAGATTTTACATAGATGATACAATCAAAACATGAACAATTTTGCTATTTTCTGTTTCTGGAAGGGGCTGGTTCTCTGTGAATATTAAATTTTGTGGGTACTCCTTACATGCCCAGAAGTTCTATATGGAATTTAAAACGGGAGTACCAGGTTATCTTCTTCGCCTGCAAACCGAAGGAACATGTAAGGTCAAATTGAATGAAAGGGAGTTCCAATTAGAAAAAGGAGACCTTTTGTTAACAAATCCTGAAGATATGTTCGAATTAATCGTAGAAGACGGCGACAATAGTGGGGATTATCATTTGCTCTGTGAAGGTGATTGGATCGATGCATGGTGGAGACGATCAGAGAAGCCTTCCGTTAGTACAATCGATCTTGATGAGAACATCATGGCAATATGGAGATGCATGATTTTAGAAGATCGACGTTCTGTTTCTGAAAAAAATGACGAAATTCTTCATTACCTAGTGCAAACCCTATGCCTCTCTTTGGAAAGAGCAGCGATGGAAACAAAGTCAATGTCAAGCAGGCCATATACTGTTACGAGAATGATGAGATATATTGAGGAAAATGCGATCACGGGAATAAAAGTGGAAGATGTGGCGAAGCATGCAGGATTAAGTGTCTCCCGTTCGGCACATCTTTTTAAAAGTAGTGTAGGAAAAACAATGATCGAGTACGCCCATGAAATTAAATTGGCTGTAGCGATCGACTTTTTAAAACATACGACCTATACACTCGAACATATTGCCGAAGATTGCGGTTTCGGTTCGTATTCCTATTTCCATCGTGTCTTCAAAAAACATTACGGGATCTCTCCAGGCGACTATCGTTCAAGTACAAAGCATAAAACCATGACCCTCATTTAGAAAAAGGAAGGAATGTCTTTTTACAGGAAGATGGTTAGCGTAAGCGGCGAGTCCCTAGAACGGCTTCATCGAGTATTCATTGGTTCTTTAGCTTCCCTTGTTGCTTCGGTCCATCGCTATTCTTAAGCTCCTATTTTTCCATCAGGCTAAAAGCTTGCCTTCATGCAAGAAAATAGAATGGATGAATGTAAATTTGCTTGCGTGAAATTACTTGATTTCAAGTAAAAACGTTGCTCTAGACCCACTCGATCCCCGTCTGATAGGATAGAAACGCAAACGAGAATGGAAGTTCACGTAACGTCATTTTATGGTGGTGTCATGGATGGAGAGTCGTTTTAAGGAAGCAGAATTTGCAACGTGGGTCGGAATCATTGTTAATGGCTTATTGCTCTTATGAAAGGGGTTATTGGGTGGCTTTCTGGGAGTCGAGCGTTAATCGCAGATGCAGCCCATTCAGCCTCTGATGTAGCGGGGTCGATCGCTGTTCTCGCAGGATTGCGAACCGCTAAAAAACCACCGGATGCCGATCACCCATATGGTCATGGAAAAGCGGAGAATGTGGCAACGATCATTGTGGCCATCCTGTTAATTGTGGTCGGTGTTGAGATCGCGATATCCTCTACTAAAGTATTCGTAGGGGAAATGCCATCGGCTCCTAAAGGAATAGCACTAGTGGCCATCATTGCTTCGATTATCATCAAGGAGGTTTTATTTCAATATAAATATCGTCTGGCCAAAAAAATAAACAGCTCTGCGTTGTTAGCAGAAGCGTGGCACCATCGGTCAGATGCTCTTTCCTCGATTGCAGCCTTTATCGGGGTGTTTGGTGCCATGGTAGGTCAACATTTCAACTATCCGATCCTTGTTTACTTAGATCCTGTGGCGGGGCTAATCGTTTCATTAATCGTTATCAAGATCGGCTTTTCCCTAGCGAAGGAATCAAGCTCAATTATGATGGAGCAAGTGCTTGATCCGGAAAAAACGAAACCATTTATCCGAACGGTATCTAAGATCGAAGGCGTGAAAAGAATCGATGAATTGTTGGCAAGAACGCATGGTCATTATATTGTGGTTGATATCAAGGTAGGAGTGGATCCAAACCTTAGTGTGGAGGAAGGGCATCGAATCTCCAAACGAGTCAAAAAAGCATTGCTAGCCAACCATAACCATATTAAAAGAGTGTTTGTCCATATTAACCCGTACCAGACCGAGGGTGATCTGAACCGTCAAGAACGTATAAACTAAAAGCGAGGAATACGGACCGGATGAGAAGGTACAACTTGCTCCGCGTTCGGGCCTTTGTGATTTGGAAAATGAAACAGAAAGTCGCTAGTCTGTTTGTACCGTTCGTTTCATTCTTTCAACGATGAACAGATTAATCGATCGCATGTAATCAAAACAATTAGCAGCGAACGGCTACGATTCATGAATAGATATGAAAGATAAAAGCGAAAGGCCCACGACCAACGAATGGAAGTGGACCTTTCTTTTATTACGTTAATTGCTGCTCGGCAAACTCGCGATAGAGATCATGGGTTTGGACGAGCTCTTGATGGGTGCCGATTCCGGTGATTTGGCCTTTTTCAATAAAGATGATTTTATCGGCATTGACGATTGTCGATAGCCGGTGGGCGATCACAAACGTTGTCCGTCCCTCCATAAGGCGGGTCAATGCTTGTTGCACGATGCCTTCCGATTGACTATCCAAGCTCGCAGTTGCTTCATCCATCATTAATATTTTTGGATCTCGCAAAAACGCTCGAGCAATCGCGATTCGTTGACGCTGCCCGCCGGAGAGCTTGACACCACGTTCACCGACTTCCGTATCAAGTCCTTTCGGAAACTCGCTTATGAATTGATCCGCGTAGGCCATCTTCGCGACTTCCCAAAGCCGATCGTCGTCGATATCGTCACGATCCTCTAATCCATAGCACAAGTTTTCTCGGATCGTTCCGACCATCATCGGACTGTCCTGAGACACGTAGCCGATTTGTTTGCGCCAAGAGTACATGGAAAGCTCTTGTATGGAGGTATCCCCTATGAGAATTTCCCCAGAGGTTGGCTCGTAAAAGCGTTCCAGCAAGCCGAACATCGTCGTTTTCCCGCCGCCACTCGGACCGGCAAAAGCTACCATTGTTCCTGGTTCTACATCAAAGGAAACATTCTGGATGACGGGCTCCTCTTCATTGTAGGAAAAGGAAACGTTTTTTACGTGAATGGCCTTGTTTGAAATGTCCATCTCGATCCCTTGTTGCCCATTCTCCTCCTCGATGTCTAAAATCTCGATAATTCGCTCAGTTGCTCCCTTTGCCTTTTGCAATTGGGTAAAAAACATCGTAAACGACGTAATCGGGAAAATGATTTGGAACAAATAAAGCAAGAAAGCAACAAGCGATCCTGTCGTCATCGTTCCTTCTGCTACCCGAATACCACCATACCCGATAATAATGACGATCACGACCATAACGACGAGATACATAAGTGGGGCAATCAAAGCAAAAATTTTCCCTTCCTTTAACCCGAAGGAAAACAGCTTCTCGATCCCAGTTAACCCTTTCTTTTCTTCTGTTTGTTCGGCATTGGATGCTTTCATTAAACGGATTTCACTAAGCGTTTGCTGCACATTTCCCGTAAAGTTCGCCGTTTCATCCTGCAAACCACGAGAAATTTTTGACATTCGCATCCCGAGGGGAACCATCACGGCGACCGTGATTGGGACAGCAATAAACATTAACAAGGTCATTTTCCAATCCATAATAAATAAGATGATCATGGCCCCGATAATTGTAATGATACCGCCGACAAATTGAGGAAAATGTTGAGAGATTAAGTCTTTTACAATCCCAGTATCATTCACGACCCGGCTAACCGTTTGCCCACTCGTGTTTTTATCAAAATAGTTGACAGGCAAGCGAAGCAGTTTGAACCACATCCGTTCTCTAAGACGGGCAACAATTTTTTGCCCAACATAGGCAAGTGCGTACATGGATAACCCGTCAAGCACCGCTTGTAAAATAAACACGACGATGATCGCGGCAATGAGGAACGTATTGAGTGATTCTAGCGAAAAGCCATCGACCATTTCCCGCGTAAGCAATGGAATCGTAAGTCCTACGAGTGTTGTAATCAGGCTGCCAATAAGACCGAACGTTAAGGCAAGCTTCGGAATGTTTGCGGAAAGAATGAGCGAGAAAAATGGCTTCAAACTAGTTTGTTGTTGTTTTTCCATATTATTAACCCCTTTAACAATGAGTTACCACGGTATTGATCATAATTAATTATCGAGAAAAGGTACAAAATAATGCACTTTCTATTGGCAGACCTCCTATCATGACGAATCTCTCTATAGTGGAAATCATCTCCTAAATGAAGCATAAATCCTTCCCTTACGTAAAGGGCAACCTTATTTTTAAAAAGGAATAGATTTCCCTAGAAAAAATCCTAGGGAGAACCTTACATGCTGGTATTTAACGATTTAAAAAAGCCCCGGTATGTGATTCTTTCACAGCGACAATTTGCTCTGGTGTTCCTTGGGCGACTACTTGGCCCCCATCTTCTCCGCCTCCGGGGCCAATGTCAATCACCCAGTCGGATGCACGAATCACTTCCAATGTATGCTCGACTGTGATCACGGTATTTCCTGCATCTACAAGTCGGTTTAGCAGAAGCAAGAGATTTTGCACATCAGTTGGATGCAGCCCGGTTGTTGGCTCATCGAGAAGATATAATGTATGGTTCGATGTTTGCTTGTATAGTTCTTTTGCTAATTTGAGCCGTTGTCCTTCACCGCCGGATAAGGTTGTGACTGGTTGCCCCCAGCTTAAATAACCGAGTCCAACTTCACAATGCAGCTCGATGATCGAGCTAATCTTTTTCACATGTTCAAATAAGGGACGGCTTTCTTCGATGGTTAAATCAAGGATAGAGGAGATCGTTTGTCCGTTATAGGTAATGTCGAGAATGAAGTCTTTAAAGCGCCTCCCCTTACAAACGGGACACGTCACCTCAAGGTCAGGTAAGAAATGCATGTTCGTCATGACAAAACCGAGCCCTTGGCAATGCTCGCATCGTCCACCTTGCGTGTTAAAGGAAAAATCTTTCGCCTTTAATTTTTTTTGTTTCGCTTCAGGAAGATTAGAAAACAAGTGTCGAATGTGAGTAAACGCATCTGTGGAGGTCGCAATGTTGGAGCGCTGCATTCGTGTGAGTGGTGTTTGATCGACCGTGATCAACGTTTTGATTGCCTCAAAGCCAGTGATTTTTTCACAGCCTTGAGGGGCTCCGTTGAATCCGGCGGCGAGCACATCAAACACGAGTGTTGATTTCCCTGAGCCCGAAACACCTGTGACGGAGATGAGCGTTCCAAGGGGAAAGGAGACCGTGATGTTTTTCAAATTATGTTTAGTTACGTGATGAACGGTTAAATGGTTCCCGTTTCCGGTTCGTTTTTTATGAAAAGTAGTTGGCGGCTTTTTTAGAAAGGTCCCTGTAATCGACTGCTCCTGTTCCATTAATTAGGAAACGCTCCCTTGGCCGACGACGGTACCACCGTATTTTCCCGCTCCTGGGCCAATGTCGATGATGTGATCGGCCCCTCTCATCATATCTTCATCGTGTTCAATGACGAGAACGGTATTTTCTAAATCTCTAAGCTCTTTCATCACTTGAAGTAGTCCGTGAGTATCTTTCGGATGAAGGCCTGCCGTCGGCTCGTCTAAAATATAGAGGACGCCTGTTAAGCCCGATCCTAATATCGTCGCCAACCGTAAGCGCTGGGCCTCGCCGCCAGAAAGGGTGATCGTTTGCCGATCGAGCGACAAGTAACCTAAGCCGACACGAACAATCCGAGTCAACTTTGTTTTTAAATCGTGTAAAAGAGGCTCTATCACTTGAAAGCTTTCATCTGAATAACGTTGCTGAAGATTGTCTAGCCAAGTGAGGATTTCATTCAGGGACCACTTGGTGACACGCGAAATGGAGGTATTCGCCACTAATACGCCGCAACTTCTCTTATTTAAACGCTCACCATGACAGTCAGGGCATTGCTTAGTGAAGAAAAGGTTAGCTTCACCTGATTGCCCTGCTTTTTCTTTATACCTTCGCCAAATGCCTGTAACGATCCCTTCAAATTTGCCTTGTCCGACCGTTTTTGGTGGTTTTTTGTTTGGAAAATGGGCGCTAAACGGTTCGCAATCAACCCCATAGTAAAGTAGATCCTTTTGGATGTTGTTAAAGCTTTTCAATGGACTGTCGAGGTCGAGGGAAATGTCATAGTACTCCGCTGCCGCTTGCAAAATCGCCAACTGATAGTCTCGGTATTGGCCTTTCCAAATGGCTACACCGTCTTCCTTCAAGCTTTGTTCCTCTTGAAAAACTGCTGTAAGGTCAAGCTCTGAGACATTTCCGAGACCATCGCATGTTGGGCAGGCTCCTTCTGGCTTGTTAAAGGAAAAATGGCTTCGAGTTAATTTTTCAAAGCGCTGATGACAATGGGAGCAATCGATCAATTGCTTAAACCCTCCATCTTCCTCATACTGTTCTTTATCGACTCGAGGAGGAACCATCTTATCGCAATGGGGGCATGGCTGCTCGCCTAACTTTTCGTAGAGCACCCGCAAGTACGTGTACATATCGGTTGTAGTTCCAACGGTGGAACGGGGATTTCGGTTCGTAATATGTTGGCCGATGCTAATCGATGGTGACAAGCCGACGATTGAATCGACTTTTGGCTTACTCACCGCATCGGTCGTCATCCCCATCGACTCCATGTATTGTCGCTGACATTCTCGTTGCAGCGTGTCGAGGGCAAGCGTGGACTTCCCTGAACCGGACGGCCCTGTAAGCAGCACTAGTTTATTTTTTGGGATCTTAAGGGAGATGTTTTTCAAGTTGTGCTCCCGTGCTCCGCGAATGTTGATGTCATGTTTCAAACAAAAAACCTCCTTTTTACTGGCTTACCCTTAAATCTTACAACAGTGATGCAAGTGCGAAGGTTTAGTGATTTATCTACTGAAAATAAGTCAAAACTCCGTCACAGGACTTTAAGGTTATGTAGGAATGTTTAGTTCAAAAGTAAAAGGCTAAGTAAGAGATTACTTACTCAACCTTTTCGCAATGAAACATAAATGGAGGTAAGGCCATTTAGCGACAATAAAATCACCGTGAAAATCGTAAGCCATGCAATATCAGGAGTAAATACAGTAATCGTGTGCCAAGGAGCATGGACACTATAGGTAAGGAGTGGAATAAGCAGGATAGCGGAAAGAATAGACGTTAGCCCCCATATCCGCCAACGGATGTTTTTATGAGTGCTGTTACTTTTCATCGTCTTCAGTAAAGAGATGAACCGTATGAGAACCATGGACAACAATCCTGACATGATCCATTGAATCGTTGGAAGCTTTTTAGGAACATGGAGTGGTTGCTCACCATGCAAAATCTGAATAATGCCCTCGCGTAAATGAGTTACGGCTTCTTCCTCTAAACGATGATTTTTATTCGTAAGAATCACGCCACCCCATTTGTGTTCTGGCAAGATGAACAATTCAGCCCGTGAATCAGGAGTTGCCCCTGAATGCCAAATCATCGTCTCTCCAGAATCAAAAGTGGTCAGTCGCAAACCAAAGCCGTAATAGCGATTCTCCCTCTGTTGAACAAGAGGAGATAAATAGATGGATAGGCTTTCTTCTGTTAGAAAATCGTTTGGCTCATTCCCTTGAAGGAACTTAATATACGAAGCTATGTCCTCAGCACTGGCCGCGATGTAGCCATAGGGAGTACCTCCGTTATCATAGGAAATGCGACTTTTTGTTGGGAAGCCGAACCAAGATTGATAGCTACCAAGATACCCGTTTCTTGCTGCCGTTCCATGATCCGCTGCTGCATGCTCCATCCCTAAAGGTGAAAAAATATACTGCTTCATATATTCAGAAAATGGCTGACCGGACACCTCTTCTACGAGAGCGCCAAGAATTAAGTAGTTTGCATTGCTATATTGATGTTGCTCTCCAGGAGCAGCTGTGAGCTCCTCAGTTGCTAGATTTCGCACATGACTTACGATCGCGTTTTCATCTGCAGATCCTTGATCTGCGATAGCCAATCCCGTGTATGTACTAAGTCCACTCGTATGAGCGAGGAGATGTCTGATCGGTATTTGTGCAGCGGCTCCTTGATCCTGAAGCGTGAACCATGGGAGATGCGCTTGCACCGAGTCGTCCAGCATGATCTTGTTTTCTTCTAGCAATTTCACGATCGCCAAGGCAGTTAACGACTTAGTGACCGATCCTATCAAAAAAGGTGTTTCCAGAGTGACTGCTTCCTCTGATCCTCCAGTTACACCCCAGCTTTTTGCATAAATCGTTTCACGATCCTGCACGATCGCAATCGCAGCACCTGGGATACGATGCGTCCCTAGAAATGTTTCTACATAGTTATCCAACGTACTTTCTATGTCCGGCTTTGCTAAGCTCTCGCGACTAGGTAGAAATAAACAAAACAACAAAAATAAGATGATACAGCAGGTCACTAATCTTTTCATGCTACATTCCTTTTTCGGACAAAGGCAAACCCGAGAAAGCTAACGACAAAGGCTATGGAAAGGCTGATTGTCAGTAACATGTAATTCCACCAAGGATGCTCCGAGATGTTGTACAAAATATTGTATTGGAAAAATGGATTCGGATGTTGCGGTTGAAAGGAATCTGTTAAAACTAGAGACAATATGAACTGTGAAGAGAGAAAGGTAGTGATAAACGTAAGCGTGGCGACGATGAATGCAGACCTGCTGTTAGGGTTCTTTTTAATGGCCGAATGTGGAGCCATTCCGTGAACGTCGAAAAAGTCTTTGACAAACGTCGTAGGATCACCGAGTGTCTCTAGACTGTCTTCACCGTGGTCATGAGCTTCCTGAAAATGTTCTAGAAGCTGCTGTTTAATCGTGTCACGATCTTCAGAGTTGATTTGCTCGTGTTTTAATTCATTGAGAACTTGCTGTAAAAATTGTTTTTCCGCTAAGGTTAATGATTCATTCATCGTAAAAGTTCCCCTCCTAAACCTTGTTGCAATAAGGATTGAATGTCTTCTTGCAGCGTTAGCCACTCATTTATTCTTTTCCGTAAAAACACCTTACCTGTTTCATTGATTTCATAATAAACTCGGACCTTCCCGCTCTCTGATATTTCACGGTTCGTATCGACGCATCCTTGATCTTTGAGCTTCGTTAAAATCGGATAAATGCTTCCTACTCCTTTCAAACGTAAGTTATGTTTTTCTAGTTCCTTCATGATTTCATACCCGTAACTTTTTTTCTTTGACAAAATCGACAAGACGCACATTTCTAAATGTCCTTTAATTAAACTAGTGTTATCCATAAAATAACTTTAACAAAAATATATACTTCATTCAAATATATATTGAAAATGAATAAAAAAAGTCAATCATGTGGACGTTCATCTATAATATTGTCAAAATTACCTATAGATGAAATAATTGTTAGTTACTATATCGCTAAGGGTGTGAAACATTGAAGCTGAATGCATGGTTTGGAATGATCTTCATTTTTTTATTAATGGCTTGTACTACAGCACAGACCGTTGTGACGGAAACAACTAGTTTTAAGGGGGAAAACGACAATTGGGATGTACAATACATTTATGATCCTGAGCTGTACGAGGAAAAGAAGATCAATTGGTTTGAAATAGAGTGGAAAGGGAAGCCATTATCCGAGTGTGGTGACAAGGAAAATCCAGAATAGGAGATACTTGATCATACACTAAAGTTGAAGGTCTTCTTTTCAAAAAGAAAAATACAATGACAAAAGAGAGGGGATAATACCATTCCCTCTCTCTTTTTTGCACCACTGCTGTTTATTGAAACGAGGAAAGTCCTCTATTGCCAAGTTTAATGATTAACTCGGCCATTTCTTTCGGTGATTGTTTTAGCCCATTTTTTAGCCAACTTTGCACGATATGAATGCTTCCGTTGACGATATACAAGCTTACATACTCTGAGATGTCCGGTTTTGTATGTTTTCCAACTAAAGGTGTTTTGATGACATGGTCGTGCGCCAACATCATCACTTTCTTTTGAAATGAGGGATCACCATATTCACTAAATAAGGTTTGACAGCTTTCTCGATTGTTTGCAATATACACTAATAAATTCTCCGTCATTTGCAAGGCTTCTTCGTCTTTTGTGTAGTTGTAGGAGGATAAAGCTTCACTTAAGTCCTTGATAATCTCATCTTCAATTTGATAAAGAAGATCGTATAAATCTGTCTAGTGGGAATAAAAGGTGGACCGATTAATATCGGCGAGATCACATATTTCTTTGATCGTTATATTCGATAACGGTTTTTCTTGCATTAGCTTCATCAGGCTCTCTTTCAAGACCATCCGTGTATACTTTTTCCGTCTATCTAATTTGACACTCATCCATTTTCCACCTTGTCGTTAGTTAAACAACAGATAACCTATTATTTGTTGGATACATAACGTTTGATAATGAACTGTTCGTTGAATAGACAACACAGTGTCATTATAATTAGCTAATAGTGAGAAAGCAAGGAGAGAAAAAGATGAGTTTGAGTCAAGTATTTATAGGCAGTTTTTTTAACACCTTAAATTTGAAAGCGGATTCAAACTCTTAGGATACTCTCTTGGTAAGAATTTTGCCTTTTTTAAAAGCCAGACAACTCTTTTAATGCTTTGTAAACTGGT
>NZ_SNUY01000015.1:0-32400 GCF_004376175.1 Halalkalibacterium halodurans | reverse complement strand
GTTTGAGTCAAGTATTTATAGGCAGTTTTTTTAACACCTTAAATTTGAAAGCGGATTCAAACTCTTAGGATACTCTCTTGGTAAGAATTTTGCCTTTTTTAAAAGCCAGACAACTCTTTTAATGCTTTGTAAACTGGTATGTTAGCTTTTCCTTTTAGATATAGAACATTGTCTCTAGTGGCTTCACCAATTGTGCTCGTAACTTTTTCTTTATAGTATCTTGGTGGGTTCTTTTCCACCTGTGTTTCAGTCCATTTTTCGATCCTGCCAAATAGTGTTTTTAAGGTCAATTTATCCAAGTAAGCTACCAAACCAGTGAACATGGCACTTACACCTTTATCCACCCAACTACGGCCATTTTTAAGTCTTTTGGCAAATACACTCATGGTTCCTTCTGCACTACCCATCGGACGCATTCCTGTTGTATCTATACCCTGTTCTTTAAGCCAGTTACGATAATCTCCCAAGGCTTCTGGATATTTCTCTAATTGGCGAATAAATGCTTCTAGACGTTCCTCTTGCTCATCATCCTCTAGCGTTCCGACTGCACTGTTAAGCTCTGTAAGCAATTTCTCATAATCATATGATGCAAGCGCCTTACGAATTGGACGATAACGTGGGTGATGACGGAACAAACTTCGAATCTCCCGTGCCACATGGAAACGATCAAGCGAAAAGAATGCACGATCTTTGAAATAGTCACGACAAGTTGTAATCCAATTTGCACCATCTCCATTTATTACCAACTTATGAATGGTTGGATCATACTCAAAGTTTTCGATGAGAAAGTCCTCAAACGCCTCCCAAAATGGCTGGTTCCCTTCATGTACGAAATGGCGTTTATTCTTCAGTCTTACTCGTTTCCCATTGACTTCCCAGCCTTGATGAACTGCGGCTATTTTCTCTTCTTTTCCCTTTTTTCGTTTACCTTGACGTTTTACAAACAAACCATCGACCTCTACAAATAATACAGGTTGATGTACATGCTCACGCTTTTTTGGAATACTCGAAACTTGTAATAAGTGTTGACGGATTGCCTCATGACTAATAACCCGATAGCCTAAAAGGGTTTCTAACGTACTGGCTGCTTTTCGATAGGAAGGTCCCTGAACAGCTAATTCAATAGCTACCTCCTCAATCAATGGGCTAAAAGAACCTGCATCCTCAAACTCTAAATAACGATCAAGGAGAAAAACATATTCCCCTGTCTCCCGGTCACGGTAATAATTACGATTTAATTCAATCTCTCCGAAGAGACTAGTTATATGATATTTTCTTTTATCAATGAGTCGATAGCGTTTTTTATCTCGTTCTTCTGCAATCTGCTTGTCCATGTCCTCTAATAGTGTTTTCATGACCTTTGAGAAGGTTTCCTGTAATTGCCTCCAAACTAATTGCTCAATCTGTTTTAAATTTGGATATACTGTGTTATTCTTTTGCATGAGGGGTTACTCCTTTGTTTGTGATTTAGTTTTGGTTGACTAAGATTCTACCAAGGAGTAACCCTCTTTTTCATGTTATTTGCTTATTAACTACCGCGCTTTCGCTTGGTGGCCCCCTCATTTGTTGAGCGTTCTAACGTTCCCTCAACAAATGAGGGGGTTAAATTTTGCCCACAATAATTTTACTCATACAAAGATGACAGACATCGCAGCGTTCATCATAAAAAAAAGAAAAACGATCGTCCTTTCGTTTGCCATTTTAACGTTCATTAGTGCCATTGCACTGTTTTTTGTTTCGGTTAACTACAATATGATCGACTACTTACCAGACGAAGCACAATCAACGAAAGCCATTGAGGTCTTGGAAGAGGAGTTTGATCGTACGGTCTCTAACGCTAGGGTCATGATACGTGATGTGACCGTGCAAGAAGCGCTTTTGTATAAAAAAGAGCTAGAAGAGATCGATGGCGTGTCAGATGTTATATGGCTCGATGAAGTTATCGATTTGGAGACGCCCCTCGAGATGGCGGATAAAGATCTCGTCAAATCGTACTACAAAGATGAAAGCGCACTGTTTTCGTTAACGATTCGTGAAGGGGATGAAGTGGCGGTAACGGATGCTATTTATGAGTTAATCGGTGAGGACAATGCCTTGTCAGGGGAAGCTGTCAATACGGCAGTCTCGCAGCAAATGACTGGAAAAGAAACAATATACGCCGCATCGTTGCTAATCCCGATCATTGTAATCATTCTCATCATTTCCACAACGTCGTGGATCGAGCCATTGTTTTTCCTTACAGCGATCGGTGTATCTGTGCTTATCAATTTAGGAACGAACATCTTTATTGGGGAAGTGTCCTTCGTCACTCAATCGGTTAGTCCGATTTTGCAATTAGCTGTTTCCCTCGACTACGCCATCTTCCTCCTTCATCGGTTTTCAGATTATCGGAAACAGACAGAAGATCCGGAAGAGGCGATGCAAATAGCCGTTAGAAAATCGTTTCCAGCGATCGCAGCCAGTGCTGCCACAACGTTCTTCGGCTTTACAGCTCTGACGTTTATGCAGTTTGAAATCGGGGCAGATTTAGGGTTAAATCTCGTCAAAGGCATTGTATTGAGCTTCATTAGTGTCATGGTATTTTTACCAGCCTTAACTATATGTTTTTATAAATGGATTGATAAAACGCAGCATAGACCGTTCTTTCCTCGCTTTCAGTCAATTGGGAACGAGGTCATGAAGATACGATTTATCAGTTTAGCTGTTGTTTTTCTTCTCATTGTTCCTAGCTATCTAGCACAAGGCCAAACGTCGTTTATTTATGGAATCGGGGAACTACCGGAGTCCAGTCGTGCAGGTAGTGATACGGCGACGATTGAAGAGGTATTCGGGAAATCAACCCCGATCGTCCTTCTCGTTCCAAAAGGGGATGTGGCCAGAGAAGTGGAGATGGAGCAAGAATTAGAAAAAGTAGACTACATCACAAATGTAATTTCCTATAACCAATCAGTCAGTGCTACGATTCCATCCGAGTATATTGATGAATCGGTCACCGAGCAGTTCTATTCTGAACATTACAGTCAGATCATCCTTTATACGGAAACCGATGTAGAAGGGGAGGTGGCTTTCTCAGTCGTTGAAATGGTGCAGGAAATAGCCGCGTCGTATTATGGGGATGACGCCCTGTCACTAGGTGAAAGTGTCTCCTTGTATGATATGAAAACAACAATTATGAAAGACAATAGGGTTGTGAATCTGTTGACGGTTGTGGCCATAGCGATCGTCTTGCTGTTGACGTTCCGCTCGATTTCGATTCCGGTCATTTTATTGCTAACGATTCAATCAGCTGTATGGCTAAACTTGGCGGTGCCTTATTTTACAGATGCGCCTTTAGTTTACTTAGGCTATTTAATTGTCGGTACCGTACAGCTCGCGGCAACAGTTGATTATGCGATTCTCTACACGGAAGGCTATCTCGTCAATCGAAGAAAAATGCCGAGACGACAAGCGATCACAAAGACGTTAACCGAAAAAACATTTTCAATCTCGATCTCAGCCGCTATTTTATCAAGTGTTGGTTTTATCTTATGGCTCACGTCTTCAAACCCTGTTGTCTCATCGATCGGATTGTTGCTTGGCCGAGGGGCTTTACTTGCTTTTATTCTAGTAATCTTTTTCTTACCTGCGATGCTACTTGTGTTTGATAAGGCGATACGTAAAACGACATGGAAAGCAAATTTTTATCGGGAGGATCATTCATGAAGACAAAGAGAATACTTCTCGTTTTAATCACGGTGCTGCTTGTTATGCCTGCGAATAGAGGGTTAGCGGCAACGAATCATGCTACAAATGAGGGGAACATCACGACGAAGGATGAGGTCGTATACGCCAGCTTAAAGGCTGCTGGAACGTTGAACGAAATAT
The DNA here is from genome assembly GCF_004376175.1 of Halalkalibacterium halodurans. GTDB lineage: Bacteria > Bacillota > Bacilli > Bacillales > Bacillaceae_D > Halalkalibacterium > Halalkalibacterium halodurans. Next base: position 28,536 of record NZ_SNUY01000015.1, on the reverse strand, counting down.
ATGTAGTGAACATATTAGAGGTGACAACACCTGGCTCTATCATAGATTATGGTCCATATACAACGGTTAAAAATCTTACAGACCTCTCTGATATTGAGCAGTCAGAGGATAAGGTAGAATTACACGTTTCATCAGGTACGTTTTATTACCAAGGAAATATGAAGGATCAAAAACTACCATGGGATATTGATATCTCTTATCGGTTAGATGGGAAAAAAGTCGCTCCAGAGTCATTAGCAGGAAAGGATGGACGGTTACTTCTCACGATCAAAACATCAGCCAATGAGACGGTCGACCCAGTATTCTATGAAAACTATGTATTGCAAATCATGATGACGTTAGATACGGAGGTTGCTAGCCATATTCAAGCCCCCGATGCGACGATTATAAACGTAGGGAGAAAAAGACAAATCGCGTTTAATGTTATGCCTGAGAGTGACGGGGAATTTAGTCTCCTAGCAGATGTAGTTGATTTTGAAATGGAGGGCATAGACATTTCCGCTATTCCATTGTCAATGGCTATTGATGCACCAGAAATAGATGAGATGACGAAGGACATGCGGACATTAAGCGATGCGATTGCAGAAATGAACGATGGTGTTTCAGAATTAAATAAAGGAGTCTCTGATTTAAATCAAGGCGTTCATCGCCTGCGTGAGGGCTCTAGTAAATACGAAGCGGGGATGAGCGAAGTAAAGCATTCTTCTTCTGAATTAATTCAAGCGTCGGAAACGATTGAAGAATCTCTTATCGCTCTAGAGAAGGCTCTTAGCGGTTCATCCGCAGAGATGGACCTTAGTGAGCTAGCTCAATTGCCAGAAGGCTTATCGCAATTAGCCGACGGTCTTCGTGAGGTTGCCGATGGATTAAGTCAATTAAAAGTCAATTATGCGAAAGCGTACGCTGCTTTGGACGAGGCTATGGATGAAATCCCTAACCATCAGATAACAGAAACCGAGGTTCAGCAATTATATAAGAGTGATGCCAACCGGCAAACGGTCGATCAATTGCTTGAAGTTTATGTAGCTGCCCAGACGGCAAAAGGAACATACGATGCAGTAAAAGAAGCCTTTGCGGCTGTAGAAGCAACCCTTGAACAAACAAGCAGCTCTGTTCATGACATGAGCAACCACTTGGCATCGCTTGCGAGTGAGCTCTCAGCCTCGTTAGAAACGATGGAGGGACTTGATTCCTTGAGTGAACTACAAGAGGGAGTGGCACAACTTGCCGCGAATTACGGGGAGTTTCATGGAGGGCTCATTTCGTATACGGACGGAATTTCCCAACTCGCAGATTCCTACAGCGAGATTCATTCCGGTCTTGATGGCATTGCCGAAGGGACGTCTCATTTAGAAACGGGTGTTGACGAGCTTCACAAAGGAACGAAAGAATTAACGAATGAGACGAACGATTTACCAGAGCAAATGCAAGAAGAGATCGATGCTATGATCGACGACTATGATAAATCTGATTTTGAAGCCGTGTCCTTTGTTTCAGCAAAAAACGAAAACATTCACTCGGTTCAGTTCATTCTTAAAACCGAGCCGATTGAAGTGGAAGAAGGAGAAACAACGGTAGAAGAGGAAGAAGAGAAACCAGGTTTTTGGCAACGGCTCAAACATCTATTTTCCTAAAGTAAGGGCATGAGAAAGGGAGGCAGTTGCCTCCTGTTGATTTATTGAAGTAATAACTCTTGGAGAAAGTAATCCACTACTACTTGACAGCTAAGCTAGGGTGGGTTACTTATTTTGTTGTTTTTTAAGAGTTGTGGGTGCAATGATTCACAAGCATACGAATGATGGTAAATATAAACGAAGTTTGAAACGAAAGAAGGCGGAGATCGTAGATAGGGTATATGATCAACTCTATAACGAAAGAAGGGATTTGTTTTGAAAAAATACCTATGGTTTGTTGGCGTTTTTGTTGTTGCATTTGTTGCTTTGCAACTAGCTGCCGGTCTCATCATGACAATGCTCTATACACCGAGCTTTCTGCTTGAAGGGGGCACATCATTACAATCAGAGGTTGTATTTGGAGAAGCAAGTCTGATTCCTCCAGTCGTCCTTGCTTTACTAGCGCTAGGGGCTGCTTATTTCACGACAAGATTGGTTGCCAAAAAGCGTTTACTACATTCATAACCACTTGAGTACTCAGGAAGAGCCAGGTCCGGTGATGATCTGGCTCTTACCTTTGATTGATGATTTTTATTTTCGGATTTCGTTTTACTAACTGTTTCTTAAAATGTTCTTTTTCTTTAGGGGAAATAGCAATGTGTCTACCGTTACCATAATATAACTGAAGTTTGTTTATCGATAGAGCTGGATCGATAAACGGATTTTTTGTTTCACGAATACTTTCAATCGTTTCGATCTCAACCTTCTTTTGGATAGGGCCGTATTCGATGACGAGCCAATCCTCTGTTACGGTATAGCCTGTTCGAAACCAAATCCACAACAACAATCCTGCTATTGTATAGAAAAAGGTTAATCTCACTGGATAGGTATCGAAAAAGCTTGGTAACATGAACACACCGAAGTCAGAAAAGACGACGGGAGGAAGAGTGAATAGGAAAATAACGAGCCAATAGATGCCCCCAAGCCCAATATCTTTTTTAGAAGGAAAATACATAGCTTCACTCCTAATCAATTAAACGTTCGAGCTTTGACTTTTTGTAGCGCAGTGGTGTCATATTCATCGCTTTGCGAAATTGATCGATGAAATAGCTTGTGCTGTTAAAGCCCACTTGATAGGCAACGTCTGTGACGTTCGATTCTGGCTGCTGGAGGAGAGTTACGCTTTTTTGGATTCGATAATCTGTCACATATTGAAGTGGCGTCATTTTTAATGTTCGTTTGAAATAACGACAACATTCAGAGCGGCTTAGCTGTCCGGCTTTCGCTATATCATCCAAGCGAATGTTCTCCCCGTAATGGAGATGAATCCATTGAAGCATCGCTTTCATTCGTTGGTTTTTAATCATGGCGGACTGATCGTATTCCAATGGAAATCCGTTTGTAATTAAGTTTTTCCATATGACCGTTAGCTTTGTCGTAATGTCCATCTCATAGTACGGGGGCTGCTCCTCGAGACATTGATGGATATTTAACGTCGCTTCTATTATGTTTTGTCCCCACATCTCACTTGAAGGAATAAGCACGTAAGGGAGGTTTGTCGCTTGAACGTACGGAGCCACGTAAGCAGTATACAGTTCACGGGATATGATCGATTGTGCCGGTACATTTAAGCAAATATAGACACAGTTTGATCCGTTCCCATCCTCCGCCATATGAAGGCACCCGCTATTGATGAACAACCCGTCCCCCTCTTGAACGATGATGGCTTCCTCATTGACTTGAAAGCGGGCTTCCCCTTGAATGATGACGACAAATTGTAGCTCATCGTGCCAATGAAGGGGCATGTAGCCATGGATGTTCTTTCGAATGGTTGTTCGATGAGAGATAATGGGTAGCATGAATGTCCAGAGATCAATCGATTCTTTCAAATTTTCATCAATGATCACTTCGTTCATCTCCACTCGATTCACCTCAATATTCTTATATTTTTTCGTCCGATTTGAGTATTTTTTAGCTGATTTTTCCCTTATTATAACACCATTATGGTATTTAAAGGTGGAGAGAAGCATGAAGCGGTGGATAGGAGTTATTCTCGTCTTAACTGGGGCCATTTGTTGGGGTGTAGGTGGCACCGTTGCCCAAAAGCTTTTCCAACAATACGATGTCGATGTGAATTGGCTTGTGTCGACTAGGTTGCTTGCGGCAGGAGCCTTGCTTTTAACTATACAATGTGTGTTAAAGGATCAGACGCAAGTTTTCCGGGTTTGGCAGACGAGACAGACAGCAGGGAAGCTACTTATTTTCGGAATTGTAGGTATGCTCGCGGTTCAATATACGTACATGGCTTCGATCAAGCATGGCAATTCAGCAGTGGCCACATTGCTGCAATATTTAGCGCCAGCAATGATCATCTTGTATTTGTTCGTTCGCAGGCAAAGCCCATTTACAGGTCGAGATTTTGTGACTGTGTCCCTCGCCTTGCTCGGATGTTTTTTCTTATTAACGAACGGATCACTTTCTCAGCTTTCGGTGCCCACACCCGCCATTGTTTGGGGGATCCTTTCCGGCGTGGCGCTCGCTTTTTATACACTATACGCTGTTCCTTTATTAAAGCAATACGATTCCTTAGTGATTGTCGGTTGGGCCATGGTGATCGGTGGTGTCGCTTTAAGTATCATCCACCCGCCGTGGCGCGTAGACCTCGCCCAATTTGAGCTAGAAACGTATGTTTATTTAGGGTTTGTCGTAGTATTCGGGACGATGCTAGCGTTTTGGTTTTATATCGAAAGCTTGCAAACTCTTTCCCCGAAAGAAACGAGTCTTCTCGGAAGTGTTGAGCCATTAGCAGCCGTCGTGACGATGATTGTCTGGCTCCATGAGCCGTTCGGTGCGTTTCAATGGCTAGGAACAGCTTGTATTCTTGGAATGATTTTTATCATGGCATGGCTGAAAGAGAAGGAGATAGCCTCCGCGGAGAAAGAAAAGGCACCTTGTAAAGTAAGCTGACTTGGTGTAAACGTTACGTCTATATTGGAAAAAGAAGCTCGGCTAAATAGTAGATATGGCGATTTAATGGAGGGATAAAGTAGAATGAACTAATAGGGTTATAGAAATGAATGAAAATGATGGGAGGATATGACATGATTCGCTATCCGGTGTTAAAAGAGGGAGCGACTATTGGCGTAACCGCTCCTTCATCAGGCGTACCTAAAGATCTTCACGACTTGGTAAAAGCCGCTTGTGAGCGCATGGAGGAACGTGGGTTTCGTGTCGTTTGTGGGGAAACGGTGTGGACGCAGGAAAAGGCAAAGTCATCTGAGGCGAAAAAAAGGGCGACCGAGCTTCAAGCAATGATGGAAGATGATGCAATTGATCTTATGATTCCGCCTTGGGGTGGCCAGTTACTGATTGAAGTTTTACCATTTTTAGATTTTGAACAATGGGAGCCGAAATGGATATTAGGCTATTCTGATACGAGCCTCTTGCTGCTTGCGATAACGTTAAATACGGGAATAGCCACGGCTCACGGGACCAATCTCGTCGACTTACGGGGTGAGTATTCTGACGATACGACAGCCATGTGGCAGCCTGTGCTTTCGACAAAAATAGGTGATTCAATTGTGCAACATTCGTCGAAAAAGTATCAAAAGGAATGGGATTTTGAGCGACCAACTCCGTGTGTGTTCCACTTAACGGAAAAGACGAAATGGCAAGGCGTTCCAAAGCAAACACTCTCCATCAATGGACGATTGCTTGGCGGATGTATTGACGTTCCGTTTTCACGGTCAAATGACCGAATACATGATGAAAAACGGGTACTACCATCCATATAATATGGAAGAGCAAGTAAGGGTGGATCTGGCAGCGGCGAATACAGCACTTTCGCAAGCTAATCAAGGTCAACAAATGCAGCAGTAATACATGTGCAGGCTAAGGTCATGGAGAGATGTGTCTCTGTGGTCTTTTTTCGTTTTAAATGATGTGACTTTCGACCTAATGGTGAGCTGTTTTGACATTTGAGTCTATGGGCTTTTACCTTTTTTAAAAAAATGAACCTCTGATTTTTCAAGGAGTTCCTTTTCTGTTCCATGAGGGTGTGTGGCACTTTCGGCGCTTTTGCTTATAGTAAATTATTCAAAACACAAAGCAGAACTCAAGAATCTTTGAAAATGAAATTCGTTATCAATAATTTTTATCAAATTAAAATTATTATTGTTTAAATTTTTGTTTGTTCATGTTATGATATGTATGTTCATCATGATTTAGTGTTATTTTTAAAGGGTTTTTGGTCATTTAGAGTGAGTATTAATGATGATTTTTATTCTCATTTAACCAATGATTAAACGAGAATGAATCTCAGTTTAATGATAATCGGAGGAGGAGATTTCCATGTTTGTAGAAACAAAATCTTTGAAACAAACAAATCGAATGGATACGAGTTGGTTTGAAAAATTAAAGCCTCATGCTGAGCTGTTAGCCGCTCTGTTTAGCGGCTTGCTCATTTCCATTGGATGGGTGTTGGAAAATCAGCAAATCATTCCTGTAGCTGTTGCCGTCTATTTAGCTGCGTATGTGATCGGTGGGTATGCGAAGGCAAAGGAAGGCATTGAAGAAACAATTGCAAATAGAGAATTGAATGTTGAAATGCTCATGATCTTTGCGGCGATTGGTTCCGCGGCAATTGGGTACTGGATCGAAGGAGCGATATTAATCTTTATTTTCTCATTAAGCGGTGCGCTTGAAACGTACACAATGAACAAAAGCAATAAAGAAATTTCGGCCTTGATGGAATTACAGCCGGAGGAAGCGCTACGGGTGAGAAATGGGAGTGAGGAAAGAATTCCTGTTAGTCAGTTACTAGTCGGGGATGTCATTGTCATCAAACCAGGGGAACGGGTGCCTTCCGACGGAAAGATCATCGAAGGTCAGACAAGTCTTGACGAAGCGGCGATTACAGGGGAATCCATCCCCGTTAGCAAGTCATTACACGACGAAGTATTTGCCGGAACGGTGAATGTGCGCGGAACGATTATGGTGGAAATTACGAAGCCGAATAGCGAGACCTTATTTCAAAAAATCATTCAATTAGTGCAAACGGCTCAAAGTGAGAAATCGCCGTCCCAGCAATTTATTGAACGATTTGAGGGGCCGTATGTAAAAACAGTTCTTGTGGCGGTCGGGCTCATGATGTTTGTGCCCCATTTTGCCTTTGGCTGGAGCTGGACGGAGACGTTTTACCGAGCGATGATTTTGCTTGTCGTGGCGTCCCCTTGTGCGCTCGTAGCATCGATCATGCCAGCGACTTTATCGGCGATATCGAATGGTGCCCGAAAAGGGATATTACTAAAGGGTGGTGTGCACCTTGAGAATCTTGGCCAGTTGAGAGCAATTGCGTTCGATAAAACAGGAACATTGACGAAAGGCACACCAGAGGTGACCGATGTTATTGTTCGTGATGGAATGACGAAGGAGGAGCTACTCACCTATGTGGTGTCGATTGAAAAATATTCAAACCATCCACTCGCTTCTGCCATTGTTCGCCATGCATCCACCTGTATGAACGATCAGCTAAAACCTGTAAACATGGAGGATGTGGCTGGGTTCGGAGTCAGCGCGTATCTGAATGGTGTATCCTGGAAGATCGGGAAGGCTGATTTCGTTGGCAAGGTGGAAGCAGAGCAGTTTAAAGGCGGAGTCGCTACCCGGTTAGCTGAGGAAGGAAAAACAATCGTTTTTGCAAGAGACGAGCAAGGAATAGCCGGAGTGATCGCTCTTAAGGACCAGGTTCGCAAAGACACGCTCGCGGCGATTCAACAATTGCAAAAAGCAGGGATTCGCACGATCATGCTAACGGGAGACAGCGAAAAAACGGCGGCGGCCATTGCGAAGGAAAGTGGCATTGATACGTATGTTGCAGAATGTCTTCCAGAAACGAAGGTAGATGAAATGAAGAAACTAAAACAGGCATACGGCACTGTCGCGATGGTAGGGGACGGGATTAATGATGCGCCTGCTTTGGCAACGGCTTCCGTCGGTATCGCCATGGGGGAAGGAACCGATGTGGCGCTAGAGACGGCGGATGTAGTGCTCATGAAAAACCACTTGCCGCGAATCGCTGAAGCCGTCCAACTTTCGAAAAAAATGAATCGAATCGTGAAGCAAAACATCGTGTTCTCCATTGTGGTCATCCTTGCGTTAATTGCCTCGAACTTTATGCAGTTTCTGCACTTGCCGATGGGAGTCATCGGGCATGAAGGAAGTACAATATTAGTCATTCTAAATGGGCTCAGGCTGTTACGATAAAACTATGAAACAACTAGGCATCGTCTATATGGCGATGTCTTTTGTTCTTCCGTGAACAAAATAAACAAAATTCGTTTTATGTGAGTAAGCTTTTTCTCCGTATTTTTTGTATGGTATGTTTCTATATATTAAAAAAATTGCTTCAATTCACGCCTTATTTTGAAAGCGCTTAACATTTGATAGGGCGTGTGAAGATCGTTCAGGGGGGAGAAAGCATGCTTAGTCTTATCGGTTTGGCGACGATCCTGCTCATTGTCATCATGCTTTTACGTGGCAAAATGACACCGATCATTGCATTAGTTATCATTCCACTCGTGGCTGCTTTGGTAGCTGGCTTCGACATTATTGAGATCGGCGGGTTCTTCGATGAAGGAATCGACAGGGTCATTAATGTTGTCATTATGTTCATTTTTGCGATTCTTTACTTCGGTATTATGCAAGACGCCGGATTGTTTGATCCGATCATTGATCGAATGATTGCTATTTCAAAAGGAAATGTGATAGCGGTTGCAGTAGCGACGGTCCTTATCGCAGCGGTCGCTCACTTGGACGGATCAGGGGCGTCGACGTTTTTAATTACGATCCCTGCATTGCTTCCGTTATACAAGCGATTGAATATGAATCCGTACTTGCTCCTATTGTTGGTCGGAACGAGTGCCAGTGTGCTAAACATGCTTCCGTGGGCTGGACCACTCGGTCGAACGGCAGCAGTACTAGGAATGGATGCGACAGAGCTATGGCGTCCGCTCATTCCACTGCAAATTATCGGACTCTTTGTCTTAATCGGGCTTGCCGTCTTATTAGGAATTCGAGAAAAACGGCGTATTGCCAAGCTTGGTCCGGCTGCCATCGCAGAGACAGCAGCGGCGCAAGAGGCAGAGATTAAAGCTGATGATCAAACAAAGAAGAAGGATCGTTCATTAGCTCGTCCAAAATTGCTTTGGGTCAACTTATTGATTACGCTCGCGTTGATCGGTCTGCTCGTCTGGGGGGAAATTCCTGCAGGATTTGTCTTTATGATCGCGCTAGGCGTCGCTTTACCGCTTAACTATCCGAAGGTAAAAGATCAAATGGAGCGAATCAAAGCTCACGCCCCTAATGCATTATTAATGGCGTCCATCATTTTGGCAGCGGGAGCATTTTTAGGGATCTTAGGTGGCACTGGGATGCTCGATGCGCTCGCTGAAGATATCGTAAAAGTGTTACCGGCATTTGCGGTTCCATATTTACACTTAATTATCGGTGTGTTCGGTGTTCCATTTGAGCTAGTGCTTAATACGGACGCCTACTACTTTGCATTGCTACCAGTTGTAGAGCAAATCGTGACCGGTTACGGTGTCGATAGTGTGACTGCAGCTTATGCTCTAATCATCGGTAACATCATCGGTACGTTTGTCAGCCCATTTGCGCCAGCATTATGGCTAGCTCTTGGTTTGGCAGGGTTAGAGATGGGGAAACATATCCGCTACTCGCTTTTCTGGGTATGGGGATACAGTTTGGTTTTGTTCATCATCGCGATCTTCATGGGAATCATAGTGATTTAACGGAAACGGGTTGAAGAATGCTGATAAGTTACCTTACAAATGAATGGTTTCTCGCCTAAAATCATCATATACTAACGGTAACTTAATCGAGCTCAACACTCTTCGTATATCCTCTCAATATGGGATGAGGGTCTCTACAGGTACCGTAAATACCTAGCTACGAAAAGAATGCAGTTAATGTGTTCTTTTGTGGCTAGGTTTTTTGCGCGTTGAGGAACATGATGTATTGGCTATTTAGAAAGCGAATGCTTGAGGAGGCTTTTATATGACAACGATCCTAATTAAACAGGCAGAGATGGTAACCATGAATCCAAAGGAGGACATTGTTTACGGTGATCTATTGATTAAGGATGGGCTCATTTGTGCGATCGGTCAAGACTTAAGCGAAGAGGGAGTCGAGAAAGTGATTGATGCCACTGGACGGACGGTGATTCCTGGATTTGTTCAAACGCACATTCATCTATGTCAGACGCTTTTTCGCGGGAAGGGCGACGACTTAGAATTAATGGATTGGCTCAAAAAGCGAATTTGGCCGCTTGAAGCCGCGCATGATTCTGAGTCAATCTATTATTCTGCCTTGCTAGGTATCGGTGAGCTCATCAAAAGTGGAACGACGACCATCGTGGATATGGAAACCGTTCATCATACAGACTCTGCGTTTGCAGCGATTGCTTCAAGCGGCATTCGCGCGATATCAGGTAAGGTGATGATGGATAAAGGGGAGGAAGTGCCGCTCCCATTGCAAGAGAAAACGGCTCAGTCGATTGAAAAAAGTATCGAACTGCTTGAAGAGTGGCACAGCTTTGATGGAGGTCGAATACGTTATGCGTTTTCACCTCGCTTTGTCGTCTCTTGTACCGAGGAGCTTTTGCGTGAGGTGGGGAAGCTTTCAGCCCATTATCAAGTCCATGTTCACACCCATGCCTCTGAAAATCGCGGAGAAATTGAAATGGTCCAACAGGAGACGGGGATGCGAAACATCGAATACCTTGATCATGTTGGCTTAGCGAACGAACGGCTCATATTAGCACACTGCATTTGGTTGAGTGAAAACGAAAAACGGATCATCAAAGAACGAGGTATTCATGTGAGCCATTGCCCAGGATCTAATTTAAAGCTTGCATCCGGAATCGCGGACATTCCCAGTTTGTTAGATCAAGCAATCCCCGTTAGTTTAGGAGCGGACGGCGCTCCGTGCAACAACAATTTAGATATGTTTAATGAAATGAGACTCGCTGCATTAATTCAAAAGCCGGTGCACGGTCCAACGGCAATGGATGCTCGTACAGTTTTTAAGATGGCGACAATTAACGGGGCAAGAGCCATCGGAATGGATCATGAGATCGGAAGCCTAGAGGTAGGAAAAAAGGCAGACCTTGCGATTTTGAATTTACGTCATTTTCATACGTACCCGTCGTTTGATGTGGACCCGATTTCACGAATTGTGTATTCAGCGACGCGAGCAGATGTGGAGACGACGATTATTAATGGCCGCGTCGTCATGGAAAATCGGGTGATGAAAACGATCGATCCAGCCATCGTTCTTCGGGAGTCGGATCGTTCCATCGAACGGTTGCTAAAACGAATGCCTGCGTTAACGTAATAGTTTTATTAAATGAAAATCAAAATGAAGAAAATCTATCACAGTAGTTGTGTGGTGTGGTAGCGAATAGAAGGGAAAAACGAGGGGAAATCTTGTGATGAAGTGATTCGAACGGTTTGCGATGAAACAGACTCGCGAGCAGAGACCTTAGCGACAAATTTCACGCGGAAGGAGCAGAGGAAATTAGTATCAGCATCATGGCCCAACTCATTCAAGCTCGCGTGAAGAGGAGAACGTTCTCCAAAGAGAAACATAGTTTACTGTAGGAAGTGAACGGTAATGATGAAACCATCGGTTAGCGCCGCCATTTTAGCTGCAGGCACATCGACGAGAATGAACGAAATGAAACAGTTAGCCAAAATACAAGGGACATACATGCTAAAGTACGTAATTGATCAAGTGAGCAACCACCCATTTCAACACATTTTTGTCATCGTCGGTCATCAGGCGGACATAGTAATGAAGATGATTCAAGTGGAAGATAAGCGAGTCCAATGGCTGGTCAATGACCAATATAAGCAAGGACAGAGCACATCGTTTAAGCTAGCGATGGAGCAAGCAAGACAGTATGGGGACGCCGTGATGATGTTTCTTGCCGATCAACCATTGATCGAAAAGGAAACAGTTAACATAGTGTTGAATGAAGGGATAACTCGTGTTCAAGAAGAGCCCTTTATTGTTCGCCCCATGTATGAGAAGAAAGAGGGGCATCCGGTATACTGGGGAAATATTCACGCTCTGGATTGCTCAGCTGTGAACGGAGATAAAGGAGGAAAGACACTCATGGAGGAATTGGAGAGGATGCTTATTCCTGTTCATGATCAAGGGGTCCTTGTGGATGTGGATACTTGCGAAGATTACAAGAAAGTGAATGATTTAATGAAGAGGAAATCCCCTTCCACACATTAATTGTTGAGAAAGGGGGATTTTTTGTAAATAAGTAAGGGAAACTCACCATCAATGCCATCGCTCGTGGCTAGTTTCCGGTAGTCTCGGATGCTTTTCTTACGAGCGAAGTACTTTTTTCGTATAAACCGTCCGAGCGAGAAGAAAATAGATGAGTTGGAACAGGAAATAGAGGACAATTGCAAACGAACCAGTTTGCCAAACGGTTGATGCAAACAAAGCGGCACGGGCGCTATTAAAGGCAAATAACGTATGGATCGTCCCAACAAGAACAGGAAGAAAAAAGAGAATGGCCAATTGTATCGTCAAAACCCGTCGTATCTCTTGATCCGACATGCCGACTTTCCTTAAAATCAAAAACATTTGCCGATCGTCCTCTAATTCAGTAAACAGCTTAAAGTAGATGAGACTTCCATTGGCAAGGAAAAATAACAACGCGATAAAAAGCCCGATAAATAATAGGAGCTGATTGGCTGTGTGTACGTCTAAATACGTCATGAAGCCTTCGTACATCACGTCTGTAGCTTCCGGTTTTTCTTGTTGCAATGCGGCATAGAATTCTTTGCCATGCGTTAATCCGTTCACAACTGTTAGGGATGATTGAACAACAGACAGGCTACCGTTTGTCCTATACAGAAATTGTGATGAAGGCGGTTGCTCACGCGCTAATGAGTCACCCTGCCATTAATGCCTCTTTCTTTGAGGATGAAATCGTCTACCATGAAGACGTGCATATCGGTTTAGCCGTAGCAGTTGAAAGAGGATTGGTCGTCCCAGTCGTTAAGCATGTAGACAAAAAAGGACTGGCCCAATTAACAAACGAGTGTAAAACAGTAGCTATGGCAGCTAGAGACAATCGACTTTCACAAGAAATGATGAGCGGTGGCACGTTTACGATCAGCAATTTAGGAATGTATGCAATTGACGTCTTTACACCAGTTATCAATCAACCGGAATCCGCGATTTTAGGTGTAGGTAGAATTCAAGAAAAGCCGGTAGGGATAGACGGCCAGATTGAGCTTCGCCCGATGATGACTGCTAGTTTATCATTCGATCATCGTGTCATTGATGGAGCTCCGGCGGCGGCCTTTTTAACAGACGTGAAATCCATGCTAGAGCAGCCATTTCAACTACTGATGTAAGGGGTCGATAAGAGTGAAGAGCTATGACATTGTGGTGATCGGAGGAGGACCTGGAGGTTATGTGGCTGCGATAAAAGCGGCGAAATTAGGAAAGAAAGTCGCGCTTGTGGAAGCAAAAGATCTTGGAGGTACGTGCTTAAATCGCGGCTGTATCCCTTCTAAAACATTACTTCATCAAGGAGAGATCATAGAGAAAATCAAGCAGGCGAAGGAATGGGGAATTGAAACAGGGGCTGTCACGTTATCTTTGCCGAAAATGCTTGTGCGAAAAAATGAAATCATACAAAAGCTTCGAGCGGGGATCCATTTCTTACTGAAACAAGGTAAGATTGATGTTTACTTTGGTTATGGGAAAATAGAGCGAGATCATTCAGTCAAGATCAAAATGAAAGAAACAGCAGAAATCGTCAGTGTAAGGACAGAAAATATTATTGTGGCGACTGGAACTGAGCCAACCATTCCCCCTGTTCCTGGATTAGCAGAGGCGGTTGTTGACACGAGTGATACGATTTTTGAACTCGATTCGATTCCCCAATCGATTGTCATTATTGGCGGGGGTGTGATCGGTGTGGAGATTGCCTGCATTTTTTCTAGTTTGCAAGTTGATGTAACGATCGTCGAAATGGGCAAGCGAATATTGCCACAAGAGGATGAGGAAGCAGCTAAAGTATTGGCAAAAGCTTTGGCAGCAAAAGGTGTCCATCTTTTGACAAACACGAAAGTAACAGCGGTGCTCCAAGGTGATAAACAGAAGGTGGAGATTGAAACGAGCACCGGAGACCGAGACTGGCTGGAGGGGGAGCGGATTTTGCTGGCGGTTGGACGCACACCAAATCTTTCAGCGGTTAAGGAGCTAGGATTGGGCATGGCAGGTCCGTTTCTTAAAGTGGATGATCAGATGAGGACGAGTGATCCATCGATTTACGCGATCGGTGATGTGATTGGTGGCTGGCAGCTAGCCCACGTGGCAAGTGCTGAAGGACTTGTTGCAGCCGCTAACGCTAGCGGGAAGGTGGAAATCATTAATCGTCAAGTCATCCCGCGCTGTATTTATACACAACCGGAGATCGCGAGTGTCGGCTTGACAGAGCAAGAGGCGAAAGAGAAGGGCTATTCATATAAAGTTGTAAAAGTCGATCTTCGAGCGAATGGTAAAGCGATGGCTTTAGGGGAAACGACTGGATTCGTCAAAATGATTGCCGACCCTAATTATGGGGAAATTTTAGGGGTTACGATGGTCGGTCCCCATGTGACAGAGATGATAGGAGAACCGGCTGCTTTCATCCATTTAGAAGGGACGGTTGACGAATTAAAAGCGATGATTCATCCACACCCGACAGTGTCGGAGGCTCTTTATGAAACTGCTGCTAGCTGGCTCGGACAAGGGGTCCACCAACCATAAATTGAAACGAGCATGGGTAGATACTCGTTTGCGATTACTGGTATAATTAGTGAAAACGGGTGCGAGATGAAAGTGGGAAGGGATGAAGATGGTAAACTGGGAAGAGCGCAGACTCATTGTCAAAGTGGCGAGCTTGTATTATTTTGAAGGATGGACACAAGCACAAGTTGCGAAGAAAATAGGGGTTTCACGTCCGGTCATTTCGAAGCTATTAAATAAAGCAAAGGAACAAGGAATTGTTGAGATTTATATTAAAGATGAAAATATTCATACGGTGGAATTAGAACAAAGGCTTGAAAAGAAATACCATCTCAAAGAGGCTATCGTCGTTCCAACGTCTGGATTAACGCAAGATATGATTAAAAGGGCGATCGGAAAAGCCACATCCTATTATGTTTCAAAAAATATAAAAGGAATGGATTCCATTGGCATTTCTTGGGGAACGACTGTTTCGAGCTTTGTGCAAGAATACCCGTATGAACAGCACCGAGAGCTGAAAGTAATTCCGCTCGTGGGAGGAATGGGACGGAAATTTGTTGAGCTTCATTCGAACTTGTTAGCCTACGAATTAGCAAAAAAAATGAACTGTGAGTGTTCGTATCTTTATGCTCCAGCAATGGTGGAGGCGAAAGAACTAAAGGAACGACTCATCCAGTCAGAAGACATTGCCTCCGTATTGGAGGAAGGGCGCAATGTAAAAATGGCCGTCGTCGGGATCGGTAGCCCTTTTAAAGGTTCTACCATGAAGGTTATGAACTATTTGAAGGAAGAAGACATTGCCACATTAAAGAAAATCGGTGCTGTTGGTGATATGAGCTCTCGCTTTTACGATGCGCTAGGCCAACCCATCGATCATCCGCTAAACGAGCTCGTCATCGGAATCGATCTTGACGAACTAAAACGCATCCCCATCGTGATCGGTGTCTCGGAAGGAGCCCATAAAGTCGATAGCGTTGAAGCTGCGTTAAAGGGTGGGTATTTAGACGTACTAGTGACAGACGATTCAACCGCACAGTCGTTAATAAATGCAATTGGATAATAAGTGAAGCAGCGGTGTTAATCATCGCTGTTTTTTATTGGGAAAATCTTATGAATGATCGTTTTGATTAATAGGTCTTACGATTCACTAAAGAACTAGGTCTTAAAAAGGAAATGATGTATAATGAGGAAAAGTTAAAGGCAAAACGCTTTCTGTAACCCTTTTAACATGGAGATTAGGTAGATGGTGAGAATGACTTGAGAGCAGGTGAGGTCAGTGAAAATCGCAAAAATTATAAACAATAACGTCATTAGCGTAATCAATGAACAGCAAAAAGAATTGATTATTATGGGGAAAGGTATTGGTTTTCAAGCGAAATCTGGTGATCCTGTAGACAAGACGAAAATCGAAAAGATCTTTACGTTAAACAGTCAAGAGACGACCGAGCGGTTTCGTACCCTCCTGCGCGAAGTACCGATTGAAGTGATGGAAGTAACGGAACAAATCATTCAACATGCGAAGATGGCCTATAAAAAAGATTTAAATGACATTATTTATGTAGCGCTCACTGACCATATAAACTTCGCGATTGAACGGGTGAAAAAAGGTTATGAAATCAAAAACGCGCTTCTTTGGGAAATTCGTAAGCTTTACCAAGATGAGTTTGCCATCGGTCAACATGCAATCGAAATTATCGAGAAAAAGCTAGGAATTACACTGCCTGAGGATGAAGCTGCGTTTATTGCTCTCCATATCGTTAATGCCGAGTTGAATGAAGAAGTGCCAAACGTGATCAACATTACGAAATTAACGAAGCACATTCTAAAAATTGTTAAATATCATTTTAACACAGATTTAGATGAAGACTCGTTAAACTACTTCAGGTTTATTACTCACTTGAAGTTTTTCTGCCAACGGTTAATCAATCGAACATTTTTAAGCAGTGATGATGATACATTTTTCGATATCGTAAAGGAAAAACATAAAGACTCATTTGCCTGCACCGAGAAAATTAAAGAATACATTAAAAAGCAGTACGATTATGAATTGACAAACGAAGAAATGCTCTATTTGACGATCCATATTGATCGAGTCATCCATCGATAAACGAAAAAGCTAATACCTTCTCGCTTGAAGAGGTATTAGCTTTTTTGCGTTTTGTGAAAAACGATCAATTTCGCTCGTGATCGAAGTTTTTCTAATTAGCTAAACTTGTTGCTCTAAACATTCAGTCGCCGCTTCCATTATTCCTTCCTTCATAATATCGACCATTTGCTTTAATTGGTCATTCGTTGCTGCAAGAGGAGGCATTAAAACGATAACATCTCCAAGAGGTCGCGTAAGCATCCCGAGGGCTCGCATTTTTAATGTGGATCGGTAAGCGACACGTTGTTCCCAGGGGAATGGCTCGTTTGTTCGTTTATGCTGAACGAGTTCAATTCCGCACATAAGCCCTAATTGTCGGACGGCACCGACAAATTCAAGCTCAGCAACGTGTTTAAGCTGCTCTTCTAAAAACAAGGCTTTTTCTTCCACTTGTTGGATGATGTTCTCTTTTTCAAAGATTTCAAGATTAGCTAATGCGGCGGCACAACCAAGCTGGTTTCCTGTATAGGAATGGCCGTGAAAAAATGTTTTTAAATCTGTATACTCTCCGTAAAACGCTTCGTAAATATGTTCTTGTGTAAGGGTAGCTGCAATTGGGAGGTAGCCACCCGTAATCCCTTTTGCGACGGTCATGATATCAGGCTGGACGTTTTCGTGCTCAACGGCAAACATTTTCCCCGTGCGACCAAAGCCAGTGGCGACTTCATCAACAATGAGTAAAATATGAAACTCCTTGCACAATTGTTCGACCCCTTTTAAATAGCCTTTGGGCATGAGATTCATACCACCTGCACCTTGAATAAGTGCTTCCACCGTAATGCCGGCAATTTCTTCGTGCTTCGCTTCAAAAAGCTCACGGAGTTGCTTAAGGCTTTCACGGCAAAGGTCTGATTCGGTTTGCTCCTCCTGACGAGAGGAAGGAAATGGGATAACAATGGCATCAAATAGGAGCGAGGTATATACCTTGTGGTAGAGTTCAATGGACCCGACACTCATTGTACCGACCGTATCCCCATGGTAGCCGTTGCTTAATGTAACAAATGATTTCTTGTTTTCGTATCCACGATTTTGCCAGTATTGATAAGCCATTTTTACCGCAATTTCTACAGCTTCAGCGCCGCTATCGGAGTAAAACACCCGTGTGATCGCTTCAGGAGCGAGCTCAACTAATTTTTCCGCAAGTTGTATCGAAGGGATATTAGCTGCTCCGAGTAACGTCGAGTGTGCAATCAACTGAAGCTGCTTTTCAATCGCTTCATCAATTTCCTTTTTCCGATGACCATGAACGTTAAGCCATAGGGAAGAGTATCCGTCTAAATAGGTGTTTCCTTCAATATCCTTTAAATAGACACCGTTTCCGCTTTCGATAATAAGGGGGTCTTTTTCGTAGTCACTCATTTGGGTGAAGGGGAGCCATAAGTGCTTTTTACTTTTCGCTAAGAGATCGTTGCTAGTCACTGTGAATCAACTCCTTGAATCGTCGTTTATCCCAATCTTTATATAGGTGTCTCCGTAATTTGTCATCGGCAAGCACCGTATGAATGTCAGGCGAATATGGAACAATCCCGAGAATGGGAGTGTCCGTTAGTTGTTTAATCGTCTCTACATTGGACTGCTCAATCACTGGGTCCCCTATTTGTAGTTGATTAAAGATAATGCCGGCAATTGGTAGATTGCGACCTTTCATGGCTTCAATGGCAAGGACCGTATGATTGATCGTGCCAACTCGTAAAGCGGAAACGAGAATCGTAGGAACGTTAAGCTCTTCCATAAAGTCTATGTAGCAATACCCATCATTCGTAAGCGGAACATACACCCCCCCTGCGCCTTCTATGAGGACAGCATCATACGTTTCTTCCAATTGATGCACTTGTTTCATGATGACGGACCGATCTAGCGTTGTGTTTGCTAGATCAGCAGCCAAATGGGGAGAGCACGGCTTTTCTAATAAGTATGTATTAAAGTCGGTTACGTCAAATTCAGGGCGGACGAGCTGGTACATTTGAGCGTCGGGCGGGATCATACGAGCTCCATTAGTAGTAGCTCCAGATTGAACCGGTTTGTATGGAAAAGCGTTTACACCCATGTCGATGAGGAAACGAGTAAGTAAAGAGGTCACAACGGTTTTTCCAACATCAGTATCTGTTCCTGTAATAAAAAACGAACGAATAATGACCACCTCCCGATTATATGTTAACCAGTTTAGAAAATATGTTAACATATATGACTTAATGAAACAATCAAAAGATGATAGAAATTGGGTAAATATGGGGGATAGGATCTTGTTTGACGTATACAGGAAAAGAAAGAATAAGAGGTGATTCGCTTGCCTTTCAGAAGGCAGGCGAATCTCTTTGTAAGCAGTCATGTAACTATAAAAATAAAGATCTCTAGCGCAACCGAAAAGGATTAATGGTAAAGATATCAATCCTCTCGTGTTGAAGCTACTTTATCAGAGGAATCGCCATCAATTGGTTTCGTCATAGGTAGAGTGATTCCTAAATGGACCCCTCCTGAACCATGGCGGCTAATGTGAATTTCGCCTCCGAGACTTTGGACGCGGTCGTTCATCATCGTTAAACCAAATCCAGGTTTAATCGGAGTAGTCGTTTGCCCGTTATCAATGAGCTCAAACCAAATTCGCTCGTCTTTCGCTTCTAATGTGAAAAAAAATTCAGTGCTCTGTCCGTGGCGTATTCCGTTAGTTAACCCTTCTTGAAACGCTCGAAAAAGGGTGAGCTCCTGTTCAGGTGTTAACTTTGGCAAATCACCGATATGACAATGAATACTAACTCCTGTGCTTTCACTCGTTTCTTTTGCGAGAGCTTCCAAACTCGGGACGAATTGAAGAAACGAAGGTTTTTCATGTAGGGTTTTAACGGAACGACGTACTTCAGCAAGTCCTTTTTTAATATGTTCCTGCGCTTTTGTTAGTTTTTCAAAGGCTTCTTCCGTGCGCTGATGTTGGAGCAATCGTTTGACCGACTCAAGTCCGACAATCGCGGTCGTTAACGTATGGCCAATCGTATCATGAATTTCCCGTGATAGGCGAACCCGTTCTTCCATTAACGTCTTTTTCTCTAGTTCTTTCCCCGCGGAGGATAATCGTTCATAGGCAAGGTTTAGCTGCTCTTTTTGTTCAATTGTTATTTTGGATATATAACTAAACCCGAAAAAAAGTATGTATTCTAACAACCTTGGAATGACAAACAAAAGCTCTGAGAAGCTAGGAAAATGAAGGTTGACAGCGACTCCAACAACAAAACACCCATAGGCGATGATCGCAATTGGAATGCTGACTCTTTTATTCATCAAAAAGGCACTTTCTGCAATGATGATGAATAAAAGAATTTGTGGCACAAAGGAGCCGTCGATCGCGGTGATGAAAAAAGCTAGGAGTAACTGCAAAAGCATAAGAAAAACGATCACTTGATTGCTTAAAGAGTAATGCCTGTGGTGACGGACGAAATAAATTAGTGTGTAACCAAGCCATAGAAGTGAAAGGTGTAGCTGGTGGTCCGGATTTGTAGCAAACAAAAATAGCCATGTGACAAATAACGAGGTATAAATGATCCCGTTAATAAATATTGTCGCTTTCTGATCCATTAGACTCACCTCCTATCTAGTTCAATTATAGCACAACTTTAGTCGTATGTATTTGTTCCCATATAGACTTATTCGATTTGGAAAGAAAAATGCTACCACCGTGCTCAGAGGTGGAATGAACGATGACAATCCCAGAGCTTTTCTACATAATTATGAAGCAACAATTAGAGGAAGAGTACCTAATATTTCTTCGCCAAGAAAAAAGTGTGACCCTCGCGTAAATAAGCTTAAGGCGGAAGACGATTTCTTTTATAAACAAGTTTCGTTTTTATTGGAAAAAATTCCTTGGTGTTGAAAAATCTTAGCCGAAAGGTCTGAGGTAGAGATGAGCAGCTGATCAAGTGTTATTTGATTAGCTGCTTTTTACACTTTAAGAAAGTTGCGCTTCTATCATTAAGGCTTGACTATCTTAGAATGGACAAAGTTAATTTTTGCTACAAAAATTAAAGGGATTGGCCAAGGCGGATTGACGCCTTGAAGGAGCTTTACTACGATCTGAGTGAATGCGCTTACATTAGGTGTGTGCATTTAGCATTTTTATAGGGCAATCCGTTCTCTGGACGATGCCACAAAAAAGGTGGGGTGAACGTTGAAAAAAGGTAGTGTCTTTTCCTTTGTGTTTATTGCGGTGTTGATTCTCGTGTTGCTGCCGAGTCAAGGGTTTGCAAGTCAGCCTGAGTCTTCATATTGGTATCCTGAAACGTTGCTCGATTGGAGTCCGGAGACGGATCCTGATGCGCGCTTTAACCGAAGTTCCATTCCTCTTCGTGAGCGGGAAGTGCTGTATACCGTGAACGATATTCAGCAAACGGACGCTAAGCTTGTGGCCTTATCCGCATTAAATCCCAATACGAGTGGCGTTCCTTCCCAAGGAGGAAATGAATTTTTTGCCAACACGTTCGGCTTTTGGCAATACGTTGATTTAATGGTGTATTGGGCAGGTTCTGCCGGTGAAGGAATCATTACGCCGCCAAGTGGTGACGTCATTGATGCCGCTCACCGCAACGGCGTGCCTATTTTAGGGAACGTGTTTTTCCCACCGAAAGTTTACGGGGGACAAGAAGAATGGGTTGACAAGATGCTTGCGCGTGGGGAGGACGGATCATTTCCGGCTGCGGATAAGTTGTTAGAAGTAGCCGAATACTACGGATTTGATGGTTGGTTTATTAACCAAGAAACAGAAGGAGGGACACCTGAAACAGCAAAGGACATGCAGGAATTTCTCCTTTATCTTCAGGAAAATAAGCCAGAAGGAATGCACATTATGTGGTATGACTCAATGATTTCGAATGGAGACATTCGCTGGCAAAACTATTTAACCGACGAAAATGCAATGTTCTTTCAAGCTGGAAATCGAAAAGTTGCTGACAGTATGTTTCTCAATTTTTGGTGGTGGAATCATAGCCAAGAACGATCAAAACAGAAAGCAGCATCGCTTGGAAGAAGTCCTTACGATTTATATGCAGGCATTGATGTAGAGGCTAATGGCACGAACACTTACGTAAATTGGCAACAAGTGTTTCCAGAAGGTGGCGAGCCGCACACATCACTGGGGATCTACAGACCGGATTGGGCCTTTAAGTCATCTGATACGATGCGCGATTTCTATGATCGGGAACAACTCTTTTGGGTCGGTCCATCTAGAAATCCAGCTAAAGTCGATGAACACGCGGAGTGGAAAGGGATGGCTACTTATTTTCCTGAGAAGACGGTCATTAATGAACTACCGTTTGTGACCCATTTCAATACGGGAAGCGGACAATTTTTTGCGATCAATGGTAAAACCAAATCGGATGCATCTTGGAACAATCGGAGCTTGCAAGACCTTTTGCCAACATGGAGATGGATGGCTGAAAGCGGCGGAACGCCTCTAACGGTAGACTTTGATTGGGGAGAATCATTTTACGGAGGGAGCTCTCTGAAACTATCAGGAGACTTATCGAAAGAAAACGCAACAAACGTCAAGCTCTATAAAACCAATCTATTAATAGAAAAAGATACAGAGATTCAACTCACCTACAAAACGCCTGTGAAAAAACACGGACTAAAGGTAGGGATTAGTTTCCTTGACGATCCAGATGAGTTTATCTTTTTTGACTTGAAGAAGCAAGGTGATCATGAGTGGGTGACGGAAAAAGTGAAGCTGAAAAAGCACAAAGGGAAACAAATCGCCGCCATATCACTCTATGTGGAGAGCGATCAGCGAATCACCGATTACCACCTTTATGTGGGTGAATTAAAAATAAGCAACAAGCATGACAATCAACAGGTGCCACCAGAGGTCACTGAAGTAAAGGTGAGCAATCATTCGTTTGAGGATGGAATTTATGCTGATCTTTCGCTTGAGTGGACAGGAGGCGAAAATGTTCGTCATTATGAACTTTATCGTCAACTGGCAAGCGGTGAAAAACAATTTCTAGGTGCAACACCTAACAATGTTTATTACCTTTCCAAGCTTAAAAGAGTTGGGAAGGAAGAGGCAACTACGCTCGAAGTCGTTCCTGTTAGCGAAACGTTTGCGAGTCGTCCATCTGGTACGCGGGTAACGTTTGAGTGGCCACCATACCCGAAGCCGAGAGCCGATTTTTCAGTTAGCCAAACGGTTGCAGCACCTGGTGAGTCGATTCAGTTTTTCAATCATTCCTCCGAGGTAACGGAATCGGTGGAATGGACGTTTGAAGGTGGTCAACCGAATAGAAGCGATGAACTGAATCCAGTCATTGTTTATCAGGAGGAAGGGACATATTCCGTCAAGCTCGTGGCAAAAAATAGTGAAGGAGAAGATGTTCTCATACGCGAAAACTTTGTGACGATTACAGAAGAGGCGGCAAGGATGACGAATCTTGCGTTGCAGAAAAAAGCGACAGCAAGTGGCCAATGTGCGTCAAGCGAAGGACCAGACAAGGCGGTGGACGGCAACGTATCTGACAACAGCAAATGGTGTGCTATAGGCACAAATCAATGGTTACAAGTAGATTTAGGAGAGGTCTACACGATCGCGAAATTTGTACTTAAGCATGCGGAAGCAGGAGGAGAACCAGCAGCCTTTAATACAAAGGCCTATACGATCGAAACGAGTATAAACGGCGAATCGTGGAAGCCGGTTGTCGAAGTAGTAAATAATACAAAGGCAACAAGCGAGCATTCCATTCCATTGGAGAGCGCCCGGTATGTAAGATTGTTGATCGATAAACCGACACAAGGTGGCGATCAAGCGGCACGAATTTATGAATTCGAGGCTCACGGGTTCTAGTTGGATCATTCGATAGAGGGGGGAGACCCTCTCTATTTTTTGTTTACTCTTTATGAAAGCTTGCCTTTTGTAAAGAACCTGGTGACGCCTAGTGCAGGCGTCAAAAACGAGGCGACTCCTCTAAACATTCCTATCGGTGCAACATCTCATCACATTCCTTTATATCCGTGCTTCGATCAGTCGCTCCGTTTTAAGTCGGTGCTTTGTGCTTTTCCATAAACCTTGTCAATTTTAAAGTTTTCATGTGCATTTTAAATGATTTAGATCATTCGTGTTCAAACTTTGCCTCTTTCTCGCTAAGATAGACAAAAAGGATGTAAGCGATTTCTATAATTCTAAGTGGAACGAGGGATGAAGATGGCGTACTTGTTAACGATTGATATAGGGGGCACATTTACAAAAATGGCACTCGTTTCAGTCCGTGCTCAATTGGTTGAAAAAATCGAGCAGCCGACACCGAGCAGCTTACCGATCTTTTGTCAGATGGTAGATGAATATTATGAAAGGTTTAGTCAGCGTTACAACATTATCGGCATCGCGATGAGCTGTCCGGGAAGTGTCACATCCACTGGTGACGTTCTCGGTTCTAGTGCAGTTGAATTTGTTCATGAGAACAATTTGAAGCGAACGCTTGAAGAAACATATGGACTTCCTGTAGCGATGGAGAATGATGCAAACTGTGCGGCGATCGCCGAAGGATGGAATGGGGCAGCACAAGGTGTGAGCACATTTGCCTGCATTGTGTGCGGAACGGGGATCGGTGGCGCTTTTGTCCTTGACGGGAAGCTCCGACGCGGAGCCCATTTACACGGTGGCGAATTCGGTTATGCGATCATGAATGTAGATGAGAGAGGCGATTCCAAATCGTGGAGTGAAATCGGCTCGTCAGTCGCCATCGTTAAACGGCTGAAAGGGGAACCCCCTCATGATGAGCGATGGACGGGATATCTTGCGTTTGAGGAAGCGGCGAAAGGCCATAAGAAGGCACAAGAGTCAATCGACGTCTTTTTTCAATCGTTAGCGGTGGGTGTGTTTAACCTGCAATATATGTTGGATCCAGAAAAGATTTTCATAGGCGGTGGAATTACGAGACAGCCTGGGTTTATGAAGGAGCTTGAGAAACGGCTGGCTGACATTTTTGCAGGACGTCAGGAGGCAACAATAAAGCCTTCCTTGGCTCTCTGTGAGCATCTTGATCAGGCTCAATTGTTCGGAGCAGCGAAACGGTGGCTCGACGAACATCAAAGGGGGAGGGGCGATGATTAATCGTTTAGGGGGATTTTTCACCGAGGCGAGTTTTTGGATTTGGCGAATGATGCAGTTGAATTGGGCGTGGCTCGCTCACATTTTATTAGGGGGCGTCGTTCTTGGCTTGTTTCCTGCAACAGGAGCATTGTTTGCAACGACGAGGAGATGGTTGCACGGGGAATTAGATCTTCCCATTTGGAAGTCATTTCATACGTTTTATAGAATAAACTTTTGGAAAATGAACGGAATTGGCTCAGTGTATCTGTTCCTTGGTGCCTTGTTAGTTTTCGATCTTTATTTGGTTACGCAATTAAAGGGGATCATCGCTCTCATTAGTACGATCGTCATTATCACATGTCTTGTCATTTATGTATTTTCGTTTTTCTACATGTTTTCGTACTATGTCCATTTTGAGCAAACGGTGAAACAGTATTTATGGCAGCCTTTCATTATTACACTCATAAGTTTGAAGCAAAATATTTTAATCGGTCTCGGGCTAACGGTTATCGGTTTTTTACTTTATCAGATGCCCGGATTAATCCCTTTTGCGCTAGGCACGCTACCGGCTTTTTGGGTGATGAAAGTGGCATTAAATCGTTTTCGTCAGTTTCGAGTAAATGAATAACTGGATCAGCTTTAGTGGAGAGAGAGGATTGTATGATGAAAAAAACAGCCCATATTATTTCCCATTCCCATTGGGATCGAGAATGGTACATGCCATTCGAATGCCATCGTTACTATTTAATTCAACTAATGGATGACTTGTTAGAGCTATTTGCTACAGATCCGAACTTTCGAAGCTTTCATATGGACGGGCAAACGATTATGCTCGAAGACTATTTAAACATTCGGCCAGAAAAAGAGGCGGAAGTTAGAAAATATATTCAAGACGGTCGATTGGTGATCGGCCCTTGGTATATTTTGCAGGATGCTTTCTTAACAAGCGCTGAAGCCAATGTACGAAATCTATTGTACGGGATAAAAGATACGGAGACTTTTGGACAGAAAAGAGAGCAAATTGGCTACTTTCCCGATACGTTTGGTATTTACGGTCAGGCGCCCCAATTGTTAGCACAAGCAGGTATCCGTGCGGCGGTTTTTGGGAGGGGTGTGACGCCGACGGGGTTCAATAACCAAGTACAGCACGATGACTATTCGTCGCCCTTTTCTGAATTAATTTGGGAAGCGCCTGACGGATCACAAGTATTAGGGATTTTGCTTGCAAACTGGTATTCAAATGGAAACGAAATTCCAACGGACGAAGACGAGGCGCAGACATTTTGGGTGAAAAAGCTCAGAGACGCCGAGAGATTTGCCTCTACTTCACAGTTATTGTTTATGAACGGCTGTGATCATCAGCCAGTCCAAAAGGATGTCACTCAAGCCATTAAAGTGGCGGAAACGTTATTTCCCGATGTAGCGTTTAAGCATTCTAATTTTCACGATTATCTCACACAAATAAAGGAAGAGCTACCGAAGGAGTTACAAAAAATTACAGGGGAGTTGCGGAACCAGAAGACGGATGGTTGGTCAACACTCGTCAATACAGCTTCAGCGAGAATCTATTTGAAACAGGCGAATGATCGTTGCCAAACACTTTTGACAAACGTATTGGAACCGATGGGTCTTCTAGTTGAAAACAAATCTCTTCATCGTGATTTTTCCGAATATTATTGGAAGCTATTAATGGAAAACCATCCCCATGACAGTATTTGCGGCTGTAGCATTGATGCGGTTCACCGCGAAATGAAGACGCGGTTTGAGAAGGTAGAGGCCGGAGCGACGACATTTATTGCGGAGCAGGGAAAGGAAATCGCTACCCAAATAAACACCTTACATGATTCAGAGGAGGCTATTCCTCTCGTTGTGTTGAAGACGAACGGAACGTCTGGAAAGAGAGTTGTCCGTCACAAAGTTGCTATGAAAAAATCTACTTTGACGAGATGGATTTTCGTCATATTCCCGATCGCTTGAAAGAGATTGTGATGCCGACATACCGGCTAGAATTCCCGAACAAAGGAAGCGTTCCTATCGAAGTGCAAGATGCAGGTGTTCGCTTCGGTTATGATCTGCCAAGAGACGGATTTAGACGACCGTATTATGCGAGAGAATTAGAAGTCACCTTTTCATATGATTCTGACCTTTATCTCGGATACGAGTGTGGCTTTCTTGTCCCGGTTGAAGAGAAACAAACAGAGGCACGAAAAGAGTTGATTGGCGATCCGTCTATGAACACGCTGGAAAACGAAGCGATGAAGGTGATGATTCATCGAAATGGGAGCTACTCTATTCTTGATAAAACGACAGGGTTCGAATATCGTCACTTAGGAATATATGAAGATGTGGGCGACATTGGCAATGAATATATGTTCAAAGCTTCATCTGATGGGGTTCGCTATACGACTGAGGCGTGTGAGGCATCGATCCGAATCATTGAAAACAATTCATTATGTGCGACGGTTGAGATTTGCCAGACGCTCTCTGTTCCAGCGGCAGCTGACGAACGATTGAAGGAGGAGCAGGAACGGTTAGTGTGGCATCCTGACAGAAAGGCAGGTAGATCTAAGGAACGAACGGACATCACGCTGCGCACGGAATTGACGTTAGAACAAGGAGCAAAAGGATTAAAGGTGAACGTGAACATCGACAATACGGCAAAGGACCACCGAATGAGAGCTCTTTTTCCAGTAGAAAGAGCCCGCGGCAACCATTATGCGGACAGCATCTACGAAATCGTAGAGCGTCCGAATACACCAGATCCGAAATGGCAAAATCCAGCCTTTGATCACCATATGCAACGACTGGTCAGTTTAGATAATGGGGAGTACGGGCTAACGATTGCAACGAAGGGCTTGCATGAATACGAGATTGTAAGTGATAGCATCGCTGTTACGCTGCTCCGCTCAGTCGGAGAACTTGGTGATTGGGGTCTGTTTGAAACACCTGAGGCTCAATGTTTTGGACAAAATGAAGCGCAATTCGTCCTTTTACCACATAAAGGGGATGTTCTATCGGCAAATGTCTATGTGGCTGCCTATGATGACCCCGTGGAACCGACGGTGATCCAAACAGAACAAAGCATGGGTCCCCTTCCTCATGCAACAAACCTTTTCCAATGGTCAGGAGAAGGGCTTGTATTAACAGCGTGTAAGCCGACAATGGATGGCCGTGGGATGATTCTTCGCTGGTTCAACCCTAAGCGTGAGGGCGAAGCGCTAATCGTGCAGTCTACGCACTTTTTACAGATTTACCGTTGCACCATTTTAGAAGAACAAATAGAGAAGCTTGGAACGGGAAATGTACAGATAGAGGTTCGACCACAAGAAATCGTGACGTTACGATTTGAATAAAAGGGAGACATGGAGATGGCTGCTGAAAGAAAAATACCGCGATCGTTGCAAGCGATCATCGATCAAGTAAAGGAACATTATGCAGACGATCAAGAGCTGCAAACATTGTTTGAACAATGTTTTTTGAATACGTATTTAACGACCATACAGGAAGATGAGCAAGGAACCTTCGTCGTCACAGGCGATATTCCCGCCATGTGGTTGCGAGACTCGAGCGCGCAAGTCCGTCCTTATTTGACGGTCGTGAAGGAAGATGCTGATATGGCTCGGTTGATCAAAGGGGTGATCGAGCGGCAATGGCGCTACATTTTGCATGATCCGTATGCCAACGCATTTAATCAGACAGCAAACAAGCAAGGGCATCAGCAAGACCGAACCGAGATGAGCCCCCTCGGGTAGTGTCAAAAGTTCTATGAAAAACTAGCACGGTTCATACTACCTACCATTTATTAGGTGGAAATGCCACGCTATCGCTCTTGACAAACACACCAATGGTTTATTCAGAGGTCAATCAAGGGC
>NZ_SNUY01000149.1 GCF_004376175.1 Halalkalibacterium halodurans | reverse complement strand
ATCGCACCATGTGCGACGTTGATCGGAAGCCGTGATCAAGAGATTATTCTCTTAGGTCCAAAGAAAAGGGTTTCGAGAAACGAGCAGTTTTAGGAATTGAGCGACGACAGACCGGAGCGTACACACGATACGTGAGGATCTGGAGGAGTGAAGATGACACCAAAATGCGACGTTGATCGGAAGCCGTAACTATCTACAAAGAGGATCAAGAGATTTGCGGAAGCAAGCGAGTGACGGACTGAGCGTATATCAACATACGTGACAGGAAGGAACAAGCGTAGCTGACAAAAAAGCTCGCCGATCATCTGACGTAGAAAGGTTTGGTGGCGATAGCGAAGAGGTCACACCCGTTCCCATGCCGAACACGGTCGTTAAGCTCTTCAGCGCCGATGGTAGTTGGGGGCTTCCCCCTGCGAGAGTAGGACGCTGCCAAACTTATATTTAGGAGGGTTAGCTCAGCTGGGAGAGCACCTGCCTTACAAGCAGGGGGTCGGCGGTTCGATCCCGTCACCCTCCACCATGTTATTCTCTCTAAATAAAAATTCAATTAATTAGCACCATGCCGGTCTAGCTCAATTGGTAGAGCAACTGACTTGTAATCAGTAGGTTGGGGGTTCAAGTCCTCTGGCCGGCATTGTTTTGAGCCATTAGCTCAGTTGGTAGAGCATCTGACTTTTAATCAGAGGGTCGAAGGTTCGAGTCCTTCATGGCTCACCATTTAATATGCGGGTGTGGCGGAATTGGCAGACGCGCTAGACTTAGGATCTAGTGTCCTTGTGACGTGGGGGTTCGACTCCCTTCACCCGCACCAATTTTTGCGGAAGTAGTTCAGTGGTAGAACACCACCTTGCCAAGGTGGGGGTCGCGGGTTCGAATCCCGTCTTCCGCTCCAAATGAAAATGTTTAAGATTCTGTGCCGGGGTGGTGGAATTGGCAGACACACAGGACTTAAAATCCTGCGGTAGGTGACTACCGTGCCGGTTCAAGTCCGGCCCTCGGCACCAGTAACGATCTTTCGTGCGCCCGTAGCTCAATTGGATAGAGCGTTTGACTACGGATCAAAAGGTTAGGGGTTCGACTCCTCTCGGGCGCGCCATCTAACGGGAAGTAGCTCAGCTTGGTAGAGCACTTGGTTTGGGACCAAGGGGTCGCAGGTTCAAATCCTGTCTTCCCGACCATTTGGGGCCTTAGCTCAGCTGGGAGAGCGCCTGCTTTGCACGCAGGAGGTCAGCGGTTCGATCCCGCTAGGCTCCACCAAAAAAAGTGTTGACAAGTGATCTAATGCTTGTTATGATTGTAAAGTCGCTAAAAACGACGCAGTTCTTTGAAAACTGAACAAAAGCCAAGCGAAATAAAGAGATACAAGGTATCTCGTCAATTTACTTCATTATATGAAGTGTCGCAGGAAACAACATCCTGTGAAACATGAGCTTTATCAAACTTT
>NZ_SNUY01000148.1 GCF_004376175.1 Halalkalibacterium halodurans | reverse complement strand
TACTTCAGCGGATTCAACAGCTAAAGCTAGGATAAAATCGAAAAATCCTGTTTTTTAAACACGATTTAAGACCAAGGGAGAAGTATGCCCAAAAACAGGCATTTTTCCGCTCCTCATTCTAGAAAGAGGCTTTTCAGAAGAAAAATAACCATGATTCTTTCAAAGGGATCGGGAATCTAATCGTTTTTGGCCTAAAACCCTGATTTATGTTCGAGGTATGAATAATTCAGGTCTTATTGTTCTTTTCGAAATTTTTCCTGAATGCGGTTATTTTATAAAAGTAGTTGGAGTTTTCTAGGATAATTCTCGCTTCTTCTTTACTTGTGTGATTAAACTTGACTTGTTTTTCTTCTAAATGCTCAATCATTAATTCAAACGTTAATTTGGGTTTAAGAGCAGAACTTGTTGATGGGTTACTCAAAATTAAAGACCTCCTATGATAACGTTTTAATTAATAATATAGGAAATTGCTATACTTTGGAAGTACTAACATTTAATCCAGAGGGAGCCTGTTTCTAAGGCATGACATTGAAGAAAAGAAAAAAGAGCTGCTCAAGCTCCGCAAAAAATACCGCCCTTATGATGAATAGGGCGGTATTTTTAATTATTCAAAAACAGGATGTTCCCAATATTCGTCAGAAACGATTGGGAAATTATCATAATTGAAATTGTCGAAATTTATTTTGCTAAGTGTTTCGCCTGATAGATTAATTCTCATCACCTCGCCTAAATCTTCGTTACCATATGCATCGACTAAAGGAACTTGCCAAGAAAACATGACGTTGTTTACATCTACGCTATCTAATTGATCAAACTCTTTTAAGAGATCAAGAGTATCTCTATAAATTCCTGTCTTGATAAACCCAGCCGTTAAATTATCATTGCCATTTAAGGTTAGTTGTAGAAAATCCCCTTCATCTGTATTAATAACCGAGATTTCTGCGATTCTTTCAGCGTCATAGTTTGTTTTTTCTTTCAGTGTATCAGTAATAACATTTTCGATTATTTCTTCAGGTGATCGAGATTCTTCTTTCTTCTCTTTCTTTTCTTGTTCCTCTTTTTCTTCTTTTTCTGGTTCTTCCTTTTCTGGTTCTTCCTTTTCTGGTTCTTCGTCTTTATCCTCAATTTCTTCTTCATTTTCTTCTTCGATGTCTTCCTCTTCTTCAACAGCTGCTACTTCTGTACTATCCTCTTCTTTCGCGACATCGTCCGATCCGCCAAAGACAACATTCAACCATATAATTGCGAATAATACGGATGCGACAGATCGCAATACTTTTCCATGATGTTTATACTTCCACATTAAAAAGATACCTACAGGAGCACAAAAAATAAGTGCCACCCATGCAAGCCAAGATTTCTCGTGTGTATGGCAAAATAAAAGTGCAGAGCTTTGCAAAGGAAAAATGCAGAGTCCTGCACTAAATTTTTGTGCGTAAACAAAAAAAGACTTGCCAGTCACCCCAAGTCCCACTACAGTAATTGTGTCAA
>NZ_SNUY01000147.1 GCF_004376175.1 Halalkalibacterium halodurans | reverse complement strand
CCACCATTAGTTGATTAGACACCAATAACGGTAGGGTATTTTGAGAGGGCTGGCAAGCCTTTTCTATTTGTGCAACCTTCTAACATTTTGGTTGCAATACTCTTAACTTTTATTTTGCACTAAACAAGGCGGTGATAATCATGAAAATGTCGAAAGAGGAAGCTAAGAAAATAGCAAATAAAGGACTCATGTTGAGTAAAAAAAATGGGTTTCCAACCACAAAAAAAAGCCTTACCAAGAAACGATAAGGACAGACAGTTAATTATATCTATATTTAACTGTCTTTAAGGTAAGCTTGCGTAAATTCCCAAAGTTCTTTTTCAGTCCAACCATCTTGAAGCCCATAAATCAGATTAACGCACTCAAAATTAAAAACGAAAAAAAGCAGTTCAACTTCGGTGAAAAATATGGAATTGATCACCTCAGTAGGATATATAACAAAACCCTTAAAAACATTTTCGTTATTTAAAGTAGCTCTGGCTTGTATTCTCTTGTTTCCATCTAGACATATATAAGGTTTATCCAGACCATAAAATCGTAAGAAAATAGGAAACCGTTTATCATCAAGTTTACTCTTAATTAATTTTGTACTTAAATCCAAAGCTAAATCATCAAGCTGAATTTTTTCAAGGGGAAGCTTTTGTTCTCGGACTAAGTTATTCACCATTTCCACATCAAAGTGATATATAAATTGACCGTACCTTGTGATATATTGAAATTTGTACATTTCTAACGTTTTTTCTAGATCTTGAGCCTTACCATAACGAAAAAAAAGAGGGTTCGTGTTCGGATACATTTTTATCCATTTTTTTAACTGATAATCTTTAATTTTTAAAACGTTTACCAATAGTTAGACCATTTTGTGTAAAAGGATAATTCCCCCAAACATTCTGACATTGAATTAACGTATTTTTCATAATCGTAAGAATATATCTTTGATCTCATATAAGGGAAAAATTCAACTGGCACTTTCAATCCTCCATAATATTATAGTTAGTAAAAATAATATATTTACTAATAGTAGTAATAAACCTAAAAAACACTAAATTATGCATGATTTTATGCAATGGATTATTTTTCAAAATCCCTTATAATTAAGGTTTTTTTTATTGCATAATGATCTTTTCTCAAAAGAGAATAATTTATCCGATAAAAGCCTTTTATATCAATGACTTCATAATTATCCTTGTTAACATAACCTGTAATATTGGAACCAATTTTGAATATCAATGTATACATTATTCATTTTCCTTTTTTACTATCTTTACAAATTTCTCCTTTGTAACATCGGCATATTTAATTCACCTTTTCAGTACGTCGACATGCTGGATAATCGATAACGGAAATAACGATCTATTTTATTCATGTTCACACTCCCTCAAGTAGCACCGTATTGTCAAAACTTTATATAAAAATAGGCTATTAAATCCTATATTAGAGGGCTTTATAAGCAAAAAAATTGCCACTCCCTGATTTCTGTAGATAATTGAGGTTACCAAACACCCAATTCCAGAAA
>NZ_SNUY01000146.1 GCF_004376175.1 Halalkalibacterium halodurans | reverse complement strand
GAGTGGGGCGAAGGTACATTTTTTTGTCTGAAATTATTTTACTTTCATTACCATTAATGGAAGTGTAGTCAACTGATTTTCTATTTATGATTTGATTAAAAAGGTGCTTTTTGAACAAGCTCTTTAAATTAGAGGACATTTTAGAAACGCCAAATGTACCAACGCCATTTGTACCAACACCCCAACCAATCCAAAACATCGTTACAGCAACAGGGTTCGTTAATGGTGAATCTTTGACTGCAACAGCAATTGCTTACCATACGCCGTCTTCGTAAAATTCGTATTGTAACTTAAATAGAAAGGAGTTTATTATATGGCAACACCATCACAAAACGTGCGTTTGCAAAATGGTCAACTCATCCAACCTTTACAAGAAGGACCTGCTATCAATTTAGAGACGTTAGTATCCACAGACGGAGGAGTGGCCTTCTTTAATGCGAATACACCACAGGGACCTAACATTCCACAAGGAAACAGATCCTGTTTTTAGATATATCGTAACGAATATAGGAAATGTCCCACTAGAAAATATAACGTTAACGGATAACGTCTTAGGACCAATCACGATCCCAACAACAACCTTAGCACCAGGTGAGTCTTTTAATGTTGAAAGTACAGGCACATGGCAAGAAGGGCAGAGAGTCAATACTGCTAGGGTAAATGGAGATTATGAAGATATAACGGTTATGGATTGCGATCCGGCGTATTATGTAGGAGTAGTAGGAGCTATGATTATAGAAAAGCTTGTCTCCGTTGACGGCGGAGAAACATTCATACCTGCACCCACACCACCCGGACCAACACTTCCCATAGGAATGACCGCGCAATTTAAATATATTGTTACAAACATTGGAGGAATCCCAATTACCAATATTACTATTGAAGATAACGTACTAGGAACAATAGGGACGATTCCTATTCTTCAACCGGGAGAATCCGAAGAATTTATTTTCCCACCGTTGCCTTAAGAAGAATAAAATTTTATTCCAATAGGCGAACCAATTTTTAGTCAGTATACACTAGTAGGTGTTTGACATATTTCAAAAAGGATAAACATTAGAAATGTATATTTCCATTGTTTATCCTTTTGATTCATCACCACTTTTAGTGATTTAAACAAAAAAGAAGAAAACACTCACAGATTCCTGGCAATAATGTTAGTGCTAACCAAACAAACCAGGAGGGTCTGAAAGTGTTTTCCGTATCACTAGAATTGCCGGAATTTAAAGTTGTTAAACAAGTATTTCATGAAGAGTTTTTCCAACTCAATGTTGTAAAAAAATCAACGGAAGAGCGTTGCCCGTATTGTGGGTTTCTTACTAATCATGTCCACGACAGACGTACACGTAAAGTACGTGACTTAAAGGTACTTGATAAGCCACTCTTTCTGTTTGTTCAAGTGAATCGTTTTCGTTGCTTCAATTGTGATGAAGTGTTCACACAGACGTTTGAGTCTATTCAACCAAATAAGCATCAAACAAATCGCTATCGAGAGTATCTCTATGAGCAGTGTCTTGGCTCAACCAT
>NZ_SNUY01000145.1 GCF_004376175.1 Halalkalibacterium halodurans | reverse complement strand
ATTGTATAATTTTACCAAATGGACAGTGCCACCTTTCCCTTGGTGTTGTCTTTTTAGCTCATTTACTAGAATGAACAAATAACAGAATAATCAGATTTTAAGTATCTTCTTTTATGCAACGCTAGTGGTTTTTTTAATCTCTTTTAATTGTATCATGACTGTTACTCCTCTCGTTTAAGTAAACGACTGACTGGCAACCTACGAAAGTGTAAGTATAGCGGGATAATGGCCAATATCATTAGGGCAAGAGCACACAAAAAAATCACCATCAAAACCAATAAAGGCACATTGAACCCCATAATAACAAGAACGAGTAATATAGTAGGCAAACCAACAAGCACTGCGATTTCAGCGACACTATACAAAAATAATTGACGCATGCTCCCACCAGAGATCAGATGAATCATCATATTTTTATAGTTATCTTGAATTTTCTTTCTCAACATCATTGAAATGCCGAATATACATACAATAAAAAGCACAGTTGCGATAAATAAAAGCCAGTATATCGATTCTGCTATTGCTTCAAACAGCTGACCAAGCGGAGTGGTGGGGGAGCCCATCATTATGGCATGCGGGAATCGACTAGCAGCCTTTGCCTCTTCTAATGCCGCTTCAACCGCATCCCTTTCCGATTCACTGTAAATCGCTCCCCAAATCAGGTTAAAATAGTGTCGTTCTTGGAAACCCTCTTCCTCTTCACTATTAGGTTCTGCAAACTGCTGTGCTGGTATGACAATATTGCGATCTAAAAAGACCTCGGGTTCACTAGGACTACTGACAAACTGGTTTTCCTTTAAAAACCCTTTAACCTCCAGCTCAAACTCTTGAAATAGATAGTCCGCTTTTATATGATCCCCCACCTCAAAGTATTCTGAGTAGGCGGCCCCTAAAAGTACCGGAATTTGGCCGGGGGCATTTGAATGATCAAAATCCTCCGAAGTTAAGGTCTCTCCCTCCATCACCTGGATCGGAAATAAATTCAGCGCTTGCTCGTTTAGTGTGACTGTCTTTACCGTGTATTCATCGTTATAGATTGGCCTTGGATTCCCTTCTTCGTACCCTTCTAAAAACGATTCATCGATCTCGATTTGATCGGTAGGTATAAATAGGGGTTGTTGGCTTACATGAATGAAGGTTTCATTTAAGTTCTCTTCTAGATATGTATAATAGTGTTTCAGTCGATCCAATGCTTCGGGCTCGTCCAAATAGGCTTTAAATTCACTATCCTCATATAATGAATCACTAATTCTGTAAACATGTAAACCTTTAAAAGAGCTTACACTACTTTCCTTTTCCTGAAGGTGAACATAACTAATGATGATGAGAATGACAGAAAGTAGAAAAACAAGAATCCCGAGCATAAGAAAGAACGTCATCATTTTTTTACGCCTAAGACTTTCTGAAACTTCACTTAAGATCATATTCATTGCTTCACTCCCTCTCTTCTATACGTATTGTCAAAACTTTATATAAAAATAGGTTATTAAATCCTATGTTAGAGGGCTTTATAAGCAAAAAAATTGCCACCCCCTGATTTCTGTAGATAATTGAGGTTACCATAGACCCAATTCCAGAA
>NZ_SNUY01000144.1 GCF_004376175.1 Halalkalibacterium halodurans | reverse complement strand
CCCTTGATTGACCTCTAAATAAACCATTGGTGTGTTTGTCAAGAGCGATAGCGTGGCATTTCCACCTAATAAATGGTAGGTAGTATGAACCGTGCTAGTTTTTCATAGAACTTTTGACACTACCCCTTGATTCAAACGTTTCTTTAATGAATCAGCAGGGTCGCTAATAGATGTCAAGATAGATCAAGATTTGGTTTGATTATACCACAAAAGAAAGCGCTAACAATCAGATCAATCAAGGAATGGCCAAAAAATTAGACATGAACCGCCTGGCCTAATGCTTGCAGCACAGCTTCATGTACAGCTTCCGATACGGTTGGGTGAGCAGCGATAAACGACTCTAAACTATCAAGCGTTAATTCATTGTGTACCATGAGCGTTCCTTGAGCAATTAATTCCGTGGCATGGGGTCCAACGATCGTTAACCCGACGATCGCCTCGTACTCAGGCTCGACCACAACTTTTACTTTTCCTATCGTTTCATTCGCAATAAGCGCCTTCCCGTTGGCAGCAAACGGATATTCACCAATTCGAACGTGTTCATAGTTTTCCCGCGCTTGTGTCTCCGTCAAGCCGACCGTTGCAATTTCAGGTGATGTGTAAATACAACGAGGAACTGCCTCATACCTCACTTGAATAGGTTCGCCACACAAATGCTTAGCAGCGACGCTTCCCTCATGAAACGCTACGTGGGCAAGCTGAATCCCTCCGATTACGTCACCACATGCGTAAATATGTGGGATCGTCGTCTGCATGTGTTCATTGACCGTTATACCTCGTGAAGTAAAATCAACTCCAATTCTCTCTAATCCTATCTCTTGTAAACGCGGCTTTCTTCCTATGGCAACAAGCACATAATCACCAGTTAAAACCTCCACTTGACCATCTCGTTCAACAACAACCTGCTTGCGGTCACGCTGCATTTCTTTGATGACCGTCGATGGATAGATTTCAACCCCTTGTCGTTTGAGCTCCTCCATTAAAACCTTACAAATATCGTGATCCTCACCAAACAGCAACCGATCAGCCATTTCAATGATCGTCACTTTCGTTCCCATCCGTCCATAAATACTTGCAAATTCACAACCAATCACCCCGCCCCCTACAATGATCATAGATTCAGGCTGGATAGGTAACGACATTGCTTGTTCACTACTGATAACCCATTCCCTGTCAAAAGGAGCAAAAGGTAACGGAGTCGGTTCAGAACCTGTCGCGATGATAATTCGATTTGCTTCGATTGTTTGTTGACCTCGTTCTGTTTGCACAAGTAATTCATGTGCCGATTGAAACGAAGCCGTGCCTTCCAGAAGCTCTATTTTATGCTTCTTTAGTAAATAATCGATCCCTTTCACAAGCTGGTGGACAATTTGATTTTTACGAGCCTGTACTTGTCCCCACTCGATACGCATTTCATCTACTGGCCCCTTAATGCCATAATCACTTGCGTGTTTCACTTTATCATAGGTGGCTGCACTTTCTAACAATGATTTCGTAGGCATACACCCTTCATTTAAGCACGTGCCACCTAATTTTTTGGTTCATCACCACTTTTAGTGATTTAAACAAAAAAGAAGAAAACACTCACAGATTCCTGGCAATAATGTTAGCCTAACCAAACAAACCAGGAGGGTCTGAAAGTGTTTTCCGTATCACTAGAATTGCCGGAATTTAAAGTTGTTAAACAAGTATTTCATGAAGAGTTTTTCCAACTCAATGTTGTAAAAAAATCAACGGA
>NZ_SNUY01000142.1 GCF_004376175.1 Halalkalibacterium halodurans | reverse complement strand
TTGACACAATTACTGTAGTGGGACTTGGGGTGACTGGCAAGTCTTTTTTTGTTTACGCACAAAAATTTAGTGCAGGACTCTGCATTTTTCCTTTGCAAAGCTCTGCACTTTTATTTTGCCATACACAGTATGGGGTGTTGGATACAAATTTGTATAAAAAGAGAGGGTACAACTTATGAATCGAATTGATATTAAATTAGGCCTTACGATTCTACTCTTATTAATTACGATAATATTACCGTTAGGCTTTGTCATGAATCAAATTTTTTATGGGTTTTATGTTAGTCAAGCCCAAGAAGAAACACATATGCTGTCTTCTCAATATGCTAATTTAATTAATGATAGTACTGTTGAAAACCGATTAGAGGTTGTGGAAGTAGCTGCGAAAATCTCGAATCAAAAAATGCTAGCACTTAGTGATCAAGGAGACTTAGTGATCAAGGAGAGGTCTGGGCTCAATCGAATTTTTCGATGAGTCATCATGACACAGGGTACCTTCTTAACCTTATCCATTCTGCCGATTCGCAGCACTAACCAAAAAACTATCTCAGCCATTAGTAAGTATGGAAAAAGCTGCAAGACAAATTGCTAAAGGCAACTATAATACACGTACTATTCAGAAATCAGGTGATGAGTTAGGTTCACTGGCACGTGCTATCAATGATTTAGCTTTCAGTTTACAACGTGTAAATGAACAAAGAAGAGAGTTTTTTGCCAATATATCACATGAGTTACGCACACCTATGACTTATTTAAAAGGATACTCAAAAGTTTTGCGTGAAGGGCGTTGGAAAACAGAAGAAGAGAGAAACCAATACCTTGAAATTATTGATCATGAAGCTACAAGACTAACTTATTTAGTCGATGATTTATTTGACTTAGCACAAATGGACGAAGGCCGTTTTAATCTTGAACATAAAAAAGTGAACATTAATGAAATTATAAAACTTGTTGTAAAGAAAACGGCATACAAAGCTCTAGACCAAAACCTTAAAATAGAATACCTATGTGAACTATCTGATAAGGAAGACAGTATAGTACTTGGTGATCCTTTAAGATTGGAGCAAGTTCTTATAAATTTAGTTGAAAACGCAATAAAGTATACGAAAGAAGGATCCATTACAATTTATACTGTTAGTAATGATGAAAATATTAAGATTAAGGTTAGGGACACGGGAATTGGCATGGAAGAAGATGAGCTACCATATATATTCGAGCGTTTTTATCGAGTAGAAAAGTCTCGGTCTAGGGCTTTCGGTGGTACTGGTCTTGGATTGTCCATTGTGAAGCAACTAATAGAGTTACACAATGGGACAATTGAGGTGGAGAGCACTGTTGGTGAAGGAACTGAATTCACTATTATTCTACCCAAAATTTCGGATTAAAGTGAGATGAAGCCAATTGAAGAAAGCAGAATGGCTAGTTATTTTTGTTTTTATCTTATTAGGAATTATATGTTTAACGATTTCAGCAACTTGGAATCTACCTGAAGCACATCGTCATCTCAGTCTTACCTTTATTACAATTTGTTTATATACTCTTATTCCCGTTTTCCTAGTAACTTGCGTTTATATGATCTTTAAAGTCTACACCAAAAAGACAAAGCATATTAAATAGTAATATAATGGGTCCTCTTAATATTAAGGGGCTCATTTTTTCTGCCATAGTAATTATTTGAATAGGATGTGACAGATTTTCCAATTTAGCATTTCTCCATGATTCCTTCACAATTTCTCTTTATACTCTTAAATATTGTAGGTTGGTAGTGTCAAAACTTCTATGAAAACCTTATTTGGATCTAACACTACTACCATTTATTAGGTGGAAAGGCCGCGCTATCGCTCTTGACAAACACGCCAATGGTTTATTCAGAGGTCAATCAAGGG
>NZ_SNUY01000141.1:1540-1907 GCF_004376175.1 Halalkalibacterium halodurans | reverse complement strand
GATTATTTACCAAAACACCAAGGTCCTCTGAAAAGTGGAAACTTATATACAAACGAAGAACCTCTGTTGAACGTTCTAATAAAAGAGAAAAAATAGATTATCACTTGGAATCTGGACGCCACCGGTCAACAAAAATGTGGTACATTCGCCTATACGCCATAATGATGTGTCAGCACATCGATGCTTGGTACAGCAGTCAGAAAGAGCAGTTAAATATTGAAGAAATCATCTTTCCTAAAGCCGCCTAGTCAATTTT
The DNA here is from genome assembly GCF_004376175.1 of Halalkalibacterium halodurans. Lineage (GTDB taxonomy): Bacteria > Bacillota > Bacilli > Bacillales > Bacillaceae_D > Halalkalibacterium > Halalkalibacterium halodurans. Next base: position 1,651 of record NZ_SNUY01000141.1, on the reverse strand, counting down.
TAAAAAAATAATGGCAATAGGTTTCTTTGTCATGCACATTTTTGAAAATACAATGAAAATAATGAGTGTGCAGGCCATTCCAATCCAATTTCCAGTAATTTTGGTTCATTT
>NZ_SNUY01000141.1:0-1530 GCF_004376175.1 Halalkalibacterium halodurans | reverse complement strand
CTTTCCTAAAGCCGCCTAGTCAATTTTTAAAAAAATAATGGCAATAGGTTTCTTTGTCATGCACATTTTTGAAAATACAATGAAAATAATGAGTGTGCAGGCCATTCCAATCCAATTTCCAGTAATTTTGGTTCATTTCACCCGGAAAATTGTTATTTATTCCGAGACTCTATTTAATTAGGTCGTGATCCTTTCCGAGAATATTGAGGATCTGTTTGGTGATTTCAAGGTTTGTGCGTTCGTTTCCACCACCAATGTTGTATATCTCACCAATTTCACCATGTTCCATAATGGTGGTTAAGGCCCGACAGTGATCGGTGACGTAAAGCCAATCGCGGATTTGCAAGCCGTCTCCGTATAGGGGGATTTTTTTATTGGTGAGAGCGTTCGCGATAATTTTTGGAATGAGTTTTTCCTTGTCCTGCCTCGGTCCGTAGTTGTTGCTACAGCGGGTAATGATCACAGGAGCTTGGTATGTCTTGTAAAAGGAACGAGCCAATAAGTCTCCTCCTGCTTTACTAGCCGAATACGGATTATTTGCTGCTAACGGAGACTGTTCTGTGAAAGGGACGTCCTTCATACCTAATGAACCGTAGACTTCATCGGTAGAAATGTAAAGGATTTTCTTAGCGTAGCCTTTTAAAACGGCGAGGAGTAAATTGTGCGTTCCAAGAATATTCGTTTCTAAGAAAACCATTGGATTGTGAATGCTTCGATCCACATCGGTTTCTGCAGCAAAGTGAACAATCACATCATAGGTGCGATCAAATGCCTCAAGGAGCTGGTCGGCATCCCCGATGTCAGCTGAAATAAAACGGTAATTCGGATGATCAGTAAATCCCGCCATATTTTCCAGCTTTCCAGCGTACGTCAAAACATCGACATTTGTGATGTGATACGTTGGTTTATGCTGCAACAATGCCTCGATAAAATGTGAACCGATAAACCCAGCGCCTCCGGTTACGAGTATTTGCTTACTCATGACTCTCCTCCCGCTAAATCTAATGTTTGATTCATATAGCAATTTGCTTTAAATAACGATTCGTGAGTACCGGCGTCAATCCACCAGTCGGGCAAAATGTTAAATCCCATCGTTCCTTGATCAATATAAAAATTGTTCACGTCTGTAATTTCTAATTCACCTCTGGCTGAAGGAGCAATCTGCTCAATAAATGAAAAAACGGTTCGGTCATACATATAAATGCCTGTGACACAATAGGCAGACCCTTGCATATTTGGTTTTTCAACGATCTTCTTTATTTTTTGTTTCGTTTCATCAAGAAACGCAATCCCGTATCTTGTTGGATCGCGGACTTCTTTTAAAAGAACGAAAGCACCCTCCTTTTGCCTCTCGTATTGTTGAACATAGGCGGTGAGTGGATCAGCAAACAGGTTATCTCCTAGAGCCACAGGACAAATTTCTGTAACCCTTGATATTACTGATTCCATTCAATTTGCTACTATAGATGTGTTCCCATACCTTTTTACGTGATCAAGTTCTTTATGTTTTGTCAAACCTCAATTTTAGCG
>NZ_SNUY01000140.1 GCF_004376175.1 Halalkalibacterium halodurans | reverse complement strand
TTCCACTCCTCATTCTAGAAAGATGCTTTTCAGAAGAAAAATAACCATGATTCTTTCAAAGGGATCGGGAATCTAATCGTTTTTGGCCTAAAACCCTGATTTATGTTCGAGGTATGAATAATTCAGGATAAAGAATATATAGTGTAATATAAAATCTTTCTTCAATACTACACTACCATACTTTTTACATAAAAGTGGAAAAAACAATAATTTTGTTTAATTGTTTAACATTCTGAATAACAAAAGAGCCCCCCTATTGTAGGAGACTCTTAATTCATTGTCACATTAATCATTGACAGCACCGGCTGACAAGTAGGTCAAGCTGTGGTCAATCACAAAGGCGTAGGAACCCTAATATTATCGGGATAACCACGCCACACACTCCACGTGCGTCGTCCACGGGAACATGTCGACTGGCTGTACGTCCTTCGTCTCATACCCGCCATCCTCGAATACCCGCAGGTCGCGAGCGAGGGTAGCCGGGTTACAGGAGACGTAGACGACGCGGTCTGGCTTCATGTTCAAGATCGTCTTTAATAAAGCTTCGTCACAGCCTTTACGCGGCGGGTCGACGACGATGACGTCAGCGCGGACACCTTGGGCATACCACCAAGGCATGACTTTTTCTGCTTCACCGACAGCGAATTGAACGTTGTCGAAGCCGTTGAGACGGGCGTTGCGCTTCGCATCGCTGATCGCCTCTGGGACGATTTCAACGCCATAAACATGCTTCGCTTGTTGTGCGAGAAATAAAGAGATGGTGCCGATGCCGCAATAGGCGTCAATGACCGTCTCACTTCCGGTCAGGTTGGCGAATTCGAGGGCTTGATCGTATAACACCTTCGTCTGCTCGGGATTCACTTGGTAAAAGGAGCGTGCGGAAATGGCGAATTTGATGTCACCAATCGTGTCGTAAATGTATTCCTCGCCCCAAAGGACCTTTGTTTTATCACCAAAAATGACATTGGTTCGCTTCGGATTCACGTTTTGAACGATCGATTTGACGTGAGGGATCGCCGTGTGAATTCGTTCAATCAGTGTTTTTTTATGAGGTAGCTCCTCGCCGCGGGTAATGAGAACAACCATAATCTCCCCAGTGTTTTTTCCATAGCGGGCGACGACGTGACGTAAGGTGCCACGGTGCTTTTCCTCGTCATAGCCGCGAATCCCAAGTTCACGGGCGAGCTCCTTCACTTGACGAATCACCTTGTCGTTTTCCTCATGCTGGATCATGCATTCGTCCATATCGATGATTCGGTGGCTCCGTTCTTGATAAAAGCCTGCAATTAAGCCCCCTTCTCGCTCCCCAACCGGCACTTGTGCTTTGTTGCGGTAACGCCACGGTTCATTCATACCGATCGTCGGCCTCACCGTCACAGCGGTGATTTTCCCAATTCGCTCCAATACGTCTTGCACTTGCTTTTGCTTATAGCGAAGCTGGGCGTCATAGCTCATATGCTGGAACTGGCAGCCGCCGCACTGATTGAATACGGGGCATGGCGCCTCGACCCGATCTGGACTTGCTTCGATCATGTTTAACACGCGCCCGAAGCCATAGCCTTTTTTTACTTTCACAACCTTTGCCTTCAGGCGCTCGCCTGGTAAGGCCTTCGGGATAAACAAAGCGTAGCCGTCTACCTTTGCAACGCCTGCCCCGTCATGGGTCAAATCTTCTATCGTTACTTCGACTACATCATTTTTGTTAACTGGTGCTTGTTGCTTGCTCATGGTACCCGTCCTTTTCACGTTCACGTAGATTCGTCAATGATTGTACCATAACCGGTGGCAAATATCCTAAATTGTATGAGTAAAATGTTTGTGGGAGAAGAAAAAACCTCCTCATCCAAGTAATGGAAATTTCCGTTACTTGGATGAGGAGGCCACCAAGCGAAAGCGCGGTAGGGTTTAAGCAAAATACATGAAAA
>NZ_SNUY01000014.1 GCF_004376175.1 Halalkalibacterium halodurans | reverse complement strand
TTCGTTCTAAATCAGTTAAATGCCCATTATTCTGGCGGCATTCTTACCCTTGTTAATAAGGATTGGCCAGTAATTAAAAAGCTTTGGATAACTGATCTCTCTTCGGTAACTACATGGCTTGGTGATTCCTATTCCAAAAAGGGACCAAAGCCTCGTGACCCTGCTTCTATGATGCGTTCTTATCTGCTTTCATTATTTGTTCAACCTACAAAAGGTATTACTCATTGGGTTGATCAACTTCGTCGCGTTCCGTTGTATGCAATTCTTAGCGGTTTTGAACCCGGTGACACACCAGGTGTTGGAACATTTGAAGACTTTTTCAAACGTTTATGGGCCTTCGAAAGCCCGAATGTTATGCCGAAGGTCAAACCTAAAAAGAAAAAGTCAAAAAAGAAAAAGAAGCCTAAAAAGGGTGAAAAAGCTGAACCTAAGAATCCCGGAATTGTTCGTAAACTCGTTGATCGGGCAATGCGTTATGGTTCCAAACAAAAACAACTGCCAGGAGACCGATTATTTGAGTTTTTTCAATCCCAATTTTTAGCGGTTTCTACGAAACTTGGTCTTCTTGGGGATCCCGAAGCTCTAGGTGTAGTTGGAGATGGGACACCAATTGAAACAGCTAGGTACCCGAGAAGTAAATCAACCTGTAATTGTAGTGCCCAAGGACTAACGAACTGTACTCACCCACGCCAGTATTCACAACCCGACATCGACTCAGGCTGGGATAGTTCTAAGGAAAAGTACTTCAACGGATATCATCTCTACATGATATCCACTAGCGATAGCCAATACGACTTACCGCTATATCCACGGCTGCATCCTGCTTCCCGGCATGATTCAGTCAGCCTAGTGGTTAGTTCAATTGAATTTTCGCAACGGTACACCTTGGGCACGATTGATAAAATTCTTCTTGATGCAGCGCACGATGCTGAGGCCATTTATGAGCTACTTGAACATCAAAATGTGGAACCCTTCATCGATTTAAATGTTCGAACAAAGAAGAACTTTAGTACAGAAAGTGATATTCAAATATCTCCAACAGGTGTTCCAATCTGTCCGATTGGGAAGGAGATGAAGCCCAACGGGTTTGACAAATCTCAAAATCGGCAAAAATGGCGTTGTCCACTTGCTTGCGGTACCAAAAATACATGCTCATCACCGTGTTCAAAAGCAAAATATGGTCGGACATTCCATACATTCAGAGAGGATAATCTACGATTATTTACCAAAACACCAAGGTCCTCTGAAAAGTGGAAACTTATATACAAACGAAGAACCTCTGTTGAACGTTCTAATAAAAGAGAAAAAATAGATTATCACTTGGAATCTGGACGCCACCGGTCAACAAAAATGTGGTACATTCGCCTATACGCCATAATGATGTGTCAGCACATCGATGCTTGGTACAGCAGTCAGAAAGAGCAGTTAAATATTGAAGAAATCATCTTTCCTAAAGCCGCCTAGTCAATTTTTAAAAAAATAATGGCAATAGGTTTCTTTGTCATGCACATTTTTGAAAATACAATGAAAATAATGAGTGTGCAGGCCATTCCAATCCAATTTCCAGTAATTTTGGTTCATTTCACCCGGAAAATTGTTATTTATTCCGAGACTCTATTTTTTGTGAACTTTGACTTGAAGAAGAACTTACATCATGATGAACCGAATTTTTCATATCTGGACGGGTTGTAGGTTTCTTGAAAGGGATACGCCAGATCGTATCCTTTTGATGCTTGAAGCCGAATGGCGCAAACGGAGACAAATATGGAATGCCAAAAGACCGCAAGCTCGACATGTGGGCCACGAGTAAAATGACACCCATAATCACGCCATAAAACCCAAGTGTCGCTGCCGCCAGCATCATCGGAAAACGAATCAATCGTGCCGAAGTCGCCAAGGTGAAGCCAGGCATTGTGAAGCTAGCAATTCCCGTGAATGCCACAATAATGACCATCATCGCGGTGACAATCCCCGCTTCAACTGCCGCTTGACCGAGCACAACGGCCCCGACGATCGAGACGGCTTGACCAACCGCTCGCGGCATGCGAGTACCCGCTTCTCGCATCGTTTCAAAGGCCACTTCCATTAGTAAAGCTTCGAACACAACCGGGAACGGAACCCCTTCACGCTGAGCGACTAAATTGATCGCTAGCGGTGTTGGAATCATTTCATGATGGTAAGCGGTCACCGAGATATAAATAGATGGAAGGAGCAAAAGGGTAAAAAAGCTAAAATAGCGAATCAGTCGCATAAAAACCGCAAAGTCAAATCGCTGGTAATAATCTTCTGCTGCTTTGAAGAACTGCGAGAATGTCGTCGGCAAGATGAGAGTATTAGGTGTCCCGTCAACAAGTAGAGCAATTCGTCCTTCAAGTAAGTTACCAACCGCTACATCTGGGCGCTCTGTGTTGAACACCGTCGGGAATGGTGTAAACGTTTCATCTTGCACTAGTTCCTCAAGATTTCCTGATTCCAGAATGGCATCAATTTGAATATCATTTAATCGTTGTTTAATTTCAGCAACCAATCGATCTTCCGCAATTCCTTTTAAATAAATGAGAGAAATTTCTGTCTGCGAAATTTTTCCGACGCGCATCCGTTCCAGGCGCAAATTTGGGCTTTTTAACCGCCTGCGGATGAGCGATGTATTTTTTTCCGATCGATTCCGTAAAGCTGTCAAGCGGCCCCCGAATGTTTACCTCAGTTTTCGGTTCCGAGATGCTTCTCGTTTCCCCGCCTCTCGTGCTCCCGACGATCGCTGTGGCACAGCCGTCAATCAAAATGACGACATCCCCAGATAAAATGCAATAGATCATCCCATTCCATTCATTAATGTCTTTTACATCGCCGACTGTTAGCGCTCGCTTCCAAATCATATTGTATATCCACTTTACTTGACTCGTGGTAGAGCCTTTTCCTCGCGGAGCATCAGCTTCTACAGATTCAAGCAGCAAGGAACGGGCGACAAAATCATTTACCTTTTCCTCATCTATAATGCCCTCTATGTAAATCGCCGCAACCCGTCTTTTTTGCTTGTGGCCAACATGAAACATGCGTACCACAACGTCCGGACAATCTCCGAGCTCATGACGAATGCTGTGAATCATTTCGTCTAAGTTTTTTTGAAGTGGTCGCTTATCTGCTTGAAACCCCACTTCATGAACAACCTCTTTTTGTTTCCGCTTCCGTTTCGAACGAAAAAACCACTTTTCAGCATCGAAGCTACCCCTTTTTACATTTCTTTTGACTTTTATTCGCTACATTTTGGAAGCTATACCAAAAGCGAATGGCCGTCTAATTAATGCCACTGAGAACGTAAAAACCAACCACGTATCATCACGTGGCTGGTTCAAGAACTCTCCCTAGCTTCGCTTTGCAAGAGATCTTTTTTTCTCAAGCAACTGCTCATATCGTTTCTCAAGCGCATCTTTTTCTGCTTCATCAGTAGTAATTGATAGCTTGCTAATCGTTTCCGTTAACTCGATTTCAATCGTTAAGAGCTCCTTGTCCTTTTTCATTACAGGTGCAGTCGTTCTTCTCCCTACCTCAGTAATCACCCCTTTCTCTAAAGGAAGGACATGGGTGGCAACCGATTGGAGGAGATGCCGATCATGGGTCACAAATACGACGGTACCGGGATAGGCTTGCAGTACATCCACAAGGGCTTGCCTTGACTGGAGATCTAAATAATTGGTCGGTTCATCTAAAAGGAGAACATTTGCCTGGCTTAATAAAACGTTGGCTAGCGCCACCTTCATCCGCTCACCACCGCTAAGGACACCGACCTTTTTATGGACTTCTTCCTCCCTAAACAGTAGCCGAGCTAAAACCGTCCGTACAAACGTTTCCTCATAAGCACTTGAGTCAGACACATTTTCTAGGATCGAGCGCTCCTCGTCTAATTGTTCGAGCCGTTGATGAAATGTTGCCAAAACGGCTGGTCTGGCAAGTTTTAGGTACTGTCAATAATTTTGTGTAAATGACCATTTACCCGTTCAAGGTAGATCATCACCTGTGTCACTTGTTCGAAGTGTTGATTTGAGTGTGTAGGAAAGGGCTAGCCCTTTCCTACACACTCAAATTTCGCGCTGGCGCGTCCCGGTCTAGTTTGCCGGTTCGTGCAGCTGCTCAAACATCTCTTCTAGCTCCGCACGGGCCTGATTGAAGCCAATGTGGCAGCGCGTGGCGAAACGTTGATTGTAGTCCTCGAACTGCGTCACTAAAAAGCGCTCCAATGATTCTTCATTTGGGAACTGTTCCTTGCGCTTTGTATATTTCTTGATTTGCTTATTCAACGATTCGATTAAATTCGTTGAATAAATGCTTCGCCAAATCGCCTTGGGAAAGCTGTAAAACGTTAGTAAATACGGGTTTTCTCGTAAGCCTTGTGCGACCTTTTTATACGATTTGCCCCATTTTTCGCAAAACGTCTCGAGCGCTTCTTTCGCTGCTTCGGCGTCCTTTGCCTGGTGAATCGTTTTAAAGTCCTCGCATACTTCCTTGCGATCTTCTACGCGTACTTTATGCATGATGTTGCGCGCCACATGGACAAGGCACACTTGATACTTTGCCTTTGGAAACACGTTGAACACAGCGTCTGCCATGCCTTTTAAGCCGTCTGATACGAATAACAGCACGTCTTTTACACCACGGTCCTTCAGCTCTTCTAATAGCTCCTGCCAGTTGTAAGCAGATTCCGTTGGGGCAATCGTATAGCCAAGCACTTCTTTGGAGCCGTCTTCACGAATGCCAACCGCAATATAAACGGCTTCTTTTGACACCGTATCACGACGCACGGCAATGTATGTCGCGTCTAAATACACGACTACGTAACGATTGTGCAACGGACGGTTATTAAAGGCTTCTACCGTTTCTGAAACAGCCTTTGTCATATTCGAAATCGTTTGCGGCGTATAGTGATGCCCATACATTTTCTCGATTAATTGCGCAATTTCCGCCATCGTAATGCCTTTTTTGAACAGGTGAATCACGGTTTCTTCCAGCGTATCGTTCGAGCGCTTATACGGTGCCACTGTCTGTTGCTTGAACTCGCCGTTGCGATCACGCGGGATTTGAAGCGTTAAATCGCCGTACTCCGTGTGAAGTGTACGCGAATAAGACCCATTGCGAGAATTGCCTGAGTTGAACCCGATACGATCGTATTTTTCATAGTCCAGAAATTCCGTTAGTTCTGTCGCAAGTAACGAGTTAATCGCCATTTCCAAGTGCGAACGAAAAACCTCTGTAATATCTTGTTTTTTTACTAGTGCATCGACAATTTTTGTTGTAAACTGATTCATAGGGAAGACCTCTTTTCTAGAATTGGTTATGGTGACTTTATTCTACCAAGAAAGGGTCTTCCTTTTTACATGGAATTTTCATTTACACAAAATATTTTATACTCTCAAGTTTTATACCTGGTGCGTTTGCCTTTTCAATCAGATGAAGAAGCGTCGTCTTTCCTGCGCCATTCGGACCTGTGATCGCTAGCTTATCTCCCGGTTGAATGGATCCAGAGATACGTGAGACTAGCAACGATTCTCCAACTTGAATCGTGACATTTTCGAATGAAAGGACCGTCTTGCTATGCATCGCCTGAAACGTTTGGACATCGAACTGAATCGGTTTGGCCTCTTTCGGTTTTTCCTTCACGTCTAATTGCTCGATTCGGCTGCGAATGGCCTTGGCTCGGTTGTCAAGCTTCGCCTTCTTTTGACCGACACTCCGCTTATGAAGCCTGGCTTCTGAGTTGCCCATCCGTTTCGGTGCCTTGCGGAGCGATTTCGATGTTTCGCTCTGTTTCCTTGCCGCCTCCTCGAGTCGCTTTTTCTCTTTCTGAAACTGTACATATTCAAATTGTTGCCTCTCGCGCTCGTGCTCCTTTTGCTGTAAATAGGCATCCACATTTCCGTCATATTGATTCACTTCGCCAGATTCCACTTCCCATACCGACGTACAGACACGATTTAATAGCTCACGATCATGAGAAATGAGAATGAGGGCTCCTGGAAAATGAATAAGCTCAGCTTCTAGCTTTTCAATTCCTTTCAAATCGAGGTGACTTGTTGGCTCGTCTGCAATGAGTATCTTTGCCGATGTGGAAAGGGCTTGGGCAATCTTTTTTCTCGTTTGTTCCCCACCGCTCATCCTTTCGTTTGAAGCCTGAGAAACATTCCACTGCTTTTTCACTCGTCCATCGAGGCTCGCATCACGATCCTCAAGCTGGGGGATATAGGCGATGTCTCCATAAGCCTTCACAAAGCCAGAGCCATCTGAAGCTAGCACGCCAGCCAACATTTTGAGCAAGGTCGATTTTCCTTCCCCGTTTTTCCCGACCACTCCAATTCGGTCCCCTTCGTAGACGAAGAGCTCTTCCGCCTGTATCACCTGGCGATCCCCGTATGTTTTCTCGAGTTGTTTTGCTTCTAATAACAACATAAAAAACCCTCCCTGCGTTGCTAGAGAGGATTAATCCGATCGGGCTAATAACATCCTTAAATCATCGCAAAAAACGCCGGAAGGAGCATGTGCCTAAATAGTGCACAAAATCGTCTTTACTCGCGCTTCTGCAATCACTTCTTAACCGTAAAAGGATGAACCAGTACCCTAAAAATGGCAGACTAATCCTATCTAGACAAAATCATCTGTTCTTTTATGACGATTGTCTGAAGTGTAGGATTACTGCTTCATTGGCAAAGTACCGATCCTTTCCTTATCATTGTTACGTTTTGAAAATTGGCTTCTCAAAATGGTAAGCTGATCAAAACGCAATGCTAGGGCCTACATCCTGTAGGCAACACACATTTATAGCATAGTTTGGAAACTTCCCCATGTCAAGGCTGAATTTCATGTCCTAGCGTCATGCGAAAAAATCCTCCAGTTATCTGAAGGATTTCTCGTCAGCTATTCCTCCTGTTCCTCTTCTACAACAGCCGGCATGCCAAACAAAAAGCCGAGCCACGGATCGGGGATGGGAGCTTCCTGCTCTATATTTTCTGACCGTCTTCCGAACATAAACCCATACCACTCATCTTCAGCTTCACTCGAACGTTCTTGGACTGGAGTCTCCTCTGTCTGTGGTGCCGGTTCTTCCATCGTACCGCCAAACATGATCTCGTTCCACGGATCAACCGATGTTGCTTGCTCTTGAAAGGTTTCTCCTTCCTGCTCGTTTTCTTCTTGATGTCGTTCATTCTCGCTCATTCTTTTCGCTCCTTTTTCCTATGTTCCTTAGTATCCTATTAGGTTGATGCCCTGAATGTTTGGGCATCTATCCACATTGGACGGAAGAAACTTACTGAAAAAAGGACGGTTGATCTCGTAAAGTTCGTTATTGACTTACTTGGCCCCTATGTAAACGCCGATTTTTGTACACCTCACAGGCTTTTACCCATTGCGTAGCAACAGCTGGTTCGGAAGCAAAATGTAGATGGGTGTAGCCAGCAAGTAAATGATCAGACATGTAGCCTTCCTTCCCTTCCCCAAACAATCCTTTCACAAAATAAGCCGGCCTTTCTGTTTCCGTGTAAACTGCTTTTGAATAATGGAACTCATGTCCACGAATTTGTTGTCCTTTCGAAAGTAAAAACGAATCGTCTAATGGGGTTACATCTCGATAGCCGAGGGAAACGAGCTTGTTCTCCATTTGAACGACCATTGGAATGACACCAGCCATCTCAACTGTTTTTCCTTTAGTCGTGGTCAGCTGTTCGCCTAAAAACATATAGCCACCACATTCGGCTAATGTAGGCAGTCCGCTTTGGACTCGCTTTTTAAGCTGGGGATGGTCTTTTATCCATTGAGAGAGCTCATCTGCAAACTCTTCTGGAAAGCCGCCGCCTAAATACAAACCATCACAATGACTCGGCAAATCTTCACCGCGAAGGGGGCTAAAATAAACAAGCTCAGCACCAGCTTGCCTGAGCAATGTGAAATTTTCCTCATAGTAAAAATGAAAAGCCGCATCATAAGCGACCGCAATTTTCACAACTGATGGGCGTTTCGTTTGTTGAAACAGGTTCGTTCGCCTTGAAAGGGCAGATGTTTCCAAAGCCAGCCGCTCGATTCGTTCAAGATCAAATTGCCTTGAAACAACTGCCGCTAACTGTGAAAAAAGCGAATCATGCTCTCCACGCTCAAGGGCAGGAACGAGCCCTAAATGCCGTTCTGGGATCGATGGAACGTCCCCTTTTTTCAAGTAGCCTAAAGCGGGAATTCCACACGCTTCCTTAATCGCTTCACTGCACATTTCCGCATGTCTCTCACTTCCTGCCCCGTTGAGAATGACGCCAGCGATCTTCACCTTCTCATTTAATTGTTGGAAGCCTTTGACGACCGCAGCTGCACTCCGAGCCATCCCACTAATGTCGACAACGAGCAGAACCGGCGCCTGCAAAAGAAGGGAAATATCCGCTGTACTTCCTTTATCACTTGTGGAGGCTTTGCCATCATAGAACCCCATGACTCCTTCAATAATCGACAAATCCGCTCCATTACAGCCTTCAATAAAAATATCATTCACGACGTCCTCGCTCACCATCCAGCTATCTAAATTTCGCGATGCACGCTTTGTCACCGCACGATGGTAGCTCGGATCGATATAATCAGGGCCACATTTAAACCCTTGGACGATGTTTCCTTTTTCAACAAATGCCGCCATTAATCCTAACGTAACAGTTGTTTTCCCGACTCCACTATGAGTCCCTGCAATCACCAGTCTCGGTTGCAATTCTACCACCTCTTCTTTAGTCTCTCCCATCCTACCGCGTCTCTTTACGTTTATTAGCCTTTGGTGAAACACCAGTATACAGACGCTCGAAAAGGGGCCTTATCCCACAGCCGTGTAGCGCCTATATAAGGAGGTCTCTTGATCCATCGCAGCCGCGATCGTAAACGCTTCTTGCTCCCTTTTCCCGTTCGTGATCAGCTCGTACATGAACCGTGTCACAAACATTAGATTGGCATTGCCATCAATATAATCAATAGGACCTATAAACGACGGGCAACCACACTGAAGAAACGACTCGGCTAACCGTTCTACTCCTAGGGTGCAACCAGTGGCCAACACCTTGACACCTTTTACACTTGCAGACCGAATCACATCATCGGCACTGAAAAATTCCCCTTTCGGCTCACCGGGCTCATAGATGTCCTCACTAAGCACCGGAAGACAAAACCTTCCCTCATCACCATGAAAATTTAACAGTAAATAGTCTACTTGCTGCTCCCGATCAACGCCTGATAATACATCAACAAAATCGTTTGGCCGTCCAACCCAATGGACGTTCACCCTCGCGCCAAAATATTCTAATGTTGAGCGCAACGCGTAGGATTCCATTTCACAATTTGGACCGATCACTAAACTTACATGCATAACTGGTTTACTCATTTCTCTTGAACTCCCTATTCAAATCTTTACCTTCTAAAAGTGTAAAAAACGCTGGACGAAAAGTCCAACGTTTTTCATACAGACTATTGAAACAATTTTCCGTTTTTATCGACATAAACATTTTTGACAATGGTTCGCTCAAAAGGCGCCTTGTTCGTCGTCTCCCCAGAAACATCGAGTGTGATCGTGTAAGAGCCTTCTTTGTTTAACGGAAGATACAGTTCGCCGTCCTTCGTGACTCTTGCTTTTACTTTCTGGGTAACGGTTTTATTCGCTGGGTTCGTATACTCAACTTGAACATCGTATTTCAACTTTTGCTTATTTATTTTTGCGCCCTTCGTTTTAATTTTTTCATTCGTCACCGTAGGGATTTCGATCTCAAGCTGATCGGTTACGCCTCCCTCTAGCTGAACCGTTAGAAGATACGGATGTGTTTTCACATGTTTGGCTGTCACCGTCCATTCCCCTACTTGTGGGTTCGTAACAGTTGCTATATGCTGCCAAGCACCAGCGAACTCACCCTCTACTTCGACTACTTGATTGAGAGGATACTTGTCGCCGTTAGGAGCCGTTACGGTCACATCTTGCAACGGTGCATCGGATAAATAATCAAATGTAATTGTTTGGACACCATCCTCAACCGTCACGACTTCCTTTACTTCTCCTTGCTCTTCCCCACCGCGAAAAATTGTTGCACTGGCCAATGGTTGATCAACCTCCGCTTGTGCGTTCATTGTGGAAACTGTATGACGATTAGGGGTCAAATAAGAACGAAAATGTTGAAAAGTCGTGCGACCATTATTGATGTTGTAATGATCCCAGTTACTGACGGCAAGTTCCCTTGCATAAGGTAACCGAGAGGATGAGACTGTGACAGCTCCATCATTTTGGCCATACTGACTTAAATAAAGACCACCCCAGTAAAGAGAGCCTCCAAAGCTCCCCCAGCTCGTACCGGCTAATGTATAAATTGGATTCGTGCGATGATGCGCGTGGGAGTCTGTTAAGCTACGATAGTACGCCATATGACCTGTTTGCAATGAATACGTCCCATCATTCCTCCCACCGATAATTTCTGCTAGCCAACCAGCCCAACTGCTATAAGCTAGATCAGCGAGTTGGGAGCCATGATGGGGTGTCGACAAGGTGATCACATTGGAAACATAAGGATGGGCGCCATAATGAACTAGAGCTGTTTGTGAATCAACCCCCCCTTTGCTATGGGTGACTAATACGAGAGGCTTTCTACCGAAGTGATGATAAATCTCCTCTAACATGGTGGCTAACATCGAGCCGTTGTCCCACATATCCTTCACAGGGTATAAATCCACGAAGGCCGTTTGGTAGCCGTTGGCTCGTGCGGTATCGTACATGTCGTTTCCATCCCACCACGTATGTGATGAACTATTGAGACCATGGACGAACACAATCGGGGCTTTATTAGGGTCTATATTCCCCGGGTCGTCGCCTGCATACCAATGACCAGGGTTCCCTGGTGGATCGAATTTCCCTGCAAATGCGTCAACTGGAATTATCAAAAGAAACATCATCATCATCAACCCAACTACTTTTTTCAATTGTACCTCTCCCCCAAAAGATTGATAGCCGTTCGTCTGCTCCCCCCCTTTCCCGGCTCAAAAATGCTTATGTCTCTATTTCGCAACGAGACTGTAAAAATCCTATGAAACAGGTTAAAAAATGATGTTAAAAAAACGTAAACATGAGGTTAAATGGAAACATTTACGGATAACTCTCCGTCTTTTTTACTGGGAGAGCCTTTCGGGGTTTAGGACATTCGTTAACAAACGAATCACTAGTAGAAAAACAAACGATAAAAAAGGCTGCTAGGAAGCCCCTAACAGCCTGGCAAAATCGGTTAAACTCTATCACTAGTTTTCTTCATTTTCCTCATCATCTTCATCATTGACTAACGGTTCATCTGCAAGCTTTGGCCCGCGTCTTTCTTCTTTGAGCTTAAAATATTGATCGAGCATCTCACTACCAATATCCTGCGCCATACCCCTTACTGCACCTGGTGCTGAATCGACCCTCGCATTTGGTACGATGATGGCAAACGCCACTTCCGGATCGTCGTATGGAGCATAGCCAACCAATGCTTGATTGTTCCCCTTTACGACTCTACGATTGTCCCCTTCACCGACGACAACCGACACCTGTGCCGTTCCTGTTTTCAACGCTGGCTGATAGCTCTTTCCAGAAAATTTGTCTCTCGCCGTTCCTCGACCTCCAACTGCGACCCGTCGCAACCCTTGCTGGACGTCACGAATGTGGGCTTCGCTCATATCGATCCGGTTTAACACCCGCGGTTCAAACTGTTGCACGAGCGCCCCAGGGCTGCCTATTTCCGTGCTCGGCTCACGAATTTCCGTGACGAGCCGTGTTTGCATCCGGTAGCCGTCGTTGGCAATCGTTGCAATGTACTGTCCTAGCTGTAGTGTCGTGTACGTATCGAGCTGCCCGATAAACAAGTGGAGCAAGTTCCCCCCTTGTTGAATACCCCCATTAACCCCGATGTATTCGGAAGGGAGATCAATCCCGGTCTCAACGCCTAAACCGAACTGCCCGAAGTAATAGCGTGCTTCGCCATACCCTTTTTCTAAGTTCCAGCAGCAGTTAGAACTTAAATTGTAGCCAGCGAGCGCCATGGCGATACGAAACATGTAAACGTTGGAAGAGCGCTCTAACGCCGTTTGTCCGTTCACCCAACCCATATTTGTATAGGAGCCCATTGGAGGAGCACCTGGTAATTGAATCGGCGTATCGTACAACGATTCTCCCGGGGAAACGACCCCCGTATGATAACCTGTTAATACAGACGCTCCTTTAATCGAAGAGCCCATTTCAAAGGCCGCGTTCACAACTCCGAGTTGATCCGGTCCACGGTCAGTACGATAGCCGGTCATGGCGATGACGTCACCCGTTTTCGGATTGAGCATGACGACATAGGCTGAGCCGACATCGACAAAACCATGACGGCTATTTGAAATCTTCTTTTCCACGATCTCTTCTAAGTGTTGCTGCATCTCCATATCGATTGAGAGCACTAAGTCATAGCCCCGGGAGCCTAATCGTTCATTCACTAAGCGGTCAACTTCCTGTCCACCCGTCATCGTTGTAACGCTCTCGACTTCCGCTTTTTGCCCGCGAAGGACATCCTCGTATTGCTCTTCTAAATAGCTTGTTCCGACGATGTCTGAACGGTCATAACCGACCGATAAATAATAGTTTAACTTTTCTCGCGGAATTTGCCCGGTCTTCCCGAATACCCCCATGAGTGAGTCACCGTAAGGATATTCTCTAGAGGCGTCACGCAACAAGTCGACGCCCGGTAATTCATCAAGCATTTCCCCGATCATATGGGCTTCTTCTTCGGTGACGTTTCGCTTAATCCGTTGCGGAGTCATCGCATATCCTTGATTCATCTCACGGAAAATCGCTAAAATTCGTTCATCTTCTTCCGTTAATGTTTGCAAATGCACATCGGAAACCCGCTCGATTTCAAGGTCGTATTCCTCTTTTTGTGGCAGATCCTTTCGCTCTTCAAGTGTAACGAGCTCGTAGCGATCTTCTTCGCTCGCTGTCAGCAGCCAGTAATCTTTACGGTCCCTTTCGGTAATTTTATCCGTTTCAACCGTTATAATTTTTTCTAGCTTTTTAGCCACATCCAGCATTTCTTCCATATCACGAGTGTTCCCTTGAGACGTGTAGGTTAGTGACAGTTCTAAGCGGTTATCCACAACGACATGACCGTACCGATCAAACATTATACCGCGCGGGGCGTCAATGCGCGCCACATTATTCGACGTTCGTTGCAAGTTTGCATTGTGGACGTCTCCTTCAACAATTTGCACCATACCTAAGCGCAAAATGAGTAAGGAAAATAAGATAAAAATTGCAAAAAATAACACATTTAATCGAAGCGTCACATGATGACGCTTTTTCCGCGGAGCTTTCTCCATTTTAAGTCCTCCTCAAATTTTCATGAAAGGAATGAACTTCCAACAATATGATCCTATCATATTATGAGATCAAATGGTAGAGGTAGGATAAAGGAAATCGCACAAACGGTTCAGGGAAAAGCTCCTGTTATTTTAACTCCATAAACCGATCGAGGAAAATCCTGCTTGTTCTCGTGACATTTGGCGGGAATTGATCAAGTGCTATGTATTGTAGGTCCAACGATTCTCGCGGGTCCATTTGAATACTCCCCGCTACATCACGGGTCATAAACAGAGCCGTGACCGCGTAAAATTCATCACCATTATCGACTTTAACGTATAAATCTTTACCGGAAAATACATCGAGGAAGGTGATGTTTCTGATTGTCAAACCTGTTTCCTCAAGTATTTCACGCTTCGCTGTTTCTTCAAAGCTTTCACCGAGCTCCATTAAACCGCCGGGCAACCCCCATCGTCCATTGAGCCGCTTTTGCAGTAAAATTTCATCCTGTTCATTTAAAATGATGACCACAGATGCTGGTAATATAAGCGGCCTTGTTCCGACTCGTTTACGTAAATCTTCCATGTATCCCATCTTATCGGCTCCTTTTTTCGCTTGAGACAAATCCATGACCAAATAGAACTCCTTGATCGGTCTCCCCTTCATATACGGCTCCCGCTAATGTTTCGTTTCGGTTATTCGAAAAAAACACAGATTGTTCCGCAAGCCCCCTTCCTTACCGATTAATGTAATTAGCAGAGACTGGTTCCCGCCCTAGCTCTCTTGCCCAGACAGACAGCTGCCCCATATGATGAATTTCGTGGGCAATCACATGACGTAGAATCTCGCCTTTTCGATAAGTACCTTCAAGCCAACGGGGGTCAACTAGATCCTCCTCCTGCTCATCTGTCCATGTTTGTAAAAATTCATAGATTTCCGGCTGACACGCTTCAGAATGTTGGCGAATGTATGTAAGAGACTTCATTGATTCGTAATCTAAAATCAGATCCTTTTCTCCTTTCATCGCTCGAATCCAGCTGTGCTCCACATCGACGATATGAAAGAGCGTTTGTAAGATTGAGCCTACTCCTCCTATTCGCTCGGCCGTTAACTGTTCAAACGATAAGTTTTCACACCAGTCAAACCACTTGCTCCGGACGTCCCAGTTGTACAAAAATAAGTGTAACACTCGGATCACTCCTATCTTTTCCATTTTTTTGAAGGTGAAGGATCATAAAAGAGTGAGAAACTCTCGCTCAAGAAGAGAGAATTCCTCACTTTTGTTTACATAACATCATTACAGTAATCTAATCTTGCGAAGTTTCGATTCTTTCATAGTTTTGCAACACTTTAAGCATGTGCACCGTTAAATAGCCTCTCCATTCTATCTCAGCCTGTTTCCAAACGTCTTCATAGTGACCGAACCAAGACCAATTAGGTTGCCAATATCCCTCCTCTCCTAGCTGTTTGATTTCATAATCAAGATTCTCAGCAATTTGTTTTTCTAGTAACGGCGCAAAGGGAGAATGAGGAGATGGTGCGATGTGCAAAGGCTTTGCTCCATAATCGTCCCACTCTGAAGGAACGAGCGCGGTTATGACGCGAACCGATGAACTAAGCTTGTCGAATAACTCCGTCTTATATGGATCAGGAATGACGTCTAATAAACGAGCAAAGCAATAAAAATCATGGATCTCCATCTCAAGTGGCGCAGTTCTGGCGGCGTGCATGGCGTTTTCAGTTACTTCCGCTAAAAAAGTGGCTGGAACGAGGCTGCGATGTTCGTAAAGGTAGGCAACAATTTCTGCCCCTGGGTTCGCCCATGAATCGTGTTCACCCGGGAAATCGTTTCTTTCATCAAAATGCCACCACGGAGCATGGGGGACGTTGTTTACCTCTTTCGGGACCATTTGCCACTTCTTTTTCTTTTCATCGTATTTATTGAGAAAATAACCAATTGCTCCTTTCACAATCGGATGTTCACTAGGTAAACCGATCGCACGAGCATACTGCATCCCGACCGTCGTAGCTAATGAGGACGAGGCAATTAAGCGAAAATCAGGCTCTAAACTGTGGCCAAACCCTCCATCTTCATTTTGGAAAGCTGCGAGCTCGCGCGCCACTTTATCGCTGTCCCCACCTTCAAAATAATAGCGAAACAACTGCCTGTCGAGCGGTCTAGCCTCTCGCATAACATACGCTTTCACGCGATCAAATTGCTCTCGAGTTAACTGCATCGTTCGTCTCCTTTCGTCTTACACTTCCGGAATAAAACCCATCTCTTGTCCTTCTTCAAATGAAGGCCCGTAACAGCCAGGAACCTTTACCCCCGCTTGCCGCATAAGAACGGTCATCTGTCCGCGATGATGAATCATATGCTTAATGAAAAGCGAGAGGAGCTCTGCTTTCGATAACGGTTCCCCCCCAGGCATCTTGGACGTAGGATAACGATTCATCCGTCCATCGCTGCTCTGCTGAGCGGGAGACAGCCTTGCTAGCCATACGAAAATAATCGGCTATTTCCTTCGCTTTTGTTGGAATATTCGCTGGCATTTCCACCTCTTCCAGTTCAAAACCAAACTCCGTTAAATACTCGGGTATCGTTTGTGATATATGCCAAGCCAACCTTCTAAGCGTCCGGCCGTTTTCAGAAAAGCGTTTATCTAACGATTCATCTGTTAACGCTGCGATTACTTTCTCCGTTATCGATGCTTCTTCCTTCCACTCTTGCAAAAATTGTGTCACCTTCGTATACATACTGAGACCTCCTTTTATTTTGAAACATGTGCTTAGCCTCTATAAAGCCGCCCTCCTTTAGCGACCAAGCTGACATTTTTCTGTTCACAAGGTAAAGTCTAGCATATAATAGTGACAAAACTTGTCATAGTTACGGAGAAAAGGTGGGAACATCATGTCAAAAGCGAAACGCCTCATGGAGCTAATGATGGTTATCAACCGAAAGCGGAGATTTACAGTGAAGGAACTTGCCGAGGAATTTAGTGTTTCATCACGAACGATTTTAAGAGATTTACAGGAATTAAGTGAGCTTGGAGTGCCTTTCTATTCAGAGGTAGGCCCTCATGGCGGTTATGAAGTACTCAATGAGCGAGTACTGCCACCTATTGCATTTACAGAGGAAGAAGCGGTCGCCATCTTCTTTACCGTCCATGCCCTACGCCACTTTTCAGCCCTTCCATTCCAAGCGGAATCTTCCTCTGTTAATCATAAGTTCTATTCGTACATGCCAGAAGACGTTAAAGAGCGGATCGATCAATTGAAAAATCGGTTTGATTTTGAAACCCCGATGAGACCATTGGCTACACCGTATTTGCCAACCTTGCTTGATGCAGCGATTAAACAGAACGTAGTATCCATCGAATATGAAACGAGCCAGGAGAAGACAAAACGAGAAATCCAACCGATTGGGGTCTATGCACGAGATGGTTTCTGGTATTGTCCTTCTTATTGTTTTTTACGAGAGGACATGCGTCTTTTTCGCTGTGATCGGATCACATATGTAACCGAGCAAACAACAAACAACCCTTTAAACTTTCGGCATGTTCATCTAGGGAATTGGCAGTCCTATATGAAACAAGAAAGAAACGTTCTCGATTTTTATGTGGAACTGTCACAAGACGGCGTTCAACGTTGTGTTGCCGAACAATGGCTGAAACCTCACCTACACATTCGTCAAGATGGGTCAGGTTGGCTTGAAGGTCCCTTCCCTGAAAGCGAGGTTCCCTATTTCTCCTACTATTTTATCGGGTTCGGCCATGACGCAACTGTCAAACAGCCTGTACAACTTGTGACTCTCATAAAAAAGTCATTACGTGAACTACTTTCTAAATATAATGGAGAAAAGGAGGGGTTACTTCAAAAGTCTTTCTAAAACATAATCATGAAGGAGGTCGTTTAAATGCCACCAATGAAGGATAGTTCAAATTCAACGCCTAGAACTGATGAAGAACTCCAAGAGGTTACGGTTGGAGAGCTTAAGCCTCATAATGCCTCCATTACTCTCTTGGAATATGATCCACGTTGGCCTAAACTATTCGACCGAGAAGCTAAACGAATACGTTCAGTACTTGGCAACAAGGCATTACAAGTGGAACACGTAGGATCAACTTCAGTGCCGGGACTGTGTGCTAAGCCCATCATTGATATCCTACTCGTTGTGACTGATTCTGCTGACGAAACGACCTATGTTCCCGACTTAGAGAAAGTCGGCTATACGTTACGTATTCGTGAACCTGATTGGTTTGAGCACCGTGTTTTCAAAGGACCTGATACAGACATCAACCTACACGTATTCAGCAAAGGAACATCCGAGATTGATCGAATGTTGCGCTTCCGAGATTGGTTACGGGCCAACAATTCAGACCGGGACAACTACGCTCGTGTTAAACGCAAACTTGCTCAGCATGAATGGCGACAAGTGCAACACTACGCAGATGCTAAAAGCTCAATTGTCCAAGAAATCATGGAGCGAGCAAACGCAACATGATCATGCCCCTGTGATTGTTCCGATATTCAGCCTTTTATTAGGATACCAATTGGTGAGGTAACCCCTGTTCAACAATCGGGTGTTTTAATAAAGTACCTAAATCCGTGAGTAAAAAATGCACAAATACACCATCAACCCTTAAAACGTTTTTCGTCGTAGATGTGATCCTTGTGTTTAATCCTATGGGAATGACTATATTTGATACTGCTATTCCCTCATATTATTATAAAATAGCATAAAGTAATCATGATATTTGCTTCTTGTTAATTCTAAACCCACACTTGCCTTAAAGCGCCGTCTCCCAACGCGTGTTTGGCGCTTCATGTGTGCAGACACCTTACAATGTCTTTCGATCAAATAGACTAGGAGGCAACCATGTCCCGTATTTATGCAATTCAATTAGACTACAATGTTACAGAAGGACAATATCATCGTTTGCTATCCGAGCTCTCCGAAGAGAAACAAAAAACAATTCAACGATTCGTTTTTCGTGAAGATGCGTTGCGGAGCTTAGTGGCGGATCTGCTGGTACGAAAGATCATCCGTACGGAACTTCAAATATCTAATGACCAAATTCAGTTCGAAACCAATACATACGGAAAGCCTTTCGTCAAAGGGCTGCCATCGTTCCATTTCAACATTTCACATTCCGGAAATTGGGTAGTCTGTGCTACTGATGATCAACCAGTTGGCATAGATATAGAACAAGTCCGGCCGATTGAATTTGAGATTGCAGAGCGCTTTTTTTCGGAATCAGAGATTCGGGATCTAGAAGAGAAAACAGGCAAAGCTAAGCAATCCTATTTCTATGATTTATGGTCACTCAAAGAAAGCTATATTAAAATGGTAGGAAAAGGGCTTTCTATTCCACTCAATTCGTTTAGCTGCAGAGTCATAAATAGTCAGGTATATTTCAGTTCAGTTCAAGAGCAGATACCTGCCTATTTTAGGCAATATGAAGTTGATCCACAATATAAATTAGCTGTATGTCAGAGCCATCCACACTTCCCAAAAAGTGTTCAGCGAATTTCCTTGGAAACAATTGTTACAGCCTTTTAAGGCTCTCATAGGATGATTATTTCTACTGGATCGTTAGCGCTTTCTTAACTTTCCGAACCGATTGGAACGTATAATCGTTACGTGTTACCCGATGATCGGATTTAGTATCGGTTATAGTCTGAATTATTTCTTATATCACTTCTGTAAAAGGGCAAAGTGCCAGAAATCGATACTTTTCGCATGAACACTTGGCATACCGCCAAGTGTTCTAATTAATTCTTTGTACTTTCCGTATCCTTCTTTCTCAAGGTCAGCCTTTGGAGGCATCCGAGTTAAAATGCAGTACTTAGACCGTTCGGTCCAGGGCCATCTGGAAATACGTACCTAAATAAGAATCCGCCTGCTTACTTCGCACCTAAGCCCGAATCATTCCGTGACTACGATCTTCTTTTTGAATAATTTCTTCTTCATCGATTGGTTTGGTAAAGCTTGGCCAACCGTAGCCAGCATCTTATCCTTAGAGCTAAACAACGGTTTCCCAGATACGATATCAACATAAACCGCTTTCCGCATCTACCACGCGTACCGGCGCTTTCGATAAGAATAGAGATACATCCGCCGTTCAAAGAGCTTGAGATTGAACTTTTTGAATACGATTATTATGAATTCTTTCGGTTCTCTCCCACAGGATGGCAACAATGAGGCGTTCGCGGCATTTCTAAATGGAGTGCGATATAGTCCTCTCGTTCCTCCATCTTTGTGACCTTCACACCTTTTAATCCGGGCAAATCCATGGTAAAATTCATCGTACACGCAGCTCCTATCCTTTCTTTGTTTCTAGGCAATTCAAGGATAATGGATAAAGGAGCCTGTGTGCATTTTTTTCCTCTTTTGAGCGAAAACCCCAACATTTATTGTAGAGCCAAATTTAAAGGCCTTTCCCCGATTGAATACCGAGAAAAGGCCGCAGCTTAAAATACTCTTTTTTTCATTGTCTACTTGACAGGGGTTATGTGCATATAACCTCTACCTCATTTTGGTACCTCTAAAAAAACTGATGATACTGTTTCATCGCTTTCCGACTCTTTAAGAGGTTGTTTTTACTTTGATAGTAACGCTGAGTTTCATTAATAATTTCTTCGATTCTTAAATACTTTGGTGGACATACGATCACTTTTTTCAAGCTTACCGTATTCGTTGTTGCAAGATGGATAAATGATTTGATTGGAGATAATCAAGTCTTTTTCTCCCCTTCGAAAGCTACGTTCCAAGTGATTCTTAGAAATCATAGCCTTAAAGTAGATCTGTATCTATTTGTGCTCGCTGCAGTTTATCGCTGTAGTCAATATATATCGTTTTCCATTCACTAAATGCATCAAGTGCGGCTTGTCCCGCCTCACGCATACCATTACCTGTATCTTTTGTTCCTCCAAATGGTAACTGAATTTCTGCACCAGTCGTTCCGTGATTAACGTATACGATGCCTGTATCAATCCCTTTTATCCCTGTGAAAGCATGATTAACGTTCCTAGTAAATACGGCTGTGGATAACCCATAGCTTACCGAGTTATTGATTTTAATTGCCTCATCTAACCCCTGTGCTTTGATCAAGCATAGTACAGGACCGAATATCTCTTCCTTGGCGAGTGGGCTCGTTGGGTCAACAGGACCTAATACTGTTGGGGCGAAGAAATGACCCGGAAGCCCTTCTAGTCTTTTTCCACCACAATGAACCTTGATGTTTTCTTCGACAGCTCGTTTAATATAAGCCTCTACCTTTTCGATACTATTTTCATTAATCAGTGGTCCAACATCAACATTTTCATCTCTTACATCACCAATATTGAGCTGGGAGGTGATCTGCAATATTCTTTGTAATAATTGATCGTATATGCCTTCTTCGATTATTACTCTGCTTGCAGCTGTACAACGTTGACCACTTGTACCAAACGCAGCCCAAACAATTCCTTCGGCTGCAAGCTCCAGGTTGGCATCCTTAAGCACAATAATCGCATTCTTTCCCCCTAGTTCTAGAGAGACTCGTTTGAGCTGTTTTGCAGCACTCTCGTAAACCACTTTTCCCGTTTCTGTTGAGCCTGTAAATGATATATGTGCCACTCTCGGCTCCTCAACAAGAAATTGACCTGGCTGAGCATCCCCTAGTATTAGATTAAATACTCCTGGAGGTAGGCCTGCATCCTCAAAACATCTGGTAAATTCTGTAGCAGTTGCTGGTGTCTCAGGAGACGGCTTCCATACGACTGTATTTCCAAGTATAAGGGATGGGAGTATTTTCCACGAAGGGACCGCTACAGGAAAATTAAATGCACTTATTGCCCCGATGATTCCCACAGGCTCTCGTGCTGACATTGTCCATTTATCAGGTAGCTCTGATGGAATCGTATGTCCAAACATTCTCCGTCCTTCTCCAGCCATATAGAAGGCCATATCTATTGCTTCCTGTACTTCCCCCTCTGCTTCAACCTTCGTTTTACCTACCTCAAGTGATATTAGTCGCGCAATTCTTTGCTTCCTTTCTTTTAAAAGCATTCCTATCTGATAAAGGTATTCCCCTCTTAAAGGTGCAGGTTTCTTTCTCCATAGCTCAAATGCAGCTCCCGCTTTCACAACCGCCTCTTGAACGTCTTGTTCAGAGGAGGAGTTTGCTTCAGAAACGGGCTCTCTTGTAGCTGGATTATAGTTTAGTATTTTCTCACCACTTCCACTCTTCCAAGTACCACCAACAAAGTTTTGAGCTTGAATCATCTGCCTATCCCCCCTACATGAGCGCGTATTGTCAAAACTTTATATAGAAATAGGTTAATAAATCCTATATTAGAGGGCTTTATAAGCAAAAAACTTGCCACCCCCCTGAATTCTAAGGTATTGATGAGGTAACCACACGACATCAATCCCCTTAAGAAAAAAGGATGTGACAAGTTGTTACCTCAAATTATAACCTATTTACTTATGTTAATAAACTATCAAGAACAAATGATTCGAACGTTGCTTACCCTACTGATTGGGAAAAGCATGTTTGATAAGCCAATAGAAGCGCCAGTGAACAAACCTTATCGGAAACTTCAAGTCGACGATCTGCCGATCATTGAAGTACCAGAAAAACTTGATTTTAAACAGTTATTAACTGAGCATCTGGCGGCGAATGGAAAGCCTCTTAAACCGGTACAGAGACGTTCTAATTCAACACCTGTTCCTGCGTCAATGAAATGTCCAAAGTGTGGTGCTCCATCCGAGTATTTGTATGCCAATAATGGAGGGAAAGGACAGTTTCAATGTAAGGTGTGTTCCTGTCTTTTTAATCAAAAAAGCCGCTATCTCAAAGAGGCCATCCTTAAGTGCCCTCACTGTGCCAAGACTCTTGAAAAAATCAAGGAAAGAAAAGACTTTAATGTGTTTAAGTGTAAAAACAATGACTGTTCCTACTACCAAAAGAAATTGAGTAGAATGTCACAAAAAGAGAAAAAACGGTTCAAAGAAGACCCTCAAGCCTTTAAAATGCGGTATATTTACCGCCAGTTTCACATTGACTATCAACCGTTAGCGAAACATTCACCCAAGAAGCCAAAAGTCGATTTATCAAGGCTTTATGTGTCTCCACATACACTTGGACTCATTCTGACGTATCACGTGAATTACGGGCTATCCGCTCGTAAAACAGCTGCACTGATGAAAGATATTCATGGTGTATCCATTTCTCACCAAAGCATTTTAAACTACGAAAACAGTGTAGCACTTACGCTTAAGCCTTACGTCGACCACTACCCTTATGAGCTTTCAGATCAATTCTGTGGTGACGAAACGTATATCCGTGTGAATGGTCGTTGGCACTATCTGTTTTTCTTTTTTGATGCGGTGAAAAAGGTGATTCTCTCATACCCTGTCTCACCAAATCGAGACACAGCGACCGCCATTCGAGCGATTGACGAAGTATTACTTAAGCTGAAAGAGATTCCTGAGAACCTTACATTCGTTGTCGATGGAAACCCAATCTACTTGTTAGCACAGCATTTCTTTTCCCAACATGAGATTCCATTTGACGTAATACAAGTCATCGGCTTAACCAATGAAGATGAAGTCTCCAAGGAATATAGACCGCTAAAACAGATTATTGAGAGACTGAATCGAACCTTTAAAGGCAACTACCGATCCACTCACGGATTCGGGTCAGAACAAGGATCCGTATCATTTGTGACCTTATTTGTGGCTTACTTCAACTTTCTAAGACCGCATTCAGCCTTGGAAGGTAAAGTTCCTGTTCTCATTCCAGAGTTAGAACAACTTCCAAACATGCCAGCACGCTGGACCAAGCTGATTGACTTAGCTCAACAATGGTTGATTGATCAGACTGCCTAGCTTTTGTTTAGCTGAGCCCTAACATCAGCAATCGGCGTAGCGAACTCTTGACAAACCGAACTTGCCAATGGTTTAAAATGGAAATAACCAAGGGCTATTTGGTATGCCTTCTTTTGTCCCCTTCGCCCTTGTTTAGCCTTAGTCAAAACCATTGGCGTGTTTGTCAAGAGCGATTGCGGGGCTCCTCCACCCACAAAAGAGAAAAGAACTGAATGCCTAGTGAGTTTTCATAGAACTTTTGACATTACCCATGAGCGACCGTCTGACGTTCATATTGATGCGTGACTTCGATTACACACTCTTCTATCACGTCTAGCGCTTCTTCTAGTTGATCGTCAGTAATCACCAACGGAACTAAAAACCTTATTACATTGTTATATAATCCTGCTTTAAATAGAATGACCCCTTTATGCAAACAGCGCTGAATAATTTCATACGTTTCTTCATCTGCTGGCTCTCTTGTCTCGTGGTCTCTTACAAGCTCAAAAGCTTTCATTGCTCCTACTCCACGTATATCACCAATAAGGTGTGATTTATTCTTCAATTGATGCAACCATTGATCAATCTTTTCTCCTATTTTATTCGCCCGCTCACCTAGGTTTTCTTCTTCGTATATGTCTAGCACTGCAAGTGCTGCAGTACAGGCAATCGGATTTCCAACAAATGTACCACCAACCGCTCCATCACCTGCACTGTCCATGATTCTTTCTTTTCCGATAATGGCTGAAAGCGGAAGGCCAGCAGCGATAGATTTTCCTAACGTGATTAAGTCTGGTTCGATACCATAGTATTCAGACGCTAAAAAGCATCCCGTTCTCCCGTATCCTGTTTGAACCTCATCGACTATGAAAACGATACCATACTCATTACATACTTCCTGAACTTGATGGAGATAAGGCATAGGTGGATTAATAAAGCCTGCTTCTCCTTGAATCGGCTCGATTATCAGTGCTGCGACATCATTTGGATCAACCTGCTTAACAAACAATTCCTTTAACATTTTTATTGCTCGATTTGATACTTCTTCTGAGCAGACCCTATCCTCCCAACGGTACACGTAAGGATAAGGGACACGATAGATATCATTGAAGAATGGACCCATTCCTTCTTTATAAGGCTTTATCTTGCTCGTAAGCGATAATGACAGCATCGTTCTCCCATGAAAGGCTCCTTTAAAGCAAATGACAGACCTGCGTCCTGTTGCTTTCCGTGCAATCTTTATCGCATTTTCAACTGCCTCTGTACCAGAATTAAAGAAACATGCTTTTTTTTCTTCAACTCCAGGCATTTTGGAACAGAGTCTTTCTGCTAGTTTAAAATAGGATTGATAAGGAATAACTGTGAAGTCTGTATGTGTAAATTTATCCGCTTGCTTTTGTATAACGTCAACCACTTTTGGATGACTATGTCCCACGTTTAACGAACCTACTCCTCCAGCAAGATCGATGAATTGATTTCCATCTAGGTCCCACACTTGGGCACCACGAGCATAATCTATTATTGCTGGTACAAATGTACCGAATGCTCTTGCCACTGAATTCTTTTCATTTAAAATTTCTTTGGAGCGAGGCCCCGGAAGGGTAGTCTTTATATTCAGATAATTCATCGCATTTCCTCCTTAATCAATTGTTATAAGGTGTATGCTCCTTTATAACAACTGTTCTACTATAACGTTGTAGACTCGTGCATACAAAGTTTGTTAAATTCCTGTATTTGTTGATCATAAACGCCTTGTACATAATCTTTCGCTAATTGATAACGTTGAATTTTTCCGCTTGTTGTTCTAGGGATGTTTTTCACAGGAATGAACTGTTTTAACAACACTCCCATTTGTTCTTTGATATGCTTTTGGACTTTTTGGGCTAGTTGAACGATATCTTTTAGGTCGCCTCTATGTAACAAAAATCCAATCACTTCTTCTTCGCCAAGTTGGTCATTATAAACACTAGTGCAAGCAAACGTATTTAATTCTAATCCTTCAACTTCTTCTGCCACTCTTTCAATATCATAAGGATATAGATTTTGACCATTAATTATAACCAAATCCTTTTTTCTTCCAGTTATAACAAGGCTCCCTTCTTTAATAAATCCGATGTCACCCGTTCTAAGATAACCGTCATGTGTAAATAATTGTTCATTTCTTTCCGGGCTATTATAATAGCCTTTGGTTACATTTTTCCCTCTCATTTGGATATGTCCAATTCTATCTTCACCAAGGTCATTATCTTGATCATCACAAACCCTGATAGAAACAGACGGCAAGGATTTTCCTAAATCAACTAATTCAAGTCCACCTTGCTGTACCTCTTGAATTTCTGAACCAATATCTAACTGATCACGGGAGATGGCATACGTTTTCATTGGTTGAAACAATTCACAGACTGTAACTGCTACGCTTGCTTCTGCTAGGCCGTAGGCTGGAACAATTACATTTCTTTTTAAATTGTAAGGTTCCAACGCTTCAACAAATAACCGAGCTAATTGAGGCGATATTTGTTCTGCGCTATTGAAAATATACCTTACAGACGACAAATCTAACTTCGATTGATTCAGTCGCGATGCTTGAAGATATTTAAGTAGGTACTGATAGCCGAAGTTAGGAGAAGCTAGACATGTTGCCTTATACTCACTCGCTTTGCGTAACCATAGTAACGGCGACATGATAAACATCTGTGTTGGCATAATCATATGATTTGCGTTCGCTGTTAACGGAAACAAATGTAGCGCAATAAGCCCAAAATCATGTGTCATTGGTAACCAACTAACAAATCTGTCATCAGCCCATTTATTTCGACCTACACTAATAATGTCTTTAATATTTGTCATTACATTTAGATGAGTTAGTGCCACCCCTTTAGGTCTCCCTGTTGACCCTGAAGAAAACTGTATCATCGCCACATCGTCCACTTCTGGGGTGTAAACCGATCCAGGTGAACCCTGTTCGACCGCCTGTTCAATGATTATTTTTGTTTCTAATATCGGCTTAAATTGCTGTGTGACGGAATATTTTTGTGCAAAACGCACTAATCTCTGGGTATTTTTTTCGTTCGTAAGTAAGAACGGGTTGTTGAGGTACTCCCATACGTTCAACAACTTTAAACGTTGATCTTTATTCACACCAATACTTAACGGTACAGGTACAAATCCCCCTAATATACACGCCCAGTAAGCATATACAAATTGCTCAACATCTTCCGTTTGTAAAACAACCTCATCTCCTGGTTTGATTCCAACCTGCTGAAGGTACCCAGTGATTGATAGAGCTGAGTCCAGAAGGTCATGATAGGATACGAAATGCTCTATATTTTCCTCCTTAATAAATGTGATTCCTCTGTCGTGCACGTTACGTTTTGATAAGATAACATCCGTTAAGCGGTTAAACGAATTATTCATTGCATCCATCCTCATTTATTAGATATTGCAAGCGTAATATCTGCTTTAGCAATTTTTGATTCACCAACCCAGCCTGTTGACGTTACAATCCCAGCATTTGCCGTCATTTTGACATACTCTGTTTCAATTCTGATTTGATTACCTGGTACAGCCGGATTTAAAAAGCGCACTTTCACTCCTGATAGAAGAAACTGTTGTTTCTCAGTACTACTGATATCCTCCTGACTTAGCTTGTATAATAAAATACCTGATTGAGCCATCGCCTCAACGAGTAACACTCCCGGAAAAACGGTTTGGTCAGGGAAATGGCCTGGAACGTACCACTCATTCCCTGTCAGATTTTTAACACATACAATTCTGTTATCTGGCTCTATCTGCTCTACTGTATCTATGAAGATAAAGGGATGTTTTTGAGGTAGCAGAGATCGCACTTGTTCATAACTAAGGTTCTGATCCATTCATATACCACTCCTTCTTTCCACTGTTCATCTTGTTAAATCTATGTTGAACGAATAAGGATTGCACTCGTTTCTCCTGATCGGCTATGGGAAGTAAGCGCAATATATGGACATTCATTTTCTTCAGTCCACGCTTGATTATAGTTCAGTAGAGAGGCAAAGGTTGGATCAACTTGATCCGCATCATTTCCATACGGGCTTGGCCATTTCTTTTTGTTTAAAAAGCCTAAAGCTCCTGACAGTTGAAACAAACCGCTCGCACCAAATGCCTCTCCTACTACTGATTTGATAGGAAAAACCTTAGGGCTATTCACTTGCTTTTCTCCCATTTCTAGTAGTTCTTGCAATGCGAGCAGTTCTACTCGATCTATTTCATAGTCCCCATTTGCCCCTGAAAATATCAGGCCTATATCTTCTATGGATGCTGAAGCTGCATTTACTACAGAGGTTAGTGCTCTTCTCACCGCTGCAACTCGATGAGATTCGTCCTTCCGTGCAGCAAACACATTATCCCAAGAAACCAGCTCTGCTAAAGGTTGGATTCCTCTATCGATTGCAGTAGATTTTCTTTCTAGTATGACCGTGACAGCTCCCTCACTAGGCAGAATTCCAGCTGAATCTGGTGCATACGGTATCCCTTGTTTATCAGTCATATTCTTAGGAGTATGGTCCGAACGCTTGAGGTACTGTATGACACTTTCGTTTAACTCTTCAACACCACCAACGATGACATATTTGGCCCTGTTTCTTTTTAGTAGGTTCATACTGTAGCCGAGTGCATCTAAGCCCGCACATTGACCGGTAGATATCGTTGTATTACAAGCTTGAGCCTGTACCCTAATCCCTAAGTGAGATGCAGGAGCATTTGCTAAAATATTTGGAGCTTGCATTGGGCTAACGTATCTTGGCCCTTCCGTAATTGCGATTTGATCATATTCTATTGAAACGGCTAATCCTGTATAGTTGCAGCCTACAACGACTCCTAATTCTTCGGCATTTACCGTTTCGCTAGATAATTGTGCATGCTCTAGAGCTAGATTAGTCGCAGCCATTAGATACTTAGTACTCGCATTCAAGAATTGGAGCCCACGTTTACCTAATAGCTCTTTTGGATTCCAATCGGAGGGAATGAATAAACCATTCTCCTCATCAATGTTTCCAATCCTACTTTTTTTCAGTTGATCAATTTCGCTTTTTGTTTTAAACAGTACGTTCCATAATAGCTCCTTATCAATCCCATACGGTGAAACCTGACCAATTCCACTTATAACTATTGGATCCTGTAGGTCATTCATCATTTATACACTCCCTAAAGATATAATCGAAATGTTCCCACCAAAGGCGAATGAATTACTAATAGCGAATTTCACCGGCTTTGCTATAGGCTCTTTTACAACCACACTACTTAAACATTCTTCATCCAGAACTTCGATATTCATCGTTGGGGGAATAAGTGAGTGATAGATTGATAGGGTACAGACGATTGCTTCTATCGCACTTGCTGCCCCCATAGTATGGCCTAACATCGATTTAACTGAACTAACAGGAACTTGGTCAGCGTATGGGCCAAAAACATTTTTAATCGCCATCGATTCTGTTTGATCATTCGCTTTTGTACCCGTTCCGTGTGCATTTATATATGAAACATCTTCAACAGATATTCCTGCGTCGATGAGAGCCTTTTTAATTGCTTGTTCAGCCCCTTCTCCTTCAGGGTGAGGCGCTGTGGGATGATGTGCATCACATGCTAATCCATGCCCAAGCAGCTCGGCATATATTCTTGCCCCTCGTTGTTTAGCCTTTTCATAATCCTCTAAAACTAATACTCCTGCTCCTTCACTCACATTAATGCCGTCTCTATTTTTATCAAAGGGCTTTGAAGCGCTTTGAGCCATCGCACCTAAACGAGAAAATGTTGTGTATATGACACGGGACATTGCATCAGCACCACCTACAATGGCCTTATCTGCTTTCCCTTCTTCAATCAAATCCTTTCCAAGTCCAATCGCATAGTTTCCTGCGGCGCAGGCAGTAGGGACCACCATACATGTCCCTTCTGCGCCTAGTTCTTCTGCAACGACTGAAGATAACCGATTTAGAGAATAATTTGTCATATACTCGGTACTCGCTTCTTGCTCACTCGTTAAACTGTTCTCATGATACTTTTCAATCACGCTATTGTTTCCCATTGTCGTGCCCATACAAACTGAGACTCTATCAGCATTTGCACAGAAATCTGGTATGTTAGCATCTTTGACAGCCATCTTTGCAGCAGCCACTGCTAGCTGGGTCGTTCTCCCTACTAAGCTAGGAGCATTCTTTTCAAAAAACTGTTCAGGATCAATATCTCTTACTTCTCCACCAATATGACAGTCAAATTTTTCTGTATTAAAGGCTGTCACTTCTTCTTCTGTTCCAACTTTACCTTGACATAAATTCTCCCAGAACACTTCTTTTCCTGAACCGATAGGAGTAAGTACACCTATTCCAGTTATGACAATTCTCTTTCTTTCCATTGAGCTACCCTTCTTTTACTACAGTGCTTTCCACAATATTTGTGACCACTTCATAAACGTCATTCAATGAAGTTACTTTTGGTAAGTATTCTTCTGAAATTGTAATTTTATATTTCTTTTCGATTTGTGCGACAATTTCAATAGCCATCATCGAGTCTACACCAAGATCGTCAACAAAATGATCCGTATCTTGTAAATCCTCTTCCTCAATGATTTCTACGATTAATTCTTTTAAATCTTCCTTTAAAATTTTCATTATTATCCCTCCAAGATTTGTGTATTTAGATGTTCAATTCGTGCCCATCCTTGTATTAGTCAAGCGTATATCAATGTATAGCCATTGTTGGTTATGAGCTTAAGCCACCATCAACAACAATGACACTTCCAGTCATATAGCTTGATTTATCAGATAATAAAAACTTAATCACCTCTGATACTTCATCTACTTTTCCTGGTCTACCGAAGGGAATCTCCTGTTGAATCTCCTCCCTCTGCTTTTGAGCAATTGAAGACCACATATCCGTTTCGATAAACCCTGGTGCAATAGCATTAACGTTAATGTTAAATCGTGCGACCTCTTTTGATAGAGAACGGACAAAGCCAATTTGTGCTGCTTTTGAAGCTGAATAATTTGTCTGACCAGATATCCCTTTTAAGCCACTGACGGATGTGATACAGACAATTTTTCCATGCTTTTGCTTCATCATCTGATAAATAACAGGCTTCGTATAATTGAATACACCACCAATGTTTGTAGTAATGACATTGTCCCAGTCTTCTTCGCTCATCATCATTAACGGCATATCCTTATTTATTCCTGCATTCAGTACTAAGCCATCTATTCTCCCTAAAAATGCTGTCATTTCATGAACGACTTCTTTTGCTTCACTGAACGATTTTGCACTAGCTTGAAATCCCTTGACTCTCCCTTTGTCATGCTTTGTGCATTCGCATACTTCCTGTGCGGCTTCATGGTTTGTGTTGTAGGTAAAAGCAACATCAACTCCTTCTCTTGCTAGCAATTCTACTGTTGCCCTTCCTATCCCCCTTGAACCACCTGTTACAATTACACCTTTTGTCTGCAAATCTTTATCTCACCCCTCAATATTAAGGAATTTATAGCTTCTTCCTGTAAAATATCCGTTTATGACTTGCTTTTTTGTATTTGTTCATATAATTCATTGATCTCTTCGTCACTCATCTTTTGTAGCTCTTCAGTGAAGAAATCCTTTTCCTCACCCGAATCAATAGAAGAGCTGGATGAATGCCTCAGTTCATCTACGAGGTCAATCATCATTGCTGTTAACTGTAATAGTGATTGCTCTTCAAACAGTTCAGATACGTCTATCTCTATTCCTATATCTTTTTCTATGTGTGCCTTTAGCTTAATTGCTGTTAATGAGTCCTGTACCCATTCCATGATCTTCACATTTTCGATCTCGAGCTGCGCATCATATTCAGTATGTTCGATTAATAGCTGCTCTAGGTATTTCAGAATATGCTGCTGAGCCTGATCTCTATTAAGAGAATAGAGATCAGGTAACTTTTCTTCATATCTAGTGTTGCTCACCTCACGTATGCACCCCTTTTTAAAAGATCAATACATGTATAAAGCTTTATATTAATTGCCTTCAGCCTTAGATAGTTGCTTTCTTAGACTTAGTGGTCTCATATCTGTCCATACTTCCTCGATCCGTTGAAGACATTCTTCCTTCTCTCCAATCGTACCCTCCTCAAACCATCCGTTCGGCAGCTCTCTATGAGCTGGCCAAATTGAGTACTGTTCTTCGTGATTGTATACAACTTTATATTGGATGTTTGTGTTCTCCATGGTTTATCACCCCCTTTCAATGAAGTTTCTGTATAATGAATCTTCTATTACTTAAATAGCATATGTGGCAACCCACCGATTACTCAGCTGCTTGCTGTGATAGTGCTTCAATAGGCTCATCTTTTATCACTTGCCCGTAGTCTATCTTAATGATTCTGTCCGCCACGTTGAAATATTTATCATCATGTGAGATTACAAGCACCGTCTTGCCCTTACCTTTCAAAGCTGGTAGAAGTTTTGTATAAAAGAAGTCTTTGAACAGCGGATCCTGATCTGCCGCCCATTCATCAAATACATAAAATGGTCTATCCTCCAGATATGAAACTAACAACGCAAGTCGCTTCCTTTGTCCTCCTGACAGATCTGTTGTTGATAAGCGATCTTCTTCAACCTTTACCTTATGATTTAGTTGAAGAAGCCGCAGGTACTCTTCCGCTTCCTCTTTTACTTTGTCTTCTGAGATACCAATAAATTGCTCGAAAAGATAAAAATCTGAGAACACTGTAGAAAAGAGCTGGCGGTAATGATCAATGTGCTTATCTGTGATAGGCTGACCATTGACCTCTATCCTCCCCCCTTCAGGCTCATATAACCCGGTAATCAGTTTGGCTAGTGTTGTTTTTCCACTCCCGTTACCACCTACGAGGAAGATGAGCTCATTTTCTTTGAAGGTCAAATTGATTGGTCCGAGTGTAAAGTTATGATCTTCCTCTTCTCGATAATACGTGTGGGTTAAATCTATTAGTCTGATCTCGTTAAAACTACTCGGTAACTGTTCTCGATTGCTCATCAACTCTTCATCCTCTGTAGCGAGTTCGAGCTTTTCAATCTTCCTAAGAGCCACATTGGCACGCCCGAAGTTTGGAAAGACATTAAGGATTGTAACCAAAGGTGTGATCATATATAAAATCGATAGCGTATATCCAGTTAATATCTCTGTACTGACTAGGTTAAGCTGGGGAATAAAGAAGATGACCAGCGCAATAAAAAACAGGAATAGCATTTGTCCCCAGTTTCCAGCTGCAGTATATATTGTCATGCCTTTTACAGTGTCCTTATAAACACCCCTTATTGTTGGTGTTAACTGCTTATCGAAGAAATCTATTCGACGCTGTTTGCTCATTTTTAATTCTTTTGTTCCGCTTGTAAGTGATTTAAAATGTCTAAAAAGTGAGTCGTGTTCCTCTCTCGCACTTGCTAGATATTTGTTAGCTATCTTCATCAGCATTTGGTAGCTAAAAAATGCTATCGTCATAAATGTTAGTCCAATGAAGAGCACTGATATGGATAGCCATCCCATGTAGATTAGACATCCCAGAACAATGAAAAGATTAATGATCAGCATTGGACTAACCGTAATAGCATTCGCGATTGCCATTACATCGTCAGTTAACGATGCTAACAGCCTGTGAGAGCCATTCTGTTCTACCTTCCTAAGTGGGGTTGATAGAATGCGCTTACTCAGGTTAATACGTAAATTGATGATTGACCCTTGTGCAAGCTTAATCAATAAATATCCAGACACTAAACTGCTCAAAAGCATCGTTAAGCACAAGGCGATAAACGCTAATACAATATGGTAACCCGTACTTTGCTGATTGTTTATGGTGTGGTTTATGACAGCGATGACACCTGTACTGCTGGCCCCACTAATGAGACCAGCAATCAGAGCATAAAGCACATTCTTTTTGGAAATGGAAAACAGATATTTGTATATACTCATTCATACTCCCCCTTCTTTATTTAGACCGTAGACGTTTGTCCAGGATATCCGTAATCTCATACACGTTTGGAACTGTTAAGACTGTTAAATGGTCTCCCGATACATAGTTAACATTCACATTTCCGAAGGTTACCTGCGACCAGCCCAACGTATGATCCTGATGCAGTTCGGCCTCAAATCCGTTCTTAGCAATGAATAATGTTATATCACTATTCACTTTTTTAGGATGGTAATCATTCAACGCAACTCTTGTTGCTTCAGTATTAAGCTTATACAATACGTATAATCTGTACGTCTCGGACGACGTAGTATCTATCGGTACCACTTCACTAGCAATTAATACATCCGTAATATACTCCCAACGTTGATCCATGCCTGGTAAACATTTAATCCTTTCTGCAACCTCTTGAACGGATTGGCTCACTTTATTTATGCCAATTTCCCTACAAGTGAACCAAGCTAAGGATTGTGACATTTGACCAATATATACTGGGTCGTTCTCGTCAAAAATGTACTCTTTAGGTGTTTCTTGTTCGCCCCCGTTGACGGTATACCCTGGAGCAAACGAGTCAATCATTATAATTTCTTTAACATGCTCACCTTCCTTTTCTAGCTGACTAGCAATCTCAAGTGTTAAATGTGAGCCTGTACAAAACCCACCTAAGACGTATGGACCACTTGGTTGCTTTTCCCTGATCATACTAATACTTTCTTTCGCTAGCTTTGGGAGTATCTCCTGATCTGGTTCCCAGGCTCGGACGACATTCATTTGTTCAATGAAAGACGGTTGATCCAGATTCAATTTTGCAGATAGTTCACCAGATAAAGGTGGGGTTTGGATGCCGAAAAACGGTTGCTTTTTCCCAAGCGCATGGGAGAAATCTATTATCCCAGCAACAACAGTAGAAGGTAAGATTCCTCCTAGTGGAGCTGAAAAGAATAACGCTTGTCTCTCTCCATTAGGTTGAATATCTACAAGCATCCCCCTACTCTCCTGATTTCCATCCTTTCTTCTAAGGTTTTCTATTCCTCCCGCCCATGTGTTGCGATGCATGATTTCATGTGCTAAGTCCTTTATTTGTGGATTTTCAAAGATCAAATTAATTGGGTACTTCTGTCCAGTTAACTTTTCTATATGATTGATCAAAAATACGGCTGTTAAGGAGTTCCCTCCTAATTCAAAGAAGTTATCGAGTATTCCAACACGCTCAAGATTCAGAACTTTTTTATATACTTCCACCAGTTCTTTTTCAAGTGGTTTTTCTGGTGCTACATACTGTGCATCTAGATCTGGTCTATCCTCCGACGGGTCTGGCAAACTTTTTCGGTCAATTTTCCCATTTGGTGATACAGGCATTTTGTCCAAAAATATGACTCGGTCTGGCTGCATATAGTCAGAGAGACGTGTTGAAATATACTTCTTTACTTTCGTTATAGATAACTCAGCACGTTCCACTGGAACAACATATGCAACGAGCAAGTCTTTGTTTCTATTAGCTGTCTTATTGAATACGACAACAGCCTCTTTAATATGATGATGGCTTCTCATTGCAGACTCGATTTCCTTTAACTCAATCCTTACTCCACGGATTTTTACTTGGCTGTCTTTTCTACCAATGTATTCGATATTTCCGTCTGGTAATAAGCGTACTAGGTCCCCTGTGCTATACATTCTCATGCCTTGTTTTTTTGAAAAAGGATTCGGTATAAATTTCTCTGCAGTTAAACTAGGCTTGTTCGCATATCCTGTCGCTAATCCTATGCCGCTGATAAACAGCTCTCCTATTCTATCTACCCCTACAGGTTGCAAATCCTTGTTTAGAACATAGAGCTGTATATTCGCAATCGGTTTTCCGATCCAAACTGAAGAATCCTCTTGTTTACAGGCGTAATAACTCACATCTACCGATGCCTCTGTAGGGCCGTATAAATTATGCAGGTGTGAATTTAATGCTTTATAGAAGCGATCTTTCAGTTCTGGGGCAAGAGCCTCACCACTACAAATCACCCTTTTTAAGCTTGTACA
The DNA here is from genome assembly GCF_004376175.1 of Halalkalibacterium halodurans. Taxonomy (GTDB): domain Bacteria; phylum Bacillota; class Bacilli; order Bacillales; family Bacillaceae_D; genus Halalkalibacterium; species Halalkalibacterium halodurans. The sequence goes on along the minus strand of NZ_SNUY01000014.1, from coordinate 27,604 downwards.
GTTCTCTGATTCTTTTTCATTCAGAAATTCTTGCAGCATTGTAGGTACAAAATGTAAAGTGGTGATCTGTTCTTCTTTAATTAGCTTTGCTAAATAGTAGCTATCTTTATGACCTTCAGGCTTAGCGATGACTAAGCTTGCACCTGTAATCAGTGGCCAAAATAACTCCCATACAGAAACATCGAAGCTTAAAGGTGTTTTTTGAAGCACTCGATCCTCCTTGTTTAACTGATACTCCTCTTGCATCCACAGAAGACGGTTTACAATCCCTTTGTGTGGAATCATTACCCCTTTTGGATTTCCTGTTGATCCAGACGTATAAATCATATAAGCAATATCCTCTGTTGATCCCCTATGATACTCAAAATCAGAACTTGGTTGCTTTTCTTGGGCACTAAGAATTTCGAGTATGTCATAACAGTCCTGCGGTGTATCATTACTCATGCTCAAAATATTGTTTAGTTGATGTTTCACTGTAAGGATACACTCAACACCAGCATCAGCTATCATATACTTGATTCGTTCTTCTGGATAGGATGTGTCCAATGGTACATAAGCACATCCTGCTTTAAGAATCCCTAATAATGCAACCATCATCTCTAAGGATCGTTCAAGATATACACCAACAAAAGCGTTATTTGAGATTCCTTGTGCCTTTAAAAACTGAGCAACCTGATCAGCTTTTTGATTTAGCTCTGCATAAGTCATCTTCTCCGATTGAAACACTACCGCAGGATGTTCTGGTGTCCGTTTAACTTGCTTGGCGATCAATTGTTGAATCGTCAAACCACTTTCAGCATATCCTCTATCAGTTTCATTCCATTTGTACACTGCCTTTTTATATTCCTGGTCAGCTAGATAGGAACGGTTGTTATGATTTATCAAAGGATCAGAAGCGATTTGTATTAGGATATTACGATAGATATCAGCAACAGAGTCCATCTTTTCTTCTGAAAAACGATTCCGATCAAAAGCTAAAGTTAACTGAATATCGTAATGTGGTGGATGTACAGCAAAGTTAGCCATTAACGAAAAATGGGTATCATTTGCTGAGTTTTTATTAAAGTCAATAAACTTAAGCTTTTTCGATTGAAACAAGTGCTCCATTGAATGAAAGTAAACGTAGTTAAACGCTGTTTCAAATAATGGAGATTGTCCTACAGTTTTCTGTATCTCGGGCAACGGGTATCTCCTGTACGGCAGGATCTGTTGTTCCATCTTGAATGTTTGATGAATAAAGTCGATCCACGTACCCTGTTGCACTCTCTGTCTTAATGGAAGTGTGTTTAGAAATAGTCCCTTTACTTTCTCCCCATCCTTCACTTCCATCCTTCCGTTTGAAACCAACCCAGTCAAGACATCGGATTGCCCTGAAATAACCTGCAAAGCTTTAATATGAGCGGCTAATACCATACTTTTTAACGTCACGCTATGATCTGCAGCTATTTGCTTTAACTTTTTCTTAACAGTCTGTGGTAATGAAACGATTCTTCTATGGATTTCCACTGATTCATGCTTTGTTTCAGGGGTCAAATGATTAAATTTTAGTAGTTGGCAATCGTCAAGGTAGCTCTTCCAAAACTCTTGCTGTTCCTCACTATTTATCGATTCCTGTTCTAAGCGTATGAAATCACTAAACCGTACATTCAGTTCCTTGCTTTCCGTCATTTGACGTTTATTTTCAAGCAGATCAAAGTATAGGTCAAAGATTTCACTAAGCGTTGATGTTAAGCTCCACCCATCAAATATTAGATGACACTCTGTAAGCGTGAATTGAAATGTCTCGGCCGTTCGCTGGTGAATATAGAACCTTAACAGACTCGGTTTATTTAAATCGAACTTATTCATTTTTTCTTGTTCAACATACTCATCAATGACTCGCTCCTGCTCTTGTTCGGATAAATGTCTAATGTCTTGATAACCAACAGGTAGCTTTGCTTTTTTGTGTACAAGTTGTAATGGTACGGAATATGAATACATGTCAAAGGAGGTACGTAACATTACATTGTTTTCCACAACGCTTGCTACCGCTTCATTAAATAGGTCAATATTTAATGCACCCTCCAGTCGCACACTATCGATGTTGTGATAAATCGGTTGATTAGGAAACTGTTCCATGTGGAAAAGCATCCCTTCTTGTAGCTTTGTAAGTGGATACGCATCTTCTATTGCCTCGCTTAACGCTGACCGATCTTTATCTGAAATGAGTTCAAATGGCTTTGTACGCCTATACGTTGTTGTACGACTTTCGCTCTGTTCCAAGTATTCTGCCAATTCTTTAACCGTTTGGTTAAGGAACATGTCTTTTACTTCAAGTTCATATCCCATTTCTTGTAGCTCAGATATGACTTGAACACTCCTTATCGAGTCTCCACCGAGTGAGAAATAATTATCATGTATCCCTATACCATTTCTTCCTAATACTTTTTCCCAGACGGCAACCAACTCTTTTTCAGTCTTTGTTTGTGGCCTACCTCCTTGAGAAGCAGCGCTTTCAGTACGTAGAGTCAATAATTGCTCTTTGTTAACCTTTCCATTTGCATTCATCGGTATAGTGTCAACAGCTATAATATGAGCTGGATACATGTATCTCGGCAACTTATCAATTAAATGATTGCGTAATTCTCGTACCTGTTCTTCAGTTTCTTCCTTTTGCTTAAACGTAATAAAAGCTGCAAGCTCCTTTTCATTCCTACTGTTCGATCCCACTAAAACCACACAATCTTCTACCCTGTGATCCTCTGCAATAGTGGCTTTTATTTCCCCTAATTCAATCCTGTGCCCTTTAACCTTTACTTGGTCGTCCGATCTACCTAGATATTCTATGTCTCCGTTCACCGTTCGCTTGGCAATATCCCCTGTACGGTATAGCCTTTGTCCACCGGATTTGAATGGGTTGGGGATATAGCGCTCCGCAGTAAGGGAGGGACGATTAAAATATCCCCTCGCTAAGCCTGCTCCACTCACATAAATTTCTCCAGGAACGCCAATTGGTGTTGGAAGTAAGTCCTCATTCAATATATAAATGGTAAGATCATTTAAAGGTTGTCCTATGAAGCTACCTTGATTTCCAGTTACATCTGACTTCTTCACCTCCCTATAGGTGACATGAACCGTTGTCTCTGTGATGCCATACATGTTAATCATTTTTGTTTTTTCGCCATGATATTCAAACCATGCTGTCAAGTCTTGATAATCTAATGCTTCTCCTCCGAAAATAACGTACTTAAGAAACAGAGGATGCTGAGTGTGCTTCGCCAACCGAACAATTACTTTAAATGCAGAAGGTGTCTGATTTAAAACAGTAACACGATTTTCACTCATGAATTTGTAAAATGCTTCAGGATTTCTACGTAGCTCATGCGGTACAATCATGAGTTTTCCACCATTAAGTAGGGCCCCCCACATCTCCCACACCGAGAAATCAAACGCTATAGAGTGAAAGAGGGTCCAGACATCATCACGGCCAAAATCAAAATGTTGTTCAGCGCTATCAAACAAGCGGATGACATTGTAATGTGTATTACACACTCCTTTTGGCTTCCCGGTTGAACCTGATGTGTAGATCATATAAGCGACTTGATCAGGTGACATTCCTACAGATGCTAAATTCTTTTCTTCCTCTTTTAACCACCTCTGATCATGCAGGTCTATATACAGGATTCGTTGATCCAATTCCAGCTGGTTATCTTTCATATATTTTGATTTTGTAAGCATATACTCGCATTTAGCGTCGTTGATGATATACTTTGTTCTTTCAGCAGGTTGCTCTGGGTCAACGGGTATGTAGGTCCCACCTGCTTTTAATACACCTAAAATTGCAATGATTAAATCTATTGAACGGTCCAATTGAATGAGTACTTTCGCTTCTGTATTTACACCATTTCTCCGCAAATATCTAGCTAACTTGTTGGATTTATTGTTTAATTCCGCATACGATAGCCTTTGCTTACCGTCATCAACTGCGATCACATCAGGGTTCTGTAGCACCTGATGCTCAAAGCGCTGAAAAATCATATCTCCCTTTTTATAGACTAAGGACGATGCTACACTCATTAGTTTCTGCTCTTCTTGATCCATATACTGAAGCGTATGAATCGTATTTAATGGCTCATCTACCATTCCTTCTAATATACAAATAAAGTTACTGGCCATCCGTTTAATTGAATCTTGCCTGAAAAGCTCTGTTCGATATTCAAATACACAGTCATATTCTCCATCCACTTCCATGATTGATAAGGATAAATCAAACTTGCTTGCATCTAACTGTAAGTGGTACGGTTGTGTCTCTATGCTCCGATCTAAAGTGATTAAGTTTCGATGTTGATTTTGAAATGTAAACATCGTTTCAAATATTGGTGATTGATATAGTGTACGTTCAGCTTTAAGCTCATCTACTATTTTCTCGAAAGGAACATCCTGATTCTGATAAGCTTCTAATGTTGTACGACTTACTTCTGCAATGAAATCCTTCACAGTAGAATCGCTTTCAACATTCATTTTTAATGGAATCGTGTTCGCAATACAGCCAATAAGTGACTCAGTTTCAAACTGGTTACGATTCGCCACAGGTGTTCCCACTATTATTTCTTTTTGGTTGCAGTACCGAAATAAGAATAGATAGTATGCGGAAAGTAAGATTGTAAAAGCTGATACTCCTAGCTTTTGGCTCGTGTGCTTAACCGCTTTTGTCACCGACAACGGAACTGTGAAGCACTCAACATCACCATATTGACTAGCCGCATTCGCTTTAGGGAAATCATAAGGAAGTGCAAGCTTCGTCGATTCTGTTCCTATTATCTTTTTCCAGTATTCCAGTTGCTTCTGATAATCACCGTTTTCATATTTTTTTCTCTGCCAAGCTGCATAGTCAGAATATGTGATAGATAGGTCTGGGAGTATCTCATTCCATTCTTCTTCATTCGCATGATACAGCTTAGTCAGTTCATTAATCAACACTCCTGTAGACCAACCATCTGATACGATATGATGCATGATCAGAACGAGGATATGTTCATTCGCTTGTAATTTTATTAATTGAATACGGAATAAAGGCCCTTCACTCAAGTCAAACGGTTTACAGGCTAATTTCTGAGCAACACTTCTGGCCTCATTCTCTCTTTCAGCATAAGAGAGTGTACTTAAATCGTGTAAAGAAATAGGATAATACTGGGCTGAAATAATATGCTGATTCGCTTTCCCATTTTCTTTCTTAAATGTTGCACGTAGCACCTCGTGCCTTTCAATGACCTTATTAAAACAGCGTTCCAATTTTTCTGTATCAAGAGCACCAGCCAATCTAATCGCTAAGGGGATATTGTACGCTGCACTGTGATGATCTAACTGCTGGATAAACCAAAGCCGCTCTTGGGCAAATGATAAAGGGTATTCTGCTCGATTAGTTCTTCTTGGGATACGATCACTTTCACCTTCATCTTTTAATAGCTGATCAAGAATTTCCATTTCTTTTGAAAAGCTCATATACATTCACCTACTTATATCACCTTATTTTATTGCCAAAGCCTTAGCTTTAAGATATGCAGCTGATATCTCTTCAATATGGTGTTTTTGGGAAAGAGTCATCTCTATCTCTTCACATAATCGTTCAACCGTCTCCGTCTCGAATATTAGACTGATCGGGATATCTACCCTATAAATCCTTCTCAATCTTGAAATCAATTGGGTAGCATTTAGAGAATGACCTCCCAGTTCAAAGAAATTATCTCTCATCCCTACTCTCTCAACTTTCAGCACCTCTCTCCATATTTCTGATACTGCTTGTTCTGTCTTGTTACGCGGCGCTATATACTCCTTTCTTGATGCTTCACGATAGATGCTTTGTAACGTTCGGTGATCCGTTTTTCCACTATTATTTAGTGGCATCATATCCACTCTGACAAATGAATGAGGAATCATATATTGAGGTAATCGTTTTTGCCCGTATGTTCTCAATTCTTCCTGTGTCAGTGCTGTACCCTGTTGCACATAAAACGCTACGAGGGTCTTTTCTTCTTCAATAGGTAACACAACTACGCTTTCTAAAAGTGGATGTTGTGCATACGTGTATTCGATCTCTCTCGCATCTACACGCTTACCATTGATCTTCATTTGTGAATCCCGCCGCCCTATAAACTCTATTTGTCTATTCGGGCGAATACGAACAAGATCACCTGTCTTATACAGTCGCATACCTGGCACATCTGAGTATGGATGCGGGATGAACTGAGTTGCCGTAAGCTTCGCCTTGTTGATATAACCTCTAGCAATACCTGTTCCACCAATATACAGTTCACCAATTTCATCGACTGCAACTTGTTCTAGCTTTTCATTTAAGACAGCCACTTCTATGTTGGCGATTGGTTGGCCGATGGTAATGAGGTAAGGATGCGTTAACCTTGCAAATGTTGCATTTGATGTTGCTTCAGTCGGTCCATAAAGATTTACGATGTCTACTTCAGGTAGCATGTCCTTCGTTCTCTGAATAAATGAAACTGAAACTTGTTCCCCTCCTACAAGTAACGTTCTTAGTTGACGACGCAGATTCCTTAACAAGTCTTCTTTTTGCTGGATTTCTTGTAGAACCACTTCCCATAAGGACGGTACACAGTTAAGTGCGTTCATATTCGTATTGATTAACTTTGCTACTAGCTTATTTGTATCTAGTACTTCCTCTTCTGTGAAAATCGTGATTTTATTCCCTAACGTTAGGGGGCAAAACACTTGCTTTAGAAAAGCATCAAAGCCGAACTCAGAGATAAACGGCATGTTCAAATCCTCCGAAAATTGGCGTTTAAACCATAATATGTAATTCAAAAGCCCACCGTGTTCGATTCCCACCCCTTTAGGTAAGCCAGTAGATCCTGACGTGTACATCATATAAGCAAGTTGATTAGATTCAATATTGTTTAATGGCAGCTCTTGTCCCGTTTCATACTGATTGATCTTCTCTTCATCATGCTCTATATCTATCAGTGGTACCCCTGGAGAAAATGCTGGATCCATTGATTCTCGATTTTGTACAACTATCAACTTAGCCCCACTATCTTGAAGGACATATTGAATTCTTTCCACTGGCCACTTAGGATCAATAGGTACAAAGCTAGCTCCTGACTTGAGTATTGCTAGCATACTTATGATTGCATTCACACTTCTCGGTAGGCACATCGCAATACGCTCTTCAGGCATAATATTAAAAGATTTAATAAACTGGGCCATTTGATTCGATTTTTCATCAATATCCTTGTACGATAATGTAAGTGAGCCTTCCTCAATTGCCACTTTATGAGCATGAAGAGTTATACTCTCTTTAAGGTGTTGCAAAATGTTTTTTGTATGACTTAGGATGTCCTCCGAAGGGTATGTAGCACTTGAAGTGCTCGTACTTGATAGAATCTCCTTCTCTTCTTCTTTCGATTGATACTTTAGCTCAGAAAATGGTCTGTTCCAATCGTCTAGACACTCCTCTAAGAAGTGTAGAAAATGCCTAATGACCGTTTGAATATCTTCTGCTTTATATATGGCATCATCATATTGAATACCGATGTTCATAACTGACTCGCTATCTAAAATGCTGAGCTTTAACTTATACGTATCCTCCCCCGAGTATATTTCTTCAGAAAAGCAGCTCAAGTTCCCATGCTCATAGTTTACACCTTTCACGTACTGGATCTGATATGGTAGAATCCTCTTCTCTTTTAGAGTTGAAGTTGGATCCAAGTACTCAACAGCATCTGCCAACTGTACGAAACGGTCTTGGATGATCGCAACATACTCCTTAAACGTTGCTTTCTCCTCTATTTCTGGTGTAATAAGCTTCATTAATTTTGCGTACGGACCCATTCCATTCTTTAATTCTTCATAATTTCTTCTTCCATCTATTGTTATTCCTAGATTGACATCACCATTTACCAGTTTTGATAAGTACATGCTCCAACTGGTGAGTAAAAGTGTAAGCAAAGGAACATTCCATTCATGCGCTAACGCTTGCATTTTTGAGTAAATGTCGACGGAAACCTGGATAGAAGCACGATTTTTACCGCTAGGCCATTCCAAGTCTTGCGCTTCATAAGGTAACGCCTTCTGTTGAACGTTTTGCTTATTATCCTCAATTGTTTTCTCCGTTTCAAATAGCTCTTCTTGCCAATCTGAATAGTCTACATACTGAACAATATCATCTTCTGAACGTGATTCTTGCTTACTATATAAATGTATTGTTTCCTGCAAGACGCTTTGTAAGGTTGTAGCATCAGCGTTCAAAGCAGAGCAGCACAATACAATTTTATGCGTTTCTTCACTTTGTTTGATCACCTCTACGTAAACAGGACTGCCATTCTCTATATCAAGAATTTGATTGATTGTTTCATCTGTATACGTACTTAATATCTCCTTCGCATTCCTTTCCTGCTGTACTTCCTCAATACTCCGACTTGAAAGACGTACGTCCGTTTCATCATGAATCCTTTGTACGGGATAGTGCATCCCTTCAATTTTATTAAAGCTTGTACGAAGTATTTCGTGGCGATTTAGTACTTGCTTCATGCTTTCTCGTAATTTAAACAAGTCTAACTCCCCAGACAGTTGAAAAGATGCGAGATGATACAATGGCTTATCTATCTTATTCTGTAATTCCCATACTTTTTTTTGTTGAGGTGATAATGGGTATCCTTCCATCGTACTCATGTTCATCCCCCTTATTTAATCTGTGACCATTTCATCGGTTCAGTCATTCCAACGAGCACTTTTCGCTTACCCTTATAAGATGTCCTCCCATGGGCAACTAGCATATTGTCTAATACGATAAGATCACCCTTTTCCCAAGGGAATACGATCATTTCCTCGTTATATACTCTTCTAATCTCTTCTAAAACTTCTGCTTCGATTGCAGTTCCATCTCCATAAAATGTGTTTTTAGGCACATTCATCTCTCCATACTCTCTCAAAAGCTCCTGTCTTACGTCTTCGTTTAAAGTTGTGATATTAAATGCGGTAATCTGATTAAACCAGACATATTCTTTTGTTAGTGGATGTTGGGATACAGCAGGTCTAATTTGCTTGATTCTTAAGTGTTCATCTGATTCCCATTCACATTGCATCTCACTTTTCTCACAAATCTCCTCTACTTGATCTTTGTCTTCGGTTTGGAATACATCTTGCCATTTCTGACCTACTCCTAGACCGAAGTTCCTCACATACATCACTTGCTTTTCTTCAAACTTTTTACGTACACGCTTATCCATTTTTTCGTAGACTTTCCTGCTATCTAAGATAGGTGTTTCACCACCTTCTTGTGCAGGTATCTGACAGTTAAAGAAGATCTTCATTGGCCATTGATCACTGTAGGCACTTTCATTATGCAGCTCGATCCAATGCTCTGCTGAATAGTCAGTTGATGTATAAATCTGTTTATTCACATTACTTCTTGGCGTCGCACTATCTTTGTATTCTAGTAGATTCCCAGAGTACTGATGAATAAAATCGTAGAAACGATCGACCTCATCTATATTAAAACCTCTAAACAATATCCCACCGTGCTTAGCTAAATCTTTTTCGAGAGCTGTTCTATTTTTTCCCACCCACTCAAGGATATTTACATCTGCTGACATTGGTTTAATAACAAGTGGAAGCTGCTGCTCTTCATTAAGTAATTGCTTTTGTACTAATTCTTGTCCAATTTTTACTTGCCTTCTTTTTCTATTTTTAATATTTAGTGATTTATTCAACACACTTCACCTCTCGATTTGTTATAATGAAATATCAATCCCTTTACCTTTTTTTCCTTCTTGTGACGTTTAACAGCCTGCTTCGATTTTTCTCTCTCTGCTTCGACCTGATCACTCCACTTCTGGACTGGAAAAGCTTATCTAGCTCCTTACTTATGTCAGTCAAAGTTGACTCTATCCTGTTCTCAAAGTTGTTCAGGATATGTTCGAGTATAAATAGGTAGTGCTCTACATCGCCTTTATCAATTTTGTACGTATCAAAGTTCACATCTAATGACATGGTTTCATTTGTTACCACTGACAAGGTCAGTGGATAATTCGTTTGTTCAAGAGCGGTGATATCTGAGACTTCTACCCCTTCGATGATCTGTTGTGTACCCTCAGTAGACATGACGTTAGGGAAATTTGCATAGATCACACACGTGTCAAACAACTCCCCTCTTGTTTGGATTCCGCTCCATTTCTTGATGTCTACAAGTGGGGTGTGTTCATACTCCTTTACCTTCATTTGTAGTGCATGAGCATTTTGTAGTAGGTTGTTAAGTGTTTGGTCCGCTTCAATTTTTACACGTATTGGTAACGTGTTAATAAACATACCAACCATATCCTCTATACCTTTAATGGATGCAGGTCTTCCTGAGTATACAGAGCCGAATATAAGATCTTCCTTTTTGCTAGCATAATGAAGTAGGATGCTCCAAGCTGTTTGAATTAAACTATACAAAGTAACTCTCTTTTTAGTCGCTAATTGTTTGAGACGACGAAAACTTGCACTAGACAATTGTAATGTCATTTCTTCATGTGTTTGCCCTGATATCTCCTCTATCCTCCTCCCACCAACAGGATCAACCTGCTTGATCGGTAAGTATGTGGTATGTTGATATCCGTCTAGCATCGTTTTCCAAAAGGTTTCTGCTGTTGAGTGGTCCTGCTTTAAATACCAGTCTATAAATACTCTAAAAGGTGGTGACTCTAATTTTGGTAATGGTTCTTGGTGTAACAATTTCGTATAAACCTCACACACCTGACTCAAAACGGTTGGCATTGACCAGCCGTCTAAGAGCATGTGATGATAGTTCCATATAAAGAAGAACTCATTTGACTCTAGCTTTACGAATGTAAAGCAAACAAGTTTATCCTTGGAAATATCGACAGTGCTTTCCCTAAGTTTTTTACACAATTTCCCCAATTCATCCTGTACTTTAAAATCTGAACTGAATCGACGATCTGTCCAATCGAGAATATCAACGTGAACACTAGCTTTAGCCTTGACGATCTGTACTGGCTTTTCAAAGCCTTCCCATCTAAAAATCGTTCTTAATATCGGATGTTGGTTCATCACATATTCCCAAGATTGCATAAACCGCTCTATGAATGCCTCTCCTTTTATCTTAAATGCCATTTGCTGAACGTATACACCCGTGCCAGGCTGTAATAATGAATGGAAAAGCATGCCTTCTTGGATCGGGGACAACGAATATAAGTCTTCTATATTTCCCTCTAATTCATTGACGATTTTCCAGTCCTCCAGTGATAGTACTGCTGTAGGAAAATCCTTTGGAAGATGCTTGTATCCCTTTAACTGTTGGCCAATACTCACACATTCTTTTATCACTTGGTTAAATTCATTTGTCAGATTTATCATTGTAGACTTCTGATGAACGTTCTTACTGAACATCCAATCAAGTTTTAACTGGCCGTCGAAGATCCCCCCTTCTATATCTAGCAAATATGTTCTTTTAGCTTCAGCATGTCTGAGAGGCTCAATACTTTCAGATGACATCATAAATGGAGCATCTGTGTGTAGTTCCGTATGAATATGCCCTAAGTAGTTAAAGCTGACATCGGCTGGCCTCTCATTCAATATTGATCCACTCATATACTTGAGTAGACCGTAACCGATTCCATTCATAGGAATTGAGCGCAGTTCTTGGACGGCCCTTTGTACTTTCTGAAGCACGGAGTACTGTTGATCAAAATTGACCGTAACTGGAAAGAGCGTTGTAAACCAGCCCACCGTTTTGCTCAAATTTATGGTAGGGTCAATATTTTCTCTTCCATGTCCTTCGATGTCTATTTTGATTTGACGTGTGTCTGACCATTGCTGCAGAGAGATCATGAGTGCTGCTATTAATATTTCATGCGCTTTTGCTCCTAAGGTGGTATGCAGCGTTCTCGTCAGCGATTCAGTCTCTTCTCTAGTAAAGGTCAACGTTATTTTGTCTAGAGAACCTTCTGTGTTGTTTGAATCGTTTCTAAAATCGACTGGGAGCTTGTATTCAATGCTCGCTTTCTTCTCCCAGTATTCTTGCTCATCATGTGAAATATGTTGCTGAGCGTATGTACTGAGTGTGTAAGACCAATCCTTAAAGCTCGATGTCCTCTCAGGAATATCTAGTTGTTTGGACTGCAAAGCTTGTCTATATAGTCGTAGTAAATCCTCAAGTAGGATACGCCATGAAACGCTATCAACGACCAAGTGGTGGATTGTTATAAACAGCCTACATAGCGAAGTGTTTGTGTGTTCTAAGTAAAGCACTTTCATTATTGGACCATTTTCAATATTTAAGCTCGTTTGTACTCGCAATATTTCTTCTTTAACCTGAATCTGTCTGGTTGTGCTGTTATCGTTTAGTTTTATGACATCTATTGCATACGTCTTTCCACGGTCTGTCACTTGTTGAATCCATTGTCCATCCTTTTGGTGATAACGATATTTTAAAGCTTCATGATGATCTACTACTGCTTCTAATGCTTCAGTTAACGCATGAGTGTTTATACGCTCTTTTACCTGCAATAGGACTGATTGATTCCAGTGATGATGCTGATCAAACTGCTGTTCAAAAAACCATGATTGTATTGGTGTAAGTGGAATATTCTCCCCAGATTTACCCCGATCGCTCCCAACCACGTGTTTTTGTATCGTTGTGGCAGCTACTTCTGGATAAGCCCCCGTTAAGACTGATGATGCTAACTCTTCTATCGTCTGATACTCAAATACATCCTTTGTACTCACTCGGATTCCAATTTCCTGTGCTTTCGCTACAATTTGTAAAGCTAGAATTGAGTCGCCACCTAGATCAAAAAAATTATCTTTAATGCTAACTTGCTGTACCTGTAGAACACTCTTCCAAATGTTCACCAACGCTTTTTCCGTTTCCGTTTTTGGTGCAGCGTTTTCATCGTTCTCTTTATACTCTTCATCTTGAAGATGAACAAGTGGTAGCGATTTTCTATCCACTTTTCCATTCGTATTTAATGGCAAGCGGTCCAAAAACATGATTTGTTTTGGTAGCATATATTCTGGGAGCTTATCTTTTAACTTCCTTTTTATCCTTTGCCTGTCCATATCGCCAGCAACAACCACGTATGCTACTAATGTTTTTGAACGAGTATCTTGATCATGTACAATGACCGCTACGTCTTCAACTTCACGAATTGTAAGCAGCGCTTTTTCTATTTCTCCTATTTCTATTCGATAACCACGTATTTTTACCTGATCGTCATTTCGCCCTATATATTCTAGGTCTCCGTGTTCATTAAGGCGAACAATGTCGCCTGTCCTGTACATTAAGGCTCCTTCTTCTGTACTGAAAGGGTCGGGAATAAATCGTTGGGCAGTCAGTCTCGGTTTATTAACATAACCACGTGCGATGATATTGCCTCCTATGCATAGCTCGCCCTTTTCCCCTGACGGTACTGGTCTACCATACGTGTCAAGAATATATAACTTTCTACCGCTCATAGGTATACCAATTGGAATCGTACTGATCTCATCTAACAGATTACTCGGTTGGACTAAATAGAATGTGCTCGTTGTTACAGTTTCTGTTGGGCCGTAAAAGTTAAACAATTGTGTCTTTCCTTGATTGAGTCGATTCCATAGCTGAACATGTTTATATGAAAGCTTATCCCCCCCGATCGCTAAAAAACGTAACGCTGGAAGGCTCAAGCACTGAGTTGTGATCATAAGGCTATTCACTACCTCATAAAAGTACGCCGTCGGTAAATTCGCGACCGTAATTGCGTATTCTTCTAGCGTGTGAACAAAGTGTTGTGCATCCCAAACATCCTCCCCCCGAACGAAGACCTCTCCACCACTGAAAAGTGTTGGAAAAACCTGCTCAATGGATGGATCGAAGGTCATTGCACTAAATTGCAAAACAACGTCATCTTCACTCAATTGAAACTGCTGTTGAAAAGCAGTATAATGCAAAGCTGCTGCCTCGTGTGTAACAGCTACTCCCTTAGGTAGCCCAGTAGAACCTGAGGTGTACATAATGTACGCCAATTGATCGGCTACAACTGGTGGCCTGTCTATTGCCTCTAAGTGTTGAGTCTTTGATGAATGGTGGATATTGATCAGATCTAGCACTTGATCTTTGTATTTTTCTGTGAACGGTTCCTCGGTGATCATTGTGCGAATATTTGCATCCTGAATCACATACTCCAAACGTTCTGGAGGTAAGTTTACATCAAGAGGGACGTAGACACCGCCTGCTTTAAGAATGCCTAGCATGGAAACGATTGATTCCAGTGACCTATTCAATAGTACGGCTACTCGCTCTTCAAACTTCAGCCCCTTAGAGAGTAAAAGGGAGGCAATATGTTCTGCTTTACAATTTAACTGTTCATAGGATAAGAGATCAGACTCTGTTCTAAGCGCTATTTTGTCAGGCCTACGTGCTGCTTGATGCTCAAACCGTTGGTGTAGCACATTCGATACCTGAGGAGCACTTTCTGTTACTCCGATACATTCTGTTGTTTCAGACTGCATTATGCTCTTGTCTCTATCTTCAGGCGACAGCAGACTGATTGAATCTACTGTACGTGTTATATCCAGAATGATCTCCTGAACAATATTCTCAACTTGTTCCAGAATCTTGTTTGTTTGCTCTGAGGTCATCACTTCCGAATCATAATGTAAGCGCAGAATGACCTGATTGTCATACGGTATAATCGCTAAGCTTAAAGGAAAGTTCGACTTTTCCTCTATACTGAAATTGTTAATCCTGAATCCTAAAGCCTCATTTGAAAACATACTCTGATCTAAAGGATAATTCTCAAAGACTACAATACTATCAAACAAAGATTGGTTGCCCTGTAAATTACATACTTTATGAATGTCTTTTAAGGGGGTAAAAGCATAGGAACTGATTTCTAACTGTTCTTGTTGCACTTGCTTAATGAGTGTAAGTATCCTATCATTCGCTTTCACCTTTGCCCTTAGCGGTAGTGTATTAATAAAAGGACCTACAATGTTCTCAGCCCCTTTTAAATCATGGGGTCTTCCAGAAACGACGTTTCCAATAACGATATCCTCTATATTATATTTACCATTAATCAGCAGAATCCAAGCTGTCTGTAGCAAGGAAAATATTGTAATCTCATGTTCATGCGTGAGATTTACCAATTGTTCTTTTACTGTTTCTGAAAGCCAGAGATCCTGGTACCCGTCTTGCTGTGTTTTTCTTTTACTAAATGAATCCCCTGCACTAAAAGGACAGATATTCTCAAACCCTTCCAGCTTATTAAGCCAGAATTGCTTAGCCCCATCCATATCCTGGTTGTTGAGCCACGAAATATAGCTCTCATACTGTTCAGGGGCAGGAATGAATACAGGATTTTTTTGTACATACCCCTCATAAAGCTTCAAAATATCTTGCATCACTCGTCCCATGGACCACCCATCAAGCAGTAAATGATGAAAAGTCCAAATAAAGTGATACTCATTATCGCCTATTCTTAGCAGATGTAGTTTCATTAAAGGACCTTTCGATAAATCAAAACCTTCTCTTTTTAACTTTCCCGCAATTTCTTCTATTATTGACTCTATATTTTTCCCTTCATCTATCGAATGGTGCCGTATATCAATATAGTTGACCCGTATATCTATCTGCTTATGAACAACCTGTAATATTCGATCGCTCTCTTTCCAGTGAAAAGTGGTGCGTAACGCAGAGTGCATTTGAATCGTTTCCTGCCAAGCTTTTTCAAACATTGCTTGTTCTACTTTACCGATCATTTGAAAGCTTAGTTGTTCTACATATAAACCTGATTCAGGTTGATGTAATGTGTGAAATAGCATCCCTTCTTGTATCGGTGAGCAGGTGTATATGTTTTCTATGTTCCGAATATCTATGTATATCCCCCCATGCTTTTCATTTAGTGATTTTTCAAATGAGATAAGAACTTTTCTAACTCTTTTTGGCCAATATTAGCATTAGGAAAGTCCCCAGAGACGTAACCGATTTCTTCTGATGATTTACATAAAGTAATTAAAGACTTTAGGTGTTCAATCGTCTCTTCCGCTAGGCGCTGGATTCGGGAATCTGGGACAAGGTCCTTACTATAGCCGATTCTTAGTACAAAATTTCCTGCAGAAATGTACGGTTCAAAGTCAAGAAAATAAGGGCGTTTTTCATTTGGATCACGAACAGATTCACTAAGGTATCCAGAAAATGTGAAGTAACGAGAATGAAAGAATGTATGGTCTATCTGACCTAAAAAGTTATAACTAAACCGAGCCCTCGGCATTTCAGACTGTGATTCATCACAAGCACCCTTCGCTTGCAGATACCTCAACATGCCGTAGCCAAGCCCTGAATGTGGAACTTCACGCATCTTATTCTTCACATGTTTTAACAAATCTCCATTCGGTTGGACAATCTGCTGTAAGTCAAGATAAATCGGGTAGATATTAGTGAACCATCCAACTGTTTTTGATACATCTATTGCCTCTTCATTAAATGGCACTCTACCGTGATGTTCTATATCTATGACGATGCCATCCCGTTGTGTATAAGCCTTTAAAGAAAGCACTATTGCAGCTAGTACAACTTCGTTCAGCTGTGTCCCAAAGTACTTAGGAACCTCCTGTAATAGGTCTTCTGTTTCAGCTGTACCTAGAGGCATTTCCATTTTCACTGTACTTCCTTCTGATCCTGTAATTGTTTCTGATCCTCCGTATACTGCTACAGCGTCGTTCACTCTATTCCAATAACTACTCTCACTCAGTACTAGTGGAAGCGATTCTATTAAATGGGTTGACCAGCGTTTGTATGATGCTGTTTTATGCTGTATATCTATTTTTTCTTTTTCTATCATTTTATTTAGTATTCTCTCAAAATCTGTCATAATGATCTGCCACGAAACAATATCCACGAGCAAGTGATGAATAATGATGATGAAATCGTTGTTTAGACTGTCTTTATCATTTTCGAGCAATGCAGCAAGCACTGTTGGCCCTTCTTGCAAATCAAGCGCCTGTTGTAAACTACCTATGCTGGTAGCAACATCCTGCGTACTGTTCATCGCATTTGGATGAGTATGATTTGTCTTGATATTAATGATTTGGACTGATTTATGATCTGGCATGTACTTCTGAATCCATTCGCCTTCCTTATACATAAAGCGCATGTGAAGCGCTTCATGCTGCCCGATGACAGCCTCCATAGCTTCCTTAATCATTACAAACGGTAGTGTCTTATCTATTTTTAGATGTATTGCTTGATTCCAATGGTTAGGGTAGTTAAATTTTTGTTCAAAAAACCATTGTTGAATAGGAGTAAGCGGAACGTCTCCATTTATATCTAATGATTCTTCATACACAGTCTGACTATTGTTTAATACTTGTTGTGCAATCCTAGCAATCGTCCTGCTTTCAAAAATATCCTTAGGTTTAAGTGTTAAACCTTCTTCACTAGCTTTTGATGCAATCTGGATGGCTATGATAGAATCTCCACCCATTTCAAAAAAGTTATCGTTAACCCCTATTTGTTCGATCCGTAGCACTTGTTTAAAAATGTCCACCAGTTTTCTTTCCACTTCATTTCTAGGGAGTACGGTGTCTGTTTCTATTCTATCTATCTCCCACTCTCTGAGCCGTTTCCGATCTATCTTACCGTTCTGTGATAATGGGTACTCCTCAACGCTTACAAAGTAGTGCGGGATCAGATAATGAGGCAGATGCTTTGAGCCGTACTCTTTTAACTGCTCCTGTGATAAATGGTCAGAGCATTTAATAAAGGCAACTATCTGTGCACCTTGGTCTTTTTTGTTGATGACTACAGCCTTCTGTATGACTGGATGTCTTTCATATGTTGCTTCTATCTCACCTAATTCAATTCTAAAACCGTTTACTTTAATTTGATTATCTTTTCTACCGATAAACTGAATCGTTCCATCATGGTTATATTTGGCTAAGTCACCTGTCCGATAAAGTCTTTCACCATCTCCGTATGGATTAGGGATAAAGCGCTCAGCAGTCATTCTCGGCTGATTGATATATCCTCTTGTTACTCCTGATCCAGCAATAAATAGTTCGCCAACAACTCCTTTAGGTACCAGATTCAAAGCATCATCAAAAATATATAGCTTGCAATGCTTCGCTGGCTTGCCGATCGGGACTATCGGATAAGTTATATCATTTAAACGATGTACACTTCCCCAAACGGTCCCTTCTGTTGGACCATACTCGTTATAGATCTTCAGATTGGGGTATTTGTCCTGTTGATACGCTTGCAACTTGCTTGGGAACTGCTCTCCTGCAACAATGATCGTTTCCAAGCTCCTTATTTTCTCTGGATGTGCTCTGCTCAATAACACATGTGCTAAAGATGGGACACTCAGAAAATGTGTTGCTTTATGGTTTGATATTTCTTTTATTAATTCGTTGATATCTAGCAAATCTCTGATTTCCGGTATTATGATTGTCCCCCCAATACTCAGTGTCCAAAATATTCCGACTAATGAGCTATCGAAGGAAATAGAGGATAGCAGTATGAATCGGCATGGTCTATCTTCTTCATATGCGAATCTTCTTGCGTATGTGGACGCATATAAGTTCCCATGGCTTACCATAACCCCCTTCGGTTTACCTGTAGACCCTGATGTATAGATCATGTACGCCAGCTGGTTCGACTGAATTCCAACTTTTCTTTGTGGTGCTGCTTGATCTATTAGCAGGTCTTGAAGAAAAACTTTCCTTGCCCCTACATCGTTTAGTGCTGAAACACTTTGATCCGTAATGATCAATGAAATGTCACTATCGTTGATCATATAATCTATCCGTCCAGCAGGATAGGCAGGGTCTAATGGTACATATACCGCTCCCGCTTTTAATATCCCTACTATACCGATCATCAGATCTGCACTCGTATTCATACAGAGGCCTACGCGATCCTCAGACTCGATGCCTAGTAAATGTAAGTTATTAGCCAATATTTCTGCCTGTTGCAAAATTTCAGTATACGTAATAGAGTCTTGTCCCCTTACCACAGCAATAGCATTCGGCTTTACTAGAGCAACCTCTTCGATTAGCTGCAGAATGGTATTACTTTCGCTAGGCCTGATTAGCTCTGAATGATTGTATTGATGAAGTTGTTCAACAACATCAGATTCATTTAAGAACTGGTAATCTGTTATTCGTCTGTGCTGATCACTAGTGATGGCCGATAATAGATTGACATAATGAGAGCAAATCCTTTGCATGATATGGGCATCGTATTTTTCTGGATCATAGAGTAGCCTAAAATACATCTCTTTGCCGTGCTCAACCACCTCAAGTTCTACTTCAAACTGAGCGACACGTCTCTTTAAAGGGTACACCTCGATTTGAAGTGGCCCTACGTTCCCTTTTGCCCCTTCTATCCCTAGAAAGACTAGACTTAACCCGCTTTCTTTTAACTCATTTAAGTTCTGAAAGCTGAAGATAACATTCGTATTCCCCTGTGCGTAACCCTCATTACCTGTAAAAAATGAGTTGGATATGTCTTGGTATTTGAATACTTCTTTTACTCTATTTGATATTTGGGCGAGCATATCATGAAATGTTACTTCCTGATGAAACCGGCCATGAATATGTAATGTATTTACGTAATAACCTACACTGTCAAAACATCGAGCGTCTCCCCTTCTCGAAAAAGGCGTAGATACCCAGATGTTCTCTTGACCAGTGTACCGGTATAGCAACGTATGTAAGCTGGCCAATAATACATTATAAACAGTCGTTTTATTGTCTTTAGCAAGCTTATATAACCTTGTACACAGATCCTCCTCAATTCTAGAAAAGATGGGCTCCCCTTTATAGGAATGACCCGTATTTTTTAATGAAGGGAGATTTACTGGTTGTAGTCCTCCCCCTTCACGTATTCTTTCAGACCAATACTTCCTAATAGGATTATCAGCCTTCCCCTGCTCCTTTAATCTCTGCTTATCCTCACGTACAAACTGCCTGTATGTATCATGAACCACTGTACGAATTGGGGAAGCTGCCGATACTAGCCTGCTATACATTTCACCTAGCTCTTGAAGCAGAATCGTAATGGACCAGCCATCAATTGCTAAATGATGAACATTAAAAAGAAGAATCTGCTCATCAGCATGGTTTTTATATACGCGAATCTTTAATAATGGGTCCTTCTCAATGTCGAAAGATGCATGTGCTTCCCCTGATAACCTTTTATCAAATTCCACCCTACTCAGATGGGATAAATCCTCATATCTAAAGTTCACCTTATGATTTTCATGGATATACTGGTATGGAGAACCTTTCACAGTCATGTAATTTGTTCTAAGTGTTTCATATTTATCTACTAGGTATTGAAATGCTTTTTCTAACATGTCTATTCTTACATGATGTGGGAGCTTCCATGCTGAAAACATATTTAAATGATTCTGATTTTCTGAAATATAGTGAGAGCACCAAAGCGTCTCCTGTCCAGACGATAACGGATACAATCGGTTTGCCGATTGTTCGTTCGATTGGAAATACTGCTGTAGGATTTCTCTCTTTTTTCTCACTTCTTCGGTATACTGACCTGTCATAGGTACTCCCCCCGATCTCAATTTACGTATCCTTTTACCTAGTCACTCTTCCTAAACAATATTGTTTAGGAAGAGTCTTTATATGATTAGCAATACGCTTAGCCAATTCTTCTAGCGTTTGGTACTCATACAGTTCAACCAGGTCTAATTAGATATCATACTTCTGGAGAGACGTAACGACCTGAATCGCGTTAATGTCCCAATTCTTTTCGGTATGAAAGAGAAAACATGATCATCACAAGCAACCGAAAGTTTGGGCGGTGGACCAAGTTATTTCATCAATTTAAAGCGCAAACGTTTGCTCAAAAATCCATAAAAACCCCTTTCTTTATTTTCAGCTAGAAAATGGTTGAAATCACGAATTTTAGAGTGTAAACTTTTTAGTGTAAACGATTTCTATTCTGTATTATAATAGCACAGAAGATTTGTGTCAATATTTTGTTTTTTTAAATTTTTTTGGGTTTTATAGTTAATTAACTTAACTTTCGTACCTTCAAAGTCATCTGTTTTAGATCGATCAAAGCTTTAAGTCCGATCCGATAGGTTGCTTGACAAGTTGCTTTTAAACAGAAAAAGCCACCTGATTCTTTGTTATAGTGGAATTGACTAGAAACCATTACCACAAAGAAGAGGTGCCTTCTCTATGATAAGAGAAAAACACTCAAATGAGCAACTACCAAATGAACATTCTCTAAATTACAAGTGTCGAAACACCTATGTCACGCAGGTATTCGAAAAAGCTTTGGGTTTTCATGCACCTATTTGTTTCGGCTTGTTTTTTGTCTGATTTTCCATCAAAAAAATTGGTTTGCCCTTGTCACATCGAAAAAGAATGATTGTTCGCCAAGCAAAGATACCGTCTATCTCTTTTTAAATCATTCCAAGTTTGCTTGGAGGAAATTTCTTTTACACTTTAGTACAGCTACCATACAAAAAGTCAGCATTCTTACATCAATAGACCGCTCAAAAGTGCTTCATTTATTGACGACCCTACGTTTGATCGTAATCGGCAGTAAAAAATGTTGAATTACTTGCCCGTTGTTTTGATCATGCTTCTTTGAACATGCGATTTTATAAAGGGTTTCGAATGCTTACATTAGGCTGGTCAGATGGGCATACTTTCATGCCGATTGACTTCTTTTTACTAAGCTCAAAAACGTCTTCCATTAACGGAATCAATGAAGAAGTTGATAAGCGATGTTCGGGTTATAAACGCCGTACAGAAGCGCTACAGTCTGCACCTGATCAAATTCCAGCGATGATTGAACGAGCGTTGTCCAAGGGCTTGATGTGATTGGGATGGTGAAGAATGCCAAGCAGCGCTACAACGTGAATGGACAAATGCTTTCCTTAAAACAACTCTATCAATCTGCCGCTCCACTTCAAGGAAAGAAAGGGCTTCTTCGTTCAATCACGACGACGATGGCCAATGGCGTACCCGTTAAAGTCGTGTTCGTGCAAAACCGTAATAAGAAGAGTGAATGGCTTGCCATTTTAAGCACAGATTGCACACTATCTAAACAAGAAATGGTCCGTATTTACGGCATTCGTTAGGATATTGAAGTGCTCTTTAAAACGACAAAGTCCCTTCTTCGCTTATAAAAAGAGTTTCAAGGCCGCTCGTATGACTTACTTATCAGCCATACAACGATCGTCTTTACTACATACATTGTTCTCTCGTGGTAAAATCGTTGCCACACAGATGAACGGACATTAGGTGGTTTATTTTATGACCTGTGTGACGAAGTAAATGAACTTGATTGGGCTGTCGCATTACAGCAATTAATCGATCTTCTTCAAGATGTCTTGAAAAAGACGAACAAACAAACACAACAATTACTTAAAAATCAACTATCACAATGGATTGCAGGTTTAACTCGTTACATCAGGGCTTACCTGCCTAATTTGGTCTGCGAAATTTGAGTAATTATTCATCCAATGATTAAATTAATCGAAAGAGCAAACGTTTGCATTGAATTTCGTGGAACCTCCTTCTTAATTTTTATCTGAAAGACGGCTAAAATGATGAATACCCGAGTGTAAACGCTTTCTATTGTGTATTATAATAACACAGAATATTTATGTCAATATTTTGTTTTTCTTTTAAATTTTAGGTTTAATTTTATAAAATTAAGTTAGCCTCTTATACTAATTACAGAAGTTAAAAATCCTATTAATTAGATCGTAGAATCGTAAAGTAATGAAGAATCCAACTTTCTCCATAAATAATTAACACACACTGATAGAGCATTTTAGCTGCCTACTTAAAGGGGCATGACCAAATCTACTTTAACCCGGTGTATGAGGAACTCAAAGTGAAGCAACATCAAAACTGAAAAGCGAAGAAGGCCAACACTCTACCAAAAAAGAAAAACGGATGTGGAGAGCGCACTTGGTCATGTCAAACAAAACCTCGTCTTCCGCAGGCTGCATCTTCGCGGGAAGGAAAATGCGTACATAGAGCTTGGGCTTGTGGCCCTTGCCCATAAACCTTAAGGAAACGAGCGGCAGCGGATCATCGATCGAAGGACAAAAATCGGGTGAACCGCATAAACGGTTCACCCGATTTTATTGTTCAAGGTGCTTCTGGGACAACCCCTTGACTACTTTAATGCCATTTGTCGCTTTAATTCTTTTACGAACGATTCAAGTTCTTTTATTCCCACTAAGTTAGAAAGCATTCCTTTGATGACGGGATAACGAGGATGATCATTCTCCAACTCTTCTTCAATCACGTGGATCGACAAAAGCGCGTCATCGCTATTTGGGGTGGTCGATAGCGTTTGCTTCATTCCGTGAATCAACTGGACAATCTGATCCTCATCCTCTTTTACGAAAGCACGAACCTTTTTGGACATTCGGTGCATTTGAATTTCAGACATCATCGGTTTTTCTTCATTTGCACATAGACCTTGATATAGATCATCAACTCTATTCAAGAGAAATGCGACTAAATCATCACTTGAGAATGTCTGTTCATTGACAATGAGAATTTTTATATATGATCGTAACATGCCATCTAGCATGATTGCTAAATCATGAAGATACGGCTTTGCCTCATGCCCGTAAATCGCTTGAAGCCCATGCAAATAAAAGGCATGAAGTTCATAGTGCTTTGTGATTAAAAATTTTCGTACTTTTTCAGGGATCCTCACACTTTGTTGTAACAGTTGATCATCGACAAACTCCTTGTGGTTTGAAATATGGTCTAATAGATAAGAAAGCTGCTGGCAAAAAACCTCCCTCGGATCTTTCCCCAACTGTTGGAACGACATCAGCTCTGACTGAACGGCTTGAAAGTACATTCGTAACGCTGCTAGAAGGATTTCCTCCTTTGATGAAAAATAAGAATATAGTGAGCCTTTCGCCATTCCACATGCTGAAGCAATCTCTTGAATTGAAGTTGCGACAAAGCCTTTTTCAATAAAGAGCCTCATCGCTTGTTCGATAATCAATCGTTCTTTCTCTCGCATGTTTCTCCCTCTCTCTCGTTAGTCATCAACCTCATCCAACCGCTTTATCCGCTCCTCCTGCTCAAGAAACTGCTGAAAAACCCAAAATACTTGCCTCGGATCTTCTTTAATATCATGAAGATACCGCTCCTTTGCTTGGTCTGGAACATAAGAGCTTGTGGCAATCCGGTCTTTAATATAGGCAATACTGGAGTCGATAAATTCTTTGTTTTTATGCATCGACTCTTTAAAAAGGGCCAATCCGAATGCGCCCATTAAACAGAAAATGGCAATCGCAATCGTAAAGTCCTGTATAGGCAACTCTCCATTAAACAAAAAGAGGAATAAATTGAATAGCGCAAACGAAAGAAGCGGGATGGAGATGAAGCTATAAATCGTGCTTTTACGAATAATCGGTGCAAGCTGAAGCTGCATTCGCTCAAATTCTTTTTTCACATGAAGTGTCATTTTGTCTTGCTTTCGCAACATAAGTATTCCTCCTCAGCAAAAAAATTTGAAGGATTAATCACGCAATGAAGACGGGGGCATCAAATTAACTAAAATCGATTCATTCGGAAGACTAAAGGTTTCATTATCAATGATTAATTCGTAGCGCTCATCCTCATCGGTTTGCCGATCCTTCCAGGCACTCATTTCATGCTGAATCTTCTCCATTTTTTGATCTAAGAGCGCAGCTGATTCTGCTGCATCCTTCAATTCTTTTAACAAATGCTCAGGCACATTTTTGTTGTATTTGTAGTAAATTTTATGTTCTAAGCTTGCCCAGAAATCCATGGCGATCGTTCGGATTTGTACTTCTACATAGACATCCTGCACCCGGTCTGACATGAAAATCGGAATCGACAAAATTAAATGGAGACTGCGGTACCCATTTGGTTTCGGGTTTTTAATGTAATCTTTTGTTTCAACGACCGTAATATCATGTTGCTGCATTAATTGTTCACTGAGCGCATAAATATCCGATTCAAAAGAACATGTAATGCGAATCCCTGCAATATCACGAACATTTTCCCGAATGGACTCCAGAGTAAAGTCGTTGCCTCTCCGCTGAATCTTATTAACAATACTCTCCGGTGATTTGACCCTTGATGACACATGCTCAATCGGATTGTAATCATGAATGTATTGAAAT
This sequence comes from Halalkalibacterium halodurans, assembly GCF_004376175.1. Classification (GTDB taxonomy): domain Bacteria; phylum Bacillota; class Bacilli; order Bacillales; family Bacillaceae_D; genus Halalkalibacterium; species Halalkalibacterium halodurans. The sequence continues at coordinate 2,453 of NZ_SNUY01000014.1, read as the reverse complement.
TCCTGCTTTAGGATATCTATCTTTGTGTTAAGCTCTTGTAAAGCAAATTTATAAGACATCATAAAACGTGTAAGTTCTGTTTTCAGTATTTTTAATTGTTTCACATTTAGTTCATATTTAGTCATAAGCCTTTTCCTCCTCAAGGGCGATCATCCGAACAATGGTTCAATAATCTTTGACCAATGGGTCATACACGATTATTTTAATCGATTGTTGTCGAAAAATCACCCATAATGAGATACCCTACATGGCATTTTTGTGACAGAATTCACAAAAATAACGGTATACAGCTAGCCCTATTTCAAGTTTGACTAGCCGTTGATTACTCTAACTGCCAAAATAGGATATAGCCTTGATAGCACGTCATTTTTTAAGTGTAAAAAAGACCTGGCTCATGTAAAAATTTGCGCCTAGGTCTTTTCAGCTCCTTTATTCAATTTAGCAAGGGTTAAAATGTAACGAAAAAGCCAGAGCGGCAGATGTAAGCAAACGTCTTACAGAATGACGTTTCCCTTTTCGTACTGCTCAGCTGATGCACTCCCTAATGGTCCTGCTGCTTTCACCCTTATTCGCGTGGCGTTTCCCGGCAAATAAGCGAGTGGAACATCTTCCACGTCAACAATCGTCAAATCACTAGGATCTGCCCCTGCTTTTATCGCTTCTTCCCTTGCTAAGTCCTTCGCATACGCAAGTGTTTGCTCACGCCCGCGCTCATCAAGGGAAAACACTCGTTCAATTTGTCCACTTACTTGAGCAATGGCCGCACCAATAGCATTCGCAACACCTAAATGCTCAGGCTTCATCACTTCGGAGGCACCTCGTAATTGATCAGGCAATAAAATACTGCCACCACCGACTAAAATGACTGGAGCATCCCCACTACTCGTTTTCATTTGATCGACCGCCATTTCAACCATCTCGACCATTCGGTCATAGATTCGTCTAAGCAGCTCTTTGTCTAAGTGTGCCACTTTTGAACGGTCACCGATATTGGCTCTGCCAAGGGCGACGACCACATCTGTTGTCGTCAATGTGTCACCGCCAAACACGAGCCCTTTTTCTGGGAGCCGATAGCCCACGCTTTCTGGACCAATGGTAAAAGTCCCGTCCGTTTCATTCACTCTGATGATCGTCCCTCCACCTAAACCGATCGACACTAAATCCGGCATACGAAAATTTGTCCGGGCTCCGCCAATTTCTACAGCGAGGGATGATTCACGTGGAAAGGATTGAGCGAGCACACCAATATCGGTCGTTGTCCCCCCGACATCAACGACGATCGCATTCTCTTTTCCTGTTAAAAAAGAAGCGCCTCGCAAGCTGTTCGTCGGTCCGCAAGCAATCGTTAAAATCGGGTATTTCTTCGCGTATTCAACAGACATTAACGTTCCATCGTTTTCACCAAAGAAAACGTTGGCCTCAATTCCTTCTTCCTTTAAAGCTGCGACAAAGCCTTCAGCGGTTGCCTGCGCCACATTGACGACAGAGGCGTTTAAAATGGTTGCATTCTCCCTGAAAAACCATTTGCCCCTCATCGCCTCTAGGAAGTTGTTCTTCATAAAGGATAGGAGAACCGGCGAAGCAAACTGTAGCGACAACCTGTTCTGTAAGGTCTTCATATTGCAAGACGTTAATTTGATCGTCTTCCTTCGTGATCGATTCTAGAAGCCTTTGGGTAGTCTTTGTATCTCCACCACCTCCACATCCGAGTAGCTTAGCTCCTCTCGAAATATAAGCAATATCTTTTCTCGATATGAACCAACTCATTTCTACGCCCCTTCTATCAAAAATATTTGCAAGTTTCGTGCCAACTTTGCTAATTTTTATAAATATTCCTAAGCCAAGGGAATTTATCGCTCGATCTTTTTCGAATAAAACACTTAAATCTTACAAATTTGTATAAAGATTGTGAGAATCCGACTTTTAAAAACACCGAATATTGTCGATGAACTGTTGATTTTATCGATTTTTCTCAATAATTCTCAATATTTATCTAATTTTCAGTTTTTTCAACCTGCGGTAAAGTGTTGGGAGGCTAATGCCCATCTCCTTCGCAATTCGTTTTTTTCCTTCCGTATGCCGACCATAAACATCCAGCAGGTGAAGAACTTGTTGTTTAAACGACTCCTCACCGTGAGGGGCTACGTTTATTTGCAGCTGAGAAGTAGCTTTCCCTTCCTTTATTTTCAAATAGGCTGGTAAACTATCGGCCGTGATAAGGTCTCCCGTTTCCAAATAAATCACGTGTTCTACCATATTGACAATTTCACGTACATTTCCCGGCCAAGGATATCGAAAAATTAAGTCATACGCATCCTTCGAAAAATGTATGAGTAAAATGTTTGTGGGAGAAGAAAAAACCTCCTCATCCAAGTAATGGAAATTTCCGTTACTTGGATGAGGAGGCCACCAAGCGAAAGCGCGGTAGGGTTTAAGCAAAATACATGAAAAAA
>NZ_SNUY01000139.1 GCF_004376175.1 Halalkalibacterium halodurans | reverse complement strand
TGTTCCCTTCGCCCTTGATTGACCTCTGAATAAACCATTGGTGTGTTTGTCAAGAGCGATAGCGTGGCATTTCCACCTAATAAATGGTAGGTAGTATGAACCGTGCTAGTTTTTCATAGAACTTTTGACACTACCAAATTAATGATTCACGGATGGAGACGCCAACGCCTTCCGGTGCATATGTACAAACCTTTACATTTGTTCCATTCACTGTGACCCAGCCTAAACCAGAAATCACGACATCTACTTTTTGATCACGGATGGTGAACTCATGCTTCACTAACGAAGGCAAGTGTTGAGGATCCTCAGGTGGCGTTAACACATCCCCAAGACGCTTTTCATAAAGTTCATCTGCTTTTTCTAGCTTCGTCCGATGAATGAAAAGATCGTTTGACACATAGCATACAAAAGACGTACGTTCACCTTTTACAAAGTCAAATCGAGCCAATCCGCCAAAGAACAGAGTTTGCTCTTCGTTTAATTGAAAGACCTTTGGCTTAATTTCCTTCTTCGGTGTAATTAGCTTGAGCTCATTTTTGGCCACATAGTGTGCCATTTGATGGTGATTAATAATGCCTGGGGTATCATAAAGGGTTTTACCATCATCGAGCGGGATGTCGATCATATCGAGCGTTGTTCCAGGAAAGTGGGATGTGGTAATCATTTGCTCTTCATCGCCGCCAAAGATCTGAATCATTTTATTTATAAACGTTGACTTTCCTACATTGGTTGCACCGACAACGTAAACATCTTTTCCTTTTCTTAACCGGTCAATTAAGCTAGCGACCTCTTTTACTCCTATACCCTTTTCACCGCTGATTAAAGCGACATCTATAGGTTTTAAGCCCAAATCCTTTGCTGATTTCCGCATCCAATTGATCATTCGGTTTCGATTGACGGATTTCGGCAACAGATCTACCTTATTGCCAATCAAGAGCACGTCATTCCCTCCGACAAATCGGTGGAGACCAGGAAGCCAGCTGCCATTAAAATCAAATATGTCGACAAGCTTAACAATTAACGCCTTTCGTTCACCAATCGTATGTAAAATTTTTAAAAAGTCATCATCTGTCAATGAAACATCTTGCACTTCATTGTAATGCTGCATCCGAAAACAACGTTGACAAATGATCACGTCTCGCTTTAAAGCTGAAGGGGGGGTATAACCTAGCATTTCTTTGGATTCTGTTTGTATTTTCACGCCACAGCCGGCACAAATGATGTCTCGTTCGTTCATGTCTACTCCTCCCAATGGATCATTCCTTTTTTTCTCATCCAGCTTAAAACATACCGCTCCATACGACGGTTAAACCTTGTAAATACTCCATCTGTATCGGTCACTGGTACGACTAATATCGTATGAATGTTCGCGCGATTGCCACCAAGGACATCAGTGAAAATTTGATCGCCAACTACTACCGCTTCACTTACTGAAATATTCATCTGTTTACACGCTTCAACAAACGCCTTTGTCATCGGTTTTTTTGCACTATGAATAAAGTTGACCTGAACAGGTGCAGCAAATGAGCGAACTCGCTTTTCGCTATTATTTGAAACGATCGTTAGCTTCATACCAGCATTTTTCACTTGTTGGAACCATTCTTTGACTTCTGGGGTTGCCTCAGGACGATCCCATTCAACCAAAGTGTTATCTAAATCGGTTATGATTCCTTTTATACCTTGCTGTTTCAATTCCTCTAACGGGATGTCATGGACTGTCTTAACATAATCGTTCGGAAGCAAGCTTTTCAGCAAAACGAATAAGCACCTCTCATCTAAAATATAGTCATCACGATGTCTGCCCGATGGAAATAGTTACAATCAAACCGTAAGTATACCACGAATAGAAAATAATATCAACAGACCCTTCGCTTTTGATTGTGTCAACCTTTTGTGGGAGGAGTATTTTCCATCCTCATATGTGTAAGCGAATTCAGGATTTTAGGGTTCTCCTCGTTGAGAATCTTATGGTTTTTAAAAGCCTTTCAAGTCTTTCAGTGCT
>NZ_SNUY01000138.1 GCF_004376175.1 Halalkalibacterium halodurans | reverse complement strand
AGTGACTTCCTCCTTTTGAATTTTTGTGGTTTCGTCACTTCAAAAATTCTACATTTTAGGGGTGAAGTCCTTTTTTATGTCTTTGAAATCCTTATGGCTCTTGGGTCAAAAAATATGCAAAATGCTCTATCTATTTAAACCTGGTCATATCACAACCGTTATCCTTGTTAGCTTTATCCTTTTAGCAGGTATAGGCCCGTCTGTTGTCATGTTTTTAGCGGAGCATTTAACAGCAATAACTGATTTTATTGTAAACTTATCTGTTCCGGCTTTATATACAGGAGCGGCCATTGTAATCATAACACTCTATGCGATTTCTTGGGGAGCTACCACTTTCATTTACCAGCGAAAAGCGTTATAAGTAAGGCTTTCTAGATTAGTTGGTAATTCAAACGAATGGAAAAAGGATCGGTACAGTTCGCAGCATTGATTTCATTCGAATCGTTTTAAGATTAATAAAATCATAATAAAAAGGGTGGTAAGCTTGGTGAAATGTAGAGTCTGTATGGTGGGGTTAAGTAATATTGCGCAAAAGCATACTTACCTCTTCTTTCAAAGGAAGCAGATTGGGCATTTGTAGGTGCATTTTCTCCTAGTAGAGCAAAGAGAAAGGCAATTTGCAAGCAGTATCGTATACAAGATTTTGATAGCGTGCAAGTATTGGCTCAAGAATGTGATGCCGTATTTGTACATAGCTCATGAGTAAATAGTGGATGTGATTAGGTCGTTTAACCTTGATGTTCTCAAGCATCAGAACGTTACCGAATACAGGTCAGTATATCCGGTTGTTAGGGGGGAGTCACCCCCCTTCTATTATGCCATTGTGGCATTAAAAGGCGAATTGTTTTTTTAGTCATGATTGACACTCCTTTACTTTTGAAGTAAGGCAAGTATAAACTGAGCACAAATAAAAAAGTAGTACGCACTTTTTTGATAGGTACTAGCCGAAAGGAAAGTGTGAATATGAGTATGGCTGAATACAAAGGAAAAGTTAAAAATATTCAAGATACCCCTTTTGGTTATACTTTGTCCCTTATCGGTGGTAAATGGAAAATGGTGATTATTTACCTTCTGGCAGAAGATCAGCCGATTCGCTTTAATGAACTAAAAAGGCAGATAGGGACGATTACTTATAAAACATTGAGTTCACAGCTTAAAGAATTGGAAGCGGATGGTCTGGTGAAACGGAAAGAGTATCCTCAAGTTCCCCCTAAAGTCGAGTACAGCCTCACGGATAAAGCGGGAACATTATTACCCATTTTGGAAGAGTTATGTGAGTGGGGCGTAAAAAACCAAAATAATTGAATCTACATCTCCTTCAGATCTAAACAAAGGTTCGCGCAAGGAATGGCTGTGAAGCGCAGAATCCATCGTTAGGGTGCAGCCAACCAAATCAAGGGTTCAGTCACTCTTAACAGGTGTAAAGGATAGTAAAGATTAATGGAGGTGACATTGCCGCTATCTTGCTTCATCTGTTTCAAGGGATTCGTTGAATAACCTCGTTAAGCTCCTGTCATTTTTGTTTGCCCTCCAAATCGGCGGCATGATAAGTTCTCCGTTTTTATTTTATAGTGCCTTTTTTATATTTTTCATAAATCCAAAATAGTTAAAGTTTGTTTTTGAAGCATTCGTTACAAAAAGAAGAGATGCTGTCTAAGCAGGTTTTTTGATGTCATTTTCCCCGCTTTTAATGTGCCAGTAACCATCTTCTTTTAATCTTGTCAATTGTGGTCTAGTATTCATTGATTCGCTTCTTTATCAGAAAAAATGATTCCTCGAACACCTCCATATGATGAACCTAAGTTTCATCACGAAAATCGGCGGGAAATTAACAGGATCTTATGATATAATAGCGCTTACATGAGTGAATTATTTGAGAGCGTCCGGACAAAATTAATTTCTGCTTGGTTGATAGCGATTTTTACAGAAGAACTAGCGTAGAAAAAAATTAAATTAGGCTAAGAGCGGAGAGTGAGTTTACATTTTTTTGAAATTATATTAAA
>NZ_SNUY01000137.1 GCF_004376175.1 Halalkalibacterium halodurans | reverse complement strand
TGACCGCTTTCAACCTACCAACTGAATGGTGCCTAAGCAGATGAAGGAGTTCGACTAGATTAGTATCTAATCTCGCTAACTTTATTTCTGGAATTGTGCGTGTACCACAGAAAGTGGTGAAGAGACGAAAAAAGAAAACCTTTTAGAAGTCTAATTTAATAGTTTTCTAAAAGGTTTACGATCATATACATTTGTCTAAGTTAATTTCTAAATGAATCTGGGAAAACAGTTAAGTCAACGCCCCAAATAAGTGGTAAGAGTATGAGAACAGCACCTACAATCAAAATGAGTGCCAGAATATTAATCCAGAAACCATTTTTAACCATTTCGATAATTTTTAACTTGCCAGTAGCAAAGATAATCGCATTTGGAGGTGTACCAACAGGAAGCATGAACGCACAGTTTGCTGCCATCGCCGCAGGCACCATCAAAGCAAATGGATGCACATTTAGCGCAAGTGCTAATGCTGCTAATACTGGTAAAATCATCGTTGCTGTTGCTGTATTTGATGTGATTTCAGTTAAGAACAATACTAGTCCAGCAGTAAACACTACAACTAGTAGGAAGTTAACTCCATCTAAAACGGTTAACTGTCCACCGATCCAATCAGCAAGGCCTGTTTCACGAAATCCAGATGCAATCGCTAGTCCACCACCAAATAATAGTAAAATGCCCCATGGAACATCTTTTGCTACATTCCAATCTAATAGACGACCACCTTTATTTTTCGATGGAATTAAGAATAATAACACACCTGCAAAGATTGCAATCATCGTGTCATCGATTCCAGGGATCGTTAACAGCTGCCCTTCCCATAGGAATGATCTTGTAATCCACATAAAAGCAGCGAATGAAAACACGGTCAAAACCATTTTTTCTTCAAAACTCATCGACCCTAATGCTTTCTTCTCATTATTAATTAGTTCTTTACCACCAGGTAGTTTTTTAAGCTTCATAGGATAAACGACTTTTGTCATATATAACCATGATACAATTAATAAAATAACAACAACAGGAAAAGCAAAAAATAACCAACTAGCAAAAGAAATTTGAACACCGTACATTTCTTGAACAATTGCAGCTAGAATAATATTTGGAGGTGTCCCAATCAATGTTCCTAGTCCACCAATTGTTCCAGCATATCCTATTCCAAAAATAAGCGATTTCGAAAACTTATCTTCTTCAGTTGAAAGATCTTCTTTATTTGACTTTAAGGCTTGAGAAACTTGATACGTAATTGCTGTACCGATAGGAAGCATCATCATAACAGCAGCTGTATTTGAGACCCACATTGATAAAAAACCTGTTGCTGCCATAAAACCAAGAACAATACTTGATGTGCTTGTACCAATTACGGAAAGAATATTTAATGCAATCCGTTTGTGTAAATCCCATTTTTCCATGGCAAGGGCAATAAGGAACCCACCTAAAAATAAAAAGATAATTGGATTACCGTAAGAAGCCGTTACGGTTCCCCCATCGAGAGCACCTGTAATTGGCAATAAAATAATTGGTAAGAGTGATGCTGCTGGAATCGGAATTGCCTCGGTAATCCACCATGTAGCTACCCATAACGTAACAGCAAGAACCATTCGTCCTTCATACGATAACCCTTCTGGGAAAAAGAAAAATAATACCGAAAGAAAAAGAAGTGGTCCAAGCATTAACCCCACTTTTTGAGGTCCTGTGTAACTAGGTGGTTTTTCATTGTCTTTTTGATTTGCTTCTTTTGAGATTGTGTTTTCGAGTTTTTTCTTTGTGTTTACAGGTAATGCAAACAAAAGTAAATTCTTCGCTTGATGATGAGAAGTCCATAAATGATTCCAAAGTGTTAAGATATTTGCTTTCATGATTTTAAACCTCATCCTCCCTCTATAAATTAAGATTTTAAGCGCTTACACGTTTGTGCGATGTTCCTTTCTTTATTTCTTGACCTGTCGTCTGTCGACAGGTAATATACTTATTATAACTTTCGTGAATATTTAGTCAATATTTCTTTTTGAAAATATTCATCATGGGTGTGTCAATAATTTTGTGTAAATACCCCTGTTTCTAGTAGATAGGTTAGCCCTGCTTATTTTACTTGGTAAAACTTCTATTTTAGGTGAAACACAGAGCCACAGCGGTAGCTGCTTGTCCTTGA
>NZ_SNUY01000136.1 GCF_004376175.1 Halalkalibacterium halodurans | reverse complement strand
CGCTAAAATTGAGGTTTGACAAAACATAAAGAACTTGATCACGTAAAAAGGTATGGGAACACATCTATAGTAGCAAATTGAATGGAATCAGTAATATCAAGGGTTACAGAAATTTGTCCTGTGGCTCTGAAAAATAATCTTCATTAATTTTTTTTGAATAGATATGTTTATATAGTTAAGTAAGCGCTTACGAACATCGCATTTTTGCATAACTATTCAAATGGCGGTGGTAAAAATGATTGTTTGAATGTTCTGATTTTTATATTATGTTATAGTTTTCTTTGTGATTCCTTCGGTTTTTCCTAATGTTCTTTAGTTGATGAGTTGTATACGATGAAGAACGTTGCATAAACATTGTATAGAAAACAGTGAGATCGTACGAAAAGGAGGGGATAAAATGGAGCATAGTTTAACGACAGCCACTTGGATATTACTATTTGTGCCAATGCCGCTGTTAATCTTGTTATCGATCTTGACGTTAAAGAGAAAAGAGGAGTGAGTGAACTGTGGAACTTGCAACGTTAATAACGTTTATAGTCTATCTTGTTGGAATGCTAGTGATTGGCTTAATTGCCTATCGAATGACGAACAATCTATCAGACTACGTCCTAGGTGGGCGCCGTCTTGGCGGAAGTGTAGCCGCTCTTAGTGCGGGTGCTTCCGATATGAGTAGCTGGTTGTTGTTAGGATTACCGGGAGCCTTATATGTTGGCGGTATGGGGGAAATTTGGATTGCTGTCGGCTTGGCGATTGGGGCGTATTTAAATTGGCAGTTTTTAGCGGCTCGTCTACGAAACTATACAGAGATTGCGAAGGATTCGATTACGCTACCAGATTTCTTGGAAAATCGGTTTCATGACAAGTCAAAAATTCTACGTATTGTATCAGCCCTTGTTATTTTAGTGTTTTTTACGTTTTACACATCTGCAGGGTTAGTCGGGGGGGCATTGCTCTTTGAAGCTTCCTTTGGAATGACATATGTTCAAGCGCTGTGGATCGGTGCAATTGTCATTATATCCTATACGTTTTTAGGTGGATTTTTAGCTGTTAGTTGGACGGATTTCTTTCAAGGGATTCTGATGTTTTTAGCTCTAATTATCGTTCCGATCGTGGCCATCAATAAAATGGGGGGCTTTAGTGAAACGTTAAACGCCGTCGGTGCGATCGATACTGCTTATTTAGATGCGTTCCAAGGAGCGACTGTCATCGGAGTTGCCTCTTTGCTTGCATGGGGATTAGGGTACTTTGGCCAACCACACATCGTAACCCGCTTCATGGCGGTAAAATCATTAAAGGAAATTCCGAAGGCACGGTTTATCGGTATGACTTGGATGGTGCTGGCCCTATTCGGTGCGATCTTTACTGGGTTTGTCGGTATTGCCTATTTCTCTGCCACCGGTCCAGGACCTGAGATTGCAGGAGAAGCTCGTGAAACGGTCTTTATTTTATTCACACAAATTTTATTTGATCCTTGGGTGACTGGCTTCTTATTAGCCGCTATCTTATCTGCCATTATGAGTACAATTGACTCACAATTACTCGTATCATCGAGTGCTCTAGCCGAGGACTTTTACAAAGGGATGCTAAGAAAAAACGCCTCCCAGAAGGAGCTCGTTTGGGTCGGGCGTTTCGGGGTTGTGTTAATCGCTCTTGTTGCGATTGTACTCGCCTACAACCCGGAAAGCAACGTGCTTGATCTCGTTGGCTATGCATGGGCCGGCTTCGGGGCAGCGTTCGGTCCAGTCCTATTGTTTTCCCTCTTCTGGAAGCGAATGACACGGAACGGTGCTCTTGCTGGAATGATTGTCGGTGGTGCCACGGTCATTATCTGGGCAGAGCTCACCAATTGGTTTAACTTAAGCGCCGAGCAGTATCCAATTCTCGGGCTGTATGAAATCATCCCAGGCTTTATCCTCGCTTCAATAGCGATAATCCTAGTCAGCCGATTGGATCAAGAACCACCTCAAAAAATTCAAGACGAATTTGAAAAAGCCAAAACGAAAGTCATCTAGTGTGAGAGCCTGTCAGCATCGCTGGCAGGTTTTTTTGTTGTCACTGCCTTACCTCTCAAAAATAAGGCTCTACAATAAATGTTGGGGTTTTTGCACAAAAGAGGGCAAAAAAAATGCACGCAGGCTCCTTTATCCATTATCCTTGAATTGCCGAGAAACAAAGAAAGGATAGGAGCTGCGTGTACGATGA
>NZ_SNUY01000135.1 GCF_004376175.1 Halalkalibacterium halodurans | reverse complement strand
CTGGAATTGGGTGTATGGTAACCTCAATTATCTACAGAAATCAGGGGGTGGCAATTTTTTTGCTTATAAAGCCCTCTAACATAGGATTTAATAACCTATTTTTATATAAAGTTTTGACAATACGAAGTAAATGGGAGGGATGTGGACATGAAGTATCCACAAGTCTGGGATTTGGACACCTTTTTTAAAGGTGGCAGCCAATCAAGCGATTTTCAACACTTTGTCAAAGAAACCGAGGAGCTTGTCGATAAGCTTGTCGCTTCAACGAGCGCAAAAATGACTCTTGCACAATTGGTTAATGAACTTGTTAATGTGCAAAAGGTCATGCAGCGGCTACGACATGGGGCGGCATTTGTAAGCTGTTTAAAAGCACAAAATGTAAAGGATGAGCACGCTGTCCAATGGCAAGGTAAACTGAATGAATTACAGGCGAAGCTGCAAAACATATGGGTCGAACTTGAAGCTACGTTTGTCCGAATGGAGGATGGTGAATGGCAGGAGCTGTTGAACCATCCGCAGCTGTCGGATATTACTTTTTCATTAAATGAACGGCGGCAAGCGGCAGCAGAGAAGCTTGCACCAGAACAAGAAAAATTAGCGGCTCAACTAGCCGCTGACGGGTACCATGCTTGGGGAGAAGTATACAATCAAGCCGTTGGGCGAATGGAAATTCCGTTTGAAGAGGATGGAGAGACGAAGCGCCTTTCACCGGGGCAGCTTTCAAATCGGCTAAGCAGTAAAGATCGAAAAGTAAGAAAACGAGCATCTAAAGCCTATGCAGAAGCATGGAAAAAAGAAGCACCTTTGTTTGCCTCCACATTAAATCATCTTGCCGGATTTCGTTTAAACTTGTACCGTGCGAGGGGCTGGAACGATGTACTAAAAGAGCCGCTCTTGATCAATCGAATGAAGAGGAAAACACTTGATGCGATGTGGTCAGTCATTAACGAGAACAAGCCGAAATTTTATGAATTTATGGACCGAAAAGCCAAGCTGCTTGGTGTCGATAAATTAGCAATGCATGATATCCACGCGCCGCTGCCAAACGGTGGCAATGATAAAATAGCGTATGATGATGCGTGTGAACTGATTATCCGTCATTTTCGAAAAGTAAGCCCGAAATTAGCTCGTTTTACAGAAGGTGCGCTGCGTGATGGCTGGGTTGAAGCGGAGGATCGGCCAGGAAAACGTCCAGGAGGTTTTTGTACATCCTTCCCCCTCGCGAAACAGTCGCGCATTTTCATGACGTACAACGGAACGATGTCGAATGTGGCTACGCTTGCCCATGAGCTAGGCCATGCTTACCACGGATATTGCTTGAAAGACAAGGCACCGCTAGCTCAGCGGTATGCGATGAATGTAGCAGAAACAGCGTCCACATTTGCAGAAACCATTGTCGCAGATGCTCTCGTTCAAGAAGCAAAGACAGAAACGTTAAAACTTTCACTGTTAGAAAATAAGGTTAATCGAGCGATTGCTTTCATTATGAACATCCACGCTCGTTTTCTGTTTGAAACTCGTTTCTATGAAGCACGGAAACAAAAGCGGCTGTCCGTGAAAGAGCTTTGTGACCTTATGGAGGAAGCGCAGCGTGAAGCTTATGGCAACCAGCTTTCCAGCTACTCCCCAACCCTTTGGGCTCATAAACTTCATTTTCATATTACCGGCGTGCCATTTTATAATTTCCCATACACATTCGGGTACTTATTTTCGATCGGGATTTACCAGCTAGCCCTTGAGAAAGGCGCCTCATTTGAGGATGATTACATTGCGTTGCTTCAAGATACGGCAAGCATGACAGTAGAGGAGCTAGCGTTAAAACATGTAGGGGCTGATTTAACGAAACGTGATTTTTGGCAGTCTGCCATGGATTTAATTATTAAGGACGTAGATCTATTTTTAGAGATGACATCGTAAAGAGGCTGGAATAAGTAAGAAAAAAGGTTCGAATCATGTTATTTTGATGATCCGAACCTTTTTTCTGTTATATACGCATAACTAGACGACGTTTCCAAGTTGCTTGTCAAAATCACGAAACGCCTGCGGGAAAAGGAAGAGCTGAAGACCCATCGGGGCGATTTCCCCCGTTTAGCTGAAGCCTTGTCCGCGGCAAGCAAGTGGTTTTTGAAACAATCAGACTCATAAAAATAACTTTATCCCAGCCCCTTTGGTTTTAGCATAAGCAAACATAACCTAGATTGTGTCAACCTTTTGTGGGAGGAGTATTTTCCATCCTCATATGTGTAAGCGAATTCAGGATTTTAGGGTTCTCCTCGTTGAGAATCTTATGGTTTTTAAAAGCCTTTCAAGTCTTTCAGTGC
>NZ_SNUY01000134.1 GCF_004376175.1 Halalkalibacterium halodurans | reverse complement strand
CTTTGTCATGCACATTTTTGAAAATACAATGAAAATAATGAGTGTGCAGGCCATTCCAATCCAATTTCCAGTAATTTTGGTTCATTTCACCCGGAAAATTGTTATTTATTCCGAGACTCTATATTATAAGTTACTAAAAGGGATGGAGATCGACCCGAGACATCGCTGCGTCCTACATGTGGGGGGAAAGAAAAAAGGGGTAGAGGCAGGACTGGAACAGTTTATCGAAAATACCGCTAGTATTCCAAAGTCGTTATTATCTATGATCATGCTAGAAAATGATGATAAAAGCTATACAATTGATGATGTGCTCTATCTAGGTGAAAAGCTCGCCATTCCTGTTGTTTTAGATATCCATCACCATGACGTTTTGCATCGGAGCAAATCATTACAGGAGACATGGCAACGAATCGTCGCCACATGGGAGGATAGTCCGCTTCCCGTAAAAATTCATCTATCGAGTCCATTATCAGGTGAGGATGATCCTAGGCACCATGATTACATCAATGCTGATCGATTCATCGCCTTTTTGCATGAGATTGGAGCTGATGCGGTCGATCATCTTCACGTCATGATTGAGGCGAAAAAGAAAGATTTGGCCCTCTTTCAATTGATGAAAGATTTAGCACAATATGATGAGATAACGGTCGTATCAAAGAGCGCGATCGAGTTTAACCCATAGGTTTTGTCGATGAGTAGAGCGAGAGCTTTGTCCATGTTATAATGAAGGGGAAAGGGGATGATGGTATGCTCACATCCATCGATACGTCCTTGTTGATCGAACAGGCAGATCAGCTTGGCGCTATGATTAAGGACTCTGAACCTTTTCATCACTATATCGTGGCAAAACGAGCATTGCAACAAAATAAAGAAGCTCAACAGCTGATTGCTGAATTTAATAAAATGAAAGACATGCACGAAGAGGTACAGCGTTTCGGAAAATACCATCCTGATTATGACCGTGTGTCGCGTGAGATTCGCATGCTAAAACGAACGTTAGATTTACATCCGTCCGTCGTAGCATTTAAAGAAGCAGAAGCGGAATTGGAGTCGCTTTTAAATGAGCTGTCAGTCATGATTGCTCGCGCGGTGTCTCCATCAATTAAAGTGCCAACAGGGAATCCATTTTTTGATTCAATTGGCTGCGGTGGCGGTTGTGGTTCCGGTGGTGGGTGCAGCTGTAGTGCCTAATGATTGGACACGCTGTTTCATGCTGAAGCAGTGTGTTTTTACGTTTAAAGGCGATTAAGTGCTAAAACGAATGCAGTCGATGCATCCATTACCACAACAAAACATTTTCCGTAATGGAACATAGAAACGGACACGATAGACGTAGGTTTGAGCAAAGGTACGAACATATACAAGATCAGCGTGTAATTGTTTTCCTTTCATCACTAGTCCGGCCGCTTCCTTTAACAAATGCTCTAGCTGATTTCGTGAAAGCGGTGTCTTTACATAAAGAAAGGGAAAGCCACTGTATGTGCGACTCGAAAGGTTTTCAATTTTATCCTGACTTCGAAGTTCGCGAAGAAAGTCAGTCCAGACAAGGTCTAAGTCCATGGAAGGTCCATCCTTTACAGCAAGAAGTTTTACATTCATTATACAAAAACATTCAGCATTGTTGTATGATTGAAGGGACGGATTGTTTCTGATAGACTAATGGAAGCAAGCATTAAGAAAAGGGGATCTAACTACATGCTTACTAGCAATCGCCAAGGCATGGCTGTCTACCTCACATCATTAAAATTTGCACGACAACTTAGACGTTTCGGGTACGTCCACTATGTTTCGAAAAAAATGAGATATGTCGTTTTATATTGCAACGAAGAAGCTGTCCAAACGACGATGAAGAAGCTTCAATCATTTCATTTTGTAAAAGACGTTCAGCTTTCCATGCGCCCTTATGTGCAAACAGAGTTTCAAAATGCAAAGCCTGATAAAGCGAAAGAGTACGATTATAAGATGGGTTTATAAAGGATTGCGAGAAAATGACCTTTACAGTCGGTGATTTTCCTTCATCCAGAATAACTTTTACAAAAATGCATCACATCATGTGGTGCATTTTTTAGTTCAATCACCATCCAGTAGAAAAGGGAGGGAGTCCGATGACCTTTTTTACGTTTGTAAAAATTGAAGTGCTAATACCTGAGGAATATATCGAAAACTTAAGAGATGAACTAAATCACTTAGGTATTCTAACTGTTGGTGACTATGACCATGTCGTTTCTTTTGCTTCTGTAAAAGGGTATTGGAGACCTATTCAAAAAGCTAATCCTTTTCAAGGAGAAAGGGGGAAAATGAGAGTGTAAAATATTTTGTGTAAATAGAAATGCACTAAATGATGTTCATAGAAAAAAGAAGACCCTTTCTGTAGAATAAAGTTAGCCGACTAAATTCACAGAAAAGAGGTCTTCCCTATGAAT
>NZ_SNUY01000133.1 GCF_004376175.1 Halalkalibacterium halodurans | reverse complement strand
TTTTCATGTTATTTGCTTATTAACTACCGCGCTTTCGCTTGGTGGCCCCCTCATTTGTTGAGCGTTCTAACGTTCCCTCAACAAATGAGGGGGTTAAATTTTGCCCACAATAATTTTACTCATACCATCAACTTTAGTTGTGGGAATTGACGTTGCTAAAGACAAACATGTTGCACGTGCCCAGGATGATCGCGGCATTGAGTTTGGCAAACGTCTGGTCTTTGAAAATCGAATACATGGATTTGAAAAGTTATTGGAATGGATACGACATCATGCAAAAGCAAATGGGAAAAATCACATCATCTTTGGCGTTGAGCCAACAGGGCATTACTGGTTGAATCTCGCTTATTATCTCACTGCAAAAGGATATGACTTTGTATTGGTGAATCCTATGCATGTCAAGAAGAGCAAAGAGCTTGATGATAACTCTCCAACAAAGAACGATACCAAGGATGCCAAAGTGATTGCACAGCTGATCAAGGATGGGCGGTACTCCGTACCAAATCTCTTGGAAGGCATCTATGCTGACCTAAGAGAAGGCGCTAAATTAAGAGACCAGCTCACTAAACAGCTCATGATCATTGAGGGACGTATCCAAAATTGCATTCAACGTTACTTTCCAGAGTTCTTCGATGTGTTTGGAGACTGGGAGGGAAAAGCAGCCCTGTGCACATTGCGCATGTTCCCATTCCCTTCACAGATTAAGCAGATGACACCGGAAGGTGTTCTAGCGAAGTGGAAACCTTTTGTCCAACGTGGTGTAGGTATCAAGCGTGCTATAAAGCTGGTGGAAACAGCGAAAAAGAGTATTGGAATCCAGGTTGGATTACAGTTTGCCAAACGAGAATTAGACTGCTTACTCGATCAATACGAGCTGTACAAGGAGCAAGTAAAGCAATTGGATGAAGAGCTAGAAGCCCTTGTAGAAATGATACCAGGTGCCAAGGAAATGATAGCGATTCCTGGTTTGGGTTCAACGACAGTGGCGTTATTCTTTGCTGAAGTCGGTGATATAAGGAACTATAGCCACCCACAGCAATTGGTTAACTTAGCAGGGCTCTCCTTACGAGAGCATAGCTCAGGTAAGTTCAAAGGGCAAACAAGGATTTCAAAACGGGGACGAAGTCGATTACGTAGAGCCTTGTATTTAGCTGTTCGACCACTCGTTGCTCATAATCCTACGTTTAAAGCCTTACACCATTACTATACCAAGCGGCCTGATCGCCCATTAAAGAAGCAACAGTCACTGATTGCTGTATGTTGCAAACTACTGAGAGTCTTGTTTTCCATTAGCCATAAACAGTGTAAATTTGATGGTTCAAAGCTGTTGCGAGGGTTACCTCAGAGTCATACATTACAGGCTGCCTAAAAACTAATTTTACATTAATCACTTCTGAATACGACTAGAATCTTAAATACAAATACCAATAGTGCAGAGTCGGAGTTTATATTAACCATACGGGCATTTGACCCAGCAAAGGAGCATATCCGACCTCCACCTCATGGATACGCAGGACGAAGGAATGTATGGATCTCAATCCGGTGAGATATGGGAGGGTGAGCGGCCGTGAGCTGTGTGGAGATTTGACGCACGGTTATATCTATATTTTCCAAACTCATCCAGTTTGAAAGATAGGATGGCCTCCATATTGTTAATAAATTAAAGAGAACCCATATGTATCCATAATAAATGGTGTGTCAACTAGTAGGTGTTTATGAATTTTTAAGAATTCGGGAGTATTCGGGAGATAATTAAACTTTATAGAGGGAGGTACATATGGAAGCTTGACAGTACCCAAGCTCATCGTCTACTTCACTTAAAAGCAGCAAATCAAATTATTATCGTTTTTCGTCTGATGATACGCTTAAAAATGAAAAGAAAAGGGTCGTTGTGATGAAACAAGGAATCGAGTTTATAAAATTTAATCCAACACAAAATATGACCATTCTTGTAGAAACGAATGATCCCATTGGGGAATATAAGCACATCGCGGAAAAAATTATGTCATACGACAGTGTATACGCTGAACAAGTTGGATTTATTGAAAAGCCCTTAAATCGACAAGCTGCTGCACATCTAGAGATGGCTGGAGGAGAGTTTTGTGGTAATGCATGCATGGCATTAGCAGCATTAATTGCATCTGAGAAAGGACTAAAACCAACCGAATTGATGGAAATAGTATTAGAAGTTTCGGGTACTGACAACTTAGTCATGTGCCAAGTGGAAAGAACTTTAGACGAATTTCATTGTCAAGTGACGATGCCGCTACCTATACAAATCGAACAAAAGATCGTCAACCTGAATTATTCATACCTCGAACATAAATCAGGGTTTTAGGCCAAAAACGATTAGATTCCCGATCCCTTTGAAAGAATCATGGTTATTTTTCTTCTGAAAAGCATCTTTCTAGAATGAGGAGCGG
>NZ_SNUY01000132.1 GCF_004376175.1 Halalkalibacterium halodurans | reverse complement strand
TGTACTTTGTCCTATACTAGTACTCATAGGTAGGGCCTCTCCTCTCAGTTGGTTTAGCGGTTAACTAGAGGGTACCCTACCTCTTTTTTTGATTCAACGCCTTTACACAAACTATCGTACATCATCATGGATCGTCGTAAAATGGTTGAAGTTTTCAATATCATGACGTGATAAACTTTCAATTCTTACGGGATAATTATCATCGGTCATAAATTGAAGTAAATTAATCTTTTTGATATTGATCTTTCCTATGATGTCCATTATCTCTTTCCAATGAGCCAACATGTCGCGAATTAAATATTGGGTAATGGGTCCTTCTGGATACATTTTATATACATATTTCTTTGCACTGAACGATCCAAATATGGAATTTAATGAAAAATCGTTCATAAACAACGGAGGGTGAACATAGAGAGAAATATTTCTTGTCTCTGCCTCAAATGGAGATTCCATGACTTCCACGTTAATACCGATTTGTTTAAATACTTCACAGAGCTTGTGTACATTCTTACATGAAACATGGTTAGAGCCAATATAGATTTTTTTCTTGATCGCTGTTGTCAAAACATGATTAGACGGTCTATCGTGCATCCACCGGGTATCACCAAGGTAGGTCGAAAAACTAATAACTTCTGCATCCGGATTCAGCTTGTTCATATAATGGCTGATTAAACCATTGGAGCCAAAGGTTGGAGAAATTAAAACGATGCATTTTACGCGCTTTAAGAGTTCATCATCTATTTGTTTTAGCACTTCCTTATAGGCATCTGTGGTAACGGAAAAAATAAGGGTGTCCCATTCATCTTCAATGGTTTCATACTTTTTTATCACTTGATCAATGAAGCATGTTCCTTCCATCGCTCGATGCATCTCGTTTTGAACGCTGACGTGAATAAGCTGATCACTTTGATTTACTGCCTCAAAAAAGCTTTCCGAACGAACAGACTCTCTTCCCGCAATTCCAATATAACAATTCAAGTGATGTTTTAACGTTACCGCCAGTTGGATGGATGTTGGACCAGTTCCTAACAATAAGACTCGCTTCATCTCACTCATATAAGCCCTCCATTTCATACTGACAAGCGCTCAATTATGCCTTTGTATACAACGCAATATCAAACACATGCCGCGGTCTTGAGATATTTTCAACCATTTTCCACTTCCGCTGATCCACTTCTTTCAATGAATAATTAAATTAAGATTTCAACTGATTGCCATATCTCATAGCTACCACTAGATCTTCATTCGTCCGTGCATGCAATTGATCTAGTATTTCGAATTTTCTCTCGGCGGTTGAACTAAAAATAATATGGGTTGCTTCTTTCGTGAAATCAAGGTCTTCTACTAATGTATTTTCGAGTCGAATTTTCAAATCTCGTCCTAACCTTTCTATGACATTTAATCCAAGCGTAATGGCCTCATCATCAATATCGATGCCAACGACCTCTGCCCCCGTTTGTTTCGCGATTAATAGTGGTGTCATCGGAAATGCACCTGATCCTATTAATAAGACTTTTGACTCGGAACAAACACGAAAATGACCGAATTCGTTTATGATACATGACTCAATGTTTTTGAAATAATCTGTCATTCCATCATTTCCATTCAGTAGCTTCAAGGCACGATATTTTTCCATAATCGAGACACACAGTGCCGATTTTTTTCTCGAATCTAGCAATAGTTGTTGAAACTCACTTGATTTAGCTAACTCTAATTGTCCCCAAATTTCTTTGTTTCTCTCGTTAGTAATAAACTTAGAGTAATCATCGATTAAACTCTCTAATTCCGAACAATGATTGGTTGTATGATCATAGCTTGTGGCTAAAGCATCAAATTTGTCTAAAAACTCACGTAAATCTTTTTGAAACGTTTTTAAAGCAACCATTGATGCCTCCCTTTTTATGTGATGATTAAACATCTATAAACGCCTTACCTCGTGCTACTATACTGACGAACCTTCAATTTTTAAACTTGTTAACTTTTCTTCCTCACACGTAGCGATTACTTGAATCGTGCCACCGGGTTGCTTTATTTTTGCTACAATTTCTTTTTTGTTCTTCCACGCTAGATAAGCTCCTAATGAGGCTGTACCTGATCCGCAGCCTCTTTCCCATATCATACTGTCCAGATCTGGAACAAAAATGAGAGGAGCCAATTCACTGGTGTTTGATTTATACAATAAGATTCCGATCAAGTTGGTACCTAGAGTTACTCCTAGTAATTTTGCTAATGACTGGGCTTTTTCTCTCACTATCTTATTAAAATCGTCGACCTCGATGACAATATGTATAAACTCTTGATACCTCACGATAATCAGGTTCATCTCGCTACCATCATACTTGACCCTGGATTATTCATAAAAAACCTTTAATGCCCAAATAATGCTTATCTATCAAGTAATTGAGCTAAATGGTCCATGCATCAAATAAATGAAAAAAGAATCCATTTCTGATATGGTTAAAGCAACTACGAAATAACCACAGAAAGGATTCTTATAATGG
>NZ_SNUY01000131.1 GCF_004376175.1 Halalkalibacterium halodurans | reverse complement strand
ATTTTGTGTAAATAGAAATGCACTAAATGATGTTCATAGAAAAAAGAAGACCCTTTCTGTAGAATAAAGTTAGCCGACTAAATTCACAGAAAAGAGGTCTTCCCTATGAATCATCTTACTACAGATTTAATCGAAGCACTAGCACAAAAACAAGATATCGAAGAAGTTTTTCGTCAGCATTTGGAAACAGCTATCAATCAGCTGTTGAAACATGAATTAACTGTCTTTTTAGACTATGAGCCTTATGATCGAGAAGGTTTTCATTCTGGTAATTCCCGTAATGGCTTTTACGATCGTACGTTTAAAACCGAATACGGAGAACTACATCTTCGTATCCCTAGAGACCGTAATGGCGAGTTCCAACAACAAACAATAGCTCCTTATAAGCGTTCCAATGATACGCTGGAACAGTTTGTCATTCATCTTTATGAAAAAGGGATTACGACAAATGAAATCGCTAATCTTATCGAGCGAATGTATGGACATCACTATTCCAAACAAACGGTTTCGAACCTAACGCAACTTGTTTCTGAAGACGTGCAGGCTTTCCATGAACGAAAGCTGGAAGAACGCTATGTGTGCATTTACCTAGATGCCACTCATATTCCGATTCGACGTCAAACGGTTGAAAAAGAAGCTGTCTACATCGCTATTGGTATTACGGAAGAAGGAAACAAAGAAGTTTTAGACTTTACCATTGCACCAACAGAGTCTTCTCACGTATGGGAAGAACTCATCCAATGCCTACATGAGCGAGGAGTAGAAAACGTCCTTCTTTTCATTTCCGATGGATTGCCAGGGATGACGGATAGCATTCATCGCGTCTATCCAAAGGCGAAGCATCAAGTGTGCTGTGTACATGTCGCTCGAAACATTTCCAGTAAAGTACGTGTAAAGGATCGCGCAGCCATTCTCGATGATTTCAAGGCTGTCTATCAAGCGAAAGACCGTGAAGAAGCTTTAGAAGCCTTAGAACAAATGCAAAGTAAGTGGGAAAAGCCCTATCCACGTGTCATTGAATCTGTGATGAACAATGAACAGATCTTAACGTTTTATGATTTTCCAGCTTCCATTCGTCGCAGCATCTACTCGACAAATTTAATTGAAGCTTTTAACAAAGAAATCAAACGATATGTCAAACGCAAAGAACAATTCCCGAATGAAGAATCCTTAGAACGTTTTCTCGTGACACGGTTTCTAGACTATAATCACAAATTTGGCATGCGTTGTCATCGAGGCTTTGAAAAGGCAAAATCAGAATTGATACACATGTTTGAAGCACTAGAATATTAAGCTCTAGCACCAATCCGCCATCCTTGACCTTGTTTGCGGTCGTGGTGTTGTGTACGTTGGCGGATGGGAAAAATAAAGCCCTATGTGGGACTTCATCCGCACACCGAGCGTACCACGACCGACCTTTTCTAAGTTCTCGCTGGCTGGGTCCCTGAACCCAACCAGCAAGAACTAAGAAAAGGCACAAGGTCAAGGACAAGCAGCTACCGCTGTGGCTCTGTGTTTCACCTAAAATAGAAGTTTTACCAAGTAAAATAAGCAGGGCTAACCTATCTACTAGAAACAGGGGTATTTACACAAAATTATTGACACACCCCATGAAAACATACGCATCAAGAAATGGTTTTGTGACGATGTATGGAACATCGGCTGCACTTGTGCCTTGAGCAAACAAGCTAATGTTTTCTTCAAGTAAAGGGAGATAGATTGAATCGATCACAGGTCCTAAAATGTTCGTGCCGTGTAAGCCAAAAAACCAAAGGTGCTGATTTAAAAATGTAATGATAAGCGCGGCAGGTAGCGTGTCCCCTAACACTTGTAACGGTTGTTGGATAACGGTAAAGACGAGTTCATGAATGCTGCCGTCTGTTATTGCAGCAATAAGCATCTGCAAACCAGAAACAAGGATGAGTATAACAGTAGCTGGGATTAAGGCGCGGAAGGATTTGACGACACCGCTCGGAACCCCTTCAGGCATCTTAATTGTAAACTTTGATTGATATAAGAGACGGAAAAGTTCAGTCACCACGATAGCGGTCAAAACACCAACAAACAACCCTTGCGATCCGGTCCAAGCATATGAAAGCCCCCAATCGTCCGTCGTCGGTGTGAAAATGATATAGCAAGCGACAGCGAGAAGTGCAGCAGATAGAGCATCCACATCATAAGATTTAGCCAAGTTATAGCTAATCCCTGCTACAACAAGCAAAGAAAGAACGGCGAATGATCCATCCCATATGTTCCCTCCTAGCGTTTTCCAGCCTTCACCAAACGTGTTCAGCATAAAGTTTTGAAAAAACTCAATCGGCAAGTTGTTAATTAATACGGCAAACGATCCTATAATAATTAACGGCATAATGGCGACAAAGCCATCGCGAACGGCAACTAAGTGACGTTGTGACCCGATCCGCCCGGCAACCGGAATAAAATGCTTCTCCATCCACTGCATCACTGGATTCATTAAGAGCGTCCGGACAAAATTAATTTCTGCTTGGTTGATAGCGATTTTTACAGAAGAACTAGCGTAGAAAAAAATTAAATTAGGCTAAGAGCGGAGAGTGAGTTTACATTTTTTTTGAAATTATATTAA
>NZ_SNUY01000130.1 GCF_004376175.1 Halalkalibacterium halodurans | reverse complement strand
GAGCTGAATTATTATTCCAAATTATATCGGAGTTTTATGAACAGAAAAGCGTCATTATTACATCTAACTTAGAATTTAGTCAATGGAACCGGATCTTTACAGATTCTCGTTTAACAGCAGCGTTAGTGGACAGGCTAATTCATCACGCCCATATCATCTCTTTTCATGGCGAGAGCTATAGACTGTCCCACGCATTGTCGAAAAGGAATTAAATGGGTGGCAAACCTCTGCATTTTTCATTGCATTTCTCTGCACTTTTCTATTGCAAAATACATGAGCTTTCTATAAGTGAGTTTACCTTGGACTCTTTTACTCAAGTTGTTTCAATGAATGAATTTTTTGATTTTCAACTTTTTAGTATTGAAGAAGTTGAGAGCTACATATCTAAAATTCTTAAGACTAAAGACGAATTGAATTTTTATGATGTGTACAATATACTAAAGGTAGCTAAACTTTACAATTTTGATGAAGGAGAAATAGAACAATTAATGCAAAGTTATATTAATGAAAATGGCGGTATCAACACAGTACCTTCAGTTAATTCAGACACTTTGCATACAACTTTTCTTTATATTTACATTATGTCAAATTAAGTTGAAGGTGATAGTTATGGATTTACTTGAATCAATCATTGGAATTTTATTTTGGCTGCTAATCATTTACATGATTTCAAGAGTCTTTGTCCATTTTGATCATCAAAAAAAAGAAATGAAATCTCTTCACAAGAAAGTTGATCAATTACTCGAACATACAAAAAATAAATGAAGATGGGACAAAACTAGTAAATGGAGTATTAATAGGCTCCGTGAACAAAAAACTTGTTCACGGGGCCTTCTTGTGATGGAACTTAATAGCGGACGATCAAGTGGATCGAATTGCTCCTAATGTTTATTCCATTGCAGAGTCTAAGGTGATCCCCAAGTTACACCGTACGCAATACATTTGGATGAGGAAGTTATAGGTTTTGTGATGACGGAATGTGATCCAGACGAGATTGAAGAGAGGAAGTATTGGATTTCTAGGTTTATAATTGATGTCTCTTATCAAAGAAAGGGATTGTAACCGTCAAGTAATTTTGAGCAGTTTTCACAAATTAATATTGATCATTTTTTCCCAATTAAGATTGAGCACTTACCTCGTCGAATATAGTTTTTCTATACTTCATTCTAAGGCTGTCTTCATCTTCTCCAAAAGTGATCACCTCACTCCTATGGAGGAGGCGATCTAAAATTGCAGTAGTTAAGGATGTATCTCCTAAAAACTTACCCCATTCATTGGGTCCTTTATTCGAAGTGAGAATAAAGGCAGCTTTGTCATACAATTCGTAAATGAATTGAAAGAATAGGTTGGCTTCTTTTTCATCTACAGTCATATACATGACATCATCTATGATAATCAAGTCGGATGTTGAAATTCGCTTGTAACGAGTTCGTGATTTACTTGTATACTCGCGGCTCTTAAGAATATAAAGAAGTTCTCCCATTGAAACAAATCCTACTTGGTATCCATTTTCGATAGCTAAAGTACCTAATCCCACTGATAGGTGCGTTTTCCCCGTCCCTGGCGGTCCCATTAAAATCAAAGTGAACATTTCATCAATCCAAGTAAGTTCTTTTAGAAGCTTATACTGTCTATCTCCTATTGCATTCTGCTCATCTAAACGGTATTCTTCTAGTGTTTTTTGATAAGGGAAATCAGCCCATTTCATAAAACGGTCTATATTCTTCTTTTCACGACAATTCATTTCATAAGTTAATAGCTCATGTATAAATTCATGATACGTCCAATTTTTTGATTCAGCTGTTCTTAATAGTAGAGGGAGTTCTTTTGCCGTTTCGGCAAGTCTCAACGTTCTACATTTTTCTTGTAATATTTCTATTGGAGATGTCATGACTTTTTCCCTCCAGTTAAAACATTCACATAGTAATCTTCTGAACGTTCTGCTGCTTTCAAATGTGAATACTTATCACTTTTATTATGGGCCTTAGGGATTCTTTCCTTTGCTTCCACATGAAGCGAATAAGCAATATCTCGGAAATCATTTGCGCTTATTAAATTCAAAAGCTTCACCTTCTCTAAAGCATCGTCTATAAAAGTTGGGTGATTATCAATAACCTTAGAGAGAACTTTCAATTGATCTAACAAATGTCTTGGGTACTTTACATGTAACTCATCTAGAAACCAGCTAATCAACTCTCGATCTTTGAAAGTCGTTTCAATCTCTTTCCGCAATTTATCTTTCTTTGTAGATGGTCGTTTAATGTGAGAAGAATCTTGAATAAGTTGTCCTTTTTGACTAGAAATCACATGCCTTGCTATAACCTCTCCATCTTCTTGAAGTCGTACAAGAAGATGATCATCTTGAGTGATTTCAATATAAACAATATTCTTCGTTCTTTTATCATACGTACCTATAGGGACGGAATAACGATTAGATTCAAAACGAATGACATTGTCCTTCTGGACGGTTCTTGTTATAATAGGCTTTAACGTATTCTCGAAAGAGAATTTGGAAGAGACTTTTCTTAAGTGTTTCCGTTCCAAGGTGTACACTTCTGAAGGTCTTTTCTTTGGAATGTCAACACTAAATCGGACAATTATTTAAAGGTTCATTAACTTGTATTCAGTCGGTGTTAAGTAATCTAATGATCCATGAATTCGAATAGTATTGAACCAGTGAACGTAGTCAAAAAGTTC
>NZ_SNUY01000013.1:45381-65132 GCF_004376175.1 Halalkalibacterium halodurans | reverse complement strand
GCACTGAAAGACTTGAAAGGCTTTTAAAAGCCCTAAGATTCTTAACAGAGGAGAACCCTAACATTCTGAATTCGCTTACACTCATGAGAATGGAAAATATTCCTCCCACAAAAGGTTGACACAATCTGTGATAGAGATAGAAGACATTAACCAAAAGACAGCCAATGCGATCATGAAAGGAGTGACTATCGTAGTAAAGGCGATCAAGGTATTATACAATCCTGCGGGTATCACGACTTGTTAAAATGGTGGAGAATTCAATGACCTCGATCATTATCATATCCATGTCATCACAAGAGAGCGGGAACCATCATTTGCTGACTTCTACTCTGAAGCTTTATTAAACAATGAAGCGTTAAAAAAGAAGTTACCTGAAACAAGAGTGGCACTAGCAGCAAAAATCGAGCGTTTAAAAGGGACTGTTTGATCGTGTTTGGATTTATTTGGGGACTCAGGACATATGATCCCAATGTTACAGTAGCTTTTTAGGAAATCATTCATCTGCGTAGGAAACATCCATGATTACGTTAAAATGAATCCATTCAAATTCTTGATCGTGTTCGAATTTCAATTTCTCAAGCACGCGGTCGATAGAAGTCACCACCCCGACGATTTGTTTATTTTCGTACGTGTCAAAAACCGTTAATCTCACAGGTTTTCTTTTATGATAAGAGGCTTGGATGACAGAAGATAGTTCGTCTAATGTTTGCTGATCCATCTCCGGCTTCGCTTGTTTCTGTGATTGTCGGCGATAAGTATGCAGTGCCTCTACATGTTCAGGCAGCATCACCCGACTCGACTCCCATCTGAGGTTATATCCTGACGTTAGCTTGTTGATTTTCATAAAGTTCACCCCCGCACCAAAGAACGTATGTTCTCTATTATAGTACCGAGTAGACACCGTGATTACAATTGGTAATTTATTCATATGGAAGTGTTTTAAAGGGATCGAAGACGTTCTTTAATTCATAAAGAACTAGAATGAACTGTTCAAATGCCCCTCCTTGGTTAATAGGAGAATTGTTTTTTACTGTTTGATAAACATATATAGCAAATTGAACCTAGTTCGATCCTTTGATCAATAGTTTTAAATGTCTATTGCACTTACTCATGATAAAACGGTACAGGATTAAAAAAATACAGAGGGGTTCCAGCGAATTTGAAAGGATTGTGTCGTTGCTCTTAACCACCCAAATGACGAAATACTAGCAAGAAGCGAATATTATGACAAATGAATTTGTGTACGAAGTGACGTTTTTAGATTAAGGCTATTAGATAGAGTGTGTCTGAGGTCGATCCAGATCCTCAGAACACTCTTTTTTGCTCATTATTTATAATGACCACCAATCTTTTTCGCTCGTTCCTCGGCTTGACTAGCAGAGAGGAAAGAAACCGCTCGCCGAATCGCGGTGTCTCCGAATTTTTCTTTAATCGTATCCATCGTATAGCCAAGCTGGTGGGCCCGGTCGCGGTTGCCAAAAAAACTTAGCTGCCATGCCTCATCACTCGTTAAGTTGGAAAGATTCACATGTAAGCGACGAATGGGCTTTCCGTCCCAAAAACGTTCAAACAACGTGGCAGCACCCTCGTACACTTCCATCGTAATATTCGTATGGTTCGTCAGCTTCATTTGCCGATGAAAGCCGGTAGGGGTCTCCATGTTTGCTCCGCTCACACCGATGGCGACCGTTCGTCCCATCAAATGGGCCCGCCGCGCGCGCTTACATACTTCCTCACATAGCTCAAGGAGCACGACATGAATATCTTCGGCTTTGACGTAATCATGAGGGAGGGTCATGCCGTGACCAATTCCTTTTTGTTTGTCATGGGAATGGGGCGTGACCGGGGAAGGGTCGATGCCGTGAGCGGTAAGCCATAAAACGTGACCGTTCACACCCCATTTGCCTTTGATTCGTTCCAATGACGTGTTTGCTAGCTGACCGATCGTGCGAATGCCTTGGTTGCGAAAATGTTTCGTCATTTGCCTACCTACCCCGTATAGACATTCAATCGGAAGGGGCCACAGCAGCCGCTCCATTCGTTCTTTGGTTAAATGGAAAACTCCGGAGGGCATCTTTTTCGCAAAATTGTCGCACGCCATTTTCGCTAGCACTTTACTTTCACCCATCCCGATTCGTGCTCGCACACCTGTTTCATGCCAAATCGCTTGCTGCACCTTTTGTGCGATCTCGCGAGGAGCACCGAATAGGCGCTGGCTATGGGTGACGTCCATAAACTGTTCATCGATCGAAAACGGTTCAATCAAGTCGGTAAAACGTTCCAAAATCTCTGTAATCTGCACAGAAACCGTTACATATTGCTGCATGTGGGGACGGACGACGACTGCTTCTGGGCATTTTTGCTGAGCTTCCCATAGCCGTTCCCCGTTTGTAACCCCGCGAGCTTTGGCAACAGGGCACGCAGCCAAAATCACACCGGAGCGCCGCTCGGGATCACCGGAGACGAGCAAGGGGCGTCCAGAGAGTTCTGGATGGTTCGCCCGCTCAACAGAAGCGAAAAACGATTCCATATCGACCATAAAGATGACTTTATCCACTGTCAACACCTCGTAAGAACATTTGTTCTGGTACAGTATATGTGAATATTTGTTCGTTTAATAGTAGTAATTTGTTCTTCTGTTAACGGGTGGTTCCAGTCATTACACGATCATCCATAATTGTCGATCATCAGGGGAATCTGAGCTTTCACTAGGAAGACTTGGTTTATCTTTCATAGCACTTTCTTAAAAGGTAAGAAAAAACCGTTCGGAAAGATCCGAACGGTTTATTTTGAGAAAAAGCCACGCAAGGCGAAGGCGACATTTTGTGGACGCTCTGCAAGGCGACGCATAAAATAGCCGAACCAATCAATACCAAATGGAACGTAAATGCGGACGTTATAGCCTTCTTTTACGAGCTCTTCCTGCAAGTTGGTGCGGAAGCCGTACAACATCTGGAACTCAAATTGAGAATGGGAGATGCCCTTTTCTTTTACGTAAGCTTTCACTCGATCAATGATTTGATGATCATGGCTCGCAATGGCAGTGTACGTTCCACTATCCAAATGGAGCTTGATCATGTTGAAGTAGTTTTCATCGATTTTTTCTTTTTCTTGATAGGCTACTTCTGGCGATTCTTTGTAAGCCCCTTTAACGAGTCGAAGAGGAATTCCTTCCAATGCCCGTACGTCATCCAATGCGCGGAACAAATACGCTTGAATAACAGTTCCCACATTGTCATAAGTTTTCCGAAGTTCCGCTAAAATGTCTAACGTTTGCTGACAATGTCCATAATCCTCCATGTCAATGCGGACGAAAATCCCTAGCTCTGCTGCCTTTTTCATAATGCGCTCCATGTTTTCAAGACAGAAGCTTTGATCGATGTCAAGACCAAGCTGAGTTAATTTCAATGACAAGTTACAGTTCACCCCGGAGGAAGCAATCTGTTCGAGTGTCTGAATACAATGGTCTGTCGCTTCAATGGCTTCTGTTCGTTCTTCAACAAATTCACCGAGATGATCAAGTGTGGCGGAAAGTCCTTTTTCATTCAACTCTTTTACTTTTTCGATCGCTTCGCTAATCGTCACACCAGCGACCACTTGAGAGGCACCTAATTTTAACCCCCACTTTTTGGCTAATTTATTCATTGATTTGCTTTGAGATAAGCTAGTAAAAAATGATTTCAAAGGCTGCTCAAGCACCATCATAGAAAAACCTCCTTTAATAGGCTTTTTTACTTTATATTCATGCAAGGATCGTGCCAATTGATTAGTTACACTACAGAGGATCAACCTTTCGTGAAAAACGACCAAAGTTTTGGTGGAGGAAGGTGTCACAACGAAAAAAAGTGTAGAATATTTAGACAAAATCGTATAAAATAAATGTACATTAGACATTATTGTAAACCCTTACATCGTTGGCGTGGAGGTGTTTCCGTTGATTAAAGATGTTCGTTTGCGGGAGATGGCAAGCCCGTTAGGAGAAGAACAGCCAAAAGAGAATGACGCACTGAAGGTTCATGAATCTACGAAACTATCTGAGGTGAGTCTGTCCGAACTAAAGGACATGATCCTTGTTGACGATCAAGGACAGCCTGTTGGATGGATTTCAAAGGAAGCGTTCATAAAACAATTGCTGGACGCTTACCAAATGCATCATGCTTTCTTTCAAGCGTTTCTCGCCTCTGCCGATGACGCAGTGACGATTGTCGATAAAGACGGAATCGTCAAAGGTTGGAGCAAACGCTCGGAAGACATGTACGGTCTCCCTTACGAAGAAGTGGTGGACCAGCCAATCAACACCTTTTTCGATAGCAACGCATTAATGGTTATTTCAACAATACAGCAAGAAATGAAAGTAGAGAAAAAATACAATCAGCCGAAGCATGACATCCATGTATTAATCAACTCTATGCCCGTCTATCGCAACGGTGCCTTAATCGGCGGAATTTCTGTTGAAAGAGACATTAGTGACCTCGTCAAGTTGAACAATGAGCTGGCGACAACGACCGCGTATTTACACGACCTTGAGTCCAATGTGATCCAGCAAAACAATCTCGCACCATTTCAAAAGATCAAAGGGCGAAGTGATGCCCTTCAGCGCGCCGTCCGGTTAGCGAAAAAGGTCGCCACAACCGATGCGTCCGTTCTCATTACAGGAGAGAGCGGAGTCGGAAAGGAACTGTTTGCTGAGGGCATCCATCTTGCTAGCCAGAGGGCAGATAAGCCGTTCATTGCCATTAACTGTGGGGCAATTCCTGCGGCGCTATTTGAAAGCGAACTGTTCGGTTATGAACCAGGCGCCTTTACAGGTGCGGTAAAGGGTGGGAAAAAAGGGAAGGTGGATGCAGCCAAAGGGGGGACTCTATTCCTTGACGAAATCGGGGAGCTCCCGCTTGAATTGCAAGTGAAGCTGTTGCGCGTCCTTCAGGAAAAAATGTTCTACCGTGTCGGCGGAACGGAAGCGATTCCGATCGATTTGCGTATTGTCGCAGCGACGAACCGTCATTTAGAAGAGATGGTGGAAAAAGGCGAGTTTCGCGAGGATTTATTTTATCGGATCAACGTCATCTCGATCCCAATTCCTCCTCTTCGCGAACGACCAGAGGATATCCCAGAGTTGATCCAGCTGTTTTTAAAAGAGTTTTCGCTGAAATACGCAAAGGCGATCCCGACGATCGACCCTGAAGTCATTTACACGTTACTGAAATATAAGTGGCCAGGAAACATTCGCCAGCTGCGAAATTTGATCGAGCGACTTGTCATTTTGAGCGGCGATGAGCACGATGTGATCAAGCTCCACCATCTCCCAGAAGCATTGCAAGGAAAGAACGGGAAAGTGGAAACATTGAACGTGGAAAACGAAATCCCGGCCGCTCAACCTGAGAAAGCGGACGAGGTTGCGCAAATCAAAGCAGCCTTGACGCGGACGTACGGAAATAAATCGGCAGCCGCAAAGCTGCTCGGTATCTCAAGAGCAACCCTCTACAATAAAATGAAACGATACGAATTAGAGTAGGGAGGAGCACGATGACATTTCCATCAAAAAAAGATTTTTGGATTGGTCTTGTGCTGTTACGGATCGGCAGGAGTTCTTTTCATTCCTCCGATCGTAGAACAAAGTGTCATTCTTTTGATTGTCCTCCTCTCGATCGTCATCTTCCTTTTATCGATTTGGTTTCGAACGTATGACCGAATCGATGGGGACAGACTATTCGCGATCAGTGGTCCATTTCGATGGAGCATCCCAATTCAAGACATTCGGAGCATTGAAAAGCGGAAAAACTTGCTTTCAGGGCCAAGCTTGTCACTCGATCGGTTGACGATTCTATATGGGGTAGGCTATGACATCATCGTCATCTCACCTGAAAAGGAAGATGTGTTTCTTCAATTGTTGCTGGACAAAAATCCAAACATCGAACT
Organism: Halalkalibacterium halodurans; assembly: GCF_004376175.1. Taxonomy (GTDB): domain Bacteria; phylum Bacillota; class Bacilli; order Bacillales; family Bacillaceae_D; genus Halalkalibacterium; species Halalkalibacterium halodurans. The sequence continues at coordinate 59,213 of NZ_SNUY01000013.1, read as the reverse complement.
TAAGGGGGTTCCCGAAAATCTTGACCATTAGCAGGGCGCTACGAGGCGTCCTGTTTTTGCATTTTTAAACGAAAAAGGTATGAGCCTGAGCCCATACCTTGCTGTGATTAATACATTTCTGATACTGTCTTCGCTTGCATATGAAGCGCTAAATAGTCAGGACCACCTGCTTTTGAATCGGTACCAGACATTTTAAAGCCGCCAAATGGATGATAGCCAACGATTGCTCCTGTGCAATTACGGTTGAAATACAAGTTTCCGACATGGAACTCTCGCTTTGCTTGCTCGGTGTGGGCGCGATTTCTCGTAATCACCGCTCCTGTTAAGCCATACTCTGTGTTGTTGGCAATTTCGAGTGCATGATCAAAATCGTTCGCTTTGCTGAAAGCAACCACCGGTCCAAATATTTCTTCTTGCATGATCACCGCTTCTGGATCAAGGTCAGCAATAATCGTCGGTTGGATGAAGAAGCCTGTAGAGCTGTCTCCTTCTCCGCCCGTCATGAGACGGCCTTCTTTTTTACCAATTTCAATGTATGACATAATTTTTTCAAACGCTTTTTCATCAATTACTGGTCCCATGTAGTTGTCGCGGTTCGTAGGATCGCCAACCGTTAAGTTTTTCGCAAGGGCGACCGTTTTTTCTAACACTTCATCGTAGACATCCTTGTGGATAACAGCCCGTGACCCAGCAGAACATTTTTGTCCCGAGAACCCGAAGGCGGAGACGAGGATGGATTCTGCAGCCAAATCAAGATCAGCATCGCGATCGACGACAACGGTATCCTTTCCACCCATTTCTACAATGACGCGCTTCAAGTGGTTTTGTCCTGGTCGAACAACAGCTGCCCGCTCATATAAACGAACACCGACATCTTTTGAGCCCGTAAACGTAATAAGACTCGTTTTCGGATGATCAACAAGGTAGTCACCGACTTCAGCGCCGCTTCCTGGTACATAGTTGATAACGCCTTTTGGTAACCCTGCATCCTCAAGAACTTCAACAAATTTAGCAGCAACGACAGGTGTCGTACTGGCAGGCTTAAGGACAACTGTGTTTCCTGTCACAATCGGAGCTACTGCCGTACCGACCATGATCGCAAGGGCGAAGTTCCATGGAGAAATCGTAACTGTCACGCCCATTGGTGTATAGAAGTAACGGTTTTGCTCGCCTGGACGGCTAAGAATCTCTTTTCCCCTATTAAGCTCAATCATTTGCCGAGCATAATATTCAAGGAAGTCGATCGCTTCCGCCGTATCCGCATCCGCTTCCTTCCACGGCTTCCCAGCTTCATGTACAAGCCATGCAGAAAACTCATGCTTGCGGCGACGGATGATCGCAGCAGCCTTCACTAAAATGTTCGCACGCTCCTCAGGGTTGACGTTGCGCCAAGTTTGGAACGCTTCATCTGCTGATTGAATAGCTTTCTCTGCAAGGTCCTGATTCGCTTTAGAAACAGAACCAACCAATTGATCTTTACGAGCAGGGTTCCAAGATTGGATCTTGTCCTCTGTTGTAACCCGCTCACCATTGATAATTAATGGATACTCTTTGCCTAACTCTTTTTCTACAAGTCCAAGTGCTTCTTCAAACGCTTTTCGATTCGCTTCCACCGTAAAATCTGTAAATGGCTCATGCTTATATGGTTGCAACATCAAAAATCCCCTCCATTAACTTTTTAATCGTTTCACCCATATATACATGCAACTTCCATGCCAACTTTTAAAAACGGAGAATGAACGGAAAAAGGTTTATAACAAAAAAATAAAATAGACAAAAGTGTAAATTGTAAAAAGATTATGGTTAGTGAATAAACAATAGTGTATAAATAGACGATAGATTAGACGATGTTTTAGATAGTCGGTCACTCTTCGTGTGAAATAGCGGGGAATAGAATAGAGGAGAAATTTCTTTATAAAAAAGCATTGACCATTTCGAATTTTTTAGGTAATATAATACTTGTCTTCATTAACAGCATACATGATCCGTTAGCTCAGTTGGGAGAGCGCTACCTTGACAGGGTAGAGGTCACTGGTTCGAGCCCAGTACGGGTCATTCAAAAACATTGATAGAGAACACCTTTCGTTGATTGAAAGGTGTTCTTCTTTTGTTTAAATTTTGTTTTTGCCGTGTTCAATGTTCAGCTCTTTTCGTAAAGATTGTTGCTTTTAAATAACAATTGAAAAATAGGGAAATATTTAACGGTTGTCGTATAATATAAATGGAATCACTATTAAACTCTTAGAAGAGAGGGGAAAAGAAGATGAAAAAAGTAGTTCCACCATTATTAGCATATTTGATTGTATGCATCGTTGCCATTATCCTTCCTGCATCAGAGGGATATAACACAGTAGCTTGGAAATTGTTAGTTGGACAAATTTATGCAGTACCTATTTTAATAATTGTGGCTTTAATTTCATTTTATGTTAACAGGAAAACTTCACCTAATTAAGCAAATAATATTACGGTCATATCTAAATTGATATGGCTTTTCTGCCGCGCAACCGAATCCTCGAGTATATCCGTTTTACGGACTCAAACAATAGAGGTATAAAAATATAAAAGCACAATTCCGGTTGGTGAATCTTTCTAAAGTTTATTTAAGACACGCCTTGTTCCACTCGTGTTCTGACCGTTGTTGCAGATCCCAAAATCTATAGGAAACGACATCGGTATACCGCATTCGGCTAACCGTTTCATTGTTTTAAATTCGCATTTCTTCTTGTCATACTCTGAAATATCGGCTATCCGAAGCAGCATCTTTTCGTTCGTCACGGTTTCAATATAATATTTTTTGTCGCTCGACCAGCCTTTATTTATTGGTTTGATTTTTTCAAATGTTGCGTAGTTTTTAATATCGAACATGAGTTGGTCTCCTTTTCGTAATTTAATTCCATTAAACTAAACTAGTATAGCTATTCCTCTGATAGTCGTCCATTTTAATCAATAATGTAGAAAGGTGAGAGTTAAAATGCTTCTCCAAAATACTCTTAATTCATTAAAAATGCAACTTAATAAAGGGGTATTGCTTGGATTTGTCTAATATTCCATCCAATTTGGATTTTTACTTTGATGATAATTTAAGGGAAGTTCCAGTTTCAACAATTGATATGATTAAAGGCATTGAATTTTAAAAAAAACAGAGTCATAGCCCCCAAGATAATGAGGAAGAATTGGCTAAAACATATGGTCTCATTGGTGTATATTCAAGAATTGTCAACAAAATAGAAGATAGTAAAAAATATCTTAGTTTAGCAATTGAAATGAATATACAATCAGGGAATCATAAGAGCCTGTTTGTCAATGAGTTACGCCTTGCACACACATATCAATGGGAAACCAACTATCATAAATCCAATAAATTATTTAAGAAACTTAAGGAACAGTCAGAAAGCGATACCGAACATAGTAATTATTTGGACTTCGTATATCAGCATTACGGAAAAAACCTATTTGACCAAAGTGAATATCAATTGGCTTTAAAATACGTTAAAAAGGCATTAAGAATCAGAGTGGAAAAAGGGAATAAAGAACTTATCGACTCAACGGAATATGCAATCAATATTTGCAATGAAAAGATAAAGCAGATAAAAGAGTAATTAAGCTATTGCCTCAGGTCCTGAACAGACGTTTTTACAGATTTTTGAGACGCAGAAATAAGCATGTGCTCAACTCGTTTTTCAAATGCAAGCTTTGCCCTAATTCAAGTTACGGCCTTGTGCTACGACAACTGCAATTTTAAGGTTAGAAATAATCCCTCTTTGTTCATCTTTTTCTCCACGTTTTTTGGGTTTTCATAGACTCACGAAAGAGGATTTCGTGACTCCAACGATTTCTTAAAGTTGATGAAAGCCAAGACTTTTCAAGGCGTTCAAGATTTATTTCTTTCATTTGACGTGAACCATTCAAATTTTATTGAAGGGCTGATGGACAATTGCTTTTCACGTTACAATAGGAAAAACGGCATGGGAAGAGAAAGGGGGCGTATCCATAATGATTCGACCTTCATTAGCGCATACGATTATTTCAGAGGTGCGAAAGCTGCTTGATGAAGATTTGATCGTGGTTGATCCAAGTGGAACGATTATTGCAAGCACGGACAAAGAGCGAATGGGCTCCTTTCACGAGGGAGCTCTCATTTCGTACAACGAGCGACGCCGATTGATTATTACACAAGATGATGAAAGCAAATTAACTGGTGTGAAAGCAGGGATCAATCTCCCTATTTTCTTTCAGGATCAAGTGGTAGGCGTAATCGGAATCACGGGCGACCCTTCGAAAGTTTCTGCCTACGGAGAGCTATTGAGGAAAATGACCGAATTGCTCATTAAGGAGAAATATTATGCAGAGCAGCTAGAATGGCATGCGCGCACGCTGGAAGCCTTCGTTTTTGATTGGGTGCAGCAAAAGGAATGGACACGTAGCTTTATCAATCAAGCGAAGATGTTACATATTGATTTAACGGTTTCTAGGCAAGTGATCATTGGCTATTATGGTCAACACAATAGGGAACGGATTCAACGGGAGTGGTGGATAGATGTTAGCCAAACGTTCACTCGGCAAAAGGATGACCTTCTCGTTCGTTGGGGAAATGATCGGTTTGTGATGCTGCTAGCGAACAAAGCGGAGGGAAAAGAACGTGCGGTCCATTCGATTCAACAAATCCAAAAATACATTCAAAATAAGTACAGACACTCCCTTTCTTTTGGAGTGGGTCAAAGCGTTTGTCCACAAGAGCTGTATCGTTCTTTTGAGCAGGCTGAACGTGCCTTGGCGGTGGCGGTGCGTACTCAATCCATTGTCTTTGAAGAAGACCTTCGCCTAGACATGTGTTTACAAGATGTCAAAAAACAAACTCGGGTAGATTTCGTCCAACGAACCCTTGAACCGATCATGAAAGATGAGGATTTACTTGAAACGTTAAAAACATTTATTGCGCGTAATCAATCGTTCAAAGAGACAGCCGAAACCCTTCATATCCATATTAATACGCTTCACTATCGACTGAAAAAAGTGGAAGACAAGACGGGGTTAAACCCTCGTGATTTTCACGACTTAACGACCCTGTATCTAAGCTTATTCTTTTTAGAAGATAATCTAAAAAATTAAAGTGGAAGCGGATTATTTTTGGTGATGTATCCATAGTATCTCTCCTCCTGTTCCTTAATAATGGAGAGTAAGCCTACGACTAAGGCGATAGGAGGAGGATTTATTTGTTAGCAAATGAAGTCAAGGAAAAACTGATCAAGATCGTCGGATTAGAAAACGTGGAAGATTCTCATGTGGAGAGGCTCGTCTATTCTTACGATGCGACCCCGCAGTTTCAAGCGCTGCCTGATGCGGTCGTTTCCCCAAGAAATACGAAGGAAGTGGCTGAAATCGTAAAGATTTGTAACGAATACAACATCCCCATTGTCCCTCGAGGATCAGGCACAAACCTTTGTGCGGGCACTTGCCCGACGGAGGGAGGGATCGTCCTTCTTTTTAAACATATGAATTCTATTTTAGAAATTGATGAAGAGAATTTAACCGTAACGGTTCAACCTGGGGTTATCACGTTAGACATGATTCGAGCTGTGGAGGAAAAAGGTCTGTTTTATCCACCAGATCCAAGCTCTCTCAAGATTTCAACCATGGGCGGAAATATCAACGAAAATTCTGGTGGTTTACGTGGATTGAAATATGGAGTAACTGGAGACTATGTCCTTGCCTTAGAGGTCGTTTTAGCCAATGGCGAAGTGATCCGCACAGGAGGAAAGCTTGCGAAGGATGTTGCAGGTTATGATCTCACACGGTTGATGGTTGGATCGGAAGGAACGCTAGGGATTGTAACAGAAGCAACATGTAAGCTAATTCCAAAACCAGAGTCTAAGCAGACTATGCTTGCGCTCTATCAAGACATTGAAGCAGCAGCACAAACGGTCTCCAGTATTATTGCAAACAAAGTGATTCCTACGACACTTGAGTTTTTAGATCAACCGACGTTAAAAGTGGTGGAAGCACACGCTCAGATCGGGCTACCGACCGATGTTCAAGCGGTTCTTCTCATTGAGCAGGATGGCCCAAGTGAAGTCGTAAAACGAGAGATGGAGAAAATGCATGCATTATGTGAACAAGGGCAAGCGATTTCAGTTCAGATCGCTGAGTCTGAGGATGAGGCAGAGGCCTTGAGAACCGCGAGACGAAGCGCCCTTTCCGCTCTCGCTCGGTTAAAGCCAACAACGATTTTAGAGGATGCGACGGTACCGCGTTCCGAGATTGCGAACATGGTAAAAGTGATTAACGAAATTGCAGAAAAATACGAGCTTACGATTTGCACGTTCGGTCATGCTGGGGACGGTAATCTCCATCCTACTTGTTTAACCGATATTCGCAATCATGAAGAAATAGAGAGAGTAGAAAAAGCGTTCGCGGAAATTTTCGAAAAGGCGATTGCGCTTGGCGGAACCATTACTGGCGAACATGGAGTAGGGGTGATGAAGGCGCCTTATCTCGAACGAAAACTTGGTGAGGCTGGAATGGCAGCGATGAAGGCGATTAAAGAAGCGCTCGACCCAAATCACATTATGAATCCTGGAAAAGTGTTTGCGAAGGATTGTAGAAAACGGGTGGTGGTTTCACGGTGAGGACTGTACAAGAAAGAGAAACCATTCAGCGGCAATTTCAAGAGCGGATGAGTCAGGATGAATTATTAAATTGTATGCGCTGTGGGTTTTGTCTCCCAAGCTGTCCAACGTATATCGAATCAGGCTTTAAGGAATCACACTCGCCAAGAGGAAGACTTGCGGTCATGAAAGCCGTCGTCGATGGTGTCATTGAACCAGATGAGGACGTAGAGCGTTCACTGAATTTGTGTCTTGGCTGTAGGGCTTGTGAGCCTGTTTGTCCATCTGGTGTCAATTACGGCCATTTGCTTGAGGAAGCCCGCGATATTATTCAGCAAAACAAAAAACAGTCCCTTCCTGTGCGAACCGTTCGCAAGGCTGTATTTAGTGGGCTATTTCCTCACCAACATCGAATGCAGCTCTTAACCGGGATGTTAGGTTTGTATCAACGATCCGGTTTACAAAAGATCGCGCGCAAAAGTGGCATGCTGAAGATATTGCCAAATACTCTTTCCACAATGGAGAAGGTGTTGCCACCTGTTCCGCGGCTGCGAGAAATGAAAAAACGGCCGACTTTTCTTGCGGCGAACGAAACAGCCAAAAAGCGGGTTGCGTTTTTTTCAGGTTGTTTAATGGACACCATGTTTATGAAAACGAATGATGCAACGATGAAATTATTGCAGTTAGCAGGCTGTGACATTGTCATTCCCCCAGAACAAGCTTGTTGTGGTGCTCTCCATGGTCATAGCGGGGAAAAGGGTGGAGCAAAGGAGCTGGCTAAGCGCAACATCCTTGCTTTTGAGGAACTAGACGCTGATTATATTATTACGAATGCGGGAGGCTGTGGCGCTTTCTTAATGGATTATGGTCACCTTTTGCAAGATGAGCCTGAATGGATCGACCGAGCCCGTCGATTTTCTGATAAGCTAAAAGACATTTCAAGCGTTTTGGTTGAATTAGATTTTCATGAAAAATATGAGCTCACTTTACCGTATCAAGTAATTTCTTATCAAGATTCCTGCCATTTGCGAAATGTGATGAACACATCTTCTGAACCTCGAACGCTACTTGAAGCGATTAAGAATACCGAATACCGTGAAATGAACAATGCAGATAGCTGCTGTGGTTCTGCCGGGATTTATAACATTGTTGAGTCGGACATGTCGATGAACATACTTGATTCCAAAATGAAAGAAGTGAAGGGAACAGGAGCCACGACGATTGTAACCGCGAATCCAGGCTGTTTACTACAAATGAAGCTAGGCATAGAGCGGGAAGGAATAGCGGATCACGTACGGGCCGTGCATATTGTTGATTTACTGCTCGAGGCAGTGAAAGACGTTAAATCAGCTTGTTTATCCTGATATTCATGCTGGTCTCGAAGGCGTTCGCTGGGTCGAACATTGTGTGCGTTCAGCGGATCAAGGAGACGTTTGGATTGATTATCAAGAGGTACCAGAGAAATAACATAAGATCAGGCGAAAAATACTAACGGCTAAAATCGTTAGTATTTTTTTGATTTTATGACTAGAAGTACCTTTGCAAAAGCAGTTACCCAAAAAAAGCATGTGATAAGATAAAGATAAAAAATCGTCCTACATTTCTGAAAACATAAACATAATGTTATGGGGACACAGCTAAAATATAGTGACTGCAACCTAGTTGTTCTTATTTGTAAAAAGGGGGAAATGGGATGAAAGAATGGTGCAATGTATTAATAGTAGATGACGAAAAACTCATTCGACAGGGAATCATTAATTTTTTCGATTGGGAGAAAGAAGGGTTTCAAATCGTTGGCGAAGCGGCTAATGGAAAGGAAGCACTTGAACTCATTTCTAAGAACGAGCCGCATATCGTCATGACCGATATTGTCATGCCTGTCATGGACGGGATCGATTTGGTCAAAAGGGTTAAACGTGATTTTCCGGAAGTTGAGATCATTGTATTAAGTAGCTTTGAAAAATTCGAGTATGTGCGGTCCACCTTTCATAGCGGTGTGGCAGATTATTTTTTAAAGCCCCGACTAAATGAGAAAGATCTATTAAAAACGTTGAGTGAGGTTAGAGGGAAGATCCCGGCACTTGCGAAAGTAGATTCTCCTAGTAGGGCAGTCTCTTCCATTTCGGACCAATTCGAAAAAATACTCGATGGACATGCACCATTAAGTCAAGATGATACGGGAGAGAGGCGCTTCCCTAAAGGTCCATATCGTTTAGCTGTCATAACCCCTATAGAAGAACAAGACGTTCACAGGAGGAAACAACGTTTGGATGAACGAGAGCAAGCGATTACAGGAATTGATGTTGTTTGTAGTATAGAAAAAGAAGGTGATGCTGTTCTTTTGCTTTCATTAGAAGGAGACGTGTCATCTTCCATGAAGCAAGCTCCGGACGATTTCCTAAAAGGACGAGATGGCCATGCCTTGTTAGTAAGTTCTCCTTTTTCATCCATTTACGGAGCGAAAGAAGTGTATGAGCGTGATATACCGTTGTTGAAACAGTATTCGTTTTATTTGCCGGACACCCCACTACTTATTTACGATGAGTTGCCCAAGACGAACGAGGGGGTCAAAACGTTTGATTTAAATCATTTTATTGAGTTGTGTAAAGGGCGAAAGTTTGTGATAGGCTTTCAATATTTACTAGACTATGTTGAGTATATGTCGACGAGGTACACCCAATCGAGCACTGAATGTAAAGCGTTTCTAGGAAATATTATCTTTAACATGATCGTGCTCATGGGCAATTTAAAATATGACGTGAAAGAACTAGAACGAGAAAAATATCACTATTTTGCGACGATTAATGCTGCCAAAAATGTGCGGGAAGCCACCGATTGCTTTTATCAGTTTTTAGAGGTAACCAAACAGATTATTTCAGTCTACTCAAATGAAGGTTCTTCCAATATTCAAAAAATGTTAGCGTACATCGAAGAACATCATTCGGAGCCTTTGAGTCTATCACAATTGGCCAACTATTTTCATTTTAATCCTTCTTATCTCTCGGCTTATTTTCGTCAACATCACGATGAGGGTTTTAGTGAATATTTAAATAAAGTCAGAATTCGAAAGGCGCAAGAGTGGCTGAAATCGAGCACGATTCCAATATCAGAAATCTATGCGTTGGTCGGTTACTCGGATCATAGCTATTTTTGCAAGGTGTTTAAAAAGCGAACTGGAATGCCTCCAAGTCGCTACCGAAGGGAGAATGCTGAACATCATGAGACCCATCATTAGAAAATTTTATCGAATCATTCAAACGAATGATTTGTTTTTTAAAGTGTTTCTCGTTATGGTCGTTAGCATTATCTCGGTGTCGATCGTCATTTCGTATAGCACGATTCAAGTATCGCAAAATCTGTTTATGGATACGTTTACGATTACGAATACAAAAGTATTAAATCAGATGAAGTCAAGGCTGGAGGCTTACAGCTATGCTGTAGTGAACACGGTCAACAGTATGCAGACGAACGGAACGATCAAACGAGTGTTAATGGAGGAGCAATTAAACTCTATCGAGACGGCCAAATTATACTATGAAATGACGAAGCAAATGGAGTCAGTTTATACGGAGGTAGCCTCTTATGGGGCCAATATGATTGTCATTGGAAAAAACAGCAGGCTGTTTAATATGAATTACTCTAATTGGCCGGTTACTTGGGACGAACTACAACATCATGCTGTGACAACGGAAGCGTTGCAATCCCCCAACCAGCTGCTGATCCAATCTACAAGTGAGAACGGGGAACCGATGATTGTTGCCGCCAAAGTGTTGTTGGAACGGTCGACAGAAAATCGGTACGGAATTGTTTACATTTCGATACGTGAGAGGCAATTGCGAGAGTTTTACGAAGGGTACACGACAGAAGGAAATAAAATTTTAATCGTAAATGATGAAGGACAGATTATTTCAAGTAATGACCAAACGATGATCGGCGTGACAGATCAAGCGTTATTACACGCGTCGCGTGAGATGAGTGAGCTGGGACTAGAGTACACGGATGTCCATGTATTTGATAAAGATTATATGATTCTATCGGAATACCTTCCGACGTTTAATATGTACCTTATCAATTTAGTCGATAAAAGCATGATCTCTGAAAATTTGCTAAGTAAAAAGGAAATCTCCTAGATTATTCATAAGACCATCACAATCGAATGAAAGCTACCTCAATGTGTAGAAATCAACTACTTCTAAAGAATGTATTGCGTTTTTGACTTGGATATAGGGCGGAAATGAATCTTTTGACTTATAGAACGCTTCTTAGATGACCGTTTGAATGGAAAAAAGGCAGACTTATCCCTTTGTACGTAACGCAATTTCAAAAATTTAGGATGTCATAGGATGTTAGGATTGGATCATCCGGAGCGTCTTGAAGAATTCCTCTTGGTAGACAAAGGATTTCGATAGCTTCAAATGAAGATATCGACCAGATTTTGTCAGTTTCGCTCCTATTTTGATCATCAAGCTTCTAAACGTTCCCATTCGGTACGATTTGATGGCAGGAGAAAAGAACAGGTTTTTCGTAGCGATATGCAAGTTATACGCAACAAGGGCCGTCATCATTCTTGCGCAGTTGGCCGTATAATCATGGCTGCTAGTATATTTACAACCGAAATCATTTTTGGCTTCCTTAATAAACAGTTCCATTTCTCCGCGTTTTTTGTAAAGACGGAAGACCGTTTTTGGGTCAGCAGTTAGGTCTGTTACGATAAAAGTATGGGTAAAGAGAAGTTCGGTTGCTTGTCTTTCATACCGAACGACTACTCTTCTTGGACGATCCCAGGAGCCTGCCTGATAATCAAACTCATCATAATGAACCTCCTCGGATTCAGAGGAAAAAGAGGGAGCGGGGCTGATTTCCTCTGCCATAGCGTGAAGCTTGGCATTGGCTTTTAAACGAATGACGTAACTCACTTCTTTGTCTTCGCATGTTTCATACAGGGATGGAATGGCAAATCCACTATCGCCGCGAACGAGTATATCCATATGCGGAAGTTGATTCAAGTAGCTGTCAATGATGTCGCTTACCATGTCTTCCGCCCCTTTGGATGTATATTGTTCACCAGGGCGATTGACCGCAGAAAGACACATGCCTGTCATACAATCGAACGCCATTAAAGGGTGAAATCCAGTTGTCTTGTAATGGGTATTAAACGCGCTATTTTCCTGATTTCCATAGGTTTGGAAATACGTGGAATCGACATCGATGGTGAGCTGATGTTGATCTAATCGTTTGTGAGTGTCGATACTTGATTGCAGGAGGAAATCATTCATTTGGTCGATGTTTTCGGGTGTAAAAGCCCCATATGTTCGTGACACAGTTGGTTGGCTAGCCAAGTAATCCTTTTCTGTAACCTGAGTAAAGACCGGATCGTCCACAAGACGTTTCGCAGCGTAATCACGATGGTACCCTGCTAGATGTTGAAAGACTAGTTGTTCAACAACAGATGGGCAGGTATGGTCCGGTAAATGACGCTCATCTTGAATATGAAGGGTGTTATGAAGAGATTGAAAATAACCGATTTTATGTGCAGACTCTTTATAAAGAATCAGTCCTCCATCCGACGTGATTCTTTCATGAGATAGACCAATTTTTAAATTGGGATTGAAGTTTGTTTTTATTTCGTTTAAAGAGCTTGTTCAAAAAGCCATAAAATCCGAAAAAAAATAAAAATGCACCTTAGCGAAAAATGGTAAAATGGAAGTAACGAATCAACCAAAAATACCAATTTGCGAGGTGCATTTTCATGGATATGCAGCTAGAACTGCTTCCTTACCACTACTATAACACACTCGGTTTCGATGTGGAATTGATAGATTATATTGATCATGTTGATGATTCTATTGTCTTGGAAAAAATGAAACCATTATATAAAGGCGGTGGTCGCCCGCCTATTGATGCTAGGACGTATTTTCGTATGCATTATTTGTACTTTACACGGCCTGAGATCACGTCTTTTAGAGAGCTCTGCAGACAGCTGAAGGACCCTAAGAATCAGGCATGGCGCAACTTCATCGGCACTCCAAACATAAAGGATGTTCCTGTTCATTCGAGCTTGACTCATTTTCGTCATACTCTGACACCCGAGCACTTTTATAAAATCTTATTCGATTTCATTGGTCAGGCCCTGAAACTGGATGGTTTTTTAGAACCAACTCTTGCGGGAATTGATTCTAGACCCGTCTTTGCTCACGTGAATGGCTATAAAAAGAAACGTTGTGCTTGTGAAGATAAAGAGACATGTGAATGCGACAAAACGTATTCGGATCCCGATGCCAAAGTAGGCGTTCAGCGGAATAAAGCCAATCAGAATAAATTTTTTATTGGCTATCGAAAACATTCGATTGTTTGCCCCGCACCCTCGGGTCCTGTTGTTCTCTTGTCTATTATTCTTCCACCAGATACTCACGATGTCGATGTTCTTCTTCCGTTGGTTGAAAAACTAAAAGAAATCGGTGATTTGAAGGTAGAGTATCTTGTGGCAGATTTAGGCTATTTCAGTGCCGAACACCAGATAGAATCTTTACATAAACATGATGTGGCCGTCGTAACAGATTTCAAAAAGAATACGGTCATCCCTGAAACTTGTTCATCAGAAGGAAAGCCTGAATGTGAAGCTGGCCATGAACTCCTATGGGATGGATTTGAGAAGGAAACCTATACGTCTTGGTTTCATGGTGACGAAACCAAATGTATGTCCTGTCCATTACAGGCTACTTGTAATAAGCAATTCGGTTTCACCTTTGAAGAAAACCCATTCTTCTATGGTCCAGTTCCACAAGGGTCAGAGCTTCAAGAACGGATGTTAAACTTTCGTAAGCAAGTGGAGCTATCTTTTGCACATGAATCGAATCAGCTCGATTCTGTGATGCGACATAAAAAGGTGCCAGTAAAGACCACCAAGAGAGTCCAATCTTTCTTCATCATGAGAGATTTGTTTCGACTCATTCAACGGATGATCAAACACATACGAGATACGGTCTTACCTGGAAATCATGTTGAAGCTATAAGGAAATTACAGGAAATCCAAGTGGAACAGCTTTCCTTGCCGATAGCTAGCTAATTTAACCCCAATCAAACCTTTTTCAAAAAATTGTCTATGGTCCAAGGGAGAAGTCTACCCTTTTTTAGGTGCGATTTTGAGTGGGGCGAAGGTACATTTTTTTGTCTGAAATTATTTTACTTTCATTACCATTAATGGAAGTGTAGTCAACTGATTTTCTA